>NZ_CP091508.1:1474561-2211842 GCF_022870865.1 Uruburuella testudinis
AATGCATTTGTTTCCAGCGAGAAGGTTAATCAGGCATTGGGCCCGGTGGCCAATATGATTTTGGGTCAGCCTTTGATGAAAGAGGCTGTAAAAGACTGCTGGGAAGATTTATTTTATCCGTTGCCATCTGAATGTGCCGACAAAATAGAACACAATTACCTGTCGGTCAATGCTCATGCAGAGATTCAAAATGAAATCAACAGATTGCAGGGGATGCCGCAGGATAAAATTGGTATGCTGTTGGCGGAAAATGAGAAGCGTGCGGCGGAACGCAAGAAAATTTCGGCAGAAATCGAATTGCTGAAAGGCACAAATAAAGATGAGTTGGTCGAGCAGTTGAAAGCCGTGACCGAAGAGACTGAAAAATTCAAAGAACGTACAGGCCATCTGAAAAGCAATGAAAGCCGCCAAGAGAAAGATTTTAAACGTTGGCAGAAAGAAGTCGAAGATTTGCAGGACAAAATCAGCGACAGTAATCCAAAGTTGCTGAAATCGCGCAGGGCGGGTGAAGTAGATAAGGTCATTATCCGCCTGACTGAAGAATTGCTGAAAAAGAAAGTTAAAGAAGTCGGCGAAGCGGCTACACGGATCAACCGTGCCATCGCGCATGATGAGCGTATTGACAGAATTCGTGTGGAAAGCGACGGGCGTATGGGCATTTTTGGAAAAGATGGCTATGAATCCCGCGTAGACCTATCGGCAGGGCAAATGCAGATTCTGATTATGGCGTTGGTGTCCGCGTTGGCAGAAGTTACCCGTTATCGCGCCCCCTTTATCATTGATACGCCGCTGGCACGGTTGGATGAAGGCCATCGTGAAGGATTGTTCAAACATTGGTGCAATTTGGAACAGCAGGTGATTTTATTGTCGCAAGATACGGAAATTACACCGGAAGTGTACTACCGTTTAGAGCCGTCTGTCAGCCGTACCTATCTGGTTGAAGCAGAATCTTTGAATAGTGCGGGTGCGCGTTCGCGTATTTCTGCCGATGTTTATTTTGAATAAGGGAAACAAGTATGTATCAACTGGATCATGATGGCGATTGGGATACTGATTATTTTCATACCTTGATGGGGGAAAAGCGGATTATTTCCAGTAAAGAAGCAAAAGATATCAGAGAAAAATTAATAAATGCAGGTGCACTGCCTCCTCTGGATAATAATTTTGACTGGGCAATGTTGTGTATAGGTTATTGTTTTGCGAAAGGATTCACTAAACAGGCACATCGTTTGATTCCGGCGCCATCCGGAAACGGAAAGGGAGTGGAAATTCCATCATTTCAAACCTGTTTTCAGGATTATTCGCGGCTTTGGTTGGTTTTATTGAGTGAAACACTTTTTTGCTTAAAGCCCGGCGAGGCTGTGACCAAAGACGAGTTGTACACCCTGATTCAGTCGCTGTGGCATACGGGTGCAGTGGAGTTGGATAAATTCTGGGAAGGCTGCAAACGCTTCAAACCCGATTCCGATTTAGCAGCGCGGCAGGCGTTTTTGAATGAGTTGACCGAATTGGCGGAAAAAAACGCAGGTAAGATCAGCCTTTCAGACGGCCTTGTTGCAGAAGGCGGCGAAGTCATGCCGTCTGAAAACCAAGAACAGCGTTTGCGCAGCGCATTTCAGCGTTTGAATATTCCGGTTAGCGAGCTGAACTTCAATCATGCAGGGGCGCGTTATGATATTTACCGGCTGCGTTTGGGTAGATATGTGGATTTGGAAAAACACCATCAAGGGTTGTGTTCGGATTTAGGCGTAAAAAAAACCGCCCTGCATATCGTACCCTGTTACAACAATGAAAGCCATGCTTATGATATCAAGCTGCTGCGCCCCAAGCAGCAATGGCACAAGCTGGGCGCTGCCAAGTTTGCAGAAGCAATGGCCGGATATGATCAGAATCATATTCTGCCGGTATGCATGGGTATTGATGAATACGGCAAGGCGCATTTTGAAGACTTGGCAACCGCTCCGCATTTATTGATAGGTGGCACAACCGGTTCGGGAAAATCGGTTTTTCTGCGCACCATGTTACGCAGCCTGTTTGATTTATCCAAGGGGCAGGATAAATTGGAGGTTGCCATTCTCGACCCGAAAAAAGTAGATTATTTGGTATTTGAGAATGAGGAAGACTTGTGGGAAGAGCGGATTTTGGATGATTACGATGAGATGTACCAATTTTTGCTGGATTCGGTCAATGAATCCGAGCAGCGTTATTCATTGATGAAGCAACACGGGGTGCAGAAAATTTCCCAACTGCCTGTATCCGTCCGCCCGCGTTATCGTGTGATTGTGGTTGATGAATTGGCAAACCTGAAAAAGCAGCATGACGGGATTGAAAAGCAGTTGATGATGCTGGCCGAAAAAGCCCGTGCTTCGGGGATTCATCTGATTTTGTCTACACAACGGCCCGATGCGCAAACTTTAGACGGCACATTACGCACCAATCTGCCTGCCCGCATTGCTTTAAGCGTACAGAAATCTACTGAATCCAAAATTATCTTGGATGAAACCGGTGCAGAAAAACTGCTTGGGAAAGGTGACCATTTGGTAAAATGGAATAATGGTACACCGTATTTTCTGCATGGGTTTGATATTTAAATCAGCATGATTAAAAGGCCGTCTGAAAGCGTGGCTTATATGAAGCAAGGCTTTCAGACGGCCTTGCTTGTCTGGATTCATTTCACGCTGCATAATCCTTTATCGCAAAAATAAATCAGGCCGTCTGAAAGGAATCTGCATGAAACCCGCTAAGTTTTTTAAACTCGCCGCTTCTGTGTTAAATCGCTTAGATGCTTGGCTGCCGCCCGAAACGGCCGAGCCGGATTGGCAGGCGCTGGCTTACCGCTGGCAGAGCGTGGGGCGGCGCGGGGTGTTGGAAAGCCTGCCCAAGCCGCATACATTTGCGTTGAGCCGTTTGGCCGCGGTAGACGGGCAGATGCAGCGGCTGGTGCGCAATACCGAGCAGTTTTTGGCGGGCCGGCCGGCGAATAATGTGTTGATGACGGGCGCGCGCGGCACAGGTAAATCTTCGCTGGTGAAAGCGTTGCTGCACGAATACGCCGATGCGGGTCTGCGCCTGATTGAGGTGGATAAAACCGATTTGGTGAGTTTGCCCGCGCTGTTGACGTTGTTGGAAAAGCGGCCGGAAAAGTTTATTGTGTTTTGCGATGATTTGTCGTTTGAAAGCGGCGAAGACACGTATAAAGCGCTGAAAACAGCGCTTGACGGCGGTTTGTCGCAGCGTTGCGCTAATGTGTTGGTGTATGCCACCTCCAACCGCCGCCATCTGATGCCGGAATATATGGATGAAAATGCGGCAACAACGGGCGTGCGCGGGGAAGTGCATCCGAAAGAGGCGGTGGAAGAGAAAGTGTCGCTCTCTGACCGCTTTGGTTTGTGGTTGAGTTTTTATCCGTTTGATCAAAACGATTATTTGCAAGCTGTGGAAAATTGGCTGGAAGATTTCGGCCTGCCGTTAGACGACACCGCACGGCAGGCGGCTTTGAATTGGTCGCTGATGCGCGGCAGCCGTTCGGGGCGGATTGCCTGGCAGTTTGCCTGCGATTGGGCGGGGCGTTTGCCGCAGCAGCGGGTGGTAGATTGACAGGTTGTGGAAATCGGCGGGTTTTGCTGGAAGGCTCCGGCTTTGAATCGGCCGTCTGTAAGCCTTGATGCAGTAATTTGCCTGCAAAGCGGCCGACAACCGTAACCCACTATCGATGTCATGGCGTAAAGGCCGTCTGAACAAAAATGTTCAGACGGCCTTTTGTATTCCCGCTTAATAAACACGCATCGATAATGAATGTTTTACAAAGTGGTTGGGTGAAACTTGATTTAAGTCAGTAAGGCAAATCTGAAAATCCATAAAATACCATATCTAGTAGTTATTGGTGCATTTTAACACTATATATAGTATTTGGAGGGGGCGATGCAGGCACTCAGGTTTATCAGCGAAGAAATCGTGTGGCAAGAAGTGCCGGGCGAAGTGTCGTTGGCGTTTTTCTGTTCGGGCTGCCCGTTGCGCTGCCGCGGCTGCCACAGCAGCGACAGTTGGAAAGCGGGGCGCGGCACGGTGTTGACGGCAGGCTACTTACAAGGCCGTCTGAAACAATATCGCGGTTTGATTAGCTGCGTGCTGTTTATGGGCGGCGAATGGCACGGCGGATTGCTCAAGCAGATGTTGCGCATTGCCCGCGAGGAAGAGCTGCACACCTGCCTCTACACCGGCCTGGAGCGTCACGAGCTTGATCCGGCGCTGTTGCCGCATCTCACTTATCTGAAAACCGGCCGCTGGCTGCCCGAGCGCGGCGGTTTGAATGACCCCGATACCAATCAACAATTTACCGATCTGCGCTCCGGCGCCAATCTTAATCATTTGTTTCAAGGAGAACCCTTATGATTCGGCTGCATCCCGAACAACTCAGCGGCAAGCTGCATTTTATCGACGACTACATTGCGGCGCACAATGCGGCCGACGGCTCGCACATAGACGCCAATGCCAATGTAACGCATAAAAATATTGCCACCATGGAAAACGAATTGATGAAAGATTTTCTGGTGCAGGTCAACCGCGCGCAAGTAAGCCGCAAAATCAGCGAGATTTTCGGCAGCGAATGGGCGCAGGAATACATCCGCCAGATTGAGGCGCACGAAATTTATGTGCACGACGAAACCAGCCTCAAGCCTTATTGCGTGTCGGTGACGCTGTATCCGTTTTTGCGCGACGGGCTGACCAAGCTCGGCGGCGAATCGCAGGCTCCCAAGCATCTGGCTTCGTTTTGCGGCTCGTTTGTCAACCTCGTGTTTGCCATCAGCGCGCAGTTTGCCGGCGCCGTGGCCACGGTGGAATTTCTCACTTATTTCGATTATTTCGCCCGCCGCGATTATGGCGCTGATTATTTGAACACCCATGCGCACGAAGTGGCCAACCATTTGCAACATGTGGTGTACAGCATCAACCAGCCCGCCGCCGCACGCGGTTATCAGAGCGTGTTTTGGAATATTTCGCTGTATGACACACATTATTTCGAAGCCATGTTCGGCGATTTTGTGTTTCCCGATTTCACCAAACCCGAATGGGCGAGCGTGGCGCGGCTGCAAAATTATTTTCTGAAATGGTTTAATCAGGAGCGCAGCAAATCGGTGCTCACTTTCCCGGTGGTAACTGCCGCCATGCTCACCGAAAACGGCGCCTGCAAAGACCGGCAGTTTGCCGACGAAATGGCGCAAGAGTTGGCCGAGGGCAATTCGTTTTTCATGTATTTGTCCGACAACCCCGATTCGCTCGCTTCCTGCTGCCGCCTGCGTAATCAGATTGACGACCGCACCTTTTCTTACACCCTCGGTGCGGGCGGCGTGGCCACCGGCTCGATTAACGTGATAACGCTCAATATGAACCGCCTCGAGCAAGACGGCCGCGATCTGGCTGAAGAAGTGGCCAAGCTGCACCGCTACCAATACGCCTACCGCAAGCTGATGGAAGAATATCAGGCCGCCGGCATGCTGCCGGTGTATGACGCAGGCTTTATCACGCTCGACAAACAGTTTCTCACCATCGGCATCAACGGCATGGCCGAAGCAGCGGAGGCCTGCGGCATTGAAGCGGGCTATAACCCCGCATACATTGAATTTGTGCAAGGCCGTCTGAAAACCATTTTTGAAGCCAATAAAACCGCTTCGAAACAATACGGTGTGCGCTTCAACACCGAATTTGTGCCGGCAGAAAACCTCGGTGTGAAAAATGCCAAATGGGATAAGGCCGACGGCTATAAAGTGGCGCGCGACTGCTACAATTCGTATTTTTACGTAGTGGAAGATGAAAAAATCAACGCGTTGGATAAATTTTTGCTGCACGGGCGCGAACTCATCGACTGGCTGGACGGCGGCTCGGCGTTGCACCTGAATTTAGACGAAGCCTTGAGCCCGTCGGGCTACCGCTCGCTGCTCGATATTGCCGCCAAAACCGGTTGCAACTATTTCTGCATCAACGTGAAAATCACCATCTGCAACGAATGCGGCCATATCGACAAACGCACCCTGCAAGCTTGCAGCGCCTGCGGCAGCCGCAACATCGATTACGGCACCCGCGTCATCGGTTATTTGAAGCGGGTATCGGCCTTCAGCAGCCCCCGGCGCAAGGAACATGCTTTGCGGCATTATCACCGCAGGGCGGCATAATTGGCTTTGCGTTTAAAGAGAATGGCTTTGTTGTTTTGGTTGGTTGATTTTAATCAGATGGTTAAGCAGGTTGGCTGCGGATATGGTTTACCCCTTGTTCGCCCCAATGCAGCTTTGGGCGCAAGGTTTGGCCGTATGGGTAATCGGCGGGTTGGAGTACGCGCAATGATTTGATATTCTTGTGATTCCCAATGGTTTCAGCCGTCTGAAAAATATCGGATTCAAGAATCCGGCCGACATAATGCATCGTGCGGACTTTGCTCGCAAAAACCCTGCGTGTGCCAAGGCCGTCTGAAGAAAATGCTTTCAGACGGCCTTGTTTGTTTGCAGCATCATACCCGCCCAAACCTTCCCCAGTTGGATGGGAGGGGGGAACAGAATGTGGCAACCAACCGCATGCCTTCAGATAACTTCAGATAACTTCATTGCTGCCAGCCCGGCAGCCCGGTGATTTTCGGCCCGTATCAAACTACTGTGCCGTAAAGCCGGCTTACACCAATTGTTCGCCCCAATGCAGCTTTTGGCGCAAGGTTTTGTAGTATTGGTAATCGGCGGGATGGAGTACGCGCAGCGGATGGCGGTAGCGGTGGATCAGGATGCGGTCGAAATTATGGATATCGGTAAACGACTGGCCGTCGAAATGCACGCGCGCATCGCCGCTTTTGGTGACTAAAATTTCGATTTCGCAGGTATCAGCCACGGCAATCGGGCGGTTGGTCATCGATTGCGGGCAAATCGGCACCAATGTAAAAGCGCGCAGGCTGGCTTGCAGAATCGGACCGCCGGCGGCGAGCGAATAGGCGGTGGAGCCGGTGGGGGTGGAAACAATCAAGCCGTCCGAGCGTTGGGTATACACGAATTCGCCGTTGATAAATACTTCGAATTCAATCATTTGGCCGGCGCCGCCGCGCGACACCACCACATCGTTGAGCGCCAGCGAAGGCGGCATGGGCTGGCCGTCGCGTATCAGCGAGGTTTCCAGCAAAATGCGCTCTTCGGGCAGATATTTGCCGGTGAGCATGCCGCCCAGGCCGTGCACCATATGCTCGCGCGGCACTTGGGTGAGAAACCCTAAATGCCCTTGGTTGACGCCGATCATCGGCACGCGGTAAGGGGCGATTTTGCGGGCAACAGAAAGAAAGGTGCCGTCGCCGCCGAGCACAATCACCAAGTCGCATTTTTTGCCGAGGTTTTCTTTGGTGGTGATGTGGCAGCGCTGCCAGTCTTCCGAAGCGGCGGAACCATCGTCGATGCTGGCTTCATCAAGATAAATATCCAGCTGCTGCCCGCATAAAAAGTCGACCAGCAGATGCAGGGTTTCTTGAATGCGGGGCGTTTGCGGGCGGGTAACGATGCCGATGTGTTTGAATTGGCTGTTCATGCGCAGCTCGGTTGGGGTGGGGATAGGCGATTATAGCGTTTTTTACAGGCCGTCTGAAAGGGCTTGTAGTCGATATCTTGCATTCAGACGGCCTGATAGCTTGGGTAAAATAAATTCTGCTGCGGTATCGAGGGTTTGCACGGCTATTATGCGCGCCACAAACCGGCATAGCGGCTGCGGGCTTTCAGGTATTTCGGGGCGACAACGGCCATGCAGTAGCCCGCTTGCGGATTTTTTTTGAAATAGCCTTGATGATAGGGCTCGGCGGGGTAAAACGTTTGTGCGGCGGCCAGTTCGGTGACGATGGGTTGCGGGTAGTGGGCGGCGGCTTCGGCCAAAAATGCCTCTGCTTCGGCTTTTTGGGCTTCATCAAGATAATAAATGCCGCTGCGGTATTGGCTGCCGATATCGTGCCCCTGCCGGTTGAGTTGGGTGGGGTCGTGGATGGTAAAAAGAATTTCCAGCAGCGTGCGGTAGCTGACAACTTCGGGGTCGAATTCAATCTTCACGGCTTCGGCATGGCCGCTGTTGCCGCTGCACACTTCGGCATAGTCGGGTTGTTCGGTGTGGCCGTTGATGTAGCCGGAGAGGGCGGCGGAAACGCCGTTGATTTGGTTGAACACTGCTTCGATGCACCAGAAGCAGCCGCCGGCGAAAATAGCGGTTTGCATGATGTAATCCTTTTACGGTTGCGGGTGTGAATATATTGATTCAGACGGCCTGATGAGCGGCAGCATGGCTTCGGCAGGCTCCGCCGCCCGGTGTTCAATATATTGTTTAAGTGGTTATTGTGGCTATAGATTCGGCAATTTTAATGCTAAAAATCTTTTATTAATTTCTCTTTTAAACCATTAGATTCATTTAAAAAATAGATTTATTTAAAAAATCAGCTATTTCATTGCCGTTTCTATCATTTTTACGACAGCGGAAGTTTCAGGCCGTCTGAAAAAGTGTGGTGATGGATACGGCAGGTTTGTCGGCATTATAGGCTTTCAGACGGCCTGTTGCGTTTGTGGCGGAAAAACTGCTGCAACCGCTCTTGGCACGCCCGGGCAGCTACGCCGCCGAGAACGGCGGTGTGGCGGTTGAGGCGGTTATCGGCAAACAGGTTGATGATGCTGCCCGCCGCGCCGCTTTTGGGCTCTGCCGCGCCGTAAATCACGCGGCGGATGCGTGCTTGAATCAGGGCGCTGGCGCACATGCTGCACGGCTCCAAAGTGATGTAGACATCGCAATGGTCGAGACGGTAGTTTTGCAGCACCCGCCCGGCTTCGGCCAGTGCGCGGATTTCGGCATGATGGCTGATGTTGTGGTCGGCAATGCAGGTATTGTGTGCCGCCGCAATGATTTTGCCTTGATGCACCACCACCGCGCCCACCGGGATTTCGCCGGCGGCGGTGGATAGTTCTGCTTGTACCAGCGCTTGGTGCATAAAGTGTTCCATTTCTGCCTGCGGTGGAAACACGGCCACAGGCGGATGGCGGCGCAAGGCATCAAGCAGGGCGGCTTTTTCAGCTTCTGCCAGTGCCTGCGGCGTGCGGTTTTGCGTTAATGCGGCAAGCTGCCACAACGTGCTGCGGGTGATGGTGAGCCCGGCGGCTTTGAGCAGCAGAAAAGCCGCAACTGCGCCGTGTGCCTGCAAATCTTGTAAGGTGGCGATGCCGAGCTGTTGCAGGGTTTTCAGGGTTTGGGGGGCGAGGGGCGGAGTGGTTAGGGGCATGGGCGGGAAATAAAAGGCCGTCTGAAAAGAGGATTGTAACGGATATTGGCGGGGAATAGATAAGGCCGTCTGAAAACCATGTGCAAAAACAGGCCCTAGTCAAAATCAAATTCAAATAAAGGTAGCGCAAGAAGGCAAAGCAGGAGGATGTGCAAAGTCCCCACGCTAACCCGTTGGGACGGGGAGGGCGCTGCGTGCTGCAACACCAACTGAATATTGCCGGATAAAACTTCATGTTCCGCAACTCAACAGTCTGATGATGATCTGAAATACCCATTCATAACAGTAAGCGAATAAGTTAGAGAGCCAAAGGCAGTACACCCTAGCGAAACCGGTTTTCTTCGAGTTCAGGCAAGCCCATGCGGTTAGGTTGTTTTTGCGAATGGGTATTGGTAATCAAGTGATTGGCATTTGATTTTGACTATGGCTTGTTTTTGCACATGGTTTTCAGACGGCCTTAATTTACCCGCGCGGATGGTGTTCGTCGACAATATTTTTCAGCCGCACATTGGCTACATGAGTGTAGATTTGGGTGGTGCTGATGTCGGCATGGCCGAGCAGCGCCTGCACCATACGCAAATCGGCGCCGTGGTTGACCAGATGAGTGGCAAAGGCATGGCGCAGGCTGTGGGGGCTGAGTGTGCGGATGCCGGCGGCTTCGGCGTATTGCTTCACAATCATCCAGGCGAGCTGGCGGCTGATGCCGGTGCGTTTCTGGCTGACAAACAATTCGTCGATGATGCGGCCTTTAATCAGCTGCGGGCGGGCTTCGCTTAAGTAGCGTTCTACCCAATAAACGGCTTCCTGACCGATGGGCATGATGCGCTGTTTGCTGCCCTTGCCGATGGTGTTGATGCGGCCGCTTTGCAGGTTGACTTCGTTGATTTTCAGTTTGACCGCCTCGGTAACGCGCAGACCGCTGGCGTAGATGATTTCCAGCAGGGCTTTGTCGCGCAGGCCGTGGATGCTGCCGGTGTCGGGGGCGGCCAAGAGGGCGTCGATTTGGTTTTCGGTAATCAGCGGCGGTAGGGTTTGCGCCTGTTGCGGTGCTTTCAGGTAGCGGGTAGGGTTGTCGCTGCGCTGCTCATTGTCGGCCAGCCAGCCGTAGAGCCGTTTGCAGGCGGAAAGGGCGCGTGCTTGCGAGCGCGGCTGCTCGTCGGGGTGATATACGGCGGCGGCCAGATCGGCGGCACCGGCATCCAGCCAGCCGAAGCCTTGCGCTTCCAGGCGCGCGGCAACTTTGTCGAGGTCGCGGCGGTAGCTGTCAAGCGTGTTTTGGCTCAGCCTTGCCTGCAACCAAAGGTGTTCGAGCAGCTGCTCGCTGATGTCTTGGTTGGTGTTTGAATGCGGGTTCATGCAAAATCAATGCCTTCGTGGTGCAGCAGCCAGCGTTTGACGGCGAGCGCTTCATCCGTGTTTTTGCCGCTGGAAAAGCCACCCAAGCCGCCCTTGGCCACAACGCGGTGGCAGGGCACCACCAGCGCCAGCGGGTTTTTGCCGCAAGCGCCGCCGACTGCGCGCGGGCCGCTGCCGATTTTGCGGGCGATGTCTTGATAGCTCATCACTTCGCCGGCAGGGATTTCGGCAATCGCCTGCCATACTTTTTGCTGAAACGGCGTGCCTTGGCGGGAAATCGGATGGCCGAAGTTTTTCAGACGGCCTGAAAAATAATTGTCGAGCCGCTGCTGCCATTCATCGGGCAGCGGATACGGGGCATGGGCCAAATCGCCGTGCAGGTTGAGTGCGATCAATTCGCCGTGCTCGAAAACCAGCGTGATGTTGCCGAACGGGGCTTTATATAAACAGGTTTGCTTCATGATAATGGTAAGGCCGTCTGAAAAAGTTGAACAACGGTTAAGCGGCATTCCACGCCATCGCTTCGATTTTGTGGCCGTCCAAATCGCGCACAAAGCAGCCGTAGTATTCGGTGCCGTAATGCGGCCGCTCACCGGGGGGTACCGTCCGCAGTTGCGCCTTGAGCTAGTGCGGCTTGGTAAAAGGCATCGACCTGGCTGTTGTTTTCAGCCAGAAAAGCGATGTGTACGCCGTTGGCGGTTTCGGCTTTTTGGCCGTTATACGGGCGCTGTATCCAAAATTCGGGAAATTCGCGGCCATAGGCAATGGCTTGATGTTCGCTTAAATCCAAGATTCTGCGGATGCCGAGCGGGGCGAGCACGGCATCATAGAATTCGGTGGCCAGTTCAAATTGATTGGTGCCTAGGGAAACATGGGAGAGGGCGGAGGAAAGGCGGCTCATGGGAATGCTCCTTTTGTTTAATCACTGATATCCAAACGCTGTTGCAGGCGCTGTTTGGCTGCCGGCCATTCGGCACGGGTCATGCTGTACATCACGGTATCGCGGATGCTGCCGTCGCGGCGGGCGGCCTGGCCGCGGATGATGCCGTCTTTTTGTGCGCCCAGCCGCTCGATGGCGGCTTGCGAACGGGTGTTGGTGATGTCGGTGCGCCAGCCGACGGTTTCGCAGTTTAAGGTTTCAAAAGCGTGGCGCAGCAGCAGGTATTTGCAGGTGGTGTTGACATGGCTGCGCCAGCGGCTTTGCGCATACCAGGTGTAGCCGATTTCCACGCGGCGGGCGGCAAGAATGATGTCGTGGTAGCTGGTGCTGCCGATGATTTGGCCGTCGGTTTCATCAATCACGGCGAAGGCACAGCGGGCTTTGTCGTTTAAGGCCGTCTGAATATAGGCGGCGGTGTGTTGCGGTTCGGGCACGGTAGTGAATGCCAACTGCCATAATGCTCCGTCGGCTGCGGCGGCTTGCAAACCGGCTTCGTGCTGCATGCCGAGCGGTTCGAGGCGCACGCTGTTGAGGCTGAGGGTAACCGGCGGTGCAAAGGCGGTCATTGTGATTGGCTCACGGCTTCCAATACTTCCTGCGCATGGCCGGCTACTTTTACTTTGCGCCATTCATGGGCGATTTCGCCGTTTTTATCCAGCACAAAGGTGCTGCGCTCGATGCCCAAATGCTCTTTGCCGTAAAGTTTTTTCAGCTTGATAACGTCAAACTGTTTGCACACGGTTTCGTCTTTATCGCTCAATAATTCAAACTGAAAGCCTTGTTTGGCGCAAAAATTCTGATGCGATTTGATGCCGTCGCGCGAGATGCCGACCACGGTGTAGCCCAGTTTTTCAAATTCGGGCAGGCGCGCATTGAAATCGAGTCCTTCGGTGGTGCAGCCGGGGGTGCTGTCTTTGGGGTAGAAATAAATAATCAGCGGCAGGTGTTCGGCAGAGACGAAATCTTGGCCGCTGCTGGAAGGTAGGGTGAATGAATAAGCGGTCATGGTGTGGGTGGTTAAAAAAGTTTCAGACGGCTTTATCTTACGACAAGTGCGGCCGCTGCGCCAATGTAATTTTCAGACAAGAAATGTGAATTTCTTTTATAATCGCGCACACATTTTATTTTATGTCGCTTTGATAAAAGGATGGCGCGATGAGCGTGTTAAACAGTTTGTTGGGTATGGCGGTGTTGATTGCTATTGCGGTGCTGCTTTCGAGCAACCGCCGCGCGATTAATGTGCGCACGGTGGCCGGTGCTTTTTTGATTCAGGTGGCCTTGGGCGCGCTGGTGCTGTATGTGCCGTGGGGGCGTGAGGGGCTGCTGGCTGCTTCGGAAGGCGTGGGTAAGGTCATCGCCTACGGCAACGACGGTGTGGGCTTTTTGTTTGGCGGGCTGGTGTCTGATCAGATGTTTGAAGTGTTTGGCGGCGGCGGCTTTGTGTTTGCGCTGCGGGTGTTGCCGATGATTGTGTTTTTCTCGTCGCTGATGGCGGTGCTGTATTACACCGGCGTGATGCAGGTGGTGATTAAAGTTATCGGCGGCTTTTTGCAAAAAGTGCTCGGCACTTCGCGGGCGGAGTCGATGTCGGCAGCGGCCAATATTTTTGTGGGGCAGACCGAAGCGCCGCTGGTGGTGCGCCCGTTTATTAAAAACATGACCCGCTCGGAATTGTTTGCCGTGATGAGCGGCGGGCTGGCTTCGGTGGCGGGCTCGGTACTCGGCGGCTATGCGCAGATGGGTGTGCCGCTGCCTTATCTGATTGCTGCTTCGTTTATGGCGGCGCCGGGCGGGTTGCTGTTTGCCAAACTGCTGATTCCCGAAACGGAACAAGCGCGCACCGATGAAGATTTTGTCGACGATGCCGACAAGCCGGTGAATGTGATTGATGCGGCGGCCGGCGGTGCGGTAACCGGTGCGCAGATTGCCATTGCCGTGGGCGCTTCCCTGCTGGCGTTTGTGGCGCTGATTTCTTTAATCAACGGCATGATCGGCGGCGTGGGCGGCTGGTTCGGCTATGGTGATTTAACCCTGCAAGCCATTTTGGGCTGGCTGTTTGCGCCGCTGGCCTGGGTTATCGGTGTGCCGTGGGGCGAGGCGGGCGTGGCCGGTTCGTTAATCGGCCAAAAAGTGGTGGTAAACGAGTTTGTGGCTTATTCTGAATTTGTGAAATATCTGCAACCCGAATCGGCCGTGCAGTTGAGCGACGGCACCAAAGCGATTATCTCGTTTGCTTTGTGCGGTTTTGCCAACTTGGGCTCCATCGCGGTATTGGTGGGCGGCTTGAGCATCATGGCGCCGAGCCGCCGCAAGGACGTGGCGCAGCTGGGCTTGAAAGCGGTGGTGGCCGGCTCGTTGTCGAACCTGATGAGCGCGGTGATTGCAGGGCTGTTTATCGGCTTGTCGGGCGCGGCGGTGTTGGGCGGTTGAGATTTTGCCGACAGCAAGGCCGTCTGAAACGTTTCGGTTTTCAGACGGCCTGTTTGTTTTGAGCGGCATTCAAACGGCTTTTTTATATGTATCTGCTTCAGACGGCCTTATAATAGGCCGTCTGAACATCCCATCAAAAAGGAAAGCCGTCATGCCGAACACCGAAGCTGTGTTATCTGTATTGAAATCATTGCAAAACCACATCTGCGCCGCGCTGGAAGCACAAGAGGGCGGGGGGGCGCATTTTGTTGCAGACGAATGGCAGAGCAGGCTCGGCACGGGTGAGAGCCGCGTGTTGAAACAGGGCGCGGTATTCGAGCAGGCCGGGGTAAATTTTTCGCATGTGAAAGGCGCTGCCATGCCGGTTTCGGCCACGGCACACCGCCCCGAGCTGGCGGGGGCGCCGTTTGAAGCGATGGGCGTCTCGCTGGTGATTCATCCGCATAACCCGTATGTGCCCACCAGCCATGCCAATGTGCGCTTTTTTATTGCCTATCCAGAGGGTAAGGCGCCGGTATGGTGGTTTGGCGGCGGCTTTGATTTAACGCCGTTTTATCCGTTTGACGAAGACATCGTGCATTGGCACCAAACCGCAAGCGATCTGTGCGCGCCGTTTGGCGAAGGCGTGTATGAAGAATATAAAACATGGTGCGACGATTATTTTTATCTCAAACACCGCAACGAAACGCGCGGCGTGGGCGGCTTGTTTTTTGACGATTTAAACCGCTGGGATTTCAACACCTGCCTCAACTTTATCCGCGCAGTGGGCGCTGGTTATGTTGAGGCTTATGCGCCGATTGTGGCCCGCCGCAAAACCCTGCCTTACGGCGGGCGCGAGCGCGATTTCCAGCTTTACCGGCGCGGGCGTTATGTGGAATTCAATCTGGTGTGGGACCGCGGCACGCTGTTCGGCCTGCAAAGCGGCGGGCGCACGGAAAGCATTTTGATGTCGATGCCGCCGCTGGTGCGTTTCGAGTATTGTTATCAACCGCAGCCCGGTTCGCCGGAAGCAAAGTTAAACGATTATCTACGCCCACGCGATTGGTTGGGCGAATCGGGTTTTGCCGGCAACGGAGCGGATTGATTGTAAATATGGGTGGTAGATGTTTTTGTTTTTTATAGGAAAACCGTAAATTTTCTCTGGCGGCCGGCTGAGTTTTCTTCAACTAATGTTTGGTAAAATATGTAAAGCAAGATAAAATGGGAAAGAATACAGGTTTTTTGATAAGTGTTTGTTATGCCCATTCACAAAAATAAGTTAACCAGGCGGCGGGCCGAAGACAGGATACCCTAGAGTGCCCAAGCATGGGCCGGTTGACTTGGTGCTTCAGCGCCTTAGCGAAACCGGTTTTCTTCGAGCTCAGGCAAGCCAACGCCGTTAGATTGTTTTTGTGAATGGGTATGATACGGCTGCGGCATGATGCAGGCCGGCAATACGGGCAGGGCTGTTGCCAGCCTTTTCTGCGGTTATATATCAATCAATGCGGGCGGCATGGATAATCTTTATTTTTCTTTCAGTGTGGCCGCTTGGCGTGCGGTCGGCAGCCGTATGGCAGACGAGGGGCAGTGGCGCGCCTGGGCGGCCGATGCGGCTTGTGCCGATAACTTGCCCGATTACAAGCCGGCGTTGCCGTTTTTACCGGCCATGCAGCGGCGGCGCTTGGGTGTGCCGGCGCGCTTGGTGCTCGATGCGGCTTGGAATTTGGCCGGGCAGTTTCCCGATGCGCCTTTGGTTTATGTTTCGCACGACGGCGAAATCAACCGCAGCTTCGAGCTGTGGCTAAGTTTGTTGCGCGAGCATACGGTGTCGCCGACTTCGTTTGGTTTGTCGGTGCACAATGCGCTGGCCGGGCAGTGGTCGATGTTGCGCGGCGATATGAGCGAACATACCGCATTGGCGGTGTGTGGCGACGGTTTGGAACATGCTTTGGCCGAAGCCTATGCTTTATTGCAGGAAGGTGCGCCGCGGGTGCTGGTGGTGTCGGCAGACGAGCCTTTGCAAGCCGATTATGCGGCGGATGCCGTGCGCGCGCCGTGGCCGTATGCGCTGGCCATGGTGGTGATGCGCGGAGATGAGTACCGTTTGTCGCTGATGCCGTCTGAAACGGTTTCAGACGGCCTGATGAATCATTATTGGGGCGCACTCGATTGGATACGGTTTATGTGTTCAGACGGCCTTGAGCATGTGCAAAATTACGGCAAGCGCCGTTGGCTGTGGCAGAAACAAGATGCGCAGGCTTAATTATCTGCGCCGCCTGCTGGCAACGGCGTTTGGCTTTGTGTTGTTCGGCGTGGCCGGTGTGTTGTTCAAGCCGGTGCTGCTGCCTTACACGCTCAAAAGCACGCGCGGCGATGTGGCGCGGCAGTTGCAGGCGCGGCGGCTGGTGGGCGCAATCTGGCGCTTTTTTGTGCGCTATCTGTTGGGGGCGGGCGTGTTGAGCGTGAAGTTTAACGGCTTGGAAAAATTAGGCAGGCCGGGGCAGCTGGTGTTGGCCAACCATCCTTCGCTGCTGGATGTGGTATTGCTGCTCAGCCATGTGCCGCAGCTCAACTGCATCGTTAAAAAAGATTTGCTGCACAATCCGGCCATGAAAAGCCCGATTCTCGCCTGCGGTTTTATTCCCAACGATGAATCGCTGGAGATGATGGACGAAGTGGATGCGGTGCTCAAGGGCGGGCAGAGCCTGCTGATTTTCCCCGAGGGCACGCGCACAGGGTGGGACGGGCAGGTGAAACTGCACCGCGGCGCTGTTTCCATCGGCTTGCGCAGCGCGGCGGTCATCACGCCGGTGGTGATTAAAATGACCCCGCCGAATTTCAAAAAAGGCCAGCCGTGGTATAAAATTCCGCCGCACAAAGTGCATTACGAAATCACTGTGGGCGATGATATCGCCCCGCAAAGCTGGCTCGCCGAAAAGCCGCTGCCGATTGCCGCGCGGCGTTTGAACGAACATCTGCAAAACTATTTTACACGGGAAACAACATGAATTTAGAAAGCCAAATCAAACAATTAATCATCGACAGCCTGGGGCTGGAAGACATCACAGAAGCCGATATCGAAACCGATGCGCCGCTGTTCGGCGACAACGGCCTCGGCTTGGATTCGGTTGATGCGCTGGAGCTGGGGCTGGCGGTGCAAAAAACCTTCGGTTTCCAAATGGACGGCGAAAAAGAAAACCTGCGCGACCACTTTGCCAGCGTGCAGACTCTGGCCGATTTTATCCGCAGCAAGCAGGCATAAGGAGCGAGTGATGACTGAGAACGAAATCCGCCAAATCCTCACCGATGCGCTGGTCAACCTGTTTGAAATCGAGCCGGAACGCATCACGCCTGAGACCAATCTTTATGAAGACTTGGAAATCGACAGCATCGATGCCATTGATTTAATCGACTACATCAAACGCCAAACCGGCCGCAAGCTGTTGGCGGAAGATTTCCGCAGCGTGCGCACCGTAGAAGACGTGGTGCAGGCGGTGTTGCGCAAAGATGCGGCGGCGGCCGAATAAGTGCGCCTCGCCGGGCAGATATTGTTGGCGCTGTTGAGCGCGGCCTATCCCTTGTTGTGGTATTTCGGCCGCGACAACGGCGCTTTTTACTGGCTCGCCGCGCTGATGTGCGGCTTGTGGCTGCTGCGTGCGGCCATGCAGCGCCGGCGCGGGCAGCGCATCGTGGCGCTGATATTGGCGGCTTTTTTCGCCGCCGTATTGCTGCTGCGGCTGCCGCAGAGCATGTATTGGTATCCCGTGTGGGTAAATCTGCTGATGTTGGCGTTGTTCGGCGGCAGTCTGCCGGCAAAACAAAGCCTGATTGAGCGTCTCGCCCGTTTGCAACACCCTGATTTGCCGCCCGAAGGCGTGCGCTACACCCGCCGTGTGACGCAGATTTGGTGCGTGTTTTTTATTTTAAACGGCGCGATTGCTGCGTTGTTGGCGTGGCGGCAACTGCATGATTGGTGGATGATTTACACCGGTATAATTGCTTATGTATTGATGGGGTTGCTGATGGGCGGCGAGTGGGTTTATCGGAAAGTGGTGTTGAAACTTTAATGCGGCTCTACAAGGCAGCAGCTTGGATAATTCGTTTTAGGATCCTGTCTGCGGCTTGCTGCCTTGTATTACTTCTTTCTTCCATTCTGCTATAGAGCCACTCATCTGATTGATAACTGAAAGTCAAAATAGTAACTTCCATGTCCAAACTCACTGAAATCCTCTCTCCCGACCTGAATCCAAACGACTTAATCGCCGTCAATCCTGATTGGAAACGCGCCGATTTCAACCGTGCCGCCGATTACCTGTCTGGCCGTCTGAAAGCAGCAGGCGTGCGCACGGCGGCGCTGTGGTTTGATGATGCGGCATGGTTTGCTTGTGCAGTGTTGGCGGCGTGGCATGCCGGGGTGCGGGTGGTGTTGCCGTCGAATTTGGCGGCGGAAAATATTGCCTGGGCAAATGGCGCAGCGGATGTGTGGCTGGCAGATGCGGCATCTCAAACATTGGCGGGCGTTTCAGACGGCCTTAGCGTATGGGCGATAGATGAATTAATAAAAACCATGCCGTCTGAATACCAAACTGATGCGCAAAATTGGCGTTTGCATGAAAACGCCGAGGCATGGTTGAAAACATCCGGCTCCGGCGGCGCAGCGCAAGTGGTGGTGAAAACCTTGGCGCAGATGCAGGCAGAAGCGGCGGCGCTGGCGGATTTTCTGCCGTTTGCCGATTGCGGTGAGGTCGGGCGCACGGTAGCGGTGGGCAGCGTCAGCCCGCAGC
Organism: Uruburuella testudinis; assembly: GCF_022870865.1. Taxonomy (NCBI): domain Bacteria; kingdom Pseudomonadati; phylum Pseudomonadota; class Betaproteobacteria; order Neisseriales; family Neisseriaceae; genus Uruburuella; species Uruburuella testudinis. Next base: position 1,493,322 of record NZ_CP091508.1, read on the forward strand.
ATCTATACGGCTTTACCTTCCGCTTTGCCGTGTCGCTGGTGGCGGGGTGGCCGATGGCGCGCGAGCAATATGTTTACCCCGAAACGCTGCTGGCGGCCACGGCGGCGCATAAAAATGTGGTGTGGATGACCAGCCCGGCGCTGCTCAACCGCATGGGCGAAGCGCGCAACTGGGCGGCGGTGCGGCCGCTGTTGCGCGGTATTTTGTCGGCGGGCGGTGCATTGCCCGAAGCCACAGCGGCATTGTTGGCGCATCATGCGGTGATGCCGTCTGAAATTTACGGCAGCACCGAAACCGGCGTGATTGCGCAGCGCAGCGGCAGCGGTTTGTGGCGGCCGTTTGCCGCGGTGGAAATCGGCCAGAATGCAGAGGGGGCATTGTGGGCACAGTCGCCGTGGAGCGGCGGCCGTCAGCAAACTGCCGATATGATTGAAACGCAAAACGGCGGTTTTATCCTGCTCGGGCGCAGCGACCGTATCATCAAATTTGAAGACAAACGTGTATCGTTGGTGCAAATCGAGCATGATTTGCTGGCACATCGGTGGGTGGCCGATGCCTGTTGCGGCCTGCATCCGCAATACAAACGCCTGGCTGCCTGGCTGGCATTAAACGCAGCGGGCATCAATGCCTTGCGCGAACAAGGCCGCGCTGCCGTTGTGGCAGCATTGAAAAAACATTTGGCGCAAACGCAAGACCCCATCGCCGTGCCGCGCTATTGGCGTTTTGCCGCAGAGTTGCCGCGCAATGCCCAAGCCAAAATCGCTGCCGCTGATTTTCAGACGGCCTTTACCCAAACCCAAACCGCGCCTGAATGGCCGTTTGAAATGGTGCAAACTGCCGCCAACGAATGGCAGATATACAGCCGCGTGCCGCTGGATTTGGTGTATTTCGGCGGCCATTTTGCCACGTTTCCGCTGGTGCCCGGCGTGGTCGAGCTGCAATGGGTGCGAGATTTGGCGGCGCGTTTCGTGTGGGGGCGGCAAAGCATTGTGCGGGTGGAAAATCTCAAATATCAGCAGTTTTTGCGTCCGCACGATGAAATCCGCGTGCAGTTGAACTACGATGCCGATAAAAACAAACTCACGTTTAAGCTGGAAAACGGGGCAGCAGTGTGCGCATCGGGGCGGTTGGTGTTTGGCAGGTTTGAGCGGCAAGAGGCCGTCTGAAATATCGGGTATGGACAACAAAATGAAAACATTAGCGCTGATTCCCCACTACCGCCACACCGCCACGGTCGGCAAAGTGGCCGCCGCCATGCGCGGTTTCGGTTTGGATGTATTGATTGTGGATGACGGCTCGGGCGCAGACTGCAAGCCGGTATTAGATAATTTGGCCGGTTCAGACGGCATCAATGTGCTTTACCGCACGGCTAACGGCGGTAAGGGCGCCGCGGTAAAAAGCGGTTTGAAATATGCCGAACAACACGGCTACACGCATGTTTTGCAGGTGGATGCCGATGCCCAACACCATTTGCCCGATGCGCAAAAGCTGATGCAGGCCGCCGCCGCCGAACCGCAGGCGCTGATATGCGGCTGGCCGCAATATGGCAGCGATGCCCCGAAATCACGCCTGTATGGCCGCAAAATCACCGATTTTTGGAACATGGTCAACACCGGTTCCACCGACATCAAAGACGGCATGTGCGGTTTCAGGCTCTATCCCGCAGCATCGGCGCTGGCGGTGGTGCGCGAAGAAAACGTGGGCGGGCGCATGGATTTCGACACCGAAATCCTCATCCGCCTGTATTGGCGCGGCGTGGCCGTGCGCTGGATTAAAACACCGGTGCGCTATACTTCAGACGGTATTTCGCATTTTGATGCATGGGGCGATAATGTGCGCATCAGCAAAATGCACGCGCGGCTGTTTTTCGAAATGCTGGCGCGGCGGCTGAGCGGGCGTTGGCGGCGGTAAGGCCGTCTGAAAAATGTTTGCCGATATGAGCCGAATCATGAAAAAAGACAACGGATAAATATTCAAACCATCTTGTGCGGCTTGGCTGCTTGCCGCTGAGCGCCGCTGCCTGAATCATGCCGAAGCCTTGCAGCAGCTCGCGCCGTGTGGCGGGCAGTGAATCATCGGATGAAGATCATCCGTATTTTAGGGAAAACATGCTGATTATATATTTTAAGCATCTCGTTGATGAGGCCGTCTGAACGCATGAATGCAAAAGCCAACCACTGGGCGGTACAGCAAGAGCGCGGCAACCGCCTGTTTCTCGGCCTCACCACGCTGATGGTGCGCCATTTGCCGCCGTGGCTGATGAACCCGTGCATCTGGTTTGTGGTGCTGTATTTCTATATAACCGCGCCCAAGCCGCGCCGCCATATTGCCCGTTATCAAGAGCGGCTGCGTGCGGCCTTTCCCGATGCGCCGCTGCCGCGCCGCCTGCCGGTGTTGCAGCAGTTTACCGCATTCGGGCAGGCGGTGTGCGACCGCTTTGCCGTGTGGCAGCACAAAATCAGCTATCAAGATTTGCAACTGCACGACCCAGATGATGTGTATGCCGATATGGACAACCCCGGCGGGCGCGGGCAGATTTTTGTGTGTTCGCACTTGGGCAATGTTGAAATCTGCCGTGCGTTGGTATCGCACCATCAGGGGTTTAGGCTGAATGTGTTGGTACACAGCCGCCATGCCGAAGCGTTTAATGAAGCACTGATAAAAGCCGGTGCCGACCGCATCCAATTGATTCAGGTGGCCGATTTGGATGCCGCGCTGATGATGGATTTAAACGCGCGTATCGAAGCGGGCGAATGGCTGGCCGTTGCTGCCGACCGCGTGCCGGTGCGCGGCGAGAAAACCGTGGCGGTAGAATTTTTGGGAGCACAGACCCGGCTGCCGCAAGGGGCGTGGCTGCTGGCGGGATTATTGAAAACGCGGGTGAACACGCTGTTTTGCATCAAAAAAAACGGGCGTTACCATTTGAAGCTGAATCGTTTTCTCAACAGCACCGATTGGCCGCGCGGCAAGCGCACCGCTGCCGTGGCCGCCGCCGCGCAAGCATTTGCCGACCGCCTGGCCGAAGAGTGTGCCGCCGCGCCTTTGCAATGGTTTAATTTTTACGATTTTTGGAATGACCACAATGGCTAAACACGTTTATTGCCGCCACCGCACCGAAATCGAAGTGCCGTTTTTTGATGTCGATGCCATGCACATCGTTTGGCACGGCCATTATGTGAAATATCTTGAAATCGCCCGCTGCGCTTTTTTGGCAGAAATCGGCTACGACTACAATGAGATGGGGCGGCAAGGCTACAGTTGGCCGGTGGTGCAGCTCAATTTGAAATATGTAAAACCCGCCCGCTTCGGCCAGAAAATCTATGTGGATTTGGCGGTGGTGGAAATCGACAGCTGCCTGCGCATCGACTACACCATCAGTGATGCCGTAAGCGGCCAAAAGCTGACCAAAGCCTCAACCACACAGGTGGCGGTGGCGCTGGAAAACGGCGAGATGCAGTTTCAAACCCCGGCAAGCTGGCTGGCGGCGGTAAAGCACTACACAGGTTTTCAGGCGCTTGATGCTGCTTTATCCCCATTCTGACCCTTCCCCGTCGGCAAGAGAAGGGAATAGAATTCAGACGGCCTTTGTCTCATCTTAAATCAATGCAGGCGGCTGATGCCTATAATGGAATGAGGAAAGCAGTATCGCTCACGGATTATCTTATCCCGAATGCACATTCGCTTACTGTTGTGAGCAGCTGCTCAAGGTTTATTTTTTCGGGCTCAGCTGATCAACCAGGCCGCCGTCGGCAAAGTATTTTTTCATAATATCGCTCCAGGGGCCGAAGGTGTCGGTGGGGCGGAAGGTGGCGATTTGCGGAAAATCATTGCTGTGTTTGGCCAAAACTTCGGGGTTGCGCGGGCGCAGATAGAGTTTGGCGGCCAGCTCTTGCGCCGGTTCGCTCCACAGATATTGCAGGTATTCGGTGGCAGCTTCGCGGGTGCCTTTTTTATCGGTCACGCTGTCGACCACAGCTACGGGGCTTTCGGAAAGAATGGTGTAGCTCGGATACACGATTTCAAACTGGTCGGGGGCGAGCACGCGGCTGACGTGGTTGGCTTCGTTTTCAAAGGTAATCAGCACATCGCCGATGTTGCGTTGGGTAAAGGTGGTGGTGGCTGCGCGGCCGCCGTTTTCAAACACCGGCACATTGGCCAGCAGCTTGCGGGCAAATTCGTTGGCTTGGTTTTCATCGCCGTTGTGGGCATTGAGCGCGTAGCCGTAAGCGCCCAAAAAGGCATAGCGGCCGTTGCCGGTGGTTTTCGGGTTGGCAATCACGATTTTCAAATTGTCTTTGGTTAAATCGGCCCAGTCGCGCACTTGCTGCGGGTTGCCTTTGCGCACCAGAAAGACGGTGGTGCTGGTAAACGGCACGGCGTTATCGGGCAGGCGTGTGCTCCAGTTGTCGGCCACCAGGCCTTTTTGTTCTAATAATTCGATGTCGGAAAGCTGGTTCATGGTGACCACATCGGCCTGCAAACCATTGGCTACGGCCAGCGCCTGCTTGCTCGAACCGCCGTGCGACTGTTGGATTTCGATGCTGCTGCCGGGGTGTTTGGCGGCGTATTCTTTGGCAAATAGCGGATTGTAGTCTTTATAAAAATCGCGCGCCACATCGTAAGACACGTTGAGCAGTTTGACGGTGCCGGCGGCTGCGGTGGTGCTGTCGGAAGCGGATTGGGCGGTGGCGGCGGATTTGTCGGCCGGCGAGCAGGCGGCGAGTGCCAGCACGGTGCCGAACAAGGCGGCAAATGAAAGCGGACGGGGAGCAGGCATGATGCGTTCCTTGTGGATAAGGTAATGAAGTTTAATGGTTATACTTTACCGAGGCCGTCTGAAAAAGAGAAAGAATGCTTGGTTGTATGCAAATACGGTTTGGTTATATGGTTTGCGGGTAAATACCGCTCGTGTGGGTTTTTGAGCATTTTTCCCAAAAAAGGGCATCCTGACTCTCTCCCGCAAAGGCGGGGGAATGGTGCAGCTGAATATTCAAGTTTATGATATTCAAGCGCATGATGTTGATATTCATGCACAAAAATAATCTGACGGTGGCTTGCCCGATCGGCTTGTTTTTATGAATGGGCATTATTTGAATTTTATGATAAAGGCCGTCTGAACAATCGATTTCAGACGGCCTTATCTATATTAAGCCCTAAACAAGGGTGTTTCTAACGGTATCTTGTCTGTTCAAAATCAGGCTTCTGCCAGCCAAAAATCCCTCGGTGCATCGAGCACGGGTTTCACAATGCCGGTGCGCACGGCAAAATCACCGAAGCCTTCGCCGGCGGTGCGGTGTTGCGCCCAGTCGGCAAACCAGTTGTCGAAAATCTGCAAAATTTCGTCTTCGGTGATGTTTTCTTGAAACAGGCGCGGAATGCGGGTGCCTTCGCGGTTGCCGCCGGCGTAGAGGTTGTAGCGGCCGACGGCTTTGCCGACCAGGCCGATTTCGGCCAGCATGGCGCGGCCGCAGCCGTTGGGGCAGCCGGTGATGCGCAATACGGTGTGCTCTTGCGACAAGCCGTGTCGGGCAAACAAGGCATCGATTTTGTCGGCAAACTGCGGCAGAAAACGTTCGGCTTCGGCCATCGCCAGCGGGCAGGTGGGCAGCGACACGCAGGCCATTGAATTTTCGCGCTGCGGGGTAACGGCATCGCTGATCAGGCCGTGGGCGCGGGCGATTTGCTCGATTTCATCTTTTTGTGCGGGCGGCACGTTGGCGACAATCAGGTTTTGGTTGGCGGTGAGGCGGAAGTCGCCCTGATGCACTTTGGCGATTTCGCGCATGCCGGTTTTCAGGGCGCGGTCGGGATAGTCGAGCAGGCGGCCGTTTTCGATAAAGAGGGTAAGGTGCCAGTTGCCGTCTTCGCCCTGCACCCAGCCGATGCGGTCGCCGCGAGTGGTGAATTGATACGGGCGGATGGGGCCGAATGCGGCATCCATGCGTTTTTCCACTTCTTCGATAAACACTTGCGTGCCCACGCGCTCGAGGGTGTAGCGGGTTTTGGCGGCTTTGCGGTCGCTGCGGTTGCCCCAGTCGCGCTGCACCGAAACCACGGCGGCGGCGCAGTCGAGCACTTTATCCAGCCCGATAAAGCCGAATTCGCGGGCGGTGTTGGGGTAGGTGGCGTGGTTGCCGTGCTCCATCGAAAGGCCGCCGCCCACCAAGACGTTGAAGCCGGCGAGTTTGCCGTTTTCTTCGATGGCGACAAAGTTCAAATCGTTGGCGTGCAAATCGACATCGTTGTGCGGGGGAATCACCACGGTGGTTTTGAATTTGCGCGGCAGATAGTTTTTGCCGAGCACAGGTTCGGTGCTGTCGCCGCTTTTCACGCTTTCTTTCAGCGGTGTGGCTTCGGCGAATTGTTCGGTGGAATGCAGTTTTTCGCCGTCGAGCCAGATTTCGGCGTAGGCCAGCGTTTTCGGCAGCAGGTGTTCGCTGATTTTTTTGGCCCACTCGTAGGCTTCGCGGTGCAGCGATGATTCTACGGGATTGCTGGTGCACAATACGTTGCGGTTGACATCGCCGGCGGTGGCGATGGAATCCAGTCCCAATTCGTTGAGCCATTGGTGCATCGGTTTGATGTGGTCTTTGAGCACGCCGTGAAATTGGAAGGTTTGGCGGTTGGTGAGGCGGATGGAGCCGTAAAGCGTTTGCTCGGTGGCGAATTGGTCGATGCCGAGCCATTGTTTGGGCTGGATGATGCCGCCGGGCAGACGGCAGCGCAGCATCACGTTTTTCAGCGGCTCCAGCTTTTGTTCTACGCGTTCGGCGCGGATGTCGCGGTCGTCTTGCTCATACATGCCGTGAAAGCGGATAAGTTGGAAATTGTCGCCGCGAAAACCGCCGGAAAGGCCGTCTGAAAGATCATCGCTGATGCTGCCTTCGAGATAATGGCTGTCGCCTTTGAGGCGTTCGTTGTCGGCAAGCGGCGCATCGGGCAGCTTGGCGCGCGGGTCGGTGGTGGTCATGGGCGTTCCTTGGGTGAATACGTTTTAATATGGCATTACTTTAAACAGGCCGTCTGAAAAAGGGAAAGAATGCTTGGTTATCTTTAAATACGATTGGGTTATATGCGTTCAGACGGCCTCTGTATCTTTTTTATGCCGGATGCCGAATAGGTTTTAAAGGCCGTCTGAAGCTTTTTCAGACGGCCAAACCATCAATACACATCGCGCTGGTAGCGTTTGTCTTCGCGCATTTCGTTAAGATAATCTTCGGCATCGTCGCGGCTTAAATTGCCTTTGTCGGCAATGATGTCGAGCAAGGTGTTTTCGACATCTCGGGCCATGCGGGTGCCGTCGCCGCACACATAGATATGCGCGCCTTGTTGCAGCCATGCCCATACTTCGGCAGCGGCGGCAGCGAGTTTGTGCTGCACATACACTTTTTCTGCACCTTGGCGGCTCCAGGCCAAATCGGCGCGGGTGAGCAGGCCGTCTTTGCGGTACTGCAGCCATTCGGCCTGATAGAGAAAATCATCGGTGAATTTCTGATTGCCGAACACGAGCCAGTTTTTGCCGTTGTCGCCGTTGGCCTCGCGCTGCTGCATAAAGGCGCGGAAAGGGGCGATGCCGGTGCCGGCGCCAATCATGATGATGGGTGTGTCGCCGTTGGCAGGCAGGCGGAATTGCGGATTGGGCTCGACAAACACGCGCACTTCGCCGCCTTCTTCCAAGGCGCCGCCGATATAGCCGGAAGCCGCGCCGGTGTAGCGGTTGCCGTGGTGTTCGAACTGCACCACGCCCACGGTGAGATGCACTTCTTCGCCGGCTTCGTCTTGCGCCGAGGCAATCGAATACAGGCGCGGGGTTTGCGGGCGGAAGAGGCCGAACAGGGTTTGTGCATCCAAGGGGTGCGGATATTCGGCAAACACGCCCACCGGCGGCGTGGCGGCCAGATACACATCCAGCGCTTCATGGTTTTCTACGGTGGCCTGCAAATCGGCGTTGCCGCTCAAGGCCGCGTATTGCTGCACCAGCGCGGGCGTGTTTTGGGTGATGTCGGCATGGTGGGCGAGCGCTTCACGGACGGCGGTTTCGCGGCCGTCTGCAAGTTTGACGGTTTCGTTGCCGTTTAATTGGTGCAGGGCGAGAATTTCGTCTACCAGCGCGACGGCATTAACCGGCCAGATGCCGAGTGCGTCACCGGTTTGATAGCGGATGCCGGAGCCGGCCAAGTCGATTTCGATGTGTTCGACATCTTTTTCGGCATGGCGTGCGGTGATTTTCTGGCGCACCGACAGGCTGGCGGCAAACGGTTTTTCTTTGCTGTAAAGCTGGGCTGCGGGGGCGGCGGCAGGGGGGGGCGTGGTGAGGCCGTCTGAAACGGGGACGCTGCTTTGGGCGCACAGTTTGCCGACCACCGCGGCGGCGCTGTCGATCCAGGTATTGGCGGCGGCTTGGAAATCCAAGTCGCAAATGCCCAAATCGTGTAAACGGGTGGCGCCGAGTTTGGCCAATTGTGCATCAAAATCTTTGCCTGCCTGACAAAAATCGGGATAGCTGGAATCGCCCAAACCCAGCACGGCAAAGCTCAGTTTGCCCAAATCGGGCGCTTTTTTGCCGAACAGGAATTTATGCAGCGGCAAGGCTTCTTCGGGCGGCTCGCCTTCGCCTTGGGTGGAAGTGACCAGCAACACGATATCTTCTTCGGGCAGCGTTTTACTTTTGAAATCTGCCGCCGCCACCAGCCGCGCGTTGATGCCGGCGCCCTCCAGTTTGACCAGTAAATCTGAAGCCACGCGGCGGGCGTTGCCGGTTTGCGATGCGGATAATATGGTAACGCGGCGGGCAGGTGCGGCGGCTGTTGCCGCAGCGGGCAGGGTGTCGGCCAAGCCCGTTGCTGCGCTGCCGCTCTGGCTTTGTGCCCAACAATAGCCCGACAGCCAGGCAAGCTGGGTGGGGGAAAGTACGGCGAGTGAGGCGGCGATTTCGGGCGGCAGCGGTTGGGTCATGGCGGTTCCTTGTTTGGATAGATACGGCGCGTGCAGGCGCTATGGTGAAATGAATCAAAAAGTGCTACGGCCTTGCTGCGTAGGATTTTGTCATGGCTGTATTGCCTGCGGCTTGCCGCCTGGTATCCACTTTTTTCATTCCACTATATTGTGATTGGTTTGCTGCTACTTTAAACAGGCCGTCTGAAAAAAGGAAAGAATGCTTGGTTATCATCAAATGCAATTTTGTTATATGCAAACAGGCCGTCTGAAATATATTGCTTTCAGACGGCCTGTTTGCATATCGATTGATAAAATCACCGGTTGGCCGGTTTGCTTTCGGCGGATGGGTGTGCCTTAAAAAATTTTCCAAAAACAATCAGCTGATACCCATTCACGAAAGTAAGCTAACAAGGCGGCGAGCCGAAGACAGGACACCCTAGCACGGCAAGGCGAGCCAACGCTGTTAGCTTACTTTCGTGAATGGGTATGAGTTGCCGGAGCCCTTTGGTTGCCCCCTATAAAAGGCTTCAGGCGGGCTGCGGTCAGATTATTTTTATGAATGGGTTTGAAAACGTTTGCCGATGATTTCTACCAATAAATCAAACACCACTTTTACCCGTGTCGGCGTGATGACCCGTTGCGGGCGGTAAAGGTATACCGGCCAGTGGATTTTGGGAATCTCGGCGAAGATTTCCACCAGGCTGCCGTTGGCAAGATGAGGGTCGGCCATCCAGTCGAGCTGGTGGGAGAATGCGCGCCCGGCCAGGGCTGCCTGCAAGGCGGTGTCGATATCGCTGGCGATAAAAACAGGTTTGGCCGGTGTGAATTGCAGGTTGTCGTTGATAAACCAGGTCCAGATGCGGCCGGTATTGTTGTCGAGCACGCCGGTGAGCGGGAAGTTTTTTTGCAGGTCGGTGAGGCTTTTCGGGTGGCCGGTTTGCGCCAACAGCGCGGGGGCAACTACGATTTTTTCGCTGGTTTCGCCGACTTTGCGGGCAATCAGGCGGCTGTCGGCAAGCTGGCCGATGCGCACGCCGATGTCGATTTGTGCTTCTACCACGTTCAGGCGCACGGTGTCTGAGCGCCAGTCGAGAATCAGGCTGGGATAGGGGGTGAGTGATTGCAGCAGCTCGGCCAGAATGCCGCCGCTATCGGGCATGTCGGGCGCGGTGATGCGCACCAGGCCGGCCATTTCATCGGTGTGGCGGCGTTTGGCGGGGGTAAACAGGCGCTCGCTTTCTTCTAATAATTGCTGGGCTTGCGGCAAGAATTGCCCGCCGAAATCAGTGAGCTTGATTTGACGGGTGTTGCGCTGGAACAGCGGTTCGCCCAAGTGGTCTTCCAGATCGGCGATGATGCGGGTAATCACCGGCGGCGATACGGCCAGGCGGTTGGCGGTTTCTTTGAATTGCAGGGTTTCGGCGGTGATGCAGAATACTTTCAGCGCTTCGAGTTTATTGAGCATGGTTTCTTTTGGGGAAATTATTAAATTGTGATTAATAAATTTACATGAAATTATTTTTATTTTAGCATAAGTTTTTTAATGTATAGCGAGTGTTGTGATATGAATCATGCTTTTCCGATTAATGAGCTTATTCCCGCCGGCAGCCCTGTGTATGATGAGATTCACCGCATTGTGGATGAAAATACGCCGCATATTGCCAAGCTGGGCAGCGGCCCGCGCAGCGCGGCGGAAATTTGTGCGCTGCTGTCGCAAATCACGCAAACGCCTGTTGATGAAAGTTTGCGGGTGAATCTGCCGCTTTACAGCGATTTCGGCCGCCATTTGCGTATCGGCAAAAATGTGTTTATCAATACCTGCGTGGTGTTGGTAGATTTGGGCGGCATTACGTTGGAAGACAATGTGCTGCTCGGGCCGTGTGCCAATATCATTACGGTCAACCACCCCGCTGATCCGGCACAGCGGCGGGGGCTGATTTTAAAACCGGTGGTTATCCGCAAAAACGCCTGGATTGGGGCGGGTGCCACGATTTTGCCGGGGGTAACGGTGGGGGAAAATGCCATTGTGGCCGCCGGTGCGGTGGTGAGTAAAGATGTGCCGCCCAATACGGTTGTGGGCGGTGTGCCGGCCAAAATCATCAAATCTGCGCTTTGATTTCAGGCTTTCAGACGGCCATTTGCTTTATGCCGCCGGATAAAGCCGTTAGAATAAACGCTTTATTTCTGTCGGGGTAACCAAGCTTGAAAAACAACATCAGGCTGCTCTTGGCCGGCCTGCTGCTGGCCGCGCTGGCTTACAGCTTTTGGTATAGCGCGCCGTGGTTGCAGCTGTGTTACGGCCTGGCCTTATTTTTATTCGGCATGCAGTGCATTGAAGAGGGGTTGCACAATGCCGCCGGCGGCACGCTTGAGCGCATGATGGCCAAAAGCACCGCCACGCCGGCAAAAGGCCTGCTGTTTGGGATGGGGGCGACGTTTATACTGCAATCGAGCACTTTGGTGTCGTTGCTGACCATTGCGTTTTTGAGCACCGGCCTCATCAGTTTGGCCGGTGGTATTGCGGTTATTTTGGGCACCAATCTGGGCGCAACCAGCGGCATTTGGCTGCTGGCCGCTGCGGGGCAGAGCATCAGCCTGAGCCCGGCGGCGGTGCCGATGCTGGTGTTTGGCATTCTGGCCGGTTTTTTTAAAGGCAGAGCCAAACCGGTGGGGCGGGTGTTGGTGGGCATTGCGCTGATTTTTATCGGTATTGATGCGATTAAAGACGGCTTTCAAACCGTGGGCAGCCAAGTGGATTTGGCTGCGATACAGGTGAGCGGCATTGCCGAAGTGGCCATTTTCAGCGGCATCGGCCTGTTGCTGACGATTGTGCTGCAATCTTCACATGCCACGCTGATTCTGACTTTGGCCGCCTTGGCCGGCGGGCAGATCAGCTTGGCGCAGGGCTTTGCCATTGCCATCGGCTCTAATGTCGGCTCCAGCATTTCTACGGCTTTTGTGGGCATGCTCGGCAGCGAACGCAGCGGCCGCCGCCTGGCGCTGGCACATTTGCTGTTTAATGTGGTTACGGCGGCGTTGTCGCTGCTGATGTGGCTGCCGCTTACGCGGCTGGTGGTTTGGTTGGCGGCCGGAGTCGGTTTGAATCCTCTATTGCAATTGGCGCTGTTTCACACGTTGTTTAACCTGTTGGGTTTGGCGGTGTTTTGGCGGCTGCAAGGCATGTTGGCAGCGCTGCTGCAACGGTGGCTGCCCGATAAAGCCGGCGAAGACAAGCTGTTGCCGGGCAGCAGCCGGCAAGTGCGTGCCCGCTATTTAAGCGGCAACGTGCTGCGTTCGGGCGATACGGCCATACGCGCGGTGTTTCAGGAAATCCGCCATTTGAGCGCGCTGAGTTTGGAGGCCATCTGCCATGTGTTGTTTATTCCTGCCGAGCGGCTTTATCAGCATGATGAAGCGCAAAATCCCGAGCTGCCTTTGCCCGCAGCGCCGTTGGAATTGGATGCCCAACAGATTTACGAGCGCCAAATCAAACCTTTATACAGCGAGCTGCTCGACTTTATCAGCAAAATGGATATTGACGGCGCACAACAGCAGCAACAGCTTGCCGCCGCGCATATGGCGGTATCGCAGCTGATGGAGATTGTGAAAGACAGCAAACACCTGCAAAAAAATATGCAGCTTTACTTGCAACAGCCCGAATCATCGCTCTACCGTGATTATTTGCGCTTGCGCAGGCATTTGTTTAAAACCTTGTGTCTGTTCCGCCGCATTGCTGCCATGCCCGCAAAAAGTGCCGAATGGATGGATGAACTGGGCAAGCTGGAACACCACATCGGCACGCTGGAAACCTTTCGCGGCCGGGTAATGGTAAAACTGCGCAGCGGCGAAATCGACGGCTGGCAGACATCATCGCTGATGAACGACAGCAATTACGCCCGCCGGATCGGCTTGGGCGTGACCGAGGTTTTGCATATTGCTGCTTTGGAGCTGCCCAAAGGGGCGCGGGTGTTGCCGGAGGACATGTGATATTTATGCACAAAAATCACTTAACAGCGTTGATTCGCCTGAGCTGGAAGAAGCACCAAGCCAACCAACTCCATACGTGTATACTGTTTTCGGCTCGCCGCTTTGTCAGCTGACTTTTGTGCATGAGTCTGATGCAGTGCACCGGCAACAATAATGGATTCTGTAAAAAATAAAGGCCGTCTGAAACTTTGTTTCAGACGGCCTTGATGATTACGGGCGGTGTTTATGCGCCGTAAACCGGGTTTTTGGCACACAGGGCGGTGGCGGCTTCTGCAACGCGCGCCAGTGTGGCTTCATCTTGCGGGTTTTCCAGCACATCGGCAACCAGATTGGCCAGCGCGCGGGCATCGGCTTCGTTGAAACCGCGGGTGGTCATGGCGGCGGTGCCGATGCGGATGCCGGAGGTAACAAACGGTTTTTCCGGGTCGTTGGGGATAGCGTTTTTGTTGACGGTGATGTGCGCTTTGCCCAAAGCTTCTTCAGCAGCTTTACCGGTGATGTTTTTGCTGCGCAAGTCAACCAAAAATACATGGCTCTCGGTGCGGCCGGAAATGATGCGCAGGCCGCGTTTTACCAGCTCTTCGGCCATGGCGGCGGCATTGGTTTTCACCTGCTTGGCGTAGTCTTTGAATTCAGGTTGCAGCGCTTCTTTGAAAGCCACCGCTTTGGCCGCAATCACGTGCATCAGCGGGCCGCCTTGCAGGCTGGGGAAGATGGCGGAATTGAGGGCTTTTTCGTGAGTGTTGTCGCGACACAAAATCACGCCGCCGCGCGGGCCGCGCAGGGTTTTGTGGGTGGTGGTGGTGGTAAAGTCGGCAAACGGCACCGGATTGGGGTATTCGCCGCCCGCCACCAAGCCGGCGTAGTGCGCCATATCGACAAACAGATACGCGCCTACTTTATCGGCGATTTCGCGGAATTTCGCCCAGTCGATTTGCAGGGCATAGGCAGAGGCGCCGGCTACAATCATTTTCGGTTTGTGTTCCAAGGCCAGGCGTTCTACTTCGGCGTAATCCAGCACTTCGTTTTCATCGAGGCCATAGGTAACGGCGTTGTAGAGCTTGCCGGAAATATTGACCGATGCGCCGTGGGTGAGGTGGCCGCCGTGGGCGAGGCTCATGCCGAGAATGGTGTCGCCCGGTTTCAACACGCTGGCGTATACGGCTTGGTTGGCTTGTGAGCCGGAGTGGGGCTGTACGTTGGCGTATTCGGCGCCGAAGAGTTTTTTCACGCGGTCGATGGCCAGCTGCTCGGCGACATCAACGTGTTCGCAGCCGCCGTAGTAGCGTTTGCCCGGATAACCTTCGGCGTATTTGTTGGTCAGCTGGCTGCCTTGGGCTTCCATAACGGCGCAGCTGACGTAGTTTTCAGAAGCAATCAGCTCAACGTGGTCTTGCTGGCGCTCGACTTCGGCGGCAATGGCTGCGGCCAGCTCGGGGTCGTAGTTTTCGATGGTAACGCTTTTTGAGAACATGCTCGGGTTCCTTTGAACAGGTGGTGTGACAGGGCAGGTTTCAGACGGCCTGTATAACACCGCAGGCCGTCTGAATCGGTTAAGCAGGGTGGTATTGTAACTGAATTCTACGCGCTGCGCGTATGAAAAAGGCTGGGCTTTATTGTTAACAAAATTCATTCACGCGGCAGGGTTATTTGAATAGGTCGTCTTGTTGCAGATGATGGTCGATGGCGGCAATCAGTTTTTCCAAATCATATTCGGCTTGCGCCGAGCGCAGGCTGTCTGCCACGCCGGCGAGCGCCATGGCATCGAGTTTTTTACGGGCGATGGCTTGCGCTTCTTCACGGAAACGCAGCAGTTTGTCGGGCTGTGCGGGCGCTTCGGGGGCTGCCAGTGCATAAAGCGGTTCGCTGTTGAGGCTGAAGCCGATATCGGCGCGCTTGGGGCGCCATTCGGGATCGTTGGTTTGCAGCCAGTGGTTGCGCCCTTCCAGTTTGACAAACTGCCCGTTGATGCCGCTGATGTGGTGGAATTTTTTCATGGTATCAGGCTCCTGGGGCATTCCGGTCATTCATACAGTGAAATGAATAAATGAAGTGCTGCGGCGTTGGCTGTCTACTGCTTGCTGCTTTGTATTACTTCTTTCTTCATTCCGCTATCATCATCTTTTTAAGGCGGCAGATGCATTTTCAGGGGCAAAATACACCTGTCAATCGAATGGGCAGAATGCCTGCTTCAGCTTTTTGAGCCGGTGCGGGTCAGCCAGCCCATTTCTTGCAACAGCGGGATATTTTTCGGCGCGTAGGTGTTGCTGTAATAGCGGGCGAATTTTTCGCGGTAGGGCAGTTTTTCACGGGCTTCGCCGAAGGCGGTCATGGTTTGTTCGTATTGTGCCAGGCCGTCTGAAAGGGTGGTGTCATCGGGATAGCGGTTTTCGCTGTAGACGGTGTGTTCGGGCAGACGCGGTTTGAGCGCCATTTCGATATCGGGTGTGCCGATGCAGAGGCCGACAATCGGAAAGGTGTTGGCCGGCAGTGCCAATAATTCGACCAGCTGCGGTGCGATGGTGCGGATGCCGCCGGTAAAACAGGTGGCATAGCCCAGGCTTTCGGCGGCGACAACGGCGTTTTGGGCGGCCAGCGCGGTGTCGGTTACGGCGGTAATCAGGCTGTCGGGCTCACCGGCAGCGGTAAAGCTGCCGCCGGCGGCAAGGCTGGCGAGGCCGGCGCGGTGCAGGTCGGCAATAAAAATCAGATAGGTGCTGCATGTGCCGATTTGCGGGTTGCCCGGTTGCATTGCGGTGATTTGTGCGCGCAATTCGGGGTTGCTGATGTTGATGATGCTGTAGTGTTGGCCGTTCATCCATGAAGGTGCCCGGCGGGCGCAGTCGATAATGGTTTGCAGGTCGGCGGCGGGCAGTGTCAGCCCGCTTTTGAAATGGCGGTAGGTGCGGTGGTTTTGTAGGGTTTCGACGGTGTGGTTCATGGCAAGGCTCCTATTTGGCGGATGCTTGGATTGTATGCGCCTGCGGTGCAGACGTCTAGCTTTTGCGGGCTTTTGTGCTGTGTCAAAAAAGCATTCGGGCCGTCTGAATAAGGCTGGCTAAAATGCATGGCTTTGTTATAATGAAACTACAGTAACATCCATTTAAAAAAATAATCCGACTGCTTTCGGTTCGCTGCTTTATTTGGCCGGATTTGCTTTTTGAATAGGCATAAGAATAGATTTGGCCGACCGGTTACAGGCCGGCATCAGGGTTTGCCGATGTTGATTGACGGGTGTGTTTTTCTTGAAAACGCATGTGTTTTTGGGGAAACCGCCCGATAAACAATGTTAAGCAAGCGCTCGCGAAACAATCGCCAGATTGTGTGGTATTTTTATTAATCAAAGAGGATAAAACAATGTTTCCTGAATATCGTGAACTGATTGCAAAACTGAGACAAGAAGACAACCATTTCGCCCGTTTGTTTGACGAGCATAATGAGCTGGACGATAAAATCACCGGCCTGACCAACAGCCCCGTAACCGGCGGTTTGGATGAAATTGAGGAATTGAAAAAACAAAAATTATTTTTAAAAGATCAGTTGTATGTGATTTTGCAAAAGGCCGCAGCTGAAGGCAAATAAACGCAGCAGCAACGATAAAGCAGGCCGTCTGAAAGTTTTCAGACGGCCTGCTTTATTTTGCCGGTTATTTTTCGGCAGATTTGGCGTTTTTGACCACTTGTGTCGGCGCTTCGATGGGGAAAAACAAATTCAGCGGATTGGCGCGGATTTGCGCCCAAACGCTTTTCAGCAGCGCCGGCATGCTGTCGATACGGGTATCGCGCGAGCGCAGTGCGACAAACAGCGCCAACATAAAGCTCACCCACAGGTTGACCAGGCCGATCAGCACCACGCCGAGCAGGCCGAGCATGAAGGCGGCAAGGCCGATGTGGCCGCTGATGGCGGCGTAGCCGAGATTGGCCGATGAGAAGGCCACGTGGCGGATGTCGAGCGGCAGGTTGAGCAGGTGGCCGAACCAACCGGTCATGCCCAGCAGCATGCCGAACATAAAGTTGCCGGCCAGCGAGCCGTAATGGTGGTGCAGATAGCCGGCAAACCACACGCGCAGGCGGGCGGGCATGATTTTTTTCAGCACCGGGTGCACGGTGAGCCTGCGGCGCAGATCGAGATAGTCGGCACGGTTGTCGAAAAAGCCCGAGATAATGCCCGAGCAAAACAGCCACAGCCCGGCAATGGCGGCATACCACAAGGTGGGTTGGGTAAAGGGTTGCAGCGATTTGAGCTGATAGGCGGTGTTGTCGGCGCTGAGCAGCGGGGCGCCGGTGTGGCCGGCAAACACAAATGCAATCAGTGCGGCAAGCAAGATGGCCACGCTCACATTGCCGAACACGGCCACGCTTTGCGAGCGCGCCACATCAATCAGCAGGGTGGCCAGGCGGTTGTTGACCACACGGCCTTTGTCGTTGCGCTCGACTTCTTCGGCGAAGCTGGCGGCGGTCATGGCCGGTTGCTTGGTGGCCACGGTGAAATGCAGCATGTGGATCAGCATAAAGCCCAAGCCGTAGTTGAGGCCGGCCAGCAGTGAAGTGGTGAATTCGCTGAAACCCATGTTGCCGATATGGATTTTGTTGAGCGCCATCAGGGCAATCAGCACGCCGCCGCCCACGGCCGAGCGCAGCATGCCCCAATATTCGCTGCGGTTGCGGGTGATGTAGTGTTCGCCGTGGTCGCTGGTGTTTTCACTGATGCTTTTGGCCAGCATTTTGATGCTGCGACGGCGCAGCAGGCTGGTGCTGTGCTGTTCGACGGCGGCCAGGGTCATGGTGTTGAGCAATACGATGGTTTGGCGCTGGCGCAGGGTTTCATCATCGCTGGTTTGAATGTCGAGCAGGCGTTTGAGGCGTTCGAGCGTTTGTTGCAGGCGCTCGAGCAGGTGCGCCACTTTTACTGATGAGCCGGCGCCGGCACCGGTGCCTTTGCGACGCAAACGGGTGACTTTGTTTTGGCATTGCTCCAGCATCACTTCGATATGGGCGGTGTCGTAAGGCTGAGTTTGGCCGGGCATGCGGTAGTGCGCCACCAATACGGCCACTTCGCGCTGCAAGGCCACAAAGGCGGAATCTACATCGAGCAGCTTCGGTTCGATACGGATAAAGTCAGGCTCCAGCTCTTCGGCGGCCACCCAGATGGCCAGCATTTCCAAAGCATGCAGCCGCGCTTGGGTGATTTGGCGGGATGCGGCCTGCACGCTTTCTTCGCCGGCACAGCTGCTCAAGAGGCCGTAGAGGTTGAGCCATTGGCGCAGGCTCAGTGTTTGCAGCCATGTTTCGTCATGATGCGAGCGGAAAAGGTATAAAAACACATCTTTAAGGTTGTTTAATTCTTTATATGAGGGGATGAAGCGCTCATAAATGCGGATGGCCACCTCACGCCCGAAACCATTGCGGGAAAACACGCCCAGCCCCACTAATGCGGGGTAAACGTGGATTTTTGAGAGCCAGAAGTGAAAACGGGTACCGAATGTATGGCAAAGTTCGGGGTTTTCGGTGAGTAGTTCGAGCAGCATGTCGAAACGTTCGGCGGCATGGCGCGAGCCGCCCTTGCGGATAAAGTGCACCAAGGCATCGAGCAGGGCGACGAAATTGCCGGTTTCAAGCTGTTCTTGCAGGGCGGTGTGAAGATTGCGTGGTGTGATTTTGATCATTCTGTTTCTTTATTACAAGGCAATTTCCATTATATAGGGGTTTTTAAGCAAAATTACAGTTTTTATGCGAACCTTTGCCGGCGGCCGGTTTTCAGACGGCCTCAGGGCCCTAAGGACACCCTTAGCGTGCGCCATTCAAATACTGTTGCTGAAAATAGGCCAATGCCTGATGAAAGCTGCTGAATATGGGGTGGGCGTCATCATACATCATCAAATTGAAAGGCAGCGCGAAATCTTCGATGCCGGTGTAGGCAAAGCGCTTGTCGGGTGCGCTTTGGCCGAAATCGAAGCCTTGGTATTTTTCGGTTTGATCGGCATCGTTATCGGTATAAACCAATACGGTTTTGCCCAGCGCGGCGGCATAACCGCATTCGTAGGCGGTGCCGCAATCGGGCTCGTTGCTGCGAAAAGGCGAAAGGTTGGCGATAACGGCATCGCAGCTGCGTATCATGGCTTCGTTGGCGCGGCGGATAATCAGGGCGTTGCGGCGTTTGGCGCCGGCATCGGCGGCCGGGTCGAGGGTGAGTTCGTTATCGGTGGGAATCAGCAGCTCGAAATGCAGGCTGTTGCCGGAAAGGGCGGCGGCTTGTTGTTTCATGGCGGTAAAAACGGTGTTGCGTGTGTTTTCGGGCAGAAAGACATCGCCGCCGGCGCAGTAGATTTTGAAGGTGTGCACGGATTGGCTCCTGAATATGTGGGGGTTTTGACGGTAGGCAGGCAAGCTTGAGTATTCCTTGAGTATTCATGGTGGAATGAATAAAAAGTGCTGCGGTGTTGCTGCTTTGCTGATTTGTATTACTTCTTTCTTCATTCCTGTATATTTTAAGGCTTTTTTAGACACTGTTGTTGTGCGCTTGGATTTTACTCTGCCCGCGGCCTCATTGTGTAAGTATACAAGATGAGGCCGTCTGAAAAAGCAGTTGCGGTTTCAGACGGCCTGATTTTATTGTGCAAACGGATAGGATGCGGTTTGGTCGGTTATACCCATTCGCAAAAATAATCTAACGGCATGGGTATGAATCGGGATGGGCCGTTCAGATTTCAAAAGTGCTTTGGCTGCTGCCGCTGCGTATCATGCCGGCGGCCACGGTGTGGTGGGTGGCCTCGTCGATGAGGATAAAGGCGCCGGTGGCGGGGTTGTCGGCATAGGTGGTGGCGGTGAGCGGCTGTTGGGTTTTCAGGCTCACGCTGCCGATGTCGTTGAGGGCGAGCTGATGGGCAGACTGCACGTGGCTGAGGGTGTGTACGTCCCACACATAGGCGATTTCGCTGATTTTGACGGCGCTGGTCTGTGTGCCTTGTTTGAGCAGGTATTTGCGCCGCAAATTGAGCGGAGTTTCGTCAAACCAGCATAAGGCCGCCTGAAAATCTTGGCCGGGGCGGGTGGGGTTGTCGGCAGCGAGAATGCTGTCGCCGCGCGAAATGTCGATGTCGGTGTCGAGTGTCAGGGTCAGCGTTTCGCCGGCTTGGGCTTCCCGGGTTTCGCCCCCGGCGTTGTAGATGGCGCTGATACGGGCGTGTTTGCCGGAAGGTTGTATCACGATTTCTTCGCCTGCTTTCAGACGGCCTGATTCGAGGCGGCCTTGGTAGCCGCGAAAATCGTTGCTGCTGCTGCCGTCTTGACGGGCAACACGCTGCACGGGAAAGTGTGCGGGCAGGTCGGCACGGCCGGTGCCGGCCACGGGCAGGGTTTCTAAAAGCGGCAGTAGCGGCAGGCCGTCGTACCAAGGCGTGTGTGCGCTGGTGTTGACGATGTTGTCGCCTTGCAGGGCGCTGATGGGCAGATAGCGGATGTCGGCTTTGAGGCCGATTTGTGCGGCCAGCGCGGCATAGGCTTCGGTGATGGCGCGGTATTTGCTTTCGTTGAAATCGAGCAGGTCAAGCTTGTTGACCGCCACAATCACGCTGGGGCAGCCGAGCAGTTTTAAGATGGCGCTGTGGCGCTTGGTTTGCGGCAGCAGGGTGGCGGGCGTGGTGGAAAAATCAACACGGGCGGCATCGATTAATACGATGGCGGCATCGGCGGTGGAAGCGCCGGTAACCATGTTGCGGGTGTATTGCTCGTGGCCGGGGGTGTCGGCAATGATGAATTTGCGTTTGGCGGTGGCGAAATAGCGGTAGGCCACGTCGATGGTGATGCCTTGTTCGCGCTCGGCGGCCAAGCCGTCGGTGAGGCTGGCAAAATCGATATTGCGGCCGCTTTCGGCATCGCGGTTGAGTTTGTCGAGCTGGTCGGCAAGCAGGGTTTTGCTGTCGTAGAGCAGCCGGCCGATTAGGGTGGATTTGCCGTCGTCGACGCTGCCGGCGGTAATGAAGCGGAGCACGGGGGCGGTGGTTGCAGACATGGGTGTTCCTTTGTTCGGAGGGCGTTTGGATGGCGTTACTTTAACGAGGCCGTCTGAAAAAAGGAAAGAATGCTTGGTTGTAATGAAATGCGCTTTGGTTATATGGCGTGTGCGGGTATTGCGTGAGTTTGGGGTAAGATAATCCATGAGATATAAATTATTCACGATTTTACCCCTCAACCCTCCCTGTTGGGACGGGGGAGGGAGCGGAATGATGCAGCATCAAAACCGAATGCTGTCGGACAAAGCTTGATGTTCGGCAACTCCCGAGCTTATGTTGGTTCCGCAAGCCGGATGGGCGGAGAGCCGAAGATGCCGAACACGGTATGATGATGCGGTTCGGCACCGTCGGCCTGCTTTGATGCGCGGGCGTGGAAACGGCGGTTTGTTTCAGGCCGGTAGCGGGTGCAGATGGTAATCGAGGTTTTCGTTTTGCACTTGCAGCAGCAGGTCGATATTCGGGTGTTTGCCCGGATGGCGGCGGGCATCGGCCACGTGTTCGGCAAACCATTCCAGCCCGCGGGCGGCAGATTCGGCATTTAAGGCGCCGTTGAATTCGGCTGCCAATGCGTGATAGAGTTTGAGCGAACCGAGTTTTCCGGGCGCGGCCGGGATGTGGTGCAGCATATTGCCTTCGGCATCGCATACGTTTAAACCGCTCAAGTGGTCGATGGCGGGCATGGCGGCGAGGTTGTCTTGAAAGCTCATGGGAATCCTGTGGGTGATATGAATGAATCAGGCCGTCTGAAAAAAGTGGTTCAGACGGCCTTTAGATGCAATCAGCGGGTGCCGAAAATTTTGTCGCCCGCATCGCCCAAGCCGGGGATGATGTAGCCGTGTGCATCAAGGTGGCTGTCGAGCGCGGCGGTGTAGATGGTCACATCGGGGTGGGCGTTGTTAACGGCTTTTACGCCTTCGGGCGCGGCTACGAGCACCAGCACTTTGATGTTTTGGCAGCCTTTGCTTTTGAGCAGGTCGATGGTGGCGTTAACCGAGCCGCCGGTGGCCAGCATGGGGTCGAGAATGAGGGCGGGGCGCTGGTTCATGCTGTCGACCAGTTTTTCAAAATAGGATACCGGTTGCAGGGTTTCTTCATCGCGTTGCAGGCCGACCACGCTGATTTTGGCGGTGGGAATCAAATCGAGCACGCCGTCGAGCATGCCCAGGCCGGCGCGTAAAATCGGCACCACGGTAAGGGTTTTGCCTTTGATGCGTTGGCCTTCGATGTCGCCGCACCAGCCGTCGAGAATGTAGTTTTCGGTTTCAAAATCGCGGCTGGCTTCATAAGCCATCAGGCGTGCCAGCTCTTTGGTGAGGGTGCGGAATTTGTAGGTGCTGCATTCGGCTTCGCGCATCAGAGTGAGTTTGTGTTTGACCAGCGGGTGTTCGATAATGGTGATATTCATGATGAGTGCTTTCGGTGGGGCGCGTGTTTCAGACGGCCGGTATGATTGAATCCGGCGTTATTATAAAGGTTTTGACGGCGGCTTGTGAATGCTTTCAGACGGCCATATACAAAAAACCCTGCATCGGGCAGGGTTTTTTTTAGGTGTTGCGCTCAGGCTTTCAGGGCGTCTTGCAGTTCGCCTGCTTCATACATTTCCATCAGAATGTCGGAGCCGCCGATAAATTCGCCGTTTACATAAAGCTGCGGAATGGTCGGCCAGTCGCTGTATTCTTTGATGCCTTGGCGCACTTCGTCGTTTTCCAATACGTTAACGGTTACAAAATCTTCACAGCCGGCCGCTTGCAGCAGCTGCACGGCGCGTGATGAAAAACCGCACTGCGGAAACTGTTTGGTGCCTTTCATAAACAATACCACGCGGTGGGTGGTAACCACTTCTTTGATTTGCTCTTGAATGCTCATGTGTTGATCCTTTAATGATATCGGGTTCGGTTCGGGAAGTAATATAAGGCTGTTTGAGGGCAGATGCAATAGTTCGGAAAGCCTAGGGTGTCCTGACAATTCATATATCATCATCTTTTTTGTGCTAAAAGCACATCTGCTGCGTTAAAAAGCCTCGCAAGATGTCCAATCTTGCTGTGTTTTTTGCCTTGCATCTGCATTTCCAGGAACAAAAATCCCCTCATAAACGACACATCAGGAAACCCTAGCCTTGTTTTTCAAACACGGCGGCGAAAAAACCGTCGGTTTGATGTTGTGCCACATTCATTTGCAGGTAGTGGCCGGTGTTGAGGGGCACTTTGGCGGCGGAGAGCAATTCGGCGCAATCCAGCTGCACCCAGCCGGGGTGGTTGGCCAGAAAACGTTCGGCCTGCTGCTCGTTTTCCTGCGGCAGGATGCTGCATGTGGCATATACCAGACGGCCGCCGTTTTTAACCAGCTTGGCCGCTTCGGCCAGAATGCTTGCCTGCTGTTGTTGCAGGGCGGCGAGGGTGGCGGGCGATTGGCGGTATTTCAAATCGGGATTGCGGCGCAGGGTGCCGAGGCCGGAGCAGGGCGCGTCGACCAATACGCGGTCGGCTTTGCCGTGCAGACGGGCGATGCGGCTGTCGTGCTCGTTGTCGATGCGTTGCGGATGAATGGTGGTAACACCGGCGCGGGTCATGCGCGGTTTGAGGTTGGCCAGGCGTTTTTCTGCAATGTCAAACGCGTAGATGCGGCCTTTGTTGGCCATCATGGCGGCCACGGCGAGGGTTTTGCCGCCGGCGCCGGCACAAAAGTCGACCACGATTTCGCCGCGCTTGGCGCCCAGCAGCAAGGCCAGCAGCTGGCTGCCTTCGTCTTGCACTTCGAGGGTGCCGTCGAGAAACAGCGGGTGTTTGTTGAGCGCGATTTTGTCTTGAAAACGGATGCCCCACGGTGAATAGGGCGTGGCTTCGGCAGCCAGGCCTTCGGCGTGTAATTGCGCCAGCACTTTGTCGCGTTTGCCGTTGAGGGTGTTAACGCGCACATCAAGCGGGGCGGGGCGGTTGACGCTGCGGCCGAAGGCGAGAATATCGCTTTCGCTTTGTTGCGCGGCGGTTAATGTGTCGATCAACCATTGCGGCAGCTCGGCGGCGGTGTTGAGGCCGTCTGAAAACTCGCTTTTGCGGGCTTTGAGCTGGCTGAGAAAGGTTTTGTCTTCCTCTTCGAGCAGCGCTTCAATGCGGCTGATGTTGACGCTGCGGCCGAGCACCAGCGCGGCCAGCGCGGCTTTTTTTGCTTGCACGTGCGGGCGGCGCAGGGCGGCGGCGATTTTTTGATAATGGCGCAGGGCGGCGAAAGCGGTTTCGGCGATTTCGTGGCGGTCTTGGCGGCCGAGCTTGCTGTGCGCGCGGAAATAGGCAGAGAGTACGGCATCGGCAGGCTGTTTGAAAGTCAGCATGTCGGCCAATACGGCGGTGGTGTGTTCGAGCTGGTTGGGGGTCATAATCAATATGTCGGGTGGAATTGCCGCCATTATACGCGATATTGGGGCGGTAAAGATTTTATACCCGTTTAAAACAGGCTGCCCGGCGGCGTTGCGCTTTGCCGGACTTTGGGCTTAGGGTGTCCTGATGTGTCGTTTATGAGGGGATTTTTTTTGCCTTGCATCTGCACTTTTATCGCAAAAAATCTGAATAATTCTGAATTGTCAGGACACCCTAGGTTATTTTGTGGACGGGCATTGCCTCATTATTGGGTGGTTTTGATGACTGGGCAACCGACAGGCCGTCTGAAAACTTTATTCAGACGGCCTGTTGGTTTGAACGCTGTATCTTCGGTCAGGGTTTGACGGTTTGACCGTTGATTTTCACGCTGGTGAGTTTTAAATCGTAGTTTTTGCCGTCGTCGCTGTAGCTGATTTGGGCGGGAATGTTGCCGAAAGCCGGGGCGAAGGCATAGGTAACGGTGTCGCCGCCGCGGCGGACGCGGTATTGGTTGACGGCGGTGCGGCCGCCGGCCACGCTGACTTGGCTGCTGCCGATGCGTTGGAGGGCGCCGACGTTATACAGCTTTTTGCCGTTGGTGATTTTCAGGCCGCCGGGCAGTTTGGCATCGTTGGCAGCCAATTGCCAGGCGAGGGTAAATAAATCCATGGTGGGGCCGGATACGTTTTCGGTTGTTTGAGCGCCGGTGCGGCCGTAGGTGACTTTGCCGCCGCTGAATTTGGCTTCGGCATAGGTTTTGCCGCCGCGGATGTCTTTATAATAAGTGGGGCGCAGGCTGTTGCCGGAAATGGTGCCGCCCGATTCAAAGCGAATGCGGTAAAGCGGCACTTTGATGTTGGAGACGATTTTGTAGCTGTTGCCGCTGCGGGTGAAGGTCATGGTGGCGGGAATGCCGTAGCTGCCCGAATATTGCAGCTCGGCCGATTGCGGCAAGTCGGCGGCGAATGCGGGGGCGGCCGCTAAGGCTGCGGCGGCGAGGATGGTGTGCAAAATGGTTTTTTTCATCATTTTCCTTTCTTTGTCCGGTTTATCTTTGCCGGGTTTAGGCGAGCAGTTCGGATGTGCCGGCGCGGTGTTCGGCATTGATAACGCGGTTGCCTTTGATTTTCAGACGGCCTGCTACAAAATCAGCCACGGCGCGGGGAAATAATTGGTGTTCCACTTTCAATACCCGCGCGGCAACATCATCGGCGCTGTCGTTATCCGCTACCGGCACTGCGCCTTGGGCGATGATGGGCCCGCAGTCAAGCTCGGGGGTAACAAAATGGATGGTGCAGCCGGCAATGCGGCAGCCTGCTTCGATGGCGCGTTCGTGGGTGTGCAGTCCGGTAAAGGCGGGCAGCAGCGAGGGGTGGATGTTGATCAGGCGGCCTTGGTAATGGCGGCAGAATTCGAGGGTGAGAATGCGCATAAAGCCGGCCAATACCACCAAATCGGGCTGGTAGGCATCGATTTTCTGCATCATGGCTTGGTCGAAAGCGGTGCGGTCGGCAAAATGGCGATGGTCGAGCGCATCGGTGGCAATGCCGCGCTCAGCCGCCCAGGCCAGGCCTGCGGCTTCGGTGCGGTTGCTTAATACTGCGGCGATACGCGCGCCGGGAATGTCGGTTTCAACAATGGCCTGCATATTGCTGCCGCGGCCGGAAATCAGAATAACGATGTTTTGGGTGTGCATGCAAAAGTCTCTGGCGTTTTCATGGGTTTCCGCCCCGTTATCGTGCAGCCGGTTGTGGTGCCGGCGCCGGTATCGGCGGCTTGCGGAAATGTTTTAATAAAATAAACGGCAAAATGTGCTGAAACAAGCAAATTAGCTTAATTTAACCGCGTTTTAAATGATTTGCAGGCTTTATTGTAACCAAATTCAGTAAGGCCGTCTGAAACAATTGTTCAGACGGCCTGATGCCGTTTAAAAATAAGTCCAACGGAATGCGGGATCAGGCCGGAAAGAGTGTCAGCCACGCCGATTTGAGCAGGCCGTAAGCGAGGTAAAACATCATCACTGCAATCAGTCCGTCTAAAATCTGCCACACCCGCTCACGGCTGAATAAGGGCAGCAACAGTCGCGAGCCGTAGCCGATACCGGCAAACCAAATGCCCGAAGCCATAATCGCGCCGATAAAAAAACTGATTTTGCCGGCCTGCCCGAAACGGGCGGCGCTGCCGCCGATGAGCATGACGGTATCAACATAAACATGCGGGTTCAGCAGGGTAAGCGCCAGCGTGGTTGCAGCGGTTTTGTAGGCAGAAACCGGTGTGGCGGCTGCGGCGGATACGTTCATGTGACCGCCGCCGCGCCAGGCGCGCTTAAGGCTGAGCATGCCGTAAACCAGCAGAAAAACGCCGCCGGCCAGCGAGAGCCATGCCGCGGCGCGGGTGTTGTCGGAGAGCAGCAGCGCCACGCCGAAAATGCCGCAGCCCATCAGCACCACATCGCACAGCCAGCACAGCAGCACCACAATGCCGGTATTTTGTTTTAATAAGCCCTGTTTCAATACAAAAGCATTTTGGGCGCCGATGGCAATAATCAGGCTGCCTGAAATCATCAGGCCGTTAAAAAAAGCATTCATGATAAAATCCTGGTTGGGGTGAAACGGCACTGCCTGCTCCGGCAGCGCCGTATTTCATGTGTGTATGGCGCACATTATCGGCGCCCGGCCGGTGTTGTGCCAGCAGATGAAGTTTTTTTCAGGCCGTCTGAAAAATATTCAGGAAACAGTGAATGAATTGGGATTTCAAACAATGGTCGGCGCTGGCCGCGGCGGCCGACTGCGGCAGCTTCGAACAGGCGGCGGTGCAGCTTAATATCACGGCCTCGGCGGTGTCCAAACGCATTCGCGATTTGGAAGAAACGGCAGGCGCACTGCTGATAACACGGGCGCGGCCGTGCCGTCCGACGGCGCAAGGGCAGCAGCTGCTGCGTTATTGGCGCCAGGTGGTGAGCTTGCAGCAGGCGCTGGCGCATGAGCTGCAACAACGGCCGCCGGTGCTTTCGTTGGCGGCCAATCATGATTCGCTCGATACCTGGCTGCTGCCGGTGTTGGCTGAAGCTGCGGCCGACGGCGGGTTGCTGCTGGATATTCAGGTCGAAGATCAAGACCATACCCGCGCATTGCTGGCCGAAGGGCGGGTGATGGCGGCGGTGAGCAGCGAAGCCGAAACTCTGCGCGGCTGCGAGGTGCATGCTTTGGGCGGGTTGCGCTACCGCCTGATGGCTGCCCCGGCTTTTGCTGCCCGTTATTTTTCAGACGGCCTCACCCCGGCAGCTTTGCGGCGCGCGCCTTTGCTGGTGTTTAACCGTAAAGACGATTTGCAGGCTGATTTTCTGCGCCGGCATTTGCAGGCCGATGCGGCCATGTGTCCGACTCATTATGTGCCTTCTTCACACGCTTTTCTTCAGGCCGTGCGCATGGGGCTGGGTTATGGGATGTTGTTTGAACAGCAGCTGCAAAGCGAGCAGATAAAGGCCGGCGAGCTGCTGGATCTGTGCCCGCAATATTTTATAGATGTGCCCTTGTTTTGGCATTGCTGGCAGGCGCAGCCGCCCAAGCTGCAAAGTTTGCGCAAAGCAGTGCAGCGCTCGGCGGCGGTGCATCTGACGGCTGTGCAGAGCGGCTGATGCTGTTGAGGCGCGGTGTTTGGAGCATTGGCGCGGCAAATATCAAACTTGTGAAAAAGCCGCCTCAAACGGGCGGCTTGCTTTTGAAATTTTTAAACTTTCAGTCTAAGGGTGTTCTGATGTCGTTTATGAGGGCAAAATACACCCGCAAATCGAATGACCAGGAACTCCTAAGTTACAGGCTGTCGGTAAAGGTGCGGGTAATCACATCGCGCTGTTGTTCGGGCGTGAGTGAATTGAAGCGCACGGCATAGCCGGATACGCGGATGGTGAGCTGCGGGTATTTGTCGGGATTGACAATGGCTTCTTCCAGCGTTTCACGGGTCAGCACATTCACATTCAGGTGCTGGCCGCCTTCCACTTTCGGGCGGGCGTTAATATCGAGCGGAATTTCTTTAAAAGACACATCGCCCAATGCGGCGAGGGCGAGCACGTCGTCTTCTTTGAATTCGCCGCCTTTGGCGCACAGGCAGCGCACTTCTTGGGTTTCATCATCAAGCAGCCAAAACGAATGCAGCAAATCGGCGTTGGCGGTTTCGGTGATTTGAATACCTTTAATCATCTTTCTCTTTCCTTTCTATGGCTTATACAAAAAAATCATCAGTTGTATGAAATTGTATACCCGGCGGATGAATCGTGTTTGATGTAAATCAAATTACGAAAGCCTACAGCGCGGAAATGAAGGTTGGGTATCAGGCCGGCGGATTCGTATTTCAAGTGCAACAACCGCAGATTTCGTTTTCAGCATCAATAGTTATGTGCTGTTACAGTGGCATTATCAAGAACAAGCGGCTTCGCCGTGCCTGTCGGCATTCTTGACAATGCCACTGTAACAGCAACCTGGTCTTCATGCTGAAAACAAGGAAACATAAGCCTTAGCTCGCATAATGTAAGCGCTGCACTTGAAATGCGAATGTAAGGCCGTCTGAAAAAGCGGGCGGAGAGGGCGGAGAAATATCTGCAAGGGCCGGCGCCGCGATTACCATGTTGCCGAAAGAGTGCCTGATTTGCGCTAAATCAAAATGCTTGTATGATGAAGATGCTGTTTTGATAATATCAAATCAAATTGTATGGAATATAAAATTTATTCTTGAATATCAAGAATGTTATATTTCAATTTGATATAAATGTTTGGAGGGTTCATGCAAAACCGTATTTTGTTGGGCATGCTGGCTGCCGCTTGGTGTGCCGCTGCTGCTGCGGCTCCTCATGCTGCGCAACATTGGTCTTATCAAGGCAACGAAAGCCCGGCGCATTGGGGCGGGCTTTCTGAAGCCTATGCACTTTGCCGCAGCGGTAAAAACCAGTCGCCGGTCGATTTGGCCAAGGCCTTGCACAGCAGCGTGGATACAGTGGCGTTTGGTTATCTGCCGCAGCGCTACGAAGTGGAAAACAACGGCCACACGGTTGAGGCCAAGCCGCAAGGCCGGGAGCAGACGCTGGCTATCGGCGGCAAGCAGTTTGTATTGAAACAATTTCATTTCCATACACCGAGCGAACACACTTTTAAAGGCCGCCATTTTCCGATGGAGGCGCATTTTGTACATCAAACTGCCGATGGCGAGTTGGCGGTGGTGGCGGTAATGTTTGAAGAAGGGCGGGCCAATCCTGCGCTTGCCCCTTTGTTGGCTGACAAGCTCAAACCGGGTCAATCGGCGGATTTAGCGCAAGCTTTGGATATTATGCCGTTGTTTCCGGCCAACCGCGCCCATTTCCGCCTAAACGGCTCGCTAACCACGCCGCCGTGCAGCGAAGGGGTTTATTGGGTGGTGATGGAAACGCCGGTAAGCGCCGCCAAGGCGCAAATCGCCGCCATGCACGATATCATCGGCTATGCCAACAACCGCCCGTTGCAGCCTTTGAATGCGCGTGTGGTGGTGGAAGAGGCGGAATAACGGCAGGATAACGTTGAGCATTCGGTTGACGGGTATTTTGCCTCTGAAAAGGTCAGCGCGTTGGCGGTCAGCTCGGTGGGGTTGTGGCTGCCGGCATCAAGGCGCTGGCGGCGGTGTGTTGCAGGCGGATATCGCCCGCGGTCGATTGCAGAGTGAGGTTGCCGCCGGCGCTGAGGGTGTTGCGCCGGCTGTCGGCATAGCTTTGGTTTTGGCTGGCATTGGCGGTTTTAAAGCCGACGCCGGCTTCGGCTTTGGCCAATACCGCACCCTGCTGCAAATCATCAGGGTTGACGGCCACGCCGTTTTTAAGGGCATCGGCGGCAACTTTGGTATTGCGGGCGGCGGCATCGGTGACTTTGCCGACCGCATCGTAAAGCTGATAGCCCTGTGCGGCGGCGGCCATGCCCTGTAGGGCGCGGGTGCGGTCGCCGGCGTTGCTGTCGACGGCATCTTCAACGGCATAGGCCAGCTCGATCAGCGGCGAAGACACTTTGGCAAAGGTGCCGATTTTAACGTCGCGCTCGGATTGGTGGCTGCTGCCGCGGTTGTAATCGTCGAGAATGTCGATATTGTTAGCGGTGATGTTGATGTCTTTGGCCGCCGCCACGTCGGCGACTTGTTGAGTATAGCCGGCACCGGCCTGCATATTGACGTTGCCGCCAAGACTGCCGACTTGTGATTTGACTTGCTCGACTTGGCTGCTGTGGCTGTCTTGACGGTTTTTCATCCAACCGCTGAAATATTCGGTGTCGGAGATTTGCGCCGAGCCGATGCCGCTGCCCACTTGGGTTTCACTGAGGGATTGGCGGTTTTGGCCGGACAGGATATTGATGTTGCCGGCCGCATTGAGGTTGAGATTGTTTTGGGCAACGACGGTGCTGCCGATCACATCAATATCGCGCCCACCTTACGGCTTGCTAAATTTGTTCGATTATTTCATAATACTTAACAATAAGTTGGTATCATCTATGAAATTAATCAATAAATTCCTAATAATATTTACATTTTTTGTTGTGAATTTACTTGAGTAATAGTGCCCCCCTATAATCACCTCCTTTCTATCATATTCCTCATTCTCAATCCAGTTTTTTACATCTATATCACCATCATCTGCATATATACTCAATAGCGGTAAATAAATTCCTGAATCATATTCTACAGTAAGTTCAAAAATTCCAGTTTCAGGTTCAGGAACAATACTAATTTTTATTACCCCTCTAGTATATTCCAATGTTTTTATTAGTATTTCATTAATAATTTCTTTTGTTGGATTTGTAAAAACTGGAAATTGTATTCGTTCATTTGCCAATGAAATTCCATATCCACCAAAACTTAATTTTTTCATTTTTTTTCCTTTATTGATTTCATACCTGGTTGCCAATAATAACTTTTTGTCTTGCCAGTTAGATTATCTATCGCTTTAATTGTTAATGTTTTCAAGCCTGCAATTTCGGCGGCTACCGCAATATCTCCTTTGCAATAGCTACAAACATCTTTACCTATAACTTCCATACTCATGCTGGCATTTTTAGTTTTACCAGCATTATAAGCTTGCTGTATGACCCCAATTTCAGCGTGAGAATCTGCTAATGTATTATTAGGTCTATTTTTTCCATCCTTTGCAATTTTTGCGTTAACTCTATCTGCAATTAAAGTATGTGTTCTGGGAGAGTTAATTTTTGCAGTTTGATTAACATCGTAAAAGTAATCTTTCCCAATAGATCCTTTCGCACTTACTTGAACAGGTTGATCATTTCTGATAGGTAGAATGGACTGAGGTTTGCTACTTCGTATATTTGCCATTTTACCTCCAGCCGTCATTTCTGTTTGAAAACGCGCCTCCTCAAGTGTTTTGCCATCCTCAACAGCCCATTGTTGCTGTACCTTAACAAAACCCGTATCACCGTTGTGTATGACCAGGTTTGAGGTCGGCAGCCAGTCTCTTTGTTCTGCCCGAAGAAATTCAGATCTATCATACGAGGGGAGCACGGATACGATACCCTGCATTTTACTTGCAATGGTATACAGAAGGCCTCGTTCTTCACTTCCTTTTGGCAGTTTGGCTGCGGCAGCTTCCATTTTTCGGCTGTCAGCTTCGTATTCTCGCTTCAGATTTGCCAATGCCTTTTCTTTGATTGCATGGCTCATATTACTTTGTCGTATTTTTTGCTCTTCTTGGATAAAGTACTCAATACTATGGGCACCGGATTGCTTAGTAAGTCTATCCAACAGCGCAATTTCTGTTTTAGACAACCAACCTTTTTGTTTGGCAGTTTGAGAATGTAACCAGTTATTCTCAACCGCATTCTGCGCCACCACACCGCCAATTTGCGCATTCAACCCGGAATCACCGCCTATACCGCCTACAAATGCGCCCACCGCCGCACTCAAATCACGGATGGTGGTTTTTTGCTCCTCTGAAAGCAGGTTCGGATGATTGGCTGCTTCTTTGCCGGCCAGAACTTCTGTGATGACTTTGGCTGTGGCTTCCGCACCTGCGCCCGCCGCGGCACCTGCACCGAAATCGCCGCCGTTGCCCGCGGCTACGATGCCTGCCAGCAGGGCATGGCTTAACAGTTGTGCCGTTTCATTCGGGTTGCTGCCGTTTTGGCCGAAGGTTTGGCCGATGGTTTCGGCGGCGTAGGGGGAGAGGGTGTTGGCGGCCGTCTGAAGGCCGTTCTGCCCGCCGAGGGCGCCGGTGACAACGGTGGAAACGGCATTGAGCGCGCGGGCTTTGCTGCCGCCGATGCCCCAATCTTTGGCGGATTGTTGAGCCTGATTGTATTGTTGTACGGCGGCTTCGATTTGAGCGGCATCGTTGTTTTTGATGGCCGTCTGAAGCTGTTCGTAGGCCTGTTGTTGCGCTTTCTGCGCTTCCGCCGCCATATTCCCGCTAAACGTGCGCACGGCTGAGGTGATGTCGGCGGTGGCGGATGCTGCGGCCTGCTGGTTGTGCAGAATCTGTTGGATATCGGGCAGGGCAGCCAGTTTTTGATGGGCGGTTTCGGTGTCGCTGTTGATGCCCAATGCTTGGGTGGTGGTTTCTTGACCGCCGATATTCAGACGGCCTGCGCTTAAAGTAGCACGGGTCATGCTGCTGTCGCTGCCGCTGTCATATTGGGGCAGGGTCGGGCTGTAGCCGGGGCCTTGGCTGATGCTTTGGCCGGCTACGGCGGATGCTTGGCCGAGGGGGCTTTGTTGGAAGGCTTCGCTGCTGCTGAGCCCGCCGCCGTAGCCGCCGCTCAACCCCACATTCGTTGCTTTGTAGCTGCTGTGGTTTTGAATATCTTCAAAGGTCAGCGCGTTGGCGGTCAGCCCGTTATTCTCTTTCGCCGCGGTCGAGGCAATCGCGCCGCCTTTGAGCTGCACGCTGCCGGCGTTGATGTGGTAGCCGCCGTCGCCGGCAAACAGGCCGGATTGGGTGTGGACGGTATTGCTGCTGCCCGAAGCTTTGCTTTGGTTGAAATTGCCGGAAGCTTCCCAGGCGCTGCCGAGGGCGATTTGTATTCTGGCACCGGCGCCGCTTTGTTTGCTGGTTTGCGACAGCGTATCTTGCACGCTTTCGATATTCAGACGGCCTTTAACATCGGTATCGATGCGGTTGGCGGTGACGGTGGCGCCGCGTAAAGTGGTGTCGCCTTGGCTGTTGAGGCGGATGTGGTCGGCTTCAAGGGTGATGTGGCTTTCGGCAAGGTAATAATTTTTGCCTTTTCTATCACTGACCTCGCCGTAAATATAGACGCCGACGCAAAAATAAGAAATGCCGTTTGAAAAGATTGTTTTCAGACTGCTTGATTTCATTGAAGTAAAGATGAAATAAAGCCGTGTGGCCAATAAGTGTCCACCCTATGTCCGTTTCGCTTGTTAGATTTCATTAAGAAAATCGGGATTTTCAAATAATTTGTAGATAAAGCTTTGAATTGAAACTGCTAATGGAGTTTCCATATCCCATATCCAATATACTGGCTGTTTAGGCTTATCTACATCTCGTATATCAAAACAAATAAAATACTCACTAAATCTTTCAAAAAAAGGTATTTGATATGGCTCAAGAGTAAATTCAGGAGATACTTGTTCAGACTCTCCCGTCAATATATCTACAATAGATAACGGATCCATAATGCGATTATCTGACCCTGTGCGTATACTCTCACTTTTACTAATAGTAAGAAAGCCATAACCAATTTCGTTCCAGAAATTTGATAAATCGGACGGTATCGTAATATGTTTTGTTAATTCTAGAAAGTCATTTTCTGGAACTTTAAAAAACAAATTTTTATTTACCATAATCGGTATATATTCATCACTATCTTTCATAATGATTGAAGCATTTTTTATTAGTTCAAACATTTATCTAATCCTTATTTTCTCTGAATATTTCTTAATGGACCATCCCAGCGATGAATACCCCCTTGGTGTTGGTCCGGGTATCTTGCAGGAGTGATATTTTGCCAAATATTACCACCATTATTTTCCAAAGGCTGAATATGATGTACATCATATTTGGAGCCTACTCGTTTTATGATTCTTCCAGTTTTTGAAGATATCACAGGCTCAGTATAGGTTGGCCATTTTAGCCCCGTATTTACTTCCCACTTTTTAATTAAACTTTCCCTCTTTCTATTAAACTCAGTTCGTCTCTGATGAAGTGTTTGTGATGACGGTGTAAATACACCATTAGCCCTAATATAATCAGTTAATCCTATTCTCTGAGAAAATTCAATTTTATACCCAGTTTGAGCTTGAATGTCATTTAAATACTCCCTGATGTTAAGTGCTCTGTTAACAACTTGGCCAGGGGTACTATAACTCTGATAAATGCCATTAAATCTGGCAACATATTCAGCCTGACTCCTTCCTCTCGGCTGTGTTCTTAAAAATTCAGCAAATGCTCTCATTTGAGCAACTTCAGCAGAGGTAACAATTCCCCTGCCTTCGGAGTCTACATTTCTAGCTGTTGGAAATCCGTTGAAATTAGGAATAAATGAGCGGACTTGAGCAAATTGAAGATTGTACGCAGCAATGTTGAGGTCATTGCGTATTAATTGTGGCGTTCTAAACCCGCGCCCAGCCTGGTTGTTTTCAGCAGCATTCTGCCCAATCACTCCCGAAATCTGCGCATTCAACGCCGCACCGCCGTTTCCGGTCGCGCCGACGATGGAGGCAATCACACCGGTAGTCGATTTGATTTCGTCTTTAATGTGTTCAGGCAACAGGTTGGGGTTGAATTCACCCGTTTGCGGGTCGATGGCGGTGTAGCCGTCGTTATATTGCTGGCTCAGATATTGCGCGGCTTTTTCGGCTGTAACCGCTGCCGATCCGCCGCTTAATGGGTCGCCGCTGTTAATATAGCTTAAGGTTGCGCCCAAGAGGAAGTGGCCGACCATTTGTGCGGCTTCGTTTTGGTTTTCTCCGTGGCCGAAGGTGTTGCCGATGGCGGCTGCGGCGTAGGGAGACAGGGTGTTGGCGGAGGTTTGCAGATTGGTTTGGCCGCCGAGAATAAGGCCTTAATCTTCCTCACTCCAATATGGTAAATTATCCCATCCCAATAAAAAGAATAATGATGAAGCTATAAAAATAATTCCCATCTGTTTTAAACTAGATAAATCTATTCTGCCAATTAGAAAAATTATTAGTAAAAATTCTAATTGGAATATTATAAAAATAAATATATTAGCTATAATTAATTGACTTTTATTTCTTATTTTAAAAAACTTTTTAATTAGAAATAAATTAAAATATACTATAGCTGGAATTAAAAGAGCTATTCCGTATAAAGTTCGTCTATTTTCTTTAAATTTAATCATAAAAATACCTATTTTTTCTGTATATTCTTTCTCATATCTGGAACTTCTATAAGAATGATATCTCTTTTTTCTAGAAACTTTGATGCAGTCCCACTACCTGCTTTTCCCACACCATATTGAATATATAGAGATGGAATAATAAGGCTATTCTTCATTATTTTATTTGCTTTTAAATCATCACTTCTTACATTAGACCATTTGAACATACTTTCAGAAGCCTTGCTTAAGCCTTTACCAACTAAAATCCCTAAACTTGCATCATAAGATAAATCAGATACTTTATATGGCTTACCTTCTATAATTACTGTAGTAATAACACCTTGGCCAACAGAAGATAAAGCAGCAATAGCATAAGATTTTCCTCCAATTGCTACAATAGGCAGTGCTAAAGAACCGTATACTAGATTTTCAACACCTGTATGTTGTCTTAAGCCATATCCTTGCAGATATTTATTAACTTCTTTATTAGCTTCTTCAATTGTTTTTCCACTTTCCAATTGTTGCTTGTAAAGTGATACAGCTCCTTTTAAGGATTCAACTCCTACATTTCCTCCCATCAAAGATTCGTATCCACTTAATTGGTTATTCTCAACCGCATTCTGCCCAATCACCCCGGCAATCTGCGTATTGAGCGCTGCACCGCCATCACCGGTTGCACCCACCAAAGCCGCAATCACGCCCGTGGTGGATTTGATTTCGTCTTTCACGCTTTCGGGCAGCAGATTCGGATTGAATTCGCCCGTAACCGGGTCTCTTGCGGTTTGGCCGTCGTCGTATTGCCGGCTCAGATATATTGCGGCTTTTTCAGCGGCTACGGCTGCGCTGCCGCCACTGAGTGCATTCCCGCCGTTGATGTAGGCCAGGGTTGCGCCTAAGGCGAAATGGCTGACTGCTTGGGCGACTTCGTTTTTGTCGGCGCCGTGGCCGAATTGTCGGCCGATGGCGGCGGAGGCGTAGGGGGCGAGGGTGTTGGCGGCAACCTGTATATCGGTTTGGTCACCGAGCGCGCCGGTAATCAGGGCGGAGGCGGCATTTAATGCGCAGCTGTTGCTGCCGCCGATGCCCCAGTCGCGGGCTTTATTATAGGCCGTCTGAAAGTTTTCGCTGTTGTTCAATAGGAAATTGGTTTCTCAGCTTCGTGAGTAATTGAAATCATAATGCTCAAATTTTATATCTTCCATAAATAAAGACGATAATAAAACTTTTATTCTTTCAAATCTATCATAAATATCAGCTTCTGTATTTTTACAATTTACTGAATTAATTGAAAATAGTTGCCAATTTGGAACCATTAGTAATTCTACTATTCTCATAATTCCAATCAAAATATCTTGAGGTAGAAATTTTTCTTCATTATATTTTTTTGATATTTCTAACAAATCCTGTTCTAATTTCCAATATTCATTATCATCCCATGCACCATAATCTAGCCATTTTCCAATAAAAGAATCCTCATTGTATTCTGTATAGTAAGTTATATTTCTATAAAAATCCTTGAAATTGCTCATATTAGTCTCCAATTTTCTTTAAATTTAAATCAAAAGTTCCATTTCGAGTATTTTTTGAATTCAATTTTTCAGGGCTAGAGGCTTCCTTCCATGCTCCACCAATATGGCCATCAACGTCTCTTGTTATATAGCTATTATCTTTTTTAAAAATTACGGCACCTGATTTAGTTCTGAAATTAGTTTTTATATATCCAAGAGATTTTGCTGCTTTAGCAGCCTCTGTATCAGTTTTAAATACAGGCCCGGAAAATTTTCTAGTGGTCGCGCTATCTTTAGCCTTCCACTGATTGCCAACCTTAGATTTCCCAATACTCCCAATCATCCCCACTGATGCATACATTGCCGCTTTTGCATGGTCGATAACTTCTTTATCGTTCATGCCGCGGAAATCAAGAACTTTGCCCAGTACGCCGTTACGGTAGCCGTCTGCGGTTCGTTTCAGGAATGCAGGGTCTCGTTCAACAATCAATTGGTCAAGATTGTTTCTCAAATCTTGTCGGGTAATTTCATCACGGCAAATTTGATTACTGCCACAGATTAAGTGTAAAGCTTCTTTACCCGGTTTGGAGGGGTCGATGCCGGGATAATTGTCGCTTTCAGTGATGACTGCCCAGTCTCCTGATTGCGCTTTACCAATCTCATTAGCACAGGCTGTTGTTTGCGGATTAGTCGTGCAAATGTCAATGAGTTTGGCTCGTTGGTAGGCATCAAGGGCAGCAAAAGTATTTTTAACATCGATACAAGCCTTATGTTCCGATATTTGAAGGCTGAGAGTTTTTTTAGTTACTGTGAAATTCCACACTTGCGTTAATGAATAGGCTATTTTCACCCACCCATAAAGAAGGGCATTTAATTTCTAAATATTTTCAAAATTTATCCAGTCATTAATATATTTTAACGATATGTGATCTAAATTATTTTTAATTAATGGCCAAGAGTTGTTTTCTTTTGAGTAGTTATACATGGATTCTAATAGTCCAGTAGCAATATAGTTTTTAAGAACTTCTTCTCCATTTGACATGCCATCTTTAATGTAAGCAAATATATATATACGATCATTTTTGGAAAGTTCTGATAGGTTTATTGCTATTGTTCTACCTATTTCACCAAAAAGCATTACTGGTAAATCATCTCCCCATTCATCAATGAAATTGTTAATTGCAAGTGATATTTGAGATATGGTTTTAATTTTTTTTAAAAATTGATCGTGATTCATTTTTATTTTCCTTTAAGTGCATTTTGAAGATCGCGTAATATGTTCTTGGCAGTTGACTGATCGCTAAATGATGCTTCAGGATTTTTTGCTAACCATCTTTCTAATGCTACAGAATAATTTTTAGCTTTTTCGCTATGTTCTCTACCACCAACCTTGGTATTATTTTTAAGTTCATAACGAACCGCATCAGCTGTACTTCCACTACCTATTTTTGCATTGTCTCGATATAAATCATTAACAATTTTTTTAAGGGTGGGATCTTTTACTATAGGTTTAGACATTTTGGTAGTTAACTGGTCAGCTAAATTTCTGCCACTTACGCTATCGGCTTTCCCCTCAGAGGTACTGTATTTTACTTGGTTATTTACTTTGATATCTTTGGTACTACTCGGCAATTTTGATTTGGATACCGTATTCGTGGAGCCTTTTAGATTTCCTCCATGGCCAGCAACGGGCATTTCCGTTTGAAAACGTGCCTCCTCAGCGGTTTTGCCATCCTTAACTGCCCATTGCCTTTGAACAGCAGTAAATCCGGTATCGCCACTATGAATAATCGGGTTTGATGTTGCCAGCCAATCTCGTTGCTCCGACCGAATAAACTCTGATTTTTCATACGGCGGAATGATAGATACAATCCCCTGTATTTTTCGGGCAATATCAAACAATATCTCCCGTTCTTTACTTCCTTTCGGAAGTTTGGCAGCAGCCGCTTCCATTTTTCGGCTGTCGGCTTCGTATTCTCGTTTCAGATTAGCTAAAGCTTTTTCTTTATCAGTACTAATCATCCTGCTTTGACGAATTTTCTGCTCTTCTTGAATAAAATACTCAATACTCTTTGCACCTGATTGCTTGGCAAGTTTATCCAGCAGTGTAATTTCCGTTTGGGACAGCCAGCCTTTTTGTTTGGCAGTTTGGGAATGCAGCCAGTTATTCTCCACCGCATTCTGCCCAATCACTCCCGAAATCTGCGCATTCAACGCCGCACCGTTATCTCCCGTTGCACCCACCAAAGCCGCAATCACGCCCGTGGTGGATTTGAT
This sequence comes from Uruburuella testudinis, assembly GCF_022870865.1. Classification (NCBI taxonomy): domain Bacteria; kingdom Pseudomonadati; phylum Pseudomonadota; class Betaproteobacteria; order Neisseriales; family Neisseriaceae; genus Uruburuella; species Uruburuella testudinis. Next base: position 1,532,713 of record NZ_CP091508.1, read on the forward strand.
TTCGTCTTTCACGCTTTCGGGTAATAGGTTGGCATTAAACTCGCCCGTTTGCGGGTCGATGGCAGTTTGACCGTCGTCGTATTGCCGGCTCAGATATGTTGCGGCTTTTTCGGCTGCAACCGCTGCCGATCCGCCGCTTAACGGGTCGCCGCTGTTAATATAGCTTAAGGTTGCGCCCAAGAGGAAGTGGCCGACCATTTGTGCGGCTTCGTTTTGGTTTTCTCCGTGGCCGAAGGTGTTGCCGATGGCGGCTGCGGCGTAGGGAGACAGGGCGTTGGCGGCGGTTTGCAGGTTGGTTTGGCCGCCGAGTATGCCGGTGAGCAGGATGGTGCCTGCGTTCACTGCGCGGGATTTGCTGCCGCCTATGCCCCAGTTTTTGGCTTCGGTGTCGGCATTGCGGTAGGCTTCGGATTCGCTGCTTAAGACGGTTTGGCGTTCGATGTCGCTCAGTTGGCTGAAAGCTTCGTAACTGCCGTCATTTTGGGCTTTCAGACGGCCTTCGTATTCCGCTTCGGCTTTAGCCCGCTCTTCGGCTGCTGCCTGTTGGCGGTTGCCGCTGAAGGTACGCGTTGCGGATACGATGTCTGCTGTTGCTTTCGCTACAATCTGCTGCTTCTCGGTAATCGCGGCTAAATCGGGCAGGGCGTTGACTGCTCTGTGGGCGCTGCTGCTGTCGCTGTTGATGCCCAATGCTTGGGTGGTGGTTTCTTGACCGCCGATATTCAGACGGCCTGCGCTGAGGGTGGCACGGGTAATGCTGCTGTCGCTGCCGCTTTCATATTGGGGCAGGGTCGGGCTGTAGCCGGGGCCTTGGCTTATGCTTTGGCCGGCTACGGCGGATGCTTGGCCGAGGGGGCTTTGTTGGAAGGCTTCGCTGCTGCTGAGCCCGCCGCCGTAGCCGCCGCTCAACCCCACATTCGTTGCTTTGTAGCTGCTGTGGTTTTGAATGTCTTCAAAGGTCAGCGCGTTGGCGGTCAGCCCGTTATTCTCTTTTGCCGCGGTTGAGGCAATCGCGCCGCCTTTAAGGTGCATGCTGCCGGCGTTGATGTGGTAGCCGCCGTCGCCAGCAAACAGGCCAGTGATTCGTTATTGATTGCCATCGAATTCCCTTTAAAACTCTGCTAATAAAAAAATTTTATTAGATACAGACTTTTTGATGTTTTTATCAGTTTCTAGGCCTAAATCATTTTCTTCAATTTCTGTTAATAGTTGAAAAATTTCTTCTTCGCTTGCATTGGCATGTAATAAAGTTAAGATTTTTTTTGCATAAGTTAAGTATTCGTCTTTAAGTTGTGGGTTCTCGTTTATCATAATTGGATCCCAATGATTAAATAGTATGCTATTAATTTCATTTAGAATATTTTTCATTTTACTCTGTCCAAAATATTGTGGATATTCTTATCAAAATATGACTTTCCATATGTTGTAACTAGCTGCCCATTTTTATTGATTACTACCGCTGCGTCTTGTGAGAGAAATAAAAATCCTCCATTACTTTGTTTGAGAATTAAACTAGGGTTTTGTACGGTGTCTATAACTTGGCTTGAAGTTACTCCTCGCTCTATTTTTCTATCAATATAATGTTTTCTTAACCCTGAAATTTGTATATTGGGATTTTTAATTACTACTCCTAACTTGCCAAAATTTTGCCCATGCAATTGTAACTCTTTTTCCTTCTGAGCTAACTGCCTAAAATTATTCGGCAATTTTTCAGCATTTCTCGCCAATTCCAGCAGCTCCTTGGCTGCCTTCAAATCCCCCGTTTCTTTGGCAGCCTGGTAAGCTTTCCTAAAGTCACCTATGTATCGTACTTTTTCTGCCTGTTTCAAACCCGGCATGGCAAAAATGGTAGCGATAGCGTACTCGGAAACCGTATCCGCTTCTTTAAAATCACGAATAGTACCGACAACTGACAAATCCCCCAAAAACTGAGCAACTGCATGGGTAAGCTTGGTGTTGGCTGCAATTTGCTCGGGCGTATAGCCGCTAGCCATCAACACGGCGGCATCAGTAGAACTGTATTCCTGATTATGAGCATTTTTGGCTTCTTGGCTCATACCGTATTGCTGAAGATAGCCAACGCTTAATCCGCCCATGGCTATTGTGGCTTCCCGTTTCAAATTCAGGCATTGGGTGGATTGGGCATTCTGGCAAGCAGTTAAAAGGCGCAAGTCTCTTGCGACATCAAGGGCTTTTAACTTATCTCTTTCTGCACAGGCTTGTGTCAAGCCGGCTCCTCCATTACAGGCTTTTCCCAGCTGGATTAGGCGCTCGACTTCAGGAGACGAAAGCCAGTTATTCTCGACCGCATTCTGCCCGACCACACCGCCACGCTGGATATCTGCCGCTGAGCCGCCGGAGAGGCCTGAAGCCAATGCGCCCACTGCCGCACTCAAATCACGGATGGTGGTTTTTTGCTCCTCTGAAAGCAGGTTCGGATGGTTGGCTGCTTCTTTGCCGGCCAGAACTTCGGTGATAACTTTGGCAGTCACTTCCGCACCTGCGCCCGCCGCGGCACCTGCGCCGAAATCGCCGCCGTTGCCCGCGGCTAGAATGCCTGCCAGCAGGGCATGGCTTAACAGTTGTGCCGTTTCATTCGGGTTGCTGCCGTTTTGGCCGAAGGTTTGGCCGATGGTTTCGGCGGCGTAGGGGGCGAGGGCGTTGGTGGCCGTCTGAAGGCCGTTCTGCCCGCCGAGGGCGCCGGTGACAACGGTGGAAACGGCATTGAGCGCGCGGGCTTTGCTGCCGCCGATGCCCCAATCTTTGGCGGATTGTTGAGCCTGATTGTATTGTTGTACGGCGGCTTCGATTTGAGCGGCATCGTTGTTTTTGATGGCCGTCTGAAGCTGTTCGTAGGCCTGTTGTTGTGTTTTCTGCGCCTCTGCCGCCATATTGCCGCTGAACGTGCGTACGGCTGAGGTAATGTCGGCGGTGGCGGATGCTGCGGCCTGCTGGTTGCGCAGAATCTGTTGGATATCGGGCAGCTCGGCGAGTTTCTGATGGGCGGTTTCGGTGTTGCTGTGGATGCCCAGTGCTTCTACTGTGGTTTGCTCGCCGCCGATATTCAGACGGCCTGCGCTTAAAGTAGCGCGGGTGGTGCTGCTGTCGCCGCCGCTTTCATATTGCGGCAGGGTCGGGCTGTAGCTCGGGCCTTGGCTCATACCTTGGCCGGCCGTGGCGGAGGCTTGGCCGAGGCTGCTTTGTTGGAAGGTTTCGCCGCTGCTGAGGCTGCCGCCGTAGCTGCCGCTGAGGGAAACGCTGAAGGCGTTATAGCTGCTGTGGTTTTGAATGTCTTCAAAGGTCAGTGCGCCGGTGGTCAGCCCGTTATTCTCTTTCGCCGCGGTCGAGGCAATCGCGCCGCCTTTGAGCTGCACGCTGCCGGCGTTGATGTGATAACCGCCGTCGCCGGCAAACAGGCCGGATTGGGTGTGGACTGTATTGCTGCTGCCCGAGGCTTTGCTTTGGTTGAAATTGCCGGAAGCTTCCCAGGCGCTGCCGAGGGCGATTTGTATACGTGCACCGGCGCCGCTTTGTTTGCTTTCTTGCGACAGCGTATCTTGCACGCTTTCGATGTTCAGACGGCCTTTAACATCGGCATCGATGCGGTTGGCGGTGGCGGTGGCGCCGCGTAAAGTGGTGTCGCCCCGGCTGTTGAGGCGGATGTGGCCGGCGTTCAGCTCGGTGGGGTTGTAGCTGCCGGCATCGAGGCGGTGGCGGCCTTTGGTGGCGCCGGCTTCGGCGTAAACATAGATGCCGGTTTGCGCGCCCACTGAGGCGCCGACGCCGACGGAAGCGCCGAAGCTGCTGTTTTTGCCGTCGCTGTGTTGGCTGCTGCGGCCGGATTCGAGGCTGATGTCTTTTGCCGAATCGAGGCTGAGGGTGCCGCCCGCGCTGGCGGCGGTGTGTTGCAGGCGGATATCGCCCGCGGTCGATTGCAGAGTGAGGTTGCCGCCGGCGCTGAGGGTGTTGCGCCGGCTGTCGGCATAGCTTTGGTTTTGGCTGGCATTGGCGGTTTTAAAGCCGACGCCGGCTTCGGCTTTGGCCAATACCGCACCCTGCTGCAAATCATCAGGGTTGACGGCCACGCCGTTTTTAAGGGCATCGGCGGCAACTTTGGTATTGCGGGCGGCGGCATCGGTGACTTTGCCGACCGCATCGTAAAGCTGATAGCCCTGTGCGGCGGCGGCCATGCCCTGTAGGGCGCGGGTGCGGTCGCCGGCGTTGCTGTCGACGGCATCTTCAACGGCATAGGCCAGCTCGATCAGCGGCGAAGACACTTTGGCAAAGGTGCCGATTTTAACGTCGCGCTCGGATTGGTGGCTGCTGCCGCGGTTGTAATCGTCGAGAATGTCGATATTGTTAGCGGTGATGTTGATGTCTTTGGCCGCCGCCACGTCGGCGACTTGTTGAGTATAGCCGGCACCGGCCTGCATATTGACGTTGCCGCCAAGACTGCCGACTTGTGATTTGACTTGCTCGACTTGGCTGCTGTGGCTGTCTTGACGGTTTTTCATCCAACCGCTGAAATATTCGGTGTCGGAGATTTGCGCCGAGCCGATGCCGCTGCCCACTTGGGTTTCACTGAGAGATTGGCGGTTTTGGCCGGACAGGATAGTGATGTTGTCGGCTGCATTGAGGCTGAGGGTGTTTTGGGCAACGATGGTGCTGCCGATCACATCAATATCGCGCCCGCTTTGCAGCGCCGCCGCCCCGCCGACGGAAAGGCTGCTGCCGGTGAGGTGGTTCAACGCGCCTTCACCTTGGCCGCGCTCGTTGAAACTGCCCAGCGGCATCAGGTGGTCGCGGTTGTCGATGCTCAAACCGCTGCGGCGGCTTTGGGCGCTTTGGTTTTGACCGTCGGCGGCAAAGCCGAGGCGGATGCTGTCGCGGGCGGAGAGCAGCGCATCGCCCTCGGCGCTGATTTGCGCGCCTTCGCTGCGGATGCCGCCTTCGGTGGCGATAATGTTCAGGTGTTGACCCGCCGCCAATTCGCTCACCACCGCTTGGGTGCGGCTGTTGTTTTGTTCGGCAGATGATTTGCTGCGCCCGCCGCTGACCACCAACGGCGTCATCGCCGCCTGAGCGGCTTTGAGGGCCGCCAGATCGCGGGCAAACCAAGTGCCCACGGCGCTGCCGCTGTTTTGGCTGCCGGCCATGGATTGGTCGTAAGCGGTTTTGGCGGCGGCAATGGGGTTGTAGGTGACCCCGATGCTGAGGCCGCTCTGCTTGCTTTGCTGCTCGCTGCGGCTGCTGTCGGTGATATACGCCGCATCAAGGTTGACTGCGCGGCCTTGCAGGTTTAAATCGCCGCCGGTATTCAGACGGCCTGCGCTGATGTTGAGCGCGTCGCCTGCGAGGAGTGCGGTGTTGCCTGTGCTGCTGCCGATTCGGCTGAGGGTGAGGCTTTGGCTTGTGCCGTCTTGTTGCAGGCTGTGGCGGGATTTGCTGTAGCCGACGGCAGCAACGCCGTTTGCAAGCGAGGCAGTGAAACCGGAGCGCTTACGCTCGTGAAACTCATGATCCGAATACGCATTCTCAGCCGCGGTGATGTTGACATCATTGCCGGCCGTCAACACCGTGAGGCCGTCTGAAACCACCCGGCTGCCGCGCACATTTACATCCTGCCCGGCACGAACCACCACTTCCTTACCCTCGATGCTGCTGCCGACCGCTTCATCATGTTGGCGGCGGTATTGGTCGAGCGAGGTTGTTTTAGAAACCATGCTGCGTGATTCGTTGTACAGCGAGTCGTCTAAATCCAGCGTTTGCCGGCCTTCGCTGATGTCGACATTGCGGCCGGAGAGGGTGGTGCGGCCGCCGTCGCCGGCAATGCTGCCTTGGCGGATGGTCAAATCATCTTTGGCCGAAATCAGAATATCGCCCGCCGCACCGATAACGGTGCCGGCTTCCGAAGTTTGGGCAACGTGGCGGTGGTTGCGGTCGGAGAGTTCACCCTGTTTGCTGTGGGATGAAAGCTTGGCGGTGCCTAAATCGATGTGGCCGTCTGAAACGATTTGCGTTTGGCCGTTGGCGGCTTCGTTGCGCAGATTGGCGGCGACGAAATCGATATTTTCGTTGGCTTTGAGGCTTAAGCGGCCGTCTGAAGCGTTGTTGACATACAAAGCGGCGACGCGGTCGATTTGGGTTTGGCCGTTGCGCTCATCGCCGCCGGTGGCGGTGGTGGAGGCGATGCGGAGGCGGTCGGCTTCGACGGCGAGGAGGGTGTCGGCGGAAACGGTGCCGCCTTCGATATGGACATCATCGGCGCGCAACCCGACCTTGCCGCCTTGGATAAGGCCGCTGTTTTTAATATCGGTTGCGGATAAGTCGACCACTTTGCGTCCGGCCAGCGTGCCGCTGTTGATGATGCTGCCCGCGCTGTCCATCGCCAGCTTGTCGGCACTAATCAAACCGCCGTGGGCCGTGAGGTCATCAGGTTTAACGGTAAGATAGACTTTAGGCGCCAATACTTCGACGGTGCTGCCGTCAATCAGGGTGAGGGTTTGGGTTTCCAACCAAACGATGTCGCTGGTCAAACGGGCGATTTGTTCGGCGGAAAGCTTGATGCCGGGGCTGAGTTGCTGCTCGCGGGCAAAGGTAATGCCGGCGCTCATCAGGGCTTGGTATTGCGCTTCGTCGCTTTGGTAGCCGTCGAGACGGCGGTAGCCGGTGAGGCGGGCAATTTGCTCGTTTATCAGCTTTTGCTCGTAATAGCCGTCGCCCAAGCGCTTGTGTATATTGTTGGGGTCGATATTGAGGGCGTTGAGCATGTAATCGCTGCCCAGCCATTGCTTGTTGTTGGTAAAGGCGGGGTCGGTTTCCACCCAATAGGCGGGGTTGGCCGGGTTGACGGTGTAGAGGCCGGAGGCGGGCAGCTTGGTGTCGGTGTTTAGGGTGTTGATGGGGGCAGTGCTGCTGCCGCCGCCGGTTACGGTGCTTGGGCGGGTTATGGCTTGGGCGGCGGTTTTTTCAGGTGGGGGTAGGGCGTTGCCGTATTCCTTCACTTCGGCCGTCTTAAGCTCAAAGTCGGGATGGCTATCCGGCGGGCTGGGAATGTGGCCGCTTTCTTTGTCGAATTCGATATGCCGGTCGCCTCTGAAACCGTGTTTGTCGTAACTGCCGCGCCGCAGCATGCCGGTGTTGACGGTGCGGACGGTGTCTTTGTCTGCCTCGTTCCGGATATTTCCCTTACCTAAAATCGCACCGCCGCTCAGTATCATACTGTTGTGGTTTAGCCAATTGCCTTCGGCTTGCAGGTTGCCGCCGACCAGAATGTGGGCCGGGCGGTTGTCGATGATTTGCTGCTTATAAACGTTTTGAACGTAATCGGCTTGGTAATATTGCTCGACTGCGTATTTGTGCAGCCATTGTTCGGGGCGGCCGTCGTGGTAGATAAAGCCGAAATCATGTTTTTCTTTGCGGGTGACGCCGTCTTCGCCTACCGTAAAGAATGGCTCGGCTTCTCCGGCTTTGGTATAGGAAACAATATGCTTGCTGCTGTCTAAATATTCGCGGGTGCGGAAATGGTTGTTTAGGTTTTGCAAGGATTTAACGCCGATTCGCGCGTCTGCGCCGGCTTCAATCGTGGCGCCGGCATTCACCAAACGATCAGCCAAACCCTGCGCCTGATGGCTCTCGTTTAATTCGAGGCCGATATTCAAACTGCCTTCAGAGGAAAGCTTCGCGCCTTCCTGATTGGTGATGTCTTTGGCTCCAATCGCCAAATGCTCGCGCGCGGCAACGGTTGCCGCTTTGGTTTCGCCGTTAACCGTTTCTTCCCGGTTCACCAGCTTAGCCGCTTCAATGCCGACCCAATCACCGTATACGCGCCCCGTACCGATATTCGATACGGTGCCGCCTGCTTCCAGCAGGGTGAGGCCGTTGCTGTTGATGAGGCCGCGGTTGGTGATGTTGTTGGCTTGAAGGTGCGTGTCGCTGCCGGATTGGATTTGACCCGTATCCGTATTGTTGATGCGCCTGGCTTCCAGCCGCACAAAGCGGCCGCCTGCCAAGGTGTGGCTGTTGTTGATGTCGCCTTCGCTGCTTAAGCGCAAGCCTTGCCCGGCGCGAATGTCTTGTTCGGCGCTGAAGCTGTCTTTGAGGTTGAGCGACAGATTCTGATTGGCCGCCAGCGCGCCTTGTTTGGCTAAGGTTTTGGCTTGCAGATCGAGGTTTTGCCCGGCAAGGATTTCGCCGGAAGCGTTGTTCAGCGCTAAGGTTTGCTGGTTGCCGTCATGGATTTTGACGTCTTTGGCCGAGCTGATGAGGCCGCTTTGGTTGTTGAGGCCGTCTGAAACCTTGAGTTCGGTTGCCTCATCGCTGCGGATTTTGCCTTGATGGTTGTTAAGCTCGGTTGCTTCGACTTTCAGACGGCCTGTGTCGATTTGGCCGTTTTGGTTGTCGAGGGTTTGCACGGCACGGATGAGGGCATCTGGTGCGGCGGTTTGGCCGCTTCGGTTATTGAAATTTTGGCTGTTGATGCGGAGGCTGCCGGCCGATTGCAGTGTGCCGTTTTGGTTGCTCAGCGTTTGGGCGCGGAGGATGAGGCCGTCTGAAGATAAGAGACTGCCGCTGCGGTTGTTGAGCGTGTCAACCGCGATGTCGGCGCTGCCGCTGCGGATGCTGCCGTTTTGGTTGTTTAGCAGGCTGCCTTGTGCGCTCAGGCGGTGAAGGTTTAAAACCCCCTGATTGTGCAAACTGCGGCGGCTGCTCAAAGCGACGTCGCCGTTGGCTGTGATTCGGCCGCGGTTGTCGAGGCCGTCTGAAACGGCGATGCGGCCGGCGGCCAATGTTAACGGTGCAGCGGCGGGCGCGGTTTGGGTGCTGCCGTTACCGGCCGCGGTGGTGGGGGCAGGGGTGTTGCTGCTGTGATTGTTATTGCCGCTGCTGTTGTCGTTATCGTTATCGTTGTTGCCGCTGTCGGCCGGTGTGGCGCCGATTAAGCCGCTGCTGTGGTTGCGTATGCTGCCGGCACTGACGGCCAGAGCCTGCAAACCGGTTTGGGTAATCGTGCCGCTGTTGTTCAGACGGCCGGTTTCGATGTCGAACCGGGCGGCGTTGATGCGGCCGCTGTTGTTCAGATGGCCTGAATTGCGGATATCCAGCCCGCCGGCAGCGGCCAGCAAACCGCTGTTGTTGAAAGAGGCCGTCTGAATATTGGTGCGCCCTTGCGCGGAAATGCTGCCGCTGTTATCCAATGCGGTTGCTTTGACGGTAACGGCGGCACTGTCGGCGGCACCTTGGGTGTTGTTTGAGGCCACCATGCTGCCGCTGTTGCCGATGTTGCCGTCGGCGCTGAGCGTTACCCCGCCGGCAGCGGCAAAGATTTGCCCGGCATTGTGGATACCGACGCCTTTGTCGGTGCTGATTAAGGTAATCTTGCCCGCATACATGCCGCCCAATGCGCCGGTATCAATGGCGACTTTGGCGGTGTCGGCTGCGGGCGGGAGGCCGTCTGCAACAGCCCCGGGCACACCGTCGGCGCCCATATCATGATTACCTGCCGCCACTTGCAAATCATTCGCCCAAATGCCGGCATTCACCGCGGCGGCCTGCGCCAGAATGCGGGTGTAGTCGGCACCGGCGGTATCCAAACCCCTGCCCTCTACCGCCACACGGCCGCCGCGCACCCGGAAGCCTTCCAGATGACCGTTGTTTAGCAGCGGTTTGCCTGTGGTGAGGGTGACCCCCGCCGCATTGATAAAGCCGCCGCCGTTCACCCGAATCCCCGCCGGGTTGGCCATCACCACCTCTGCGCGGCGGCCGGCGACCTCGATATAACCGTTGAGCAACGACGGATTGGCGCTGTTGACTTGGTTTACAATCACCCGCGCTTCGCCGCCGGCCAGCCACGGATTACCCTGCACCCAACCGCCCAGCTGCGTTTGCACGTTGCGGCGGCTGTTGTTGAGCACCGCCCCTTTGCCGTCGACATCGAATTGGCGGTATTGGTTGACCGACACGCCGCCGGCAGAGGGCGTTTGAATATTCACCTGCGGCAAACCGTTGGCCGTTTGCAGCACGGTCGGCTGCTGGTTTTGAGGGGCGGATTTGTCGGCGCCAATACCGGCGGCACGGGCAGGAAGCACCAGCGCCAACCCCAAAGCCATCATCAATGAGAAACGCCACAGCGGCAACCGGAATGAGGCTGCCGCCGGCTGCGGTACGGCACCGCCGCCGTCTTGCGCAGACTTGCCCGCGCGGGCGGCGTTTTCAGCAACGGCAACCATGATGCCGCGTTTTTGATTGAAGATGACTTTGTAGAGGGTTTTGTTCATGGCGGTTGACTGGCGGTAAAAGATGAAATCAAAACGGGCCGGCTGCTTTAAAACGAATAATTCAAGCTGAAGCCCAAGACGGTATCGGCCGTCTGAAAGTGGGCGGGCTTTTTAAAGGGCTTGCCGGCAAAGACGTCGTAATAAAGATTGCCGCCAAGCTTGAACTGCCCTTTGAGGCCGACCACGCCGCCGGCCAGCGTTTGCCCGAGCAGGTAAGACGCGGAGCGGCCGGATACGTGCCCGACGTCGGCGCCGATGTAGGCCAGATGGCCGGGGCGGTATTGCCAACCCACATCGTTGCGCCAATACCAGCCGCGCTCGGCCGCCAGCGTGAGTTCGCCGTCAAAGCCGCGCACGCTGTAACGGCCGCCGATGGCGAGTTTGTCTTGCTGCACCAGCGGAGTTTTGTTCCATTGGGCATGAATGGATGTGTCGTAGGCAAACGCTTGCCTGCCGAGGGTGAAGGGCAGGTTGAAATCGGCATCGGCAGTGATGATTTTCATGCGCGAAGTGCCCTCGCCAAAAGCTTCTTCCGGCGAGGGCAAGCTGCGGTTGGCACCGGTGCCGCGTTTGTAGGCGGCAGCCAGATTGAGGGTGGCGTTGCCGAGATATTCTCTATGACTCAGACCGATTTGCCAACCGGCGGTTTGGCGGCGCTGCACACCGATTTCGGCATCATTGATAAAGCTGTATGACGCCTGTTTCCATAATTTCAGCGTGGCGTGGCTTTTGCGGCGGCCATCACGGTAGAGCAGGCGGGTGAGGCCGAGGTCGGTAGTGAAGCGCTCGCCGTTGTAATCGTAGTTTTCACTGTCGCCCGCCACCGCTTGATGATAGCGGTAGCGGTTGTGGTTAAACGCCCACAGCCAGTTGCCGAACGGCACGGAATAATGCACGGCCAGCGATTTGCTGCCGCTGCCGGTGGTGCGGCCGCCGGCATCGGTATAACGGGCTTTATGCCCCAAATCACGGCCGTACGACAGATAAAACAAATCGCTCAGCCCCAGCGGATTGTCGGCCGAAAAGGCGACATTGCCCTGATATTTGCCGGTGGCTTTGCTGCCGGAATCGTCGATACCTAATGAGAGGCGGTAAGGCAAAGTTTGCTGTTGCCAGTGCACCACCACATCGCTTTCATCGGGCGCAGTGCCCGGCACAATTTGGATATCGGCTTCGGCAGTAGGAATACGCTTGAGGTTTTCCAGACCCTGCTCCAAACCGCGTAAATTCAGGATTTGGCCGTCTGAAACGGGAAATTCGTTTTGAAAAGCAGCAATGCGCCCGGCAGTGCTGCCGGGGCGGTCGGCCCCTTCGATGCGGAGGGTGCCGATACGGCCGGGAATCACCGTTAACACCAATACGCCCGTTTTTAAGTCTTGCGGCGCCGCCAGAATACGGGTGGTGGTGTAGCCCTTGGCAATCACGGCATTTTGCGCCAAAGTCATAATATGGTTAATGCCTTGCGCCCCCAAACACATACCCGGCGTAAAACCCGATTCAGCCAGCGCCTGCTTGAGGGCGAAACGGAAATGTACAGCTTCATCACCCTCAAGGCGGATTTGCCGCACCGCAAAGCAGGGCGATTCGGCTTGCGCTAAAGAAAATGTAGCCCCCGGTTGTGCCTGTGTTTCATCCAAACGGACATCGGCGTGGGGCTGCATCTGTTGCTGTAAGTGTTGTTGGCGCTGCTGCTCGCGTTGGAACTGCTGTTGCTGCAAACGCTCGGCCTGTATTTGGGCTTCGGGCGGGATATCTGCGGCGGCCGGATGGGGCGCCAGGGTCATCAGGCAGCATAGGGCAACGGGCTTGAGGCGCGAAGACATACTTGTCATATTTGTTGGGATTGGTTAATAAAGTATTAAGTTATGATATCTAATATTTATGTGACGGTAAAAGGAATGATTACTTTTTAGGGGATGAAGTGTTGTATTATTGGTTCATAATGAAAGCAGAGGTTGGTTTTCTGCCGGTCTGAAGCCTTGCAAAATACGGTTTTATTGACCCGCTCACAAAATAATCTGACCGCATTGGCTTATTTTTTAAATGAGCATTGTGTTGGAATGTGCCCAAGCATTGTGTGATTCAGGAGCAGATTGATCAGGCAGATTGAAATGAATATTTGGTTGGAAAGGCAGTTGGCAAAGATATCAGGCCGTCTGAAAATAGCTTCAGACGGCTTTGGATTTGAAACGGTTTCAGCCGGCGCTGAAGGTGTTGCATTGGTTGATGTCGCCGCTTTGCAGGCCGCGTTTGAACCAGGCCAGGCGTTCGGCGGATGAGCCGTGAGTGAAGCTGTCGGGCACGGCGTAGCCTTGCGATTGTTGTTGCAGGCGGTCGTCGCCCACGGCTTCGGCAGCGCTGAAGGCTTCTTCGATATCGCCGCTTTCAAACAGCTGCTCTGATTCGGCATGGTTGGCCCAGATGCCGGCGAAACAGTCGGCCTGCAATTCGAGTTTCACCGATAAGGCGTTGGCCTGACGGCTGCCGGCGCTTTGTTGGGCTTGGTTGACTTGCGGCAGGATACCGAGCAGGTTTTGAACGTGGTGGCCGACTTCGTGGGCGATCACGTAGGCAAAAGCGGTGTCGCCGGATGCGCCGAGCTTGTTGCGCATGTCTTCATAAAATGAGAGGTCGATATACACTTTGCGGTCGGCCGGGCAATAAAAAGGCCCCATGGCGGCTTGGCCGGTGCCGCAGGCGGTTTGGGTGCCTGCGGTGTAGAGCACCATGGTGGGCGGGGTGTAGCGGCTGCCGTTGCGGGCGAAATAGTTGCTCCAGGTGGTTTCGGTATCGGCCAGCACCACGCGTGCCAATTCGTTGAGCTGGGCTTCCTGCTCGCTCGGCAGGGTGCTTTGCCGGGCGGTTTGGGTGCCGACGGCCGGGGTGCCGACAATGCCCGACAGGTCGACGCCGTAATAGGCGCCGACCAGCAAAATGATGATGCCGAGTATGCCGGTGCTTTTGCCTCCGATGCGGCGGCCGCTTTGGCCGCGGCGGTCTTCTACGTTTGAGCTTTGGTTGCGTCCTCGCCAGCGCATAGCGGGTATCCTTTGGTTGAAATCAAACGGTTGGTATTATACGGCAGTTTGTTTGGGTGTGAGTGGGTTTGCATCATGCGGCGGGTTTTCGGGCCGGATGGTTGTCGCGTTTTTCAGACGGCCTCGGGTGTCCGGACACCCTCGGGGTTACCAGTCGCCGCGTTTGACTTTGTCGATTTGGCGGCGGTCGCGTTTGGTGGGGCGGCCGTCGGGGTAGGCGGCGCTGCTGCGGCCGGCTTGGTCGAGCAGTTTTTGTTGTTCGCGCAATTCGGCGGTTTTCATGTCTTCCTGATAAAGTTGGCGCGCTTCAGGCGCCGGGCGGCGCTGGTGGTTGAGTGCGAGCACTTTGATTTTGTAGGGCAGGGAGTTGAGGGTAAGGTCGATGATGTCGCCTGTGCCGATGTTTTTGCTGTTTTTCACTTTGTCGCCGTTAACGCGCACACGCCCGAGCTCGATGTGTTTTTGTGCCAGCGAGCGGGTTTTGAAAAAGCGGGCGGCCCACAGCCATTTGTCGAGCCGCATGGCGGTATCGGTGTCGGATGATTTCATATTCGTTTTTTGCGGCACTGTAGGGTATTCTGACCATTCGGTTTATGGGGGGCTTTTTGCCTCTGAAAACGTATCTGCTGGGTTAAAAATGCCTCGCAAGATGTCTGATCTTGCTGCGTTTTTTTGCCCGGAATCTGCATTTTGGAAGCAAAATCCCCTCGTAAACGACTACATCAAAACACCCTAGTGCGTTGCCGATGGGTGGAAAATCTTATTATAGCGGAACTGTTTTGTCTTCTCTATCGCAATGCCGTCTGAAACGGATGCGGTTTGTGTTTGCCGGCTTGCGGGCTATGGCCGATACAGAAAAGCGGCAGGGTTGATAGGCAGTATGGTGTTTATTAAAAATATTTGAGGCCGTCTGAAATATAGATATTGATTAATCTGTTGCTTTTTTGTTTTGAATTTACATGCAATTTTAATATAAAAATATTTTATTATTAACAATTAAATTTTAGTATGTAAAAAGTAGTTATTAAGTGTTATGATATAACATATTTAAAAATACCGGTGCGGGAATTTTCCGGTTTGATGAATCATCGGCGAAGGGTCACAATTTATAATGAGACGTTTAAAACATAACAAAATAGCGCTGAATGTGGCGGCGGCTTTGATGTTGCTGCCTGTTGCGGTTTATGCGCAAGATGCGGCGGAAACGGCGCTGTTGCCGGAGGTGGAAGTGTTGGGCACGAGAGCGGTATCTTCGGCCAAAGCGAAGTTTATGGGCACGAAAACGGTGCTGGAAGGGGTGCAGTTGCAGCAAAACCGCGCGCCGACTTTGGGCGGTGTGGTCGAAAAAACGGCGGGTGTGCAAAGCGAGCATTTCGGGCCGAACTCGGGGCGGCCGGTGGTGCGCAGTTTGTCCGGTTCGCGCGTGCAGGTGCTGGCCAATGATTTGTCGTTGCAGGATGTGGCGGTGATCAGTGGTAATCTGCCCGCGCAGATTGAGCCGTTTATGGCTGAAAAAATCGAAATTATCAAAGGGCCGGCCAGCGTGCTTTACGGCGGCAGCGCTATCGGCGGCTCGGTCAATGTTGACGATGGGCGAGTGCCGGTAAAAATCGGCGATAAGCGTTTCAGCGGCAAAATTGATGTGAGCGGAGGCATGAATACCCCCAACACGCAGATGTTCCGCCTCGACGGCAACAACGGCAGCAATTGGGCGTGGCATATCGATGGTTTGCGGCGGCAGATTTCGTCTTACCGCATTCCGGGGCGCACGAAGGCAGATGTGTGTTATGACCCTTCTTTGGCAGGCAGCCAAACTGCTCTGCGTGATATGTGTCAGATGAATATGAAACTTACCCGCGGCGGCATCAACCCTGCATGGTATCCTTATTTAAACAAATATTTTATCGATAACCCCGATGAGCTGGAAAGTGAAATCGACCGCTACCACACCCGGCCGGCCAACCATTGGGGTGTGCCGAATCCGCCGAATCCGGCTTATGTGCCCGGTTCGCCACCGAATCTGCCTGATATAAAAGGGCCGCTAACCGATATGGTGGCCGTGCCTCACGGCAGGATTCCAAACAGCCATCTGAAAACCCAATCATTCAGTGCGGGCACGAGCTATATCAGCGAAAAAGGCTATGTCGGTATTGCCGTCAACCGCTACCAAACCGATTACGGTGTGCCCGGGTTTGCCTACGATGGCGGCTGGAGCAACGGCGTGGTGAAAAATATCGGTTGGAAGCCGGCCAATATCCGCGCCCGGCAAACCCGTTGGGATGTGCGCGCGGCATTAAACGAGCCGCTGCCCGGCATCGAGCGTATCGGCTTGAGCTTGGGCTATGCCAAGGCTGAAAACGGCGATTATTTGGGGGAATTTCTGTCTAGCGGTCTCAACAGCACCAGCAAGCAGATGCGGGTGGAAGTGAGCCATGCGCCGCTGGGGCCGTTTTCCGGCACATTCGGCATGGCGGCAAATCGCCGCATTATCGACAGCAGTGGCGAAGATGCCTATATGCCGAGCGTTAAAAGCCGCGAGCAGGGGTTTTTTGTGCTGGAAAAAGCTAATTTCGACCCGGTAAGCATAGAGATGGGCGCACGTTGGGACAGTATCAAACACGACCGCAAGCCTGATGATTACCGCGCCGGGCAAGGCTGGGGAAAATATCACGACAAACCGCACCGCTTTGCCCTGCAAAACTACCATGCCGCCCTGCAATGGCACATCAGCGACACTTGGAATGTCAAGCTGCAACGCAGTTGGTCGGAACGCGCACCGGAGGTAAACGAGCTTTATGCCAGCAACCGCCATCTGGCCACATTATCGGTGGAAGAGGGCAATGCCGGGCAGCAGAAAGAAAAAGCGATCGGCTGGGAATTGAGCAGCAGCATGGAGAGGCAAAACTGGCAGGCTCAAGCCACTTTATACCGCAACGAATTCCGCAACTACAGCTATTTGGGCTACACGGGGTTGTCCAGCAGTCTGCCCGGTGCCGAAAGGCTGCTGGTACGCCAATGGCGGCAGCACGACACGACTTTGAGCGGTATGGAGCTGAGCATGCGCTACCGTTTCTTAAACAATCGCAGCGGCCAATGGTTTGTCGGCGCATTCGGCGACTGGGTGAAAAACCGCCCCAAATACCATGAAAACAGCCCGACACAGAGCTTGGCCGGCAACTATATGCCCGGTATGCCCACATCACGTTATGGCGGCGAACTTGCTTGGGAACGTTCGGGCTGGCGGGCTGCGGTCGGCGCGGTGCATTACACCCGTCAGAAAAAAGTGGGCAAAGTGATTGATAACGAGCCCGAGTTACCGGGCTATACTTTGGTGGATGCGCATCTGGCTTATGCCCACAGCAGCCGTTACGGCGACTGGGAATGGTATCTCGACGGCAAAAACCTGACCAACCGCGAAGCGCGCCCGTTTAACTCGCCGTTGAAATACCTTTCACCCTTGCCGGGGCGCTCGCTCACAGCCGGGGTGAGGGTAGGCTTTTAGAAGCGGCTCAAGCGAGGGCGGGCGGCTGTCCGGCAGAGGGGTATCGGCCTGCTCTGCAAGGTTTCAGACGGCCTTGGAAATATTCCTTAAGAAATACAGCAGTTAATAAGCAGAAAAACAACGGCAGGCCGTCTGAAAACTTGCCGGCCTGCACGATAAAATAGTTCATAAAAGCTGCCAAAACAGCCATCTTCGAGTATGATAGAGCATAAATCTTACTGACGAGAGCAATCGTGATATGAAACCTGTTTTTCTGGACTTCGAACAGCCCATTGCTGAATTAACCAAAAAAATCGATGAACTGCGCTTTGTGCAGGGCGAGTCCGCCGTGGATATTTCTGATGAAATCACCCGCCTGCAAAAGAAAAGCACCGATTTGACCAAATCGATTTTCAGCAAGCTTACCCCTGCACAAGTGTCGCAGGTATCGCGCCATCCGCAGCGCCCCTATACCATGGACTATATCAAAGCCATTTTTACCGACTTTGAAGAGTTGCACGGCGACCGCCATTTTGCTGACGATAAAGCCATTATCGGCGGCTTGGCACGTTTCAACGGCCAAAGCGTGGTGGTCATCGGCCATCAGAAAGGCCGCGACACCAAAGAAAAAATCCGCCGCAATTTCGGTATGCCGCGCCCCGAAGGCTACCGTAAAGCCTTGCGCCTGATGGAAACTGCCGAAAAATTTCATTTGCCGGTGATGACGTTTATCGATACACCGGGTGCCTATCCCGGCATCGGCGCCGAAGAGCGCGGTCAATCGGAAGCCATCGGCCGCAACCTTTACGAGCTTACCCGCCTGCGTGTGCCGGTGTTGTGCACCATTATCGGCGAGGGCGGCTCCGGCGGCGCGTTGGCGATTGCCGTGGGCGACTACGTGAACATGCTGCAATATTCCACTTATTCGGTGATTTCTCCCGAAGGCTGTGCTTCGATTTTGTGGAAAACCGCCGAGAAAGCCGCCGATGCGGCTCAGGCGCTGGGCATCACGGCTAAGCGCCTGGCCGATTTGGACTTGATCGACCGTGTGATTGAAGAGCCTCTGGGCGGCGCCCACCGCAATCATGTCGAAATCACCGCTCGGGTAAAAGAAGTATTGACCGAGCAGTTGCGCACCGTGCAGGATATGCCGATGGCCGATTTGCTGACCCGCCGTTTTGACCGCATTATGGCTTACGGTGAGTTTACTGAAAAATAAGCTGATAAAAGCATGATACCGCACAAGCAGGCAGCCTACGGTCTGCTTGTTTTTTTGCTTATGGCTTAGGGTGTTCTGACCATTCGATTTACGGATGCTTTTTGCCCCTGGAAACGCATATGCTGCGTTAAAAAGCCTTGCATCTGCATTTTCAGAGTAAACCCCCTCATAAACGACATCAGGACACCCTAGCCGTTGCGGCGGTCTGTTTGACGGAATAAACCGATATGAATCCAATGACAGCACCACACGAAACCGCGCCTGATCTGCCGGCCGCGCTGGCGGCTGCCTGGCCGTCTGAAATCGGCGCAGGCAGCGGTATCGAGGTCGGCTTGAGCGGCGGATTGGATTCGGTGGTGTTGCTGCATGTGCTGGCCGGTTTGCGGGAGCGCTTCGGCTTTGGTTTGCAGGCGGTGCATGTGCATCATGGTTTGAATGCCGCTGCCGATGAGTGGGCGCAATTTTGCCGGACATTGTGTGAGCGGCTGGCAGTGCCGCTGCGGCTGGAGAAAGTGCAGGTCGGCACGGCGGGATTGGGCGTGGAAGCAGCCGCCCGAAAAGCGCGTTATCAGGCATTCGCGGCCAGCCGTTGCGGCGTGTTGGCGTTAGCGCACCACCGCGATGATCAAGTGGAAACGTTTTTACTGGCGGCTTTGCGCGGCGGCGGCCTGCGGGCGCTGGCGGCGATGCCCGAGTGGCGGCCGTTGAACGGTAAAACCCGTATTTGGCGGCCTTTGCTGGCTTTCCGCCGCGATGAATTGGCTGCTTATGCAGCGGCGTATGGTTGGGATTTTGTGCAGGATTCGAGCAATGCCGATAATGCATTGTTGAGAAATTGGTTGCGCAACGAAGGCCTGCCGCCGTGGCGCGACAGATTGCCGCATTTGGATGCGCATATCGTGCACAGTATCGGCGCCCTGCAAGATGAGTTGGCTTTGTTGGAAGAAATCAGCGGGCAAGATTGGCAGGCGGTTCATCACAACGGCAGCTTTGATGTGTGCCGCTGGCGTGCGCTCAGCGATGTCCGCCGCCGCCAGCAGTTGCTGCGCCTGGCGAAACACCATCATTTAGGCATGCCCGGCAGCGCTTCTGTGGCCGATTTCGCACAAACGTTGCTGCATCTTCAGACGGCCTCTGCCCAATGGCATTTACCGCACGGCCATGTTTATGCTTACCGCAACCGCCTGTTTGCACAGCCGCATGATTGGCTTTCAGATTGCCCGTGGCTGCCCGAGGGTAAAACAAGCACCGGCCGTCTGAACAATCTCTTAACAGAAAACGGTTTTACCTTGCGGCCTAATCTGTTTGGGTTACGTGAAGAAGTGTTAAATTCTGCGGGCGGCATTCGGGCGGTTGCTGCCGCAGATGTGATAAATCTTGCCGTTGGTCGCAAAAGTGTAGGGAAAATTTTACAAGAATGCAAAGTGCCGCCGTTTGTCAGACCATATTGGCCGATTGTAACGGATAGTGAAAATCGCTGTGTGGCTATTGCTAATGTGTGGGTAAATGTTCATTATGGCTGCCGAAATGGGGTTCTGCCGGTTTTTGAACCATTTAACCGATTTATTTTGGAACCAAAATGAAGGTAAAGCGTCATACCCGATATAAAGCACGCTTTGCCGACAGCGTTTGTCATCAAGGAATTAAAGGTTAGACATGAACGATCGTCAAATCGATCAGGCATTGGTAGAGCGTGCGCAAAAAGGTGACCACAAAGCGTTTGAGCTGCTGGTGTCGAAATATCAGCGCCGCCTGACCCGCCTGCTTTCTCGTTTTATCAAAGATGAGCACGAGGTCAACGACGTTGCCCAAGAAGCACTGATTAAAGCCTACCGCGCCTTGCCGAATTTTCGCGGCGAGAGTGCATTTTATACTTGGCTTTACCGCATCGGTATCAACACCGCAAAAAACTTTCTGGTGACTTCCGGCAAGCGGCCGTTTGTCAGCGCCGATGTTGCCAATGATGAAGGGGATATTCTCGATTTAGCCGATCAGCTGGCCGACCATCACACGCCGGAAGCTGAAATGATGAACCGGGAAATTTTGCAGACGGTGGAGTCTGCCATAGCCAAGCTGCCCGATGATTTACGGAAGGCCATTACCCTCAGGGAAATGGAAGGCTTGTCTTACGAAGAAATTGCTCAGATTATGGACTGTCCGATCGGTACCGTACGCTCGCGCATTTTTAGAGCACGCGAGGTAATCGCCAAAGATTTAAGGCCGTTATTGGATACGTCTGAAGACCAAAGGTGGTAGGGAAATGGCCAATAAAAAACAAGATTTCGAATACGTGTCTGCCGCAATGGACGACGACGGGCTCTCGGAAGAGGCGCTCGACAAATTGTTGTCTGATGCCGATGCGCAGCAAAAATGGTATGAATACCATTTGATTCGCGATTATCTGCAACACGCCAAACCGATTGTGGGTAAAGACATCAAAATGTCGGAAACCGACTTTTCCGTTTCGCTGCAACAGGCTGCCGCAGAAAACAAACAGCGCTGCGGTGCCCGCCAGCAGCAAAGCGGCCGCACGGCCAATGCCGCCAATCACGCCTTTATGCGGTTTGCCGCTGTAGCCAGCGTGTTGGCCGTGGCCGTGGCGGTTTGGCAGATGTGGCCGCAGGCGGATCATACTGCGGCTGCCGTGGCTGCGTCTCAGCAGGCGCCGGTACAGAAAACTGATGCGGCCATCGTGCCGGTGGGCGGTCATGCTGCTGCGGCGCCCAAGCAAGATGTGGTGGTGCCCAATGCCGCATTGGCCAACCAAGCGCAGGCGGAGCAACGCTCTGCCGTGCGGGTGGAAAAGCTGAATGAAGCGACAGCGCCTCAGGCGGCCAGCGCTGCGCAGGCCGTGCAATAACAGGTTAAATGCACGTTTGAGCAGACGCAGGGTATTTTATCAACATGGTTTGCCCGCTGCTGTTGGTTGAAATACAAAAAAGCTTTTGCCCAATGGCAAAAGCTTTTTTGTTTGCTGTATGACCGGTTTATATATTTGACTATATATCCGGCATGAAAATAATCGGATTGTGTTGGCTTTCTTTAGCTGCGTTATAGTAAAAAATAATATAAAAAGGCCATATTATCGGGCCGATATACGGGAAAAGGCCGTCTGAACGGTTGGTGTGTGCAACTGTTCAGACGGCCTTTTTACCGGTGATTGAATGATGGCGGTTTGCAGTTTTTAGCGGTGTGCGGCAAATTTGTTGTGCCGGTGTTGCGGCTTGCGTTGCGTCCATTTTCGGTAGGCCGAAAGTAGCGGCGGGGCGGCGAGCACGGTAAGCGTGATGGACACCATCAGCAGTGCGGCATAGTTTTTAAAAATATCAAAATCAAATGCATAGCGGAAAAATGATGCGGTGAATAAAGTCAGCA
This sequence comes from Uruburuella testudinis, assembly GCF_022870865.1. Taxonomy (NCBI): domain Bacteria; kingdom Pseudomonadati; phylum Pseudomonadota; class Betaproteobacteria; order Neisseriales; family Neisseriaceae; genus Uruburuella; species Uruburuella testudinis. The sequence continues at coordinate 1,554,103 of NZ_CP091508.1, forward strand.
TCACAACCAAGGCCAAGCCGATCGCGGAAGTGAGCAGCTTGGCAAACCAGTGGGTTTGGCTGGGTTTCATAAGCTGTCCTGTTTTGTCATGGTTGGGTAATATTATAAATAACGTGCGGATAAATTTGAGCGGAAAGGGCTTTAAATTGGGTAAATAAACCGCAGGGCATTGGCGGCTATGTGTTTGAAATGAAACGGCATGTAAAAAATGATGCCGTCTGAAAGGTTTCAGACGGCATGAAATGGTCAGTCGATTTTCACCCATTTCAGGCGCATGGCGTTGCTGAGTACCGAAATTGAGCTGAGCGCCATGGCCGCGCCGGCAATAATCGGGTTGAGAAAGCCGAATGCAGCCAGCGGAATGCCCAATACATTGTATATAAAAGCAAAAAATAGATTTTGTTTGATGTTTTTCAGTGTGGCGCGTGAAACCAGCAGTGCATCAACCATTTGATTGACCGAATGCTGCATCAGTGTGGCCGAGGCGGTGTGTTCGGCCACATCGGCCCCGCCTTTCATGGCAAAGCTCACATTGGCGGCGGCCAGCGCGGGCGCATCGTTGATGCCGTCGCCCACCATGGCTACGGTTTTGCCGCTGTTGCGCAGTTTTTGTACGGCGGCGGCTTTGTTGCGCGGGCTCATATTGCCTTGTGCGTGAGCGATGCCGAGTTGCGCGGCGATGTAGGCCACCACGCTTTGATGGTCGCCGCTCATCACATAAACATCGATGCCGTGTGCTTTCAGACGGCCTATGGCTTCGGCGCTGTCGGTTTTCAGTTCATCGGCCAGGGCAAAAGCGCCGGCGGGAACATCGTTGACCGATACGGCGACAATGCTGGCAATCTGCCAGATTTCGGCGGCATCTTCGGGCAGGGTCAGGCCGCACCATTCGGGTTTGCCCACTTTGACACGGCCGAAACCGGATACTTCGGCTGCAATGCCTGCGCCGGCTTCGGTTTTGGCGTTGCGGGATTCGGGAATATCGGGCAGGCGTTCGAGTGCGGCTTTGACGATGGCGTTGGCCAGCGGGTGGGCGGCGTTTTGCTCAACGGCGGCAGCGGCGCGGTATAAATCGGCTTCGCTATACGCGCTCTCTGACGGCAGCCACACCGCGGCTACTTGCGGGCGGCCTTGCGTGAGGGTGCCGGTTTTATCGAGCACCACCGCATCTACATGCGCGGCTTCTTCCATGGCGGCGGCGTCTTTAAACCAAATACCGTGATTCACCGCTTTGCCCATGCCCACCATAATGGCGGCGGGCGTGGCTAAGCCGAGTGCGCACGGGCAGGCAATCACCAGCACGGCCACGGCATTCATCAGCGCGTTTACCCAATCGGCGCTTATATACCAAGTGATGAGGAAAGTGAGCGCGGCAATGCCCACCACCACGGGCACAAATACGGCGGCCACTTTGTCGGCCACGCGGGCAATCGGCGCTTTGCTGCCTTGTGCTTCAGAAAGCGCGCTCATCATGTCGCCCAGCAGGGTTTGGCTGCCGAGCTGTTCGGCACGGTAGACTATGCTGCCGTCGGTCATCATGGCGCCGGCCAACACTTTGCTGCCGGCGGTTTTGGCTTCCGGCTGCGATTCGCCGGTGAGATGGCTTTCATCTGCCCAGCCGTTGCCGCTTGCCACGATGCCGTCGGCGGCAATGCGTTCGCCGTGGTTGGCACGGATGATATCGCCGATTTGCACTTGGTTAAGCGGCAGGCTCTGCCAGCGGCCTTCACGTTGCACGTTAACATTTTTCGGCGTGAGTTTCAGCAGCAGGCCGAGGCTGTTGAGGCTGTGTTTTTTGGCGCGCTCTTCCAGAAATTTGCCCAAGCTCACGAAGCCGATCACCATCACGCCTGCTTCAAAATACACGTGCGCCATGCCGTCGTGCCCCATGGCGCGGTGTGAAAACAGCATAAATACCGAATAGAGGTAAATCGCTACCGTGCCGATGGTTACCAATACGTCCATATTGGCAAGGCCGCCTTTAATCGATGCCCACGCGCTTTTGTAAAACGGCACCGCCAGCCACAGCTGCACGATGCTGGCGAGCGCAAACTGCCACATGGCGGGCATCATCCAATGGTGATGGCCGCTCATCATGCCGGCCATGCCGATGATAAAGGGAATATTGATGGCAAACAGCAGCCATAAGCGCCAGCCGATATGGGTTTCTTTGATTTCAGCAGGCGCATCGTCGGTTTGCAGGGTGGCGTGATAGCCTGTTTTTTCGATAATGCCGGCGATTTCCTCGGCTGTGGTGCGGTTGCCGTCAAACGAAATTTGCGCTTCTTCGCTGGCGAAGTTTACGCCGGCTTCGCTGATGAAATCTTTTTTGTTCAGCACTTTTTCAATGCGGTTGGCACAGGCCTGGCAGGTCATGCCGTCGATGCTGAAGCGGGCTTTTTGTTGCATGACGGGCTCCTTATCGGGTTTCAGACGGCCTAAAGAGGTATGGAGGCCGTCTGAAAATATCATTCTGAAAATATCATAGGGTTCAGGTGATTGATATGCTGCCGGTTGGTTTCATGCCCATTTGCAAAAGTAAGCGGGCAAGACGGGCCAACGCGGTTAGGTTGTTTTTGTGAATAGGGTTTCAGACGGCCTCCACACCTCTTTAGGCCGTCTGAAAGCAGGGCGGGTAAAACACACGTGTTATACCGAGCTGTCTGCAAAAGTGATGTTTGCTTTAAACCGTGTTACACGGCGGCATCAAAACCGGCATCTTCCACGGCTTCAATCAGCGTTTCAGTTGAAACTTTGGCCGGGTCGTATTCGATTTCAGCCTGAGCCGCCGCCAGATCGACATTGGCTTGGCCTACGCCGTCAAGCGCTTCCAATACGCGGGTAACGCTGTTGACACAGCCGCCGCAAGTCATGCCGCCGATATTGAGTGTGATGGTTGCCATAAGATTTTCCTTTGTGTCAGATACGGATGTCACTATAAACCTTAACGCGGGGGTAAGGTCAAGGGTTTGGCAAACGAAAAGCCTTAGGGTGTTCTGACCATTCGATTTTCAGGTGCTTGGTTACCCCTTGAGAATGCACTTATTGCACTAAAAATATAATGATATATAGATTATCGGAATGCTCAAGGCCGTCTGAAAAAATGTTCAGACGGCCTTTTGTAAGCGGATATTGAGGTTGCCAAACTTAATTGCTCAACTGCTCAAACAGCGCCTGTTTTAATTCGAGCTGGTTTTTGGGGTTGTCCAAATGCGGGCTGTAGAGCACGAAGCTGTCTTCTACGCGCTCATCGAGCGTGCTCACTTTGGCATAACGCAGGCTGATTTCCTGTTCGGAAAGCACTTCGGCGATGTTGGCCAGCAGATAGGGGCGGTTGACCGCTACCAATTCAAGCGTATACCAGCCGGGGTAGTCTTCTTCGGGCATCAGCCGTATGCCGGGCGCGATCGGCAAATGGCGGCTGCGGCGGCTGCGTATGCCGCAGGTGGTATCGTCTTCTTCGCTGCGGCAGCCGTGGATGAAGTTGTTCAACTCGGCTTCGAGAGCGCTTTGCAGGTTGGGATAATCAGGGTGTTCGTGTTGCGGTGGAATCTGCACGATAAAGGTGTCGAGAATATAGTTGTGCGCGGTAACAAAGGCGCGCGCCGCCAAAATGTTGAGGCCGTGGTGGCTGAAAATGCGGCTCAGGCGGGCAAACAGCTTGGGTGCATTGGGCATAAACACCATCACTTGCAGGGTGTCGCTGGCGGGCAGGAATCGGGTGCGGGTTTGCGGGGTATCGGTATTGTGCACCAGGTTGGCGGTGTGCCAGAGGATTTCCTGCAATTCGTGGCGCACGAAATAGGCGGGGCCGAGCGCCTGCCATAATTGTTGCTGCTGTTTTTCGGGTGTGTTGGTTTGGGTGAGCAGATCAACGGCGCGTTGCTGGCGGCGGCTGACGATAACGGTGCGGCTGCTGGTTTCGCCGGCCAGATGGCGGCGGGCTGAGTGAAACAGGTTTTCGAGCAGGCTGGCTTTCCAGTCGTTCCACAATTTGGGGTTGGTGCCGCGGATGTCGGCTACGGTAAGCAGATAAAGCGCGGTCAGGCGCTCTTGCGTTTTCACGTGTGCGCAAAAGCGGGCGATGACGTCGGGGTCTTGAATGTCTTCTTTTTGAGCGGTCGACGACATCAATAAATGATCTTCCACCAGCCAGGTAAGCAGGCTGCTTTCCTCTTCGCTTAAAAAATGGTCGGCGGCAAACGCGCGGGCATCGGCAATGCCTTGCTGGGCATGGTCGCCGCCGCGGCCTTTGGCAATATCGTGAAACAGGGCGGCCAGGTAGAGTATGTATTGTTTGTCGAAGCCGTGCATCAGCGCCGAGGCAAACGGCAGCTCGTGGCTGTGGGCATCCATGGCCAAGCGGCGCATGTTGCGTAAAACCATCAGAATGTGGTCGTCTACCGGATAAATGTGAAATAAATCGTGTTGCAGCAGGCCGACGATTTTGCCCCAGGCCGGCAGGTAGCGGCCGAGCACGCCGTAGAGGTTGAGAAAGCGCGCCACATGGGTGAGGCCGCTGCCTTGTTTGAAAAAGCCGATAAAGCGTTCGCGGTTGACCGGGTTTTCATAAAACCGGCGGTTGATTTTTTGCGAAGCGGCCCACCAGCCGCGCAGGGTTTGCGGGGCAATGGTGGTGATGTCGTTGCGGCTTTGCAGAATTTGAATGATTTTGAAAATATGGGTGGGCTTTTGGGCAAACAGTTTTTTATCTTTTGCGGCAATCTGGTTGCCGACCTGATAGTAATCTTCATCAATATTGTGCACGATGCGGGGCAGGCGCGAATAAACGCGGCCGCGCAGCATCGGCAGCAGAATGCCGTTGAGCTGTTTGACGGTTTTGGTGGCGCGGTAGAGTGTGCGCATCAGCTTTTCGCTTTTGATGTATTGGGCATCGTCGCGCAAATCCATGCTTTCGGCCACTTGGGTTTGCAAATCGAAAATCAGGCGGTCTTCTTCACGCCCGGCGGTGAGGTGCAGGTCGATGCGGATTTTGGCCAGCTGTTTGTGGCTGTTCATCAGCATGCCGGCTTCGGCGCGGGTGATGATGCCCTGGCTGATGAGGGTATGCACTTCGGCATCAAGCCCTTGCGCTTTGGCGAGCCACAGCATGGTGTGGATATCGCGCAGGCCGCCCGGGCAGGTTTTGACGTTGGGTTCGAGCACCGCGCCCGAGCCTTGTGCTTTGGCGTGGCGCTGCTGCATTTCCACCAGCTTGGCTTCGATAAAAGCGGCGGTGTCGCGTTGCAGGCTCATGCGTTGCAGGGTGCGCTCGGCGATGATGTGGCTGCCGCAGATAAAGCGCGCTTCAAGAAAGGCGGTATCGCTGGTGATGTCGTCTTGCGCACTTTGGCATAATTCGTCGATGCTGCCGGCTTTGATGGCGGGGGCGAGCTGCATATCCCATAAGGTTTGCACAAACGAAGCCACTTTTTCTTGCTCCGCTTCGGATAGCGGATGCGCGGCGACAACGGCCAAATCCAAATCGGAACCGGGATACATTTCACCGCGCCCGAAACCGCCGGTGGCCAGCAGGCATAAAGCGCTGCCGGCGAAAATTTCCTGCCAAAGTGCGCCCAATGCCGTTTCAAGCGCTTTGCCGTAGCTTTCGAAAAACACCATCGGCAGGCGTTTGGCACGGTAGTGTTCGATGGCTTGTTGTTTTTTGAAGTGTAAATCTTGAATGGCAGACTGGATAACGGTTTGCATGAAAATCTCTCTTTACGCTTTAACATTTTAAATATAAAAGCTCAGGCTTATCTGCGATGAGGGCTTTTCAGACGGCCTGTTTGTTTCAATTTTGTTTCAATGATGCGGCGGTTACTTGAATTTACAATAGACTATTTTTTGTAAATTGGCTATAGTTTGATGCCGTTTGGCTTTCCGCCGGCTCCTTTTCAGCTTACCCGACAGCAGAGTTGCAGTGACCCGCTTTATACTCTTGAATGCCCTGCCCATAAGGCAGGTTTGCGGTAAATAAGGCCGTCTGAACACAGGTTAGATAAAAACTTTCAGGAAATAGTATATGAATACTGCAACAACAACTGCTGTACAGCTGCGCAACAATCCCTATAAAGTTGCGGTGGCTTCTATGGTGGGCACCGCCATCGAATTTTACGATTATTATATCTATGCCGCGGCGGCGGTGCTGGTGTTTAACAGCCAGTTTTTTGATAAAAGCAACCCGAATGCGGCCATTTTATTATCACTTTCCACTTTGGCGCTGGCTTTTTTTGCCCGCCCGCTCGGCTCGGCATTGTTCGGCCATTTCGGCGATAAAATCGGCCGTAAAAAAACATTGGTGGCTTCGCTGCTGACCATGGGGGTTTCTACGGTGGGCATCGGCTTGCTGCCCACTTATCAAAGCATCGGCTTGTGGGCGCCGTTATTGCTGTGCGTGTGCCGCATCGGCCAAGGCTTGGGCTTGGGCGGCGAGTGGGGCGGCGCGGCGCTGGTGGCCACTGAAAATGCGCCCGACGGCAAACGCGCCTGGTTCGGCACTTTTCCGCAATTGGGCGCGCCCATCGGCCTGCTGTTGGCAAACGGCGCCTTTTTCGGCGTGAGCGCTGCATTTGGTGCTGAGGCTTTGGTGGAATGGGCGTGGCGGATTCCTTTTCTGGCTTCGGCGGTGTTGGTGCTGGTGGGGCTGTATATGCGGCTGACCCTGCATGAAAGCCACGTGTTTCAAGAGGTGGAAGACAAAGGTCTGAAAGTGGATGCGCCGGTGAAAGAAGTGTTGGTGAAGCATGCCGGTCCGATTATTCAGGGCACATTTATCATGACCGCCACTTATGTGTTGTTTTATGTGATGACGGCTTTTGTGCAGGTGTTTTCAAAAAGCCCGGTGGCGCTCTCTGCCGCCGGCCACCCGACCGGCCTGGGGATTCCGGCCAATACCTTTACCGGCTTTTTGATGATAGGCGCGGTGGTATTCGGCATTTTTACCAGCATTTCGGGCTTGTTTGCCGATAAAATCGGCCGCCGTGCCTGGTTGATGGCAGTTACCGTGGGTATTATCGCCTTTGGTTTGGCGATGCCGTTGTTTTTGGATAACGGCACACCGATGAGCGTGTTAACGTTTATTGTGGTGGGTTTGATGCTGATGGGCTGCACGTTCGGGCCGATGGCGGCGCTGCTGCCGGAGCTGTTCCCCACCGAGGTGCGTTATTCGGGTGCATCGCTGGCTTATAATCTGGCTGCCATTGTCGGCGCATCTGTGGCCACGATTGTGGCCATCAAGCTCAATGAAAATTTCGGCCTGATGGGCGTGGGCGTGTATCTGGCGGTTAACGGCGTGTTGTCGTTGCTGGCACTGTGGAGCGTGCATGAAACGAAAGACGTCAGCCTGATGAGGCGTGAGATTTACGAGCCTTGATGAATCAGGCCGTCTGAAGAAAAAAGAGGCTTTCAAGCCTCTTTTTTTGGTTGTTGGATTTGGCAAGGTATTTTCATCTTTAATACTCATTTATACCAAATCACAAAAATAACCTAACGGTGTTGGCTCGCCTTGCCATACCGGCTGTACTGCTTCGGCTCGCCACCTTGTTAGCTTACTTTTGTGAATTGGTATTATTCAAATCGTGTTGAAACCGGCGCTCCGTTGCTTAAAGATGCCGTCTGAAAGCACCTTCAAGGGCTTTGAGTGCAGGCGGGTCAGCGCAGATGGTTTAACTTAAACAGCTATCGTTTTCAGGCGGCCTGAAAGCCGGTTTCAAGCGGATATAAAGCGTGCGGTTGACTTCGGCAACGGTTTCGCCTTTGCTGTCGGTCAGCAGGGTGTGCAGCTCAGGGAAATATTTGCCGCCGCCGGCGGTATTTTCACGAACGGCGCGCAAAAAATCATCGCTGATGGTGCAGTTGAAAAACACTTTGCCGCGGCCGGGGCGGATAAAGTCGATGTGGGCGGATTTGTCCCAAATAAAATATTTGTCGCCCAGCAGCCCCATCAGCATCAGCGAGTAAATCGGATCGGTCATCGCAAACAGGCTGCCGCCGAATTGGGTGCCGTTGGCGTTGCGTGTGCCCGGCCAGTTTTTCAGCACAACGCGGCAGTGGCGGAAATCATCGGAAAGCTCAGTGATGCGGATGCCGGTAAATAAAAACGGCGGCCACAGATTTAACAACCGGCGCAGACGTGCGGGTTTGGCGAATACCCAGTTTTTCATATTTTCTCCTGATGTTTTTATATGGTTATAGCCATTTGAGACGAAGCGGGCTTGTCCTACGCAGCAGATGTGTTTTCAGATAAAAAGCACCCGTAAGATAAAAGCGGTGCAAAGCATCGTTTGCACCGCTTTATTTAAGCATATTTTTCAGACGGCCTGATGAGAAAATTAGGGTTTGAGCTCGATGGCAGGCCGTTTTGTTGATGGTTAATTTGCTGCTTCTGTGGTGAAAAACAGCGTTTCTTGTTGCAGGGCACTGCCGTCGGCATCGGTAAGCACGGCTGTGGCGGCGGAGAATTTGATCACGGCCAGATTGATGCTGCCCTCGGGGCTGTGGGCGCTGTTGATGATGATGCCGGCTTCTTCACCGTTTGCCTGCACGGCAATGCCCGCTGCTTCGAGGGAGGCACCGCTTAATACGGCCAAACCGCGTTTGACTTGGCCGCGGTATTGGGCACGGGCGATAATTTCTTGGCCGGGGTAGCAGCCTTTTTTGAAATGTACGCCGCCGATGGTGTGTTGATTTAACATTTGTGCCACGGCATTTTCGCTGGTGGCGGCGGAAATCCACGGGTAGCCGCTTCTGATTTCGTGTGTGTTCCAGGCATTTTCGGCAGCGGCGTCATAATCGGGGAGCGCTGCGGCAGGGCCGATGCTGAAGCGGCCGCCGTGCGGCAGGGCGGCGGTCCAGATATTGCTTTGCTGTGTGGCCGCAAATGAAAGAGCCGGGGTATCGGCGCCGGCGGCAACGGCATCTGCGGGCAGGGCGCCGGCGGCGGCAAATTCGGGCAGAGGTTCGAATACGGCTTTGGCGCGTAAAACAAACATACGCAGGCGTTTGATGACCGGCTCGGCTAAGTCGGCAGCCAGCGCCAGCAGCAAATCATCACCGCGGTTGAGCACCAGCATATTGGCAATCACGCGGCCTTTGGGAGTGTTGTAGGTGGCATAGCAGGCTTCGCCGGGCTGCAAATGCTCGATATCGTTGGAGAGTTGGCTGTGTAAAAAGGCAGCAGCATCAGCGCCGCTGACGCGGACAATGCTGAAAAAAGGCAGACGGGTAGGCATGGGGCAATCCTTATTGATGGCGGTTGGATGTGTATGGCAAGCGTGTTTTGTCGTGGTTTATATAAGGCCGTCTGAAAGATTTCCAAGTGCTTTCATTATGGCCGGTTGCGGCGGTTTACCTTAACGGCTTGTCTGCCTATAGCGGAATGAGGAAAGAAGTGATAAAGACGCAGCCACGCCGTAGCACTTTTTTTATTCATTTCACTATGCTTTGAACATGGTTTCAGACGGCCTGAGGTTGGCAGCGGCCGTGTTACAGGCCCATGGCATGTTTGATCATTTGGTGTTTCAGTGGGGCGGCGGCGTTAACCAGATTGAGGCCGTTGTTGCGCAGCCACGGCAGGGCGGGTAGGCTTTGGTTGCCGAAAAGGCGGAACAGCCCGTCGCAGGCAAGCTGCATGGTGCGCACCGGCTCGAGACGGTTTTGCATATAGCGCTTCAGCAGCTGATGGGCGCCGAGATCGGGCGTGCCACGGCTGAGTGCGGCAAATTCAATCACATCGCCGAAGCCCAAATTCACACCTTGTCCGGCCAGCGGATGAATGGTATGGGCGGCATCGCCGATGAGCATGATGCGTTGTGCAACTGTGGTTTCGGGGCGGCGCAAGATCAGATTAAAGGCAAAAGCGGGCGAAAGCGGCGAGAGTTTGCCCAAAATGCCTCCGCCTTGTTCGGTAACGGCATGGGCGAGCGCTTCGGGCGGCAGCAGGGTGAGTTTTTCCGGCTCGGCCGTGCTCCAAACCATGGAAATTTTATTGCCGGGCAGCGGCAGATAGGCCAAAACTTCGCCGTTTTTAAACCATTGGTAAGCCGTGCCGCCGTGGCTTTTTTCAGTGTGGAAATTGGCGACCACGCCGTGATGGCCGTAAGCATCTTCTTTAACGCGGATATCTGCCTGGCCGCGTACCCACGAGCCGGCGCCGTCGGCACCGACAATCAGCTTGGTTTTCAGCGTTTCGCCGTTGTCGAGTGTGAGTGTGGCGCTGTCAATTTCGGTGGCGATGGCGGCGGCCGCTTCGGTGAAAACGGGAATATCGAGTGCCCGAATTTGTTGCCACAAGGCGGCCAGCAGCCAGCGGTTTTCGGCAATGCTGGTCAGCCTTTCGGCATGAATGGCCTCAGCGTCGAATTCGATGCGGCCGCCGTTATCCCCGCGCACATCCATCCGGCAAACCGCTTGTATACGGCTTTCAGACGGCCATGCCTGAAGTGATTGCAAAAAAGCCCGGTTGGCAGGGCTGATGGCATAAATACGCGCATCCCAGCCCTGTTCGAGCTTGGCGGTATCAGCGGCGGGCGGACGGATTTCAAGCAGGGCAACCCGGCGCTGCTGCTGTTTCAGAGCAACAGCCATGGCGGCACCGACCAAGCCGCCGCCGATAATCAGAGCATCGTAAATCATGAGGAAGCGCTTTGTTTGGAATAATGGGATTATACCCGTTTCAGACGGCCTTTAGGGTGTCTTGAGCATTTGATTTATGGGAGTCGTTAGCCCTTGAAAACACATCTGTTGTGTTAAAAATACTCGTAAGGTATCCAATCTTGCTGCGTTTTTGCCCGGCATCTGTATTTCCCGGAACAAAAAACTCATAAACGAATGGTCACGATATCCTATAGAAACGGCAATTAAATAACTAAATTTTTTAAATCAATCTAATTGTTTTAAAAAGAAATTAACAAAAGATTTTTAGAATTAAAATTGCCGAATCTATAAAGAAAGGCCGTCTGAATAAGCCGTTTAATGCCTGGCGGCTGCATGTTCGAGTTTGTAGGCCTGTTGCAGCGGGCTGATTTTTTCCAGCCGCGCTTTATCGATGGCGGCGGCGATTTTTTCGGGCTGGTGCTGGTGGGCGGCGGCGATGGCGGCGGTGTCGATATGGTTGGCGGTGTGGCGTAAATCCAGCCAGTGTTCACGTTGCGGGTAGGGGGTGTGTTCACGGTTCAGGCGGCCTTGCGTGTCGGCCACGCACACATTCAAGGCCGTCTGAAAGCGTTCGGGGCGGCGGAAGGCATCGGTTTTTTTCAATGTATTCAAAATGGTTTGCGGCCGCAGTTCGGCAACGCTGTGAAACATGATATGCCAGCGGCACACTAATTCGGCCAGCTCGGCGCAGGCTTTGGGTACCCGCCAGCGGGCGTTGACGGTGCGCACGGGTTCGACGCCGGCGAGGTCGTGGCCGTGGTGGCGCGGCAGAATATCGGCGGGAGTGTGTGCTTTGCCGAGATCGTGCAGCAGCGCGGCATAGCGTTCGGGCAGGCTCAGGTTCATATCGGCGGCACGTTGCAATACCATCAGTGTGTGTATGCCGGTGTCGATTTCGGGGTGGTAGTCGGCGCGTTGCGGTACGCCGAAAAGCGCATCTACTTCGGGCAGCAATATTTTCAATGCGCCGCATTCGCGCAGGATTTCGATCATGATACGCGGTTGCGGTTCCATCAGGCCTTTGGCCAATTCCTGCCACACACGTTCGGCCACCAGCGCATCGGCTTCGCCTTCGGCTACCATCTGCTGCATCAGCACCATGGTTTCAGAGGCCACCTGAAAACCGTAGCGGGCGGCAAAGCGGGCGGTGCGCAAAATCCGTACCGGGTCTTCGGCGAAGGCGGGGGATACGTGGCGCAGCAGGCCGTCGGCCAAGTCGTTACGGCCGTTAAACGGGTCGATGATACGGCCGTCTGAAGCCTGTGCCATGGCGTTGATGGTTAAATCGCGGCGGGCGAGGTCTTGCTCGAGCGTAACGTTTTTGTCGGCATAAAAGGCGAAACCGGCATAGCCTTTGGCCGTTTTGCGTTCGGTGCGCGCCAGGGCGTATTCTTCGTGGCTGTCGGGGTGCAGGAACACGGGAAAGTCTTTACCCACCGGCCGGTAGCCGGCTTTGAGCATGGCATCGGCATCGGCGCCGACCACTACCCAATCGCGGTCGCTGACGGGCAGGTTTAATAAGGCATCGCGCACTGCGCCGCCAACCAGATAGATTTGCATATTGAGGCCGTCTGAACAATAAATGGTTTCATTATAATAGACATTGATGTTTTATACACAGGGAAAGGCCGTCTGAAAACGTTATTCAGACGGCCTTGCGTTGCGGGTTGCGCGGATGTGGTGTTTGGTTAAATCAAGCGGTTAAACACCAGTTTGCCGTTGTCGGCCTGCACGCTGATGGTGGATTCCGGTGCGTAGCGGCCTTCGAGCAGTGCTTTGGCGAGCGGGTTTTCGATTTCGGCCTGAATCGCGCGTTTGAGCGGACGGGCGCCGTAAACGGGGTCGAAACCTGCTTCGGCAATCACATCCAGCGCGGCATCGTCGACGTGCAGATGCAGGTTCATGGCGGCGAGGCGTTTTTCCAGGCTGTGCAGCTGGATTTTGGCGATGCTGCGGATGTTCTCTTGGTCGAGGCCGTGGAATACTACCACTTCATCGATGCGGTTGATCATTTCGGGGCGGAAATGTGCTTTCACGTCTTCCATCACCACTTCTTTTACCGCTTCGTAATCGCTCACGCCCATTTGCTGGATGTGTTGGCTGCCGATGTTGGAGGTCATCACGATCACGGTGTTTTTGAAGTCTACCGTGCGGCCTTGGCCGTCGGTGAGGCGGCCGTCATCCAGCACTTGCAGCAGAATGTTGAACACATCGGGGTGGGCTTTTTCTACTTCATCAAGCAAAATCACGCTGTAGGGTTTGCGGCGCACCTGCTCGGTGAGGTAGCCGCCTTCTTCGTAGCCGACATAGCCCGGCGGCGCACCGATTAAGCGGGCGACGGCGTGTTTTTCCATGTATTCCGACATATCGATGCGGATAAGATGGTCTTCGCTGTCAAACAAAAAGCTGGCCAGCGTTTTGCACAATTCGGTTTTGCCCACGCCGGTGGGGCCTAAAAACAGGAAGCTGCCGTAGGGTTTGTTGGGGTCGGCAAGGCCGGAGCGCGAGCGGCGGATGGCATCGGATACGGCGCGTACGGCTTCATCTTGGCCGATGACGCGGCTGTGCAGCACGTCTTCCATTTTCAATAGTTTTTCGCGTTCGCCTTCCATCATTTTGCTCACCGGAATGCCGGTCATGCGTGAGACGATTTCGGCCACTTCGTCTGCCCCTACTTCGGTGCGGAAGAGCTTGTTGGCTTGTTTTTTGTCGGCGCTTTTTTCTGCGGCTTCAAGCTGTTGGCCGAGCTTGGGCAGCTCGCCGTATTCTAATTCGGATGCGCGGCCGAAATCGCCCTGGCGTTTGGCCTGCTCGATTTTGACCTTGATGTCGTCCATCTGTTTTTTGATGTCGGCGGTGCTGGAAGACGAGGCTTTTTCGGCTTTCCAGATTTCGTCTAAATCGGCATATTCTTTTTGCAGCTCGCCGATTTCTTCGTCAATCAGCTCCAAGCGTTTTTTGCTGGCATCATCGCTTTCTTTGGCAACGTGCATTTTTTCCATGCGCAGTTGGATGATGCGGCGGTCGAGTTTGTCCATCTGCTCGGGTTTGCTGTCGAGCTCCATTTTGATGCGGCTGGCTGCTTCGTCAATCAAATCAATGGCTTTGTCGGGCAGAAAGCGGTCGGTGATGTAGCGGTCGCTCAGCTCTGCCGCGGCCACAATCGCAGGGTCGGTGATGTCGATGCCGTGGTGGATTTCATAACGCTCCTGCAAGCCGCGCAAAATGGCGATGGTGTCTTCTACGCTCGGTTCGTCGACCAATACTTTTTGGAAACGGCGCTCCAGCGCGGCATCTTTTTCGATGTATTGGCGGTATTCGTCTAAAGTGGTGGCGCCGATACAATGCAGCTCGCCGCGTGCCAATGCCGGTTTGAGCATATTGCCGGCATCCATCGCGCCATCGGTTTTGCCTGCGCCGACCAAGGTGTGGATTTCATCAATGAAAATCAGTGTTTGGCCGTCGTCTTTAGCCAAATCGTTGAGCACGGCTTTGAGGCGCTCTTCAAACTCGCCGCGGTATTTGGCACCGGCAATCAGTGCGGCCAAGTCGAGCACCAGCAGGCGTTTGTTGCGCAGGCTTTCGGGCACTTCGCCGTCTACAATGCGTTGTGCCAGGCCTTCTACAATCGCGGTTTTGCCCACGCCCGGCTCGCCGATGAGCACGGGGTTGTTTTTGGTGCGGCGTTGCAATACCTGAATGGCACGACGGATTTCGTCGTCGCGGCCGATAACCGGGTCGAGCTTGCCTTCACGGGCGCGCTCGGTTAAATCGGTGGTGTATTTGCTCAGGGCTTCACGCTGGTCTTCGGCGTTGGGGTCGTTGACGGTTTCGCCGCCGCGCACTTCGTCGATGGCAAGATTCAATTGTTTTTCAGTGATACCGGCGCTTTTGAGAATTTTGCCGGTGGGGCCGTTTTCCTGAATCAGACCGAGCAGAAACAATTCGCTGGCGATATAGGCATCGCCGCGTTTGGTGGCGGCTTTGTCCATCAGGTTGAGCGCATTTTGCAGCTCACGGCCGGGCAGTATTTCGCCGCCTTGGCCGGAAACTTTAGGCAGGCTGTCGAGCAATTGTTGCAGCTCGCGTTTGATTTGCGCCACATTGCCGCCTGCTTTCACCAAAAGGGCAGACATGCCGCTGTTTTGGTCGTCGAGCAGGGCTTTCAATACATGGGCGGCTTCGAGATAGCCACTGTCTTGCGCCAATGCCAGGCTTTGGCCGGTTTGCAGGGCTTGCTGGAATTTGGCGGTTAATTTGTCGAATCTCATGATGATTCCTTTGCGGTTTATGATTGGATAGCGGCTATATTGGGCTGCCTGTGGGTAAGTCAAGAAGAAAAAGCTTGAATTTGCCGTGAAAATGTTTATATTTACCTTATCTATATGAATATTATTTGAATTATTTTTAATGTGCTTGTGGATAAAATTTAATGAACGATGTGCGGATAATGGCAAAAAGCCGTTTTCAGGCCGTCTGAAAGCCGGGATGAAGCGGTGGCTTTGATGTATAATTACAAAATTTTCCGGGCTGCCCGGCCATTTGAACAAGAAAGCAGAATCATGAGCAAAAAACGTGTTTTAACCGGCGTGACCACCACCGGCATTCCGCATTTAGGCAATTATGTCGGTGCCATCCGCCCGGCTATTGCGGCTTCCAAAGCGCCCGCTACCGAATCGTTTTTATTTTTGGCCGATTACCACGGCATTATCAAATGCCACGACCCGGCCATGATTCACGAGTCTACCCAAGCGGTGGCCGCCACTTGGCTGGCTTGCGGCCTCGACCCCGAACGCACCACGTTTTACCGCCAATCGGATATTCCTGAAATCATGGAGCTGAACTGGATTCTAACCTGCATCACCGCCAAGGGCTTGATGAACCGCGCCCATGCCTATAAAGCAGCGGTGCAGGACAATCTCGATAAAGGCCAGGAAGACCAAGATCACGGTGTGGAAATGGGCTTATACAGCTATCCGATTCTGATGACCGCCGATATTCTGATGTTTCAGGCCAACGAAGTGCCGGTGGGGCGCGATCAAATTCAGCACGTGGAAATGGCGCGCGATATCGCCGGCCGCTTCAACCACCGTTTTCAAGAGCTGTTCACTTTGCCGGAAGTGAAAATCGATGAAAATGTGGAGCTTTTGGTGGGCTTGGACGGGCGCAAGATGTCGAAAAGCTACGGCAACACCATCCCGTTGTTTGAGGGGGAGAAAAAACTGCAAAAGTCAGTCAACAAAATCGTCACCAACCTCAAAGAGCCGGGGGAGCCCAAAGGCACCGATGAAAGCCCGTTGTTTGAAATCTATAAGGCATTTTCCACACCGCAGGAAACCGCTGCATTCGCTCAAGCTTTGGCAGAAGGGCTGGCTTGGGGCGAGGCAAAAAAAATGTTGGGCGCGAAAATCAATGCCGAGCTGGCCGAACCGCGCGAGCGCTTTAACGAGCTGACCGCCAATCCGGCACAAATCGAAGCCATTTTGCAGGCCGGAGCGCAAAAAGCACGCCAAGAAGCGCGTTTGCTGTTAGACGCTGTGCGCGATGCCGTGGGCGTGCGGGCGTTGAAATGAAATTAAGATAACGTTGAGATGCCCACATCAAAAAGCCCGCCATGTTGCTGCATCGGCGGGTTTTTGGTTTTGTGAATGGGTATTATAAGGCCGTCTGAAAAGATTGAATGATGCTAGGGTGTTATGACAATTCGATTTACGGGTGCTTTTAGCGCAAAAAAGATGATGATATATAACACATCAGGACACCCTAACAGCCTTTATCGAAAACCCGTTTTCAGACGGCCTGCTAATCAGCTGCGGGATTTTCAGGCCGCTTCTGTTGTGCCGGCAAGCGGATTGAGCGACACCAATAATTGATCTACTTTAAGGTTGTCGGTATCGATGATTTCAAATTTGTATTTATCGTATAACACAAAATCGGTTTTCTTCGGAATTTTGCGCAGCATATACATCATAAAGCCGCCGATGGTTTCGTAGTTTTCCGAGTGGGGAAAATCCACAATGTCTAAGGCCCGCATCACATCCTCCAGCGGGGCGGCGCCTTCGATCAGCCATGAAGTTTCGCTGCGTTGGATAATCTGCGGTTCTTCTTCGGTGGCCACCAGTTCGCCCATCACGATGCTCATCACGTCTTTCAGCGTGACCACGCCGACCACCAGCGCATATTCGTTGACGATAACGGCAAAGTCGTCGCCGGCGTTTTTAAACGTTTCCAATACTTCATACAGCGACAGCGTGTCGGGAATAAACAAGGCTTTGCGCAATACGCGCCGGTCGGTGAGGCGGATGTTTTGCTCTTTCAGATAAAGCGTCAGCAGCGTATGCGATTCGATGTAGCCGATCACTTTTTCCAACTCGCCGTTGCACACCAGAAATTTGGCGTGCGGTTTTTCGGCCATGATGGAAAGCACGGTTTCGATGTTGTCGTTTTTATCGAAATAAGCGATGTTTTCACGCGCATTCATGGTTGAGGTGACGGTGCGTTCCTGCATATCGAAAATATTTTCAATCAGATAATGCTCTTGCTGCTTCAACACGCCCGCTTGTGCGCCGGCATCTACCACGGCGTAGATATCTTCTGATGTGAGCTGGTCGGTGCGCACGGTAGAAATTTTTAAGGCTTTGAAAATCGCATTGGCAATGCCGTCGAAAAACAACACAAAAGGTTTCAGCACAAAAATCAGTAACATTACCGGCCGCACCACGCGCACGGCGATGCGTTCAGGATGAGTCATGGCAAAGCGCTTTGGCATCAGATCGGCAAATAAAATAAACACGCCGGTTACCAGCATAAACGACAGCAGCGAAGCCGCTGTTTCTACCCAACCGGCATCAATATGGCTGCGGATGATGCCGTTGAGAAAAGGGCGTATTGCCGCTTCACCGACAATACCGCCGAGAATTGCCACCGCATTGAGGCCGATTTGCACCACAGTAATGAAGCTGCCCGGCTGCTCTTGCATTTTGAGCACATCCAGCGCGCGCACATCGCCCTCTTTGGCCATCACTTGCAATTTGATTTTGCGTGACGAGGCCAGCGCCAGCTCGGAGCATGAAACAAAACCGCTGATGGCAATCAGCAGCAGAATGATGAACACAGCTTCAAGAATATTCATAAAGGCAGAAAGTGGTGGCAGATAAGGCGATTGTAGCACTTTTACGGATAACACCCATGCACAAAAATAATCTAACGGCGTTGGCTTGCCTATGCTCGAAGAGGGCCGGGTTAGCCACAGCGCTGAAGCGCCAAGTCAATCGGCGCCTACTGTCTTCGGCTCGCCGTCTGGTTAGCTTATTTGGGTAATAGGTCTAAGGCCACGGCCTGCTTATGATTTTTCGCCTGATAAAACGTATCGTGCGGATGGTATTGAAAGGCCGTCTGAAAAATATTTCAGACGGCCTGAACGATGATGTTTCTAGGGTGTTCTGATGTTTCATATGTCATCATCTTTTTTGCGCTAAAAGCACATCTGCGTTAAAAAGCCTTGCAAGATGCCCAATCTTGCTGCGTTTTTTGCCCGGCACCTGCATTTTCAGGAATAAAAATCCCCTCATAAACGACACATCAAGACACCCCAGACCCTACGGCAACTGCTCGGCCAATCTGGCCACGATGGCCGCGGCAGCTTCAGGCTTGCCGGTTTCGGGCAGAGATGTTTCACCGCCGGCATCGATGATGGTGATTTGATTGGTGGTTTTGCCCATGGCAACAGATACATCGTTGGCAACCAGCATCGGTATATTTTTGCGCAGGCGTTTGGCGCGGGCGTGTTCGATGATATTGTGGCTTTCGGCGGCAAAACCGATGCAAAACGGCGGCTGCGGCAATGCGGCAACCGAAGCGAGGATATCGGGGTTTTCGGCCAGCTCGATAACCGGCAGGGCGCCGTTTGCTTTTTTCAGCTTGTGCACACTGCTGTTTTTCACTTTATAGTCGGCAACGGCCGCCACGCTGATGAATACATCTTGGCCGGCAATGCGGCGGTGTACGGCTTCATACATGGCTTGTGCGCTGAGCGCCTGTTCGGCGGCAGCCAGGCCGGCGGGCAGGGCGGTTTGCATCTGGCCGTATACCAGCGACACTTCGGCACCGGCGGCACGGCAGGCGCGGGCGAGCGCTACACTCATTTGGCCGCTGGAAATATTGGTGATGCCGCGCACAGGGTCGATGGCTTCGAAGGTGGCGCCGCCGGTAATCAACACTTTTTTGCCTTGCAGCTGCTTCGGTGTCCATAAATCAGGCAGTAAATCGGCCAGCTCGGCCGCTTCAGGCATGCGCCCCACGCCGGTTTCGCCGCAGGCCTGTTCGCCGCTGGCCGGTTGGAACACGGTAATGCCGTCGGTTTGCAGCAGGGCGATGTTGCGGCGGTTGGCCGGGTTGAACCACATTTCAACATTCATGGCCGGCGCAACGGCCAGCGGGCATTTGCGCGCGGCGGCAAGGTTGGTGAGCAGGTTGTCGGCAATACCGCCGGCAATTTTGGCGAGCGTGTTGGCGCTGGCGGGGGCAATCAGAAACACATTGGCACGGCGGGTAAGGTTGATGTGTGCCATGCCGTTGCCGCCGCTCTCGCCGCTGTGGGTGTCGGACAGCACCGGGTTGCCGCTCAGGGCTTGAAAGGTGAGCGGCGATACGAATTCGGTGGCGGCGCGGCTCATGGCCACGGTAACGTCGTGGCCTTGTTTTTTCAACAGGCGCACGAGTTCGCAGGATTTATAAGCGGCAATGCCGCCGGAAATGCCGAGGAGGATGTGTTTGCTCATAATCTGGCTTTAAATGTGATGAAAGGCCGTCTGAAAATAAGGGCGGCGAGGCCGAAACCAAGTTTCAGACGGCTGTTAATATAGCATATGGGCGTGAAACTGAATAATCCGACTTTGTTGTTTCGTCTTTAGTTCTGCTCTGAATCGGTTCTGTTCATACCGCCGTGTTGTGATGGTAAAACTCAAATGGGGACAGGGGGGGCTGAATGCTGTCGGACAGCTTAATGCTCAGCAACCCGACAGCCCGGTTATTTTTATGAATCGGTATAAACGCATGTTTGTGTGTGGTAAACAAAGATAAGGCCGTCTGAAACGTTGTTTTTCAGACGGCCTCAATAGCCGGTTGGTTTATAAAATCAAATATTTACAATTTGATTTCGCGGCTTTTGCCATCAATGGTTTCAACAATCGAGAAGGTTTGCGCTTTGGTGTTTGCAGTCATCACGGCGGTGGTGTTTTCGGCCGCGTTGGTCCAGCTGATTTCAATTTCGTTTTCTCCCAGCGCTTTCACGGCAAATTCACCGTCAAACGCAGGGCTCGTATTGCGGAATTTCAGCAGATTAAACAATTGCTGCACCACGGGGCGTTGTACTTCGCGGTCGATTTCGTCCAGAGTGTAGTAGTGGCGGTTGATGTTGCGGCCTTCTTTGGTTTTTTCCAGCAATTCGATATCGTTTTCGCCGGCCAGCAGACCCACGTAGTAAATCTGCGGAATGCCCGGTGCAAAGCATTGCAACACGCGGGCGAGGATGTAGGCTTGGTCGTTGTTGCCCAGTGCCGAATAATAAGTGCAGTTGATTTGGTAGATATCCAAATTATTGTATTCGGCGCTGCTGTATTTTTTCTTCACGTTGGCGCCTTGGGCATACAGCGCTTCGCGGGCGGCTTCGGTTTCTTCGTCGCTCATCAGGTCTTTAACGTCGACCACACCGATGCCGTCGTGGGTGTCGAGGGTAGTGAATTGTTTGCGCGGGCAGATTTCCATCCAGTGCACCAAGCGGTCGACACGGCCGCTGAAGAGGGTGTGCAGCACCAGCATCGGCAGCGCGAAATCGTATACATAATAATCGTGTTCGGCGATTTTGAGCTGGATGGTGTAATGCTCGTGAATTTCAGGCAATACGGTAACGTTGTGCGCATCGAGCACATCGGTGCATTCTTTCAGGGTTTCCCAGATTTCCGGCTCAACGAAAAAGCAGTTGGTGCCGATTTTTTTGTTGGCATAGGCAAAGGCATCAAGGCGGATGATGGATGCGCCTTGTTTGCTTAAAAATTCGAGGTTGTTTTTGATGAATTTTTTGGTGGTGGCGGTGGTAACGTCTAAATCCACCTGCTGCTCATCAAAGGTGCACCACACTTTTTCTGCCGTGCCGTCGGCAAATTCGGCCATGCGGTAGGGCGCCCGCGGTTTGCGTTTGTAGATTAAATCGACCTGCTCTTGCGTAGGCTCGCCGTTGGGCCAGAAATTTTTATAACGGATAAACAAATCGGCATATTCCGAGGCGTCTTTTTTCTCAAGGAAATCTTTGAAATAGGGCGATTGGGCGGAGATGTGGTTGACCATAAAATCAAACATCAGGTAATAATCTTCTGCCAGCGCATTCACATCTTTCCAGTCGCCGAATGCGGGATCGACTTTGGTGTAATCCATAGGGGCAAAACCACGGTCGCCCGATGAAGGGAAAAACGGCAAAATATGCACGCCGCCCACCACGTCTTTGAGCGGGCCTTGCAATACTTTTTGCAAATCTTTCAGATTGTTACCCAAGCTGTCGGCATAGGTAATCAGCATGGCTTCGTTTTTTAGCTGCATGGTTTTTTCCTGTGGTTGTCTGGATATAGAAAGCAGGGCGGCAGTATCGTAACATGTGTTGTCAGGGGCATGTCGACTGCGGCTTAACCGGTGTGGTTTTGCCGGTAAATGGTGCAGGCAAAGCATTAAGACACCGATGTCATTGACTATATCATATCAATCCGGTGCGGCAAGTTCAATGAATGGCGGGTAATAAAAGATAAAGGTTTTATCTTGTTTGATATAAAACAAGCTTTTATGTGGTGAGGCCGGCAGTGCAGAGCATGCAGGCTTTTGTGTAATAACGTTGTCGCCGGATAACTGATGCCCATTTATAGACGAATCGGGAAGAAGAAGCTAGGGTGTCCCGATGTGTTAGATATCATCTTTTTTGTGCTAAAAGTATCTGCTGTGTTAAAAATTTGCATACAGTGCCTAACTTTTAGCGCAAAAAATTTGAATCATGCTGAATCGCCAGAAGGCCCTGATGCAGTCGGGTTGCTGTGATAAATGAGCATAAATGTTTCAGACGGCCTCGGTATTGCGGTATCAGGATTCTTGTGTCGTCCATTCGGCAGCGGCTTGCGGCTGTTTCAGAGTGGTCAGTTTTTTGGTTAGGATATTCAAAATCAGGCCATAAGCCGGCAAGAAAAACAATGTGCAGATAGCCAGTTTGAACAGATAGTCGACAAAGGCGATTTCCGGCCAGTGAGACGCCATAAAGGCATCGTTGCTGGCATAAAACGCAACACTGAAAAATACCAGCGTATCCAGTGCATTGCCCAAAAAGGTTGAGGCAGTGGGTGCTGCCCACCAGGATTTCAGATGGCGCAGGCGGTTGAATACGAAGATATCCAAAAATTGGCCGAAGGCGTAGGCGGCGAAACTGGCCAGCGCGATGCGGCCGACAAAGGTGTTGAATACGGCAAGCGATGCCCAGCCGGTCCAGCTGCCTTCGCTGAATAATACTGAAAACACATACGATAATGCCAGCGCCGGCAGCATCACCCAAAAAATAATCCGCCGCGCCAGCCTTTGGCCGAAAATGCGCACGGTTAAATCGGTAGCCAGAAAAATAAACGGAAAGGTGAATGCGCCCCAAGTGGTGTGAAAGCCGAAAATATCAAATGGAAACTGCACCAGATAGTTGCTGGAAGCAATCACCAGGATGTGAAAAAGTGCCAGCCATATCAGTGCTTTGTGTTGCTGTGCTTGGGTGAATTGATACATGATGAGGTGTCTTTATGATGGTTTGCAAAAAATAAACAGGCGTTTCAGACGGCCTGATGGATGTCAGGCCGTCTGAAAAAACCCGCAGCGGTTTATTGCATATCGTGGCGGAACAGGCGTTCGCGGGCGAGGTTTTCAAACTCGGTGCCCGGCTCGCCATAATTGGCAAACGGATGGATGGCAATGCCGCCGCGTGGGGTGAATTCGCCGAACACTTCGATGTATTTCGGCTGCATCAGCGCGATAAGGTCTTTCATGATGATGTTGACGCAGTCTTCATGAAAATCGCCGTGATTGCGGAAGCTGAAAAGATAAAGCTTGAGTGATTTGCTTTCCACCATTTTGATGTTGGGAATATAGCGGATGTAAATGGTGGCAAAGTCGGGTTGGCCGGTCATCGGGCACAAGCTGGTAAATTCGGGGCAGACGAATTTGACGAAATAATCATTGCCCGGATGTTTGTTGTCGAATGCTTCGAGCACTTCTGGCGCGTATTCGGTTTTGTATTGCGTGTTTTGATTGCCCAACAGCGTGATGCCGGCGAGCGCTTCGGTGTTGCGTGACATATTGATTCCTTAGTTTTTTAATGTGGGAGGTTCTCGAACCACAAGGGGCGTTATTTTAATATAAACGGCAGGCTTTGTGCGCTTTTTCGGTGATATGGAAATAAAAGGCGGCGTTGGGTTTAGGATTCGGCCAAAATGCAAACGGTCTCAAAGGCAGGGTGGGATATTTATATCAAAATAAAATATATGTGTATGTAAATCAAAATAAAAGGTTGGTTTTTCTGTTAATTGGATGGCATAATCCGGGTTGCAGCCGTTTGTTGGCAGAGCAAACCGATTATCTTGTTTTTAGTTATGTAAATAAGTGTTTCGTTTACCATGCAGGCAGTTTGAATCTGAATATTTTAATGCTGCCGGCCGGCGGTTGTTAGGCGGTTGAGCGGCTTCTAAATTCCATACCTGTCAATCTTGAGAATATTATAATGAGTTTTTCACAAATAGAGCTGATGAATGCTTTGCACCTGTTGTCTGAACGCCTGCCTGATTTTTCCGAGCAGCAGGCACAATCCAACCGCTTGTTGAGGGTGGTAACCGAGCGCTTGAGCAGCCATCTGAATGAAGGCTTGAAAGAATTCGGCATCAATGAAAATCTGTGGTTTGCCATGTTGGCACTATATGTCAGCCCCAACAGTGAAATTCTGCCTTCGCGCTTGAGCGATCTGATGGATCTCACCCGCACCAGCGCCACCCGCCTTTCAGACGAAATGGTGGAACACGGTTGGGTGGAGCGCCACATCAATCAGCAAGACCGCCGCCAAATTGTGTTAAAATTAACCGCTGAAGGTGAAGCCTTTATCCAAAAAGTGTGGCCGAAAATAGCCAGCAAAAGCGGCGCTGCATGGGAAGACTTCACCAATGACGACTACGCCCAGTTGCAACATCTGCTGAGCAAGCTGCTCGCCCGTTTGGGCGGCTGATTTCAGCTTGCTGCAACGGGCTTGCTATCTGACACAGAGCCCGAAATGAACATTCAAGCTACCGTGCGCGGCTTGGGCATACTTAGTATATGTATGCTCAGCGCTTGCGCCCCGTTTGGCAAACAGTCGCCGTTGGAAGCTCCAACGGCGTATTCGTTGCCGCAAGGGCAGTCTGCCCATATCTCCCGCGCCGACTGGTGGATGCAGTTGCGCAACCCCCAACTCAACCGTTTAATCGAACAAGCCTTTGCCGGTTCGCCCGATTTACGCACCGCCAAAGCCCGTTTCGAGCAGGCGCAGGCGCAATTAGGCATTACCGAAGCGGCCACCGGGGCGCAAATTGGCGCTTCTATCCGCGGTGCCGGCGTGTATGTGTCGCCCAAGCCGTCTGCGCAACAGGGCGATCCGGATCATACGATGGTGCTGGCAAATGCAGCTTTGCAAGGCAGTTGGACGTTTGATTTTTGGGGTAAAAACCGGGCGAAAATCGCATCGGTTTTGGGGCAGCGCCGAGCCATCGCCTATGAAACCGAACAAATCAAAATCGAGCTGGCTCACGCCGTAGCCGCGCAATATTTTGCCTGGCAAAACCTGACCGGACAGCAGCAGCTGTTGGCTCGGCGTGTGGCAGATGCAGCCGAAACCGAAAAACTGCTCAACCAGCGTATCCGCGCCGACCTGCTGCCGGCCAGTGCGGCTTATCCCGCGGTATTGGCGCAGCAGCAACTTCGGGCACAGCAATTGCAATTGGTGCGAAACGCCGCCCGTGTGCGCCACAGCTTGGCCGTGTTGAGCGGGCAGGCGCCTAATGCGCTGGACGGCGGCAGCCCTTCGGCATCCAATACCGCGCCTGTGTTGGTGGCGGCAGATATCCGCGCCGATTTGTTGGGCAGCCGGCCTGATATTGCCGCCCAACGTGCTTTGTTAGCTTCCCGTTTGCAAAATGTTCAGGCGGCCAGAGCCGAGTTTTATCCCAATATCGAATTGAAGTTGCTGGCAGGGTTTGCCCATATCGATGCATTTAATCTGGTGCACGGTAAAAATTCGGGCATGCTTGGCGTGTTGCCGGCGCTGAATCTGCCGATTTTCACTTCTGGTGCGTTGCAATCGGGTTTGGCAGCACGGCATGCAGAATACAACCAACAGGTGGCGCTGTATGATCAAACCGTGTTAAATGCCATGCGTTCGGCTGCCGATGCGGTGAGTGATTACCAAACGCTACAAGGGCAGGCGGCATTGCAGCAGCGGGCGGCATCGGTGGCCGAAAAAGCCGCCGCTGCCACGCAACGCCGGATGCGTGCGGGTTTGGATAACAAGCTGGCTTATTTGCAAAAGCACGACGAAGCTTTGCAAGTGCAAATGCAGCTGGTGCAGACACAAAATGAATGGCTGACGGCATGGAGTAATCTGCATGCCCAACTTGGCGGCGGCTTTCAGGCGGAGTAAACTAAGCGCCGACATGCCTTAGGGGGTCCTGATCTTCGATTTATGGGTGTATTTTTCCCCTGAAAGCGCATCTGCTGCATTTTTTGCCTGGCATTTGTACTTTTATCACAAAAAATCTGAATGATTCTGAATCGTCAAGATACCCCTAGGATGTCCTGACAATTCATATAATAATTCATATGCCATTGTGTTTTGCGCTAAAAGTACACCTGTTGCGTTAAAAAGCCTCTGCATTTCCAGAAGCAAAAATTCCCTCATAAATGACACATCAGGATACCCAAGAGGCCGTCTGAAAATACCCGGCGGCCTCCACAAGCCATTCATTCAATCAAAATAACGGAATATAAAAGCATGAGCGATTCCCAAGAAAACACAGCGGCCGCTGCCGCGCCCCAAAAACAGCGCGTGCCCGGCCGCCGCAAGCGCAACCTTACCTTGGTAACACTGTTGTTTATCGCCATCGCCTTGGGCTTTGCGCTGATGTATTTTTTGGTGTGGCAAAACGAAGAAGAAACCGAAGATGCCTATGTGGCGGGGCATTTGGTGCAAATCACTCCACAAATCGCCGGCACAGTGCGGAAAGTGGCGGTTGATGATACCGACATCGTAAAAAAAGGCGATGTATTGGTGTCGTTGGACGACAGCGATTTTCAACTGGCTTACGAGCGGGCGCAAAATGATTTGATTCAGGCCATCCGCCAAAACAAGCAGCAAACCGCCGTTTCTTCGCAGGCAAGGGCACAAGTGCTGGCGCGTAAAGCCGATTTGGCCACTGCACAAGCCGATTTGCGCCGCCGGGAATCGCTGGCGGGCACTGATGCCATTTCCGGCGAAGAGCTGAGCCATGCACGTGCGGCGGTGGTGCAGGCGCAGGCAGCATTGCGGGCGGTTGAAGCCGAAGAAACCTCGGCACAGGCCGCTTTGGGCAACAACATTCCGTTGCGCCAGCAACCTGCGGTGCAGAGTGCGGTGAGCCGCATTAAAGATGCGTGGCTGAATTTGCAGCGTACGCAAATCCGTGCGCCGATCGCGGGGCAGGTGGCCAAGCGCAACATCCAAGTCGGCCAGCGCACGGCGCCCGGCACGCCGATGATGGCGGTGGTGCCGCTGCAAAATTTGTGGGTGGATGCCAATTTTAAAGAAGTGCAATTGCGTAAAATGCGCATCGGCCAACCGGTGGAAATGACTGCTGATTTATATGGCGGCAAAGTGGTGTATCACGGCCGCGTGATGGGTTTGTCGGCCGGTACCGGCAGCGCTTTCTCGCTGTTGCCGGCACAAAATGCCACCGGCAACTGGATTAAAGTGGTGCAGCGCGTGCCGGTGCGCGTGAGCCTGGATGCCGCCCAATTGCAGCAACACCCTTTACGGGTGGGGCTGTCGATGACGGTAACGGTGGATACGCACGACGGCAGCGGCCAAACCATGACGGCGGCGGCTGAAAAAAATGCGGCCATACCGGAAGCCGATGCGGTGGATTGGACGGCGGCTGACGAATTGATTGATCAGATTTTTGAAAAATATGCCAAATAAAGGCTGAAGTGTTTCAGACGGCGGCAGATTTGCAGTTTTGGCAGCCTTTGAACACTTTTTGCCGGATAAACCGCGTCATGTTTCGAGAATGGGCAGGCTGAAAATATAATCGTACGGCCGCGCGACTTGATGGATAAGCTAATATCGGGCCGGCTTGCGTTTACTTTCAGACGGCCTCTGCAACCTCTATCTCGATGATCCTCCGCCTGTTGCAGGTTCAAATGTTTGAGCAGGGCTTGTGCTTTTCAAAAATAATCTGTCTGTGTGGCTCTGTTTGGGCTGGAAAACCATGTCTGTGCCCGGCGCAATGAAATGCCGATAGCGAGAAAAAAATGACTTACCCCCCGTTGCAAGGTATGCGTTTGGTGTTGGTAACACTGGCGCTGAGCCTTGCCGTATTTATGGAAGTGTTGGATTCGACCATTGCCAATGTGGCGGTGCCGGTGATTGCCGGCGATTTAGGCGCGGCAACCACGCAGGGCACGTGGGTGATTACATCATTTGCGGTGGCCAATGCGATTTCGATTCCGCTGACCGGATTTCTGGCTCGCCGTTTCGGCGAGGTTAAGATTTTTGTGTGGTCGGTTATCGGCTTTGTGGTGATGTCGTGGTTGTGCGGTATTGCCCATAATCTTGAATTGCTGGTGTTGTTCCGCGTGTTGCAGGGTTTGGTGGCCGGGCCGCTGATTCCATTGTCGCAAAGCCTGCTGATGGCATCGTATCCGCCTGCCAAACGCACGCTGGCGCTGGCTTTATGGGCGATGACGGTGGTGGTGGCGCCGGTGTTGGGGCCGATTTTGGGCGGCTGGATTTCCGATAATTGGCATTGGGGCTGGATTTTCTTTATCAATATCCCCATCGGTATCATGGCCGCTTTCGTAGCGTGGCGGCAGCTGCGCGAACGCGAAACCGAAACCGTGCGCACGCCTGTGGATTATATCGGCCTGATGCTGATGGTGGTCGGCGTCGGCGCTTTGCAAATGATGCTCGACCGCGGTAAAGAATTGGATTGGTTTGCCTCCGGCGAAATTATTGTGTTGGCGGTGCTGGCGCTGGTGTGCCTCACTTATTTTATTGTGTGGGAATTGGGCGAAAAATATCCGATTGTGGATTTGTCGCTGTTTAAAGACCGCAATTTTACCGTCGGTGTGATTACCATTTCGCTCGGCTTTATGCTGTATATGGGCACATTGACCCTGTTGCCGCTGGTGTTGCAGTCTCATTTGGGCTACACGGCCACGTGGGCGGGTTTGGCGGCGGCGCCGGTGGGTATCTTGCCGGTGATCTTATCGCCGATTATCGGCCGTTTCGGCGGCAGGCTGGATATGCGCTGGCTGGTGACCGGCAGCTTTTTAGTGTTTGCTTTTACCTTTCACTGGCGCACCAATTTTTATGCCGGCATGGATTTCGGCAATGTAGTGTGGCCGCAATTCTGGCAAGGTTTGGGCGTGGCGATGTTTTTTATGCCGCTTACCGCGATTACGCTGTCGAGAATGCAAGGCTCGCAAATCGCCGCCGCCAGCAGCCTGTCGAATTTCTTGCGGGTATTTATGGGCGGCGTGGGCGTATCGGTGGTGACAACGATGTGGGAAAAGCGTGAAGCACTGCACCACACCCAGCTGGCTGAGCAAATCACACCTTATTCGGATGCCGTCAATCAATCGGTGCAAAGCATGGTGCAATCGGGCTTGTCGCAAGAACAGGCATTCGGCAGCATGGTTCGCGCTATTACCCAGCAAGGTTTTATTATCGGCTCGAATGAAATTTTTTGGGGCGGCAGCATTTTGTTTGTGGTAATGATCAGTGTGATTTGGTTTGCCAAGCCGCCGTTTGGCGCCGGCAGTGGCGGGCATTAAATATAAGGCCGTCTGAAAATATGCTTTTCAGACGGCCTTATACTCTACTCATACTCATTCACAAAAATAACCTAACGACAAGGCGAACCCTGTCATTAGGTTATTTTTACAAATAAGTATTGATTATTGCAGAGCTGCTCGGTTCAGGCTTTGCCGGTGCTGCCGAAGCCGCCTTCGCCACGTTCGCTGGCGGCAAATTCGCCGACCACTTTAAATGCCGCCTGAATCACCGGCACAATCACCATTTGCGCGATACGCTCCATCGGTTCGATGGTAAAGGTGGTTTGGCTGCGGTTCCATACTGATACTTTCAGCTCGCCCTGATAGTCGGAATCGATCAGGCCGACGAGGTTGCCGAGCACGATGCCGTGTTTGTGGCCGAGGCCGGAGCGGGGCAGCAGCATGGCGGCATAGGCGGGGTCGGCCAGATGCACGGCCAGGCCGGTGGGCACGAGGCAGGTTTCGCCGGGCGCCAGGGTAACGGCTTCTTCAAGGCAGGCGCGCAAATCAAGGCCGGCGGAGCCGGGGGTGGCATAAGCAGGCAGTTGTTGAGCCATTTTGGGATTGAGGATTTTTAATTCGACTTCGATTTGCATGAGGGTTCTCACAGTTTTTTCAGACGGCCATTATACACAAAGGCCGTCTGAAAATGTTTTATGCCCATTCATAAAAATTACTTAACGGTGTTGAAGCTGCTACGTTAACAGACCCCGTGCCGGTATGGTTTTCAGTTCAACGCCTTATCGGCTTGCTTTTGTGAATGGATATGAGTTTCAGACGGCCTAGGGTGTTCTGACCATTCAGAATGACTCAGATTTTTTGTGATAAAAGTGCAGATGCCAGGCAAAAAACGCAGCAAGATTGGGCATCTTGCGAGGCTTTTTAACGCAGCAGATGTGCTTTTAGTGTAAAAAAGATGATGATATATGACACATCAGGACACCCTGGGGTGTCCTGATGTGGTTTAGAAACCGGCTTGCTGTTCCAGCGTTTCAACCCATTTTTCATCCAGGCCGAGTGCTTGGGAGAGCTGCGAGAGAAACACAATTTCTTTGCGTGCCAAATCACCGCACACCATACGGGCGGCCAGATAGGCTTCGGCGGCAAGAGCGGGCTGGTTGCCGATTTCGCGGGCAAGGTCGGCAACGGTGGCGGGGTTTTGCAATTGGGCGGCCAGCCATTGTTGCGCTTCGGGGTCGGCAGCATCTGCCTCGCTTTGAATCAGCGCCCGTTCGGTTTCGTCAATCAGGCCGTCTGAAGCGGCGGCGGCAACCATGGTGCGTAAGATGATGCGGCCTGCATTTTCGGCGGAAGCGCCTTGATGTTGGAATGCTTCCGGCGTCAGCACCGGCGCGTTGCTGGCGGCGGTGTTGCCGGCAGCGGCCTGATTGCGCTGCCAGGTTTGGTAGGCCTGCCAGGCCAGTGCGCCGATGGCAGCCATTGATCCTGCCTGCAACAATTTGTTGCCGCTTTTGCGCTTGCCTTTGCCTTTGAAAATCATCGATAACACGCTGGCAGCCGCTGCGCCGCCGCCGATTTTCAGCAAGGTATCGGTGTTGAAACCGTTAGTGGCTGCGGTATTTTGTTGCGGTGCGCCGGTGCTGTTTTTCTGTACGGCGCCCAATACTTGGTTGAGCAGGTTGTTTAAATTCATGGTGTATCCTTGTGAACGGGTGATGATAGCTAAATAAAGCCGCAATGGGAAATCACAAGCCGTGGGGGATGTAAAAAAACGCTTACATGCGCCGCATCATCAGCAAAAAATAGCCGCCGCCGAGCAGCGTTGCCATCAGGCCGGCGGGGATTTCATAAGGAAAACCGATTTGGCGGCCGAGCCAGTCGGCCAGTGTCATCACGGTGGCGCCGATTAAAGCCGCATAAAACAATTGCTGTTTGGGCAGGCGCGCGCCGAGCATATTGGCCAGGTGCGGGGCGAGCAGGCCGACAAAGCTCAGGGGGCCGATGAGCAGCGTGGCCAGTGCGGTGAGCAGGGCGCTGAACATAATCAGCGTTATGCGTGCCGCCGCAACATGCACGCCAGCCGATTGAGCCACTGTGGCGTTGAGGCTGAGCAGACCGAGCCAGCGGCTCAGGGGCAGGGTGGCCAGCAGCAGTATTAGCGCGAGCGCCAGCATGCTGCCGGAAAGCAGCGGCGCGGCCTGATAAGTGGAACCGGAAAGCCAGACCAGCAGTTGCTGTATGCGCAAATCGCCGCCGGCCGACCACACGCGGATAAAGGCATCAGCCAGCGCGGCCACGGCAATGCCGGTGAGCAGCACTTTTTCGGGCTGCAAACCGCTTTTGCGGTTAAACAGCATTATCAGCCACAAAGCGGCCAACGCCGAGGCAATACCGGCCAGCCAAAAACCGCTGCTGCCGGCGGGGATGTCGAACACCAATACCGCTGTCATCACACCGAATGCGGTGCCGGAGCTGATGCCGAGCAATTCGGGGCTGGCCATCGGGTTTTGGGTAAGCCGTTGCAGCAATACCCCGGTAACCGCCAGCATGATGCCGCAAGCGGCGGCGGTGAGCAAACGCGGGTAGCGCAGTGCCAGCAAATCAGCATGAAAAGCAAACTGCCAGCCGTCGGCGCCTTGCCCGCAAAACAGCGCCAGTGCCACCGCCAGCAATAACAACAGCGGCAGCATCCGCAGCAGCGGTGATGCCTGAAGCCGCGCCACGGTTTGCGCCGAGGCCGTCTGAATGGCAGATCGGGCGGGGGTGCGCATCATCAGCCACAGCAGCAGCGGTGCGCCGATCAGGCCGGTTACCGCGCCGGCGGGCAAATCGATTTGGCGGTAGTGGTTGAGCAATATCAGCAGATTATCGGTCAGCAGCAGCATTAGGGCGCCGAACACAAACGCCGCCGACAGTCGCGCCCACAAAGTGCGCACACCGAGCTGGCGTACGGCTGTGGCAGCGGCCAGGCCGATAAAACCCATCATGCCCACCATGCCCACCACATTGGCGCTGAGAAAAGCGGCAACGGCTAAAGCCGCCAGACGTATGGTTTTGACCGGAATACCGAGCGCGGCGGCCTGATCGTCGCTCAGGCTCATCATCGCCAGCGGTTTGACCAATAATGCCAGCACGGCGACGGCGGCCAGAATGCGCCACAGCAATGCGGTGCTGTCGTGCCAGCTGTCTTGCAGCAGCGAGCCGCTGCCCCAAAGCATGATGCCGCGGGTTTCTTCGGAATAAAAAAGAGTAACGATGCCGGTAACGGCGCCAAGATAAAGCGAGGTTACCAAGCCGGCCAGCACCACCATCAGCGGCACCAACTCGCGCCGGGCCGACAACCACAACACCATGGCCAATGCGGCGGCCGAACCGCCGAACGCCACCGGCGCGTTGCCATAGGCCGTCAGCGCCGGTGCAAACACGGTGGCCGCCACCAATGCGGTTTGGGCGCCGCTGCTGACGGCCAAGGTGCTGTCGGAGGCGAGCGGATTGCGCATGATTTGTTGCAGCAACATGGTGGCCAGCGCCAAACTGCCGCCGGCGAGCAGTGCCATTGCCATGCGCGGCAGGGTGTTGTTCTGCACCATCAGCGCATCCAGCGGCAATGTATCGGGGGCGGCAAACAAAGTTGCCCACGGCCAATGCCATTGCAGCTTTAACACCCATGCCGAGCAGGCAAACGCCGCCAACAGCAACAGCAGCGCCCAGCGCGAAACAGGCCGTTTGAGCAGATTTACCATGCGCTTTCCTTTTCAGACGGCAATTGTTGTGCGAGGCCGTCGGCAAAATGCTGCATCGAAGGCAGCGCGCCATAGCTCCACGATGGCGGCAGAATGCGGCGGTTTTGCGGTTTGGCAAACGGCAGCCGTTGCCACAATGCACTTTTGCCGAGTGCGGAGCGGGTGTTGCGCGGATGCGGCTGCACGATAATCAGCAGCGTGTCGGGCGGCAGCTTGGCCAAATCGGTCAGCGCGATGTTGGCAAAGCCCCATTCGTTGGAATCGCCCTGCCAAGCGTTTTTCAAACCGAGTTTTTGCAACACCACGTGATACATGCTGGTGTGGCCGTAAATCCGGGCATGGCGGGCATCGACAAACTGAATCACCGCCAGCGGCCGTTCGGCATGAGGTGCAAGGGTTTTGCGCTGGCGGGCAAATTGGCTTTCTGCGGCGCCAATCAGCCGTTCGGCAGCGGCAGAATCCCCGATAATCCGCCCCAATCGGCGGGTGGCGGCCAGCGTTTGCGCATAGCGGATGCCGTTGTCGGTGCTGAAGCGGACTTCATGCACCGGTGCGATTTGTTCGAACTGCGTTTTCAGATGGCCGAACCATGGCGATTGGATAAAAAAATCGGGCTTCACCCGGTAAAGCTGCTCCAGATTGGGTTGGAAGCGCAGCCCCGAATCCAGCACGGTTTGCGGCATGGGCGGGTGGTTGACCCAATCGCGGTAGGCACGCTTGTCGCCCAGGCTCACCGGCGGATGCCCCATGGCCGCCAGCGTTTCTGCAGTGGTCCAGTCGGAAGTGGCCACGCGTGGTGCGGCTTGGGCGGGGGCGAGCATTAAAATCAATATGGCGGCTTTGAGGCCGTCTGAAAAATATTTGCGCATAAAAATTATATTGCTTTCAGACGGCATTTTTTGATTCAGGCCGTCTGAAAGATAAATGTTAAGGGTTGGAAATCAGCTGCTGCATGACACCCATTCATAAAAATAAGCTAACGGCGCCGGCTCGCCTGAGTTAGAAGAGAACCGGTTTCGCTAGGGTATCCTGACCATTCGATTTACGGGTGTTTTTTGCCCCTGAAAACGCAGCAGATGTGCTTTTAACGCAAAAAAATGATGATATATGACACATCAGGACACCCTGTGGCCGTCTGAAAACATCGCTTGTATGGCAGACAATTTAAGGCAAGGCCACCGGCAGGCCGCTTTGGGGGTGGCGGATGATGTTCATCTGCACGTTGTAAATATCGTTGAGCACGCCGGCAGTCATGATTTCGGCGGGTTTGCCCTGCTTGAGCAGGCGGCCTTGTTTGAGCGCCACCAGCTCGTCGCAATATTGCGCGGCCAGATTGATGTCGTGAATCACGATAATCACGCCGAGGTTCAGGCGCTGCGACAAATCGCGCACCAGCGCCATCACTTCGAGTTGGTGGGCGATATCCAGCGCCGCCAGCGGCTCATCCAGCAGCAGGTAGCGGCTTTGCTGCGCCAGACACATCGCCAGCCAGATGCGCGAACGTTCGCCGCCGGACAGGGTGTCGACAATTTGATCGGCAAAGCGTTCGGTATGGGTGAGTGCGAAGGCTTCGGCAATGGCACGGCGGTCGGCATCATTGCTGCGCCCGAGCAGGCCGCTCCAGGCATAGCGCCCCATCGTAACCAGTTCGCGGGCGGTGAGGGCGGTGGCGGCCGGCAGATGTTGCGGCAGATAGGCAACTTGTTTGGCATAATCGCGGGCGCTGTAGGTGGCGACGGGGCGGCCGTCGAGCAGAATCGAGCCGCCGGTGGGTTGTGTTTGGCGGGTGAGCAGTTTGAGCAGGGTGGATTTGCCGGAACCATTATGCCCAATCAGGCCGTAAACCCGGTTGGGCTTGAAGCTGAGGGTGATATCGTGCAGCAAAATGCGGTCGGGCACGGCAAAGGTGGTTTGTTGGAGTTGGAACACGAAAGGCTGCTGAATCAATAAAACGGTGAATTTTAACGGATAGCGATGATGATGACAATCATGCCCGCCGGTTCAGCCGGCTTTTGCGCAGAACCGGCGGCGCCCGAATGATTGCATTTCAGCCGCATTTGCTCGGGCGGGGACGGTATGAGGGCAGCAGCGAAACATCGTGCGGATTGTTTAAAAAGTCTTTCAAGGCCGTCTGAAACATCGGCAGCTCGATGCGGTAACGCGGCCAATCAAGATAACGGGCGGCATAATAGTGGGCGAGCAAATCTGCCTGCTGCTCCATGTTCAGCGCGCTGAAACGGGTGATGTGTTGCAGCGGCGGATACACATAGGCGCTGCGTTTGCGGTAACCGCCCGTGAGTGCCAGCAGCAGGCCGCCGAGCCAGGGGCGGTAGCCTTGCTGGTGCTGCCATACGTGGGTGAGCTCGTGCATCAGCCATATTTGGTAATTCGGTGCGGCGCGGGTAAAGTCGGGTGGGCAGTTGTCGCGGGGAAAATAAATATGGTTGCAAGGGGCAACGGCAACGTTGAGCGAGGGCAGGCAGGGAATGCCGCGGTAGATTTTCACGCGGCTGTAGTCGATGCTGCTGCCGAACAGGCGGCGGGCGGCGGCAATTTCCGATGCGCCCAGCCGGCGCCAATGCTGCTCAAACATGATGGTCTTTGCGTTTGTGCCAATGATGGGCAGTATGCCAGCGCCAGAGCCATAAGGTGGCGAAATAGCCGGCAACGGCCAAAATGCTGCCCAATACCGGCACGCCCAGCAACAGCGGTTTGCCCGCGCCCATCAGCCATGCCTGAGATTCGGCCCAGAAACGGCCGCTGCTGAGAGAAGGGAATTCCAGCTCGCCGGCTTCTATGCCCAGCATCAGGGCGCCGATTTTGTAGGCGAGATAATAAAGCGGCATGTAGGTGAGCGGATTGGTGTAGAGGGTGGCAAACACGGCCACGGGCAAGTTGGCGCGCAGAAAATAAGCCACAATCAGGGCGCTGAGCATTTGGGTGGGGCCGGGCATCAGGCCGCAAAACATGCCGATGGCCACCGCAATGGCGGCGCGGCGGCGGTTGAGCGTCCAAAAATAGGGTTTGTCGAACACGGGGGCTAAGGGCTTGATCCAGCGTGAAGCGAAAATGTGTTCGCGGGTGGGCAGTTTGTGGCGGAAGCTGCGGCGGTGTCGGGTCATAAAGGCTCGGATGGCGGTTGGTCGTGTTCAGATTATGGCGGCATTGCAGAGAAGCAAAAGGCCGTCTGAAAGTAAATTTCTGAAATGAAACGATAGCGGCGCATGATAGGCTGCCATTTTCAAATAATGGTTTTTCTTTTCAGACGGCCTGTGTCACGGCACTCTGGTTTTTCCGGCGCCGCTATAGCTTTTCAAATCGCGCCATATGCGGGGCTCAAGCTTAAACAGGCAGGCAATCAGCGGCAGATTGCCGACGGCCACGATCAGGTAGAGCAGGGTAATGCTGTCAAACGCCCACAAGAGGGCGGCGCTGATCAGGGCGGCGGCTACCATGAAAATGCCGTTTACGATGTTGTTGGCGGCGACGGCATGGGCGCGGAAGGCATCACTGCTGGCGGTTTGCAGCCAGGTGTAGAGCGGCACGGAGAAAAAACCGCCGAAAAAGCCGATGGCAATCATGGTGAGCATCACCGGCCAGGCGTTGGCCTGCGATAAAAACCACAGGATGCCTTGCAGGCTGTCGAAGCGGTTGCCGTGGGTGAGCCACACCAATAACAGGCCGCAAACGGTGAGGCCGAAAGTGCCTATGGCCACCAGCCCCAACCGTAAAGCCTGATGGCTGAGTTTGGCACACAGCACCGAGCCTGCGGCAATGCCGATAGAAAACAGCGCCAGCATCAGATTGAAGACGTTGTCGTTGCCGCCGAGATGGATTTGCGTGAAAGTGGGCAATTGGGTGGTGTATACCGAGCCTACAAACCAAAACCATGAAATGCCGATGATGGCGGTGTAAAGTTCGCGTTGGGCAAAGGTTTGCCGCAACAGCGAAAACGTGCCTTTGGCAATATTCGGTTCGATGCGGGTGTCGGGTGCTTTGGGCGGCACCGAGGGCATAAACAGGCTGCTGAGCGTGCCCAATGCGGCCACGGATATCACCAACGCAGCCACCACGCCGGGGTTGAAGCCGGCCACGGCGGTGCCGAGAATCTGGCCGAATAAAATGGCGATAAAGGTACCTGATTCAATCAGGCTGTTGCCCATCATCAGCTCCTTATTGTTGAGATAGTCGGGCAAAATCGCGTATTTCAAAGGGCCGAACAGCGTTGATTGCGTGCCCATGCAAAACAGACAAAACAGCAATAAGGGCGCCGATTGCAGATAAAAGCCTGCGGCGGCGGCAAGCATCACCAGA
The DNA here is from genome assembly GCF_022870865.1 of Uruburuella testudinis. NCBI lineage: Bacteria > Pseudomonadati > Pseudomonadota > Betaproteobacteria > Neisseriales > Neisseriaceae > Uruburuella > Uruburuella testudinis. The sequence goes on from NZ_CP091508.1 coordinate 1,590,897, forward strand.
ATTTCCAGCACTTTGATCGCGCGCGCCAGGCGGGCTTTGTCGAATTTGCTGCTAAGCTGGCCGGAAATGGCTGAAAAAAGAAAATACGGCAAAATAAACAGCAGCGCGCCGAGATTGAGCATTTGGCTGGGCGGCAGAAAATCATTTTGCCCCAAGCCGTAAAAGCTGATCATCACAAACAGTGCGGTTTTGAAAAGATTATCGTTGAATGCGCCGAGAAACTGGGTGCCGAAAAGCGGAGCGAAGCGGCGGCTGGGGGCAAAGTTGATGTTATCTTTCAGGCTCATGGTCGGTTTCTTTGTCTGCTTTGTCGGTCGGGCTTGTTTGGTCGGTAGAGTCGTCATCCATAATAATACGGTGCGCGGGGCCTTCCAAATCATCAAACTGGCCGTTTTTGCCCGACCACCAGAAAAAATAGGCAATCATAAATGCCAATATGATGCTGATGGGTATCAGGATAAAGATGCTTTCCATGTCAGATAATGCCTGTTAAGTCGTTGAGCAGCAGCGTTTGGCCGCCGATGCTGAGGTATTCGTTGCGGATGCGGCCGATGGTGCTTTGGCCGTCAAACAGGGCGACATGGTCTTTTTCTGCCGCCCAATAGAGTGGGGCTTCGTCGTTCAGATAGGGCGAGAGCGCGTTTAAGGCTGCCGAATCTTGCGGCGGTGTTTCGCTTTGCAGTTTGACGGCAAAACGGCCGCTCTGCGGCGGCTGCTCGGTTTCATCGTCGGCCAGCATGATAAAAAAGCCCAAATGCTCGCCTGCTTGCGTGTGGATACTGAAATAGTGCATGGTTGTTGTTGAGGCCGTCTGAAAAACAATTGCGGCGGCTGTAAAGTGGATAATGGCTTAATGTAACAGTTTGTGCGCCGCATGCAAAGTGCGGCCGTCTGAAACCGGTTTTCAGACGGCCTGTTGCGGCAAAACCATCATGCTCAGATTAATTCTAAATCGGGGCCGGCGTTTTGGGCGCGGCGGCTGCGCAATTGGATGTCGAGACGCAAATCGTTGGCGGAATCGGCATTTTTAAGCGCTTCTTGCAGGCTGATGTGGCTGTTTTCATACAAATCATATAAGGCCTGGTCGAAAGTCTGCATGCCGGCTGCCTGTGATTTTTTCATCACTTCTTTGATGGCATGCACTTCGCCTTTGTGAATCAGCTCGGCAATCAGCGGTGAATTGAGCATCACCTCTACAGCAGCCACGCGCCCTTTGCCGTGTTCGCGCGGAATCAGCCGTTGCGATACAAAAGCCTGCAAATTGAGCGAGAGATCGGTGAGCAGCTGGGTGCGGCGTTCTTCGGGAAAAAAGTTGATGATGCGGTCGAGCGCCTGATTGGTGCTGTTGGCATGCAGCGTGGCCATGCAGAGGTGGCCGGTTTCGGCAAATGAGATGGCGTAATCCATGGTTTCGCGGTCACGGATTTCGCCGATCAGAATCACATCGGGCGCCTGGCGCAAGGTGTTTTTCAGGGCGATGTGCCAGTTGTCGGTATCAACGCCCACTTCGCGCTGGCTGATGATGCAGTTTTTGTGTTGGTGGATAAATTCGATCGGGTCTTCGATGGTGATGATATGGTCGAAGCTGTGTTCATTGCGGTAGTCAATCATTGAAGCCAGCGAGGTGGATTTTCCAGAGCCGGTGCCGCCCACAAAAATCACCAGACCGCGTTTTTTTAAGGCGATTTTCTGTAAAACCGGGGGCAGGTTGAGGTTTTCAAATTTGGGAATTTCGCTGGTAATGGCGCGCAACACCAAGGCCGATGCGCCGCGCTGCACCATGGCATTAACACGGAAGCGGCTGGTGTCGGGCAGGCTGATGGCGAAGTTGCATTCGTTGGTGGCGGTGAATTCTTCGATTTGTTTGCTGCTCATAATCGAAAAAGCAATTTCCATGCAACGCTCGGCGCTGAGCGGCTCATCGCTGATGGGGGTGATTTTACCGTCTACTTTCATCGCCGGCGGAAAGTTGGTGGTGATGAAGAGATCAGAGCCTTTGTATTTATTGAGATGGCGCAGCCAGGTGTAGAGCGCATCTTTGGCGGATGGTGGGTTGTGTTCCATCTTTTTATGCTTTTCGGAAGGTGGCAATGAAGCGGATTATAGCAAATTTCAGATGGCATGAAGTTGTGTATGGCATGAATTGCAGTGAAAATCTGTTTATATTTGAATGGTTTTTTAAGCGCCTGCGGTCATGCCGGCAAAAGTGGTGCAGGGCGGGCCCGGTGGGTATAATGCGGCTGGTTTATCTCTATTCGGAAAGCGGAAAATGCAGACAACTTCATTAAAACAGGCGGCCACGGTGGCGGTTATCGGCGCGATGGCACAGGAAATCGAGCTGCTCAAAGCCGGTATGAGCGATGTGCGCAGCGAACAGTTTGGTGCGTTTAGTGTGCATTACGGCCGTTATGGCGGCAAAAATATGGTGTTGGCGCTCAGCGGCATCGGCAAAGTGAATGCGGCGGTGGCCACGGCGGTGGTGATTCAGCGCTTTAAGCCCGATTGTGTGATTAACACGGGCAGCGCCGGCGGTTTGGGGCAGGGTCTGAAAGTGGGGGATGTGGTTATCGGCAGCCGGGTGGTGCATCACGATGTAGATGTAACGGCTTTCGGTTATGCCGTGGGGCAGGTGCCGCAGCTGCCCGCTGTGTTTGACAGCGATGCGCTGTTGGTGCGCACTGCAAGCCGTGCGGCGGCGGTGTTTGAAGGTGCGGCGGTGCATTGCGGCTTGATTGCGAGCGGCGATCAGTTTATTCACAGCAGCGATAAAGTGGCGGCTATCCGCGCTGCATTTGCCGGGGTGCAGGTGGTGGAAATGGAAGCAGCCGCCATTGCTCAAGCCTGTTTGCAGCTGGCGGTGCCGTTTGTGGTGATTCGTGCGGTGTCGGATTTGGCCGATGAAAAAGCCGATGTGAGCTTTGAAGAATTTTTGCAGACAGCGGCGGTAAATTCGGCAAAAATGGTGCAGCAAATCGTGCAGGCTTTATAAAAATTTATCAGCCTCATCCGACAACAGGCCGTCTGACAAACGGTTGCCAGGCTTACCGGCTTACGCACGGCGGGCTTGTCGAACCATTCAGACGGCCTGTGTCTCTATCTGCATTCTGATTAATACCTGATTCACAAAAGTAAGCTAAATAAGACGGTAAACCGAAAGCGGTACAACGAGTGCGGCAAGACGAGCCGACCGTCGGATTATTTTTTATGAATGATCAGAACACCCTAGGGTGTCCGGACCATTCGATTTACGGGTGTATTTTGCCCCTGAAAACGCATCTGCTGCGTTAAAAAGCCTCGCAAGATGTCCAATCTTGCTGCGTTTTTTGCCTGGCATCTGCATTTTCAGGAGCAAAAATCTCCTCATAAACAAATTGTCCGGACACCCTAGGATCGCCCTTCGCGGGCAAAGATTTCATCGGCGTAGTCGCAACTGGCGGTGATGGGAATGCCTTGTTTGTCGGCTTCTTTAACTGCGGCATCCACAAGACGGCGGGCCAGGCCTTGGCCGCGGGCTTCGGGTGATACGCGGGTTTCGGTGATGTCCCAGCTGCCGCCGATGATGCTGTAATCAAGATGGCCGATTTCTGCGCCGTCGAGTGTCAGAGAGAAGCGTTGTCGGTCGGCCTGATGTTGGATGTTTAACATAAGATGCACTCCTTCAAGCAGTAGATGGTTGATGGTTAAAGGGAAACCGGCCGGGCTTCAGCGGATTGCCGCAAACTGAAGCCGGTAAGGATAGCGGGGTGATGCAGGCAGCGCCCAGGCTATTGTTTCAACAGAAATACATGCACCGGCGGCTGCGCTTAGCTGTTACACAGTATAGGCCGTCTGAAAGAAACGGGCAATGCGGATGGCGGTTTGCCTGAGGCGGCGGAGGTGATATGAAGCCCGACATTGTTTGCAATTCAGGCAAATTGTAAACAATGTCGGGATTTTTTTAAATGAAATCATATGAAATTGTTGTAAATCATGGGCTTGGATTTGGCATGGCGCTTGCTTGGCTGTTTGAGTGAACCTTTTGCAATAGGAGCCTGTGATGTCATACGTTACCCCGAAAGAATTCGTTGCCCATATGGTGGATGCGGGCGAATACAAAGTGTTTTTGTCGACCCGCGATTTGCTGGTGCGCGGTTATATGGCCGGCGCGATTTTGGCTCTGGCGGCGGTGTTTGCGGTTACCATCACGGTGCAGACCGGCAATGCGCTGCTGGGGGCGGCGCTGTTTCCGGTGGGGTTTTGCATGATTTATCTGCTGGGCTATGATTTGCTGACAGGAGTGTTTACGCTGACGCCGCTGGCTTTACTGGATAAGCGGCTCGGTGTGACTTGGCGTGCGGTTTTACGCAACTGGGGCTGGGTGTTTCTCGGCAATTTTGCCGGTGCGCTCACGGTGGCGGCCATTATGGCATTTGTGTTTACCATGGGCTTTAACACCGATGCAGGCGTGGTTGGTGAAAAAATCGGCCATATCGGCGAATCGCGCACGCTCGGTTATGCCGAATACGGAGTGGGCGGCTGGGCAACGATTTTTCTGCGCGGCATGTTGTGCAACTGGATGGTCAGCACCGGTGTGGTGGGGGCGATGTTGTCGCGCTCGGTCAGCGGCAAAGTGATTGCCATGTGGATGCCGGTGATGGTGTTTTTCTATATGGGTTTCGAACATTCGGTGGTGAATATGTTTCTGTTTCCCATCGGCTTGATGCTGGGCGGCGGATTTTCAGTGGCCGATTATTTTATCTGGAATGAAATCCCCACTGTGCTCGGCAATCTGGCCGGCGGTTTGCTGTTTGTGGGCGTGATGCTGTATGCCACCCATTATAAAACCGCACCTTCCCGCCCGCAGCCCGCTGTGGCCGGCAGAGTGGAAGAAAGCGTGCCGGAAGTGAAAATCACGGCTTGAGGTGTCATACCCATTCATCAAAGTAAGCCAACAAGACGGCGGGCCGAAGAACAGTGCAGGTAGTATGCGGCCGGTTGACTTAGGGCGAGCCGACACCGTTAGATTATTTGTGTGAATGGGCATCAGCCGGTAAGGCAGATTAAAGAGCTTACGCACGATATGCCGCCAGAAAACCAAGGCCGTCTGAAAATATGTTTCAGACGGCTTTGGTTTTCTGGCAATGGGTAATTGTTAAAATGCTCCGGGTTGGGGCCGGCAAATTGGCCGGCAGATACCTATAAAAGCATATTGGCAAACAACAAGCCGAAAGCCAGGCTGAAGGCCATGCTCAGCAAGCCGGGAATCATAAAGCTGTGGTTGAAAATAAAGCGGCCGATTCTGGTGGTGCCGGTGGTGTCGAAATCGATTGAGGCAATAATCGGGCCGTAATTGGGGATAAAGAAATAGCCGTTAACGGCCACAAAAGTGCCGATAATAATCGGTGCCGGCACGCCGAGCGAAATGGCCACCGGAAACAAAGTCGCCACAGTAGCGCCTTGGCTGTTAACCAATACCGACAGCAGAAACAGCGCGAAAGCAAAAGTCCACGGCGCAGTTTCCACCAAGCCCGACACGGCAGTTTTCACTTCTTCCAAGTGGCCGTGCATCAGCGTATCGCCCAACCAGGCAATGCCGAATACCGCAATCACCGCCCGCATGCCGGCATGAAATACCGAGCCTTGGGTAATCGCCACATTATTGGGTTTGCAGAATAAAATAATCAGCGCGCCGGCGGCCAGCATCACAATTTCAATCGTGTGCGCCATACCCATCGGTTTGCCGTCGAACACCGGCCGCAGCGACGGCACAGCACCCATCAATACCACCAGCAGAGCGGCAAACAGAAAAATGCCCACAGATGCTTTGGCGGTTTTGCTGATTTCAATGTCTGCTGCGGCCGCTGTGGTTTCATTTAATTTTGTATAAGTGGCGCTTTGCAAACGGCGCCGGTATTCCGGGTCGTTTTCCAGCTCCTTGCCCATTTTGTTGACAAACACACAGGCCAGGCCGATACCTAAAATAGTGGCCGGCACTGTGACCATCAGCACATCAGCCATGGTGATGTGCTGCGGTTCCAGATAAGCCACGCAAGCTACCACCGCCGCCGCAATCGGGCTGGCCACAATCGCAAATTGCGAAGCAATCACCGCCATCGACAACGGTCGCTCGGGGCGGATGCCGTTGTTGCGGCTCACTTCGGCAATCACCGGCAGCACCGAATAAGCCACATGGCCGGTGCCGGCCAGCACGGTAAACATGTAGGTTACCGCTGGCGCCATAAACGTGATGTATTTCGGATTTTTGTGCAGCACGCGGGTGGCGATTTTAATCATATAATCCAAACCGCCCGAAGCCTGCATCGCCGCAGCGGCAGACACCACCGCCATAATCATCAGCATGACATCAATCGGCGGGCTGGTCGGCTCCAAGCCGAAACCAAACGCCAACACCGCCAAACCCACACCACCCATCACGCCGAGGCCGATACCGCCCACCCGTGCGCCGACCAGAATACACAACAGCACAATGGCAAATTGAATAAAAAACATAACTGCTCCATAGATACATGCAAAAATTTTTATAATTTTACCCAAAGTTTGCAGGAGTATGTAATTTTATTGCTTGATTAATTGATTCAGATTAGTTTTTAGTAGCTTTATTAGATTTCGGCAGCCGATTCCGCCAACGCCAAATGATGCCCTCCACAAAAATAACCTAACGGCGTTGGCTCGCTTGAGCTCGAAGAGAACCGGTTTCACTAAGACGCTGAAGCGCCAAGCCAACCGGCTTCGCACGATAGATTCGGCCATTTTAATTCTAAATATTTTATTTATTTCTTTTTTAAAACAATTGGATTGATTTGAAAATGTAGTTATTCAATGGCCGTTTCTATAGCTCCGGTTGTGCTGTCGTCAACTCGCCGTTGTGTTTATTTGCTTTTATGAAGGGCATAAGGCCGCCTGAAACATAGGTGGGTTTGCAGGTTTTTCAGACGGCCTTGAATTGTTAAACCAATTGTCATGTTGTTATCAAACAAGCCTTATCGTGAAATGAGTCAAAAAGTGCTACGGCGTTGCTGAGCTTTATCGTACTGGATGCGGCTTGCTGTCTTGTGCCGCTGCTTTCTTTATTCCACTATATAAGCAATACAGGTTTAAGCGTTTGCATGGCCGTAAATTGATTGGTTGATGGCTGAAGACATAGAGCATAAGAATTGAAGCCGTCTGAAATATTTGTTTTCAGACGGCTTCGGTATTAAACACGCTGCGCCAAATCGAGAATCGCCTGCCGGTTAGACGGGGAAAATACCAAATCTGCCGCAGCGGCGGCGGCCAGCCATTGGTAGCGGGTATGCTCGGCGCTCAAGCGCACCGGGGTATCGCGGCGGATGCAGGCTGAGAATATGTGTTCGGTATTTTGGGTGATGCCGGGCGGATAGCGGTGGCGCCAGTGCAGGTAAATTTCGTATTGCCGGCTTTGCTGCCAGTTATGCAGTTGGTTTTCAGCAAGTCGGATGCCGGTTTCTTCGGCCACTTCGCGGCGGGCGGTGGCGGCCAATGTTTCGCCGGCTTCGATGCTGCCGGTAACCGACTGCCAGAAATTCGGGCGGTCGGCACGTTCGATCAACAAAATATTGCCGGTGCCATCATGCAGCACCACCAAGACGGAAACCGGCTGTTTCAGCGGTTTGGTTTGCTGGCTCATTGGTGTACTCCGTCATCACTGTCGAAGGTTTCGTCGGAGCGGGTGTCGGCACGGGCTTTTTGGCCGGCATGGCGCACGGCTTCGTAGTCGGGCGTTTGCGGTTCGTTGAGAATGCGTACTTCGCGCTGCGGGAAGGGGAATTCGATGTCGTTTTCGTTAAACCGCTTCCAGATATCCAGCAAAATTGCGGAAAACAAGCCTAAAAAGCCATTTTCAGGGTCGTTTACCCAAAAGCCGACACGCAGATTGACGCCGTTGTCGGCAAATTCGATTAAAAAGGCTTTTGGTGCGGGGTCGGTTGCTACCCGTTCTTGTGCGGCCGCGGCGGCTTCGAGAATCTGCATGGCCTGCGCCAGGTCGGTGTGGTAGGCCACCTGAATATCCAGGCTCTGCCACAGTGATTTGGCGGTGTAAGATTCGTTGATAACGGTAGAGGTTACAAAGGTTTCGTTCGGAATCAGCGCTTCTACACCGCCGGCGCTGCGCAATACCACAAAACGGCTGGTGATTTTGGTAACATAGCCGGTGAAATTATCTACCGTGAGGCGGTCGCCGGGGCGGATGGAGCGGTCGCCCAAAATGATAAAGCCGGAAATATAATTGCTGGCCACTTTTTGCAAGCCGAAGCCGATGCCGACGCCCAACGCACCGCCGAACACCGATAATACCGTCAAATCGATGCCCACCAGCGGCAGCGCAATCAGAATGGCCAAAATCACCAATGCCGACGTGATGACTTTTGATAAAACAATGCGCACATTCATGTCTAAGCGGCTGCTTTTCATCAGGCGGCTGTTCACGGTGCGCGCCAGCCATAAGGCCAGCATCATAATCACAGCCACCCACAGCAGGCCGGTGAGAATGGTGTAGAGATTTAGGGTAATGGAGCCGATGGGCAGCTCTACATTTTTCAAGGTATGGATAATGATGTCGTCAATGCCGGAAATCCACAACAAAAATGCCACCCACAACACTGTTGCCAACGTGCGCTCCAGCGCATCGGTTATTTTGTTGTCGGGCAGTGCGGCGTTGACCACCGCCAAAGCAAGCCTGATTAAAATCATCCAGCGTGCCGCCATCACCAATAATTGCAGCCACACGCCCCTGAAGCCGAAGCTTTGCCAGAGATAAAGCCCGATAATGGCCGTAATCAGCAGCAATATCGGCCATAAAATACGCTGGCCGATGTGGTGCAGAAACGCCCATTTCGGGGAGGAGGCGGAACGGCGGCTGATGATGCGCGAAGCCATCCAAAAGGTAAACCACATCAAGGCTGCCGCTAAGGCCAGCTCAATCCAACCTGCGGGCTGGTTGAAGCTGCGTTCTAGTAAATGTGAGGTAAATTGCTGGCGGGCAAAAAGATTGTTAAAAAAATCCATTAGGCTGTTGCCTGTGTCTTCTAAAATTTTCGGGCCGTTAACGGCTATTTTACTGGCTGTTTGAAGCATGATGATTCTCGCGGAGTGAGCTGTGTTTCAGACGGCCATTATAATATAGAAGTGCAAAGCGGATAGGGTGTTGAAACCTTTACTTCCAAGTGTTGCACTTGAAATGCAAGCTAAGCACAAAAATCTGAATCATTCTGAATGGTCAGGACACCCTGGCGAAATCACCCCTCTGAGCGCAGGTAAGCCGATGCAGCCAGGGTTGTTTTTGTTAATGGGCATTATTTGTGCAGGCCGCATTCTTTACTGTTTTGATTTTCCCACCACCACCGTCCGGCGCGGATGTCTTCGCCGAGTTTTACCGGTCGGGTGCAGGGTTCGCAGCCTATGCTGGGGTAGCCTTGGCGGTATAAATCATTCAGCGGCACGTGGCGGGCGAGGGCATAGGCCCATACATCGGCTTCTTCCCAATCGAAAATGGGGTTGAATTTAGCAATATTGCGGGCATGATCATGCTCTTCAAGCATCAGGCTGCTGCGGGTGCTGGATTGGCTGCGGCGCTGCCCGGTGAGCCAGGCCGGCGCATCTGCCAGCGCACGGTTGAGCGGCTCGATTTTGCGGATATGGCAACATTGCTTGCGCCGCTCGATGCTTTCATATATCGAGCCCATGCCGTAATCATGTTCGAATGCGGCGGCGGCTTCCGGCTGCGGTTGGAAAATTTCGATTTCAATACCGTAATGCGCATGGGTTTGCGCAATCAGTGCTTCGGTTTCTGGATTGAGTTTGCCGGTATTGAGTGTGATGATGCGTATCGGCAGCCGCTGTCGGCAGATTTGGTCGGTAATCACCATATCTTCCACGGCAAGGCTGGAGGCGAAAACGGCTTGCGGATAACGGGCTGCAATATTGTGCAGGCGCTCGGACAATGTGGTTTCAAGCTCGGGCAGGCGTGCGGTTTGGGCAGTGGTTGCGGCAGGCAGTTGCCATAATGCGGGTTTGGCCATGATCAGGCTCCGTCTTTTGAATTAACGGCTATTGTCTGCCTGTGGCCGGAAAATGGGAAAGAATGGTTTTTTATGTGCTTATAACCAATTGATCAGGCCGTCTGAACGTTTTATTTATTAAACCTGCTTTGCCGGCCGATTTTTTATGGATAGGTTTGAATGGGCAGCAGACGGCCTGATTGATTAGGGATACTTACGGCATTTGATTTCTCTATCGGTGCAAAACATCGCATTTTGTTCGGCCGCACAGGCTTTGCGCACCTGCTGGCGGGCGATGCCTTCATTATCGGCGCTGGCTTCATAGCTGTGGCCGAATACCGATACATTGCAGGCATACACCGGCTGCTTGGTTTGACGGTTTTCGATAATGATATGTTGCTGCCGGTTTTGCTGTTCGAGTTTGCGGATGCGTTCGCCCAGCTCTGCCACGGTGCGCTCCAGCCTGTCGATGCGGCTGTCGGCAACGGCTGTTGTCGGCAAAATTGTTGCAGCGGCCAGAAAAATGATGAACAAGTGTTTTTGCATAATTGGAATAATCAGGTTTGAAAATATCATATTGTAACATTTTATGTGGAATGATGGCCGTCTGAAAACCATGATACTTATGCCGTATGGCGGGGGTGTGGATAAAATGACAAAATATACCTAGGGTGTCCTGATGTTTATGAGGATTTTTGTTCCTGAAAATGCAGATGCCGGGCAAAAAACACAGCAAGATTCGCCATCTTGCGAGGCTTTTTAACGCAGCAGATGTGCTTTTAGCGCAAAAAAGATGATGATATATGAATGGTCAGTACACCCTGGCATAATCCCGCGCCGGATGGGTTGTCCATATAACGAAACACGATAAGCAAAGCAAAAACGATTCTTTTTATTTTGTTTCAGACGGCCTTAATATCGGCGGCATAATCATACAGGAACACACCATGAGCCATTATCCGATTTTCGCTGATTTAAACCGCCGCCCCGTGCTGCTGGCCGGTGCCGGGCATGTGGCCGAACGCAAGGCGGAAAGCTTATTGCAGGCGGGCGCAAAATTGCAGGTGGTGGCTGAAAAACTGAATCCACAGTTTCAACAATGGCTTGATGAGGGAACAATCGAATGGCTGGGTCAGGATTTTCAAGCAGCTTATTTGGAACATGTGTTCCTAGTCGTCGCCGCCACCGATAATCATGCGCTGAACCGCAATATTTATCAGGCCGCCGAAGCGCGCGGCAAATTCTGCAACACCGTAGACAATCTGGATTTATGCTCGTTTATCGTGCCTGCCGTGATTGACCGCAGCCCGATCAAAATCGCCGTATCCAGCGGCGGCACTTCACCGGTGCTGGCGCGGCAGTGGCGGCAGAAAATTGAAACACTGATTCCGCAGCACACCGGCAAAATGGCAGCATTGGCCGGCGCATGGCGGCCGCGGGTCAAGGCAGCCATCGGCAAACTGAGCGAACGCCGCCGCTTTTGGGAAACATTATTTGCCGGCCGTTTCGATACTTTTGTGGCGCAAGGCCGTCTGAATGATGCCGAAGCCGAATTCAACACCCAACTGGCGGGCTGGCAGAGCAAGCAGGGCGAGGTGGCTTTGGTGGGCGCCGGCCCCGGTGATGCGGGCTTGCTGACTGTGCATGCATTGCAGGCGATGCAGGCGGCCGATGTGGTGCTTTACGATGCATTGGTTTCTGATGAAATCCGCGCCCTGATCCGCAAAGATGCCGACAAAATCTGCGTAGGCAAACGCGCCGGGCTGCATCAGGTGCAACAGGAAGAAACCAACCGCCTGTTGGTTCGATACGCGCAGCAAGGCAAACGCGTGGTGCGGCTCAAAGGCGGCGACCCTTTTGTATTCGGCCGTGGTGGCGAAGAAGCACAGGAATTGGCACAAGCAGGCATTCCCTTCCGCATCATACCGGGCATTACCGCCGCACTGGGCGCCACCGCTTATGCGGGTATTCCGCTGACCCACCGCGACTGCGCCCAAACTGCACTCTTTATCACCGGCCATTGCCGCACCGACGGCCAGGATTTGCACTGGCAGACGCTGGCGCGCGGCAGGCAAACCTTAGTGGTTTACATGGGCACCATCAAAGCGGCAGAAATTGCAGGGCAATTAATCGCCCACGGCCGCGCAGCCGATACGCCCGCAGCCGTGATTTCCAATGGCACATTGGCGCGACAAAGCGTGCAAACCGGGCTGTTGCGCGATTTGCCGGCCATGGCCGCAGTAGCCCCGCGCCCCGCATTGATGGTAATTGGTGAAGTGGTGGCATTAAGGGATGAATTAAAGTGGTTTGCGGATCATCAGGCAGTGCCGCTAAACGCATGAAATCTAGGGTGTCCTGGCTATTCAGTTGCTACCGTTACGACCGCTTGAAACAGCACTACGAAAGCACGGTTGCCTTGGTATGTATCATGCTGCGGCTGTCAATATAACAAGTAATGGTCAGGACACCCTAGGGTGTCCTGATGTGTCATATATCATTATCTTTTTTGCGCTAAAAGCACATCTGCTGCGCTTTCAGGAGCAAAAAGCACCCGTAAATGGAATTGTCAGGATAACCCTAAGGCTTGCTAAACACATTTGAAAGCATTGCTTTATTTCAAAGCAATGCTTTCAAATATTTCCCTGTATAACTCCCTTTCTTCTTCGCCACGTCCTCCGGCGTCCCCTTAGCAATAATCCTGCCGCCGCCATCGCCGCCTTCCGGCCCCAAGTCGACAATATAATCCGCCGTTTTAATCACATCGAGATTGTGCTCGATAATCACAATTGAGTTGCCTTTACCTTTCAGACGGCCTATGACTTCTAACAGCAAAGCAATATCGGCAAAGTGCAGGCCGGTGGTGGGTTCGTCGAGAATATACAGCGTGCGGCCGGTGTCGCGTTTGGATAATTCTAAGGCGAGTTTCACGCGTTGGGCTTCGCCGCCGGATAGGGTGGTGGCGGATTGGCCGAGGCGGATGTAGCCTAAGCCGACGTCCATCAGGGTTTGCAGTTTGCGGGAAACGGTGGGCACGGCATCGAAAAATTCGCGGGCTTCTTCGACGGTGAGGTCGAGAATCTGGCTGATGTTTTTGCCTTTGTATTGCACTTCCAGCGTTTCGCGGTTGTAGCGTTTGCCGTGGCAGACTTCGCAGGGCACGTATACATCAGGCAAGAAGTGCATTTCCACTTTAATCACACCGTCGCCTTGGCAGGCTTCGCAGCGGCCGCCTTTAACGTTGAATGAGAAGCGGCCGACGTTGTAGCCGCGTTCGCGTGAAAGGGGCACACCGGCGAACAGCTCGCGGATGGGCGTGAACAGGCCGGTATAGGTTGCCGGGTTGGAACGCGGGGTGCGGCCGATGGGGGATTGGTCGACATTAATCACTTTGTCGAGGTGTTCCAGCCCTTTGATGTCGTCATAGGGGGCGGGCTCTTCGCTGGCGCGGTTGAGCTCGCGGGCGGTGATTTTGGCCAGCGTGTCGTTAATCAAGGTGGATTTGCCGCTGCCGGATACGCCGGTGATGCAGGTAATCAAACCGAGCGGCAGTTCGAGGGTCACGTTTTTGAGGTTGTTGCCTTTGGCGCCTTTCAATACCAGCATGCGTTCGGGGTTGACGGGCGTGCGAACTGAGGGCACGGCGATGGCTTGTTTGCCGCTCAAATATTGGCCGGTTACCGAGTTGGCACAGGCGGCGACTTTTTCGGGGGTGTCGGCAATCAGTACGTTGCCGCCGTGCTCGCCGGCACCGGGGCCCATGTCGACCACAAAATCGGCTTCGCGGATGGCGTCTTCGTCGTGCTCGACCACAATCACGCTGTTGCCCAAATCGCGCAGGCGTTTGAGGGTGGCGAGCAGGCGGTCGTTGTCGCGCTGGTGCAGGCCGATGGAAGGCTCGTCGAGCACATACATCACGCCGGTGAGGCCGCTGCCGATTTGGCTGGCCAGGCGGATGCGCTGGGCTTCACCGCCGGAGAGGGTTTCGGCGCTGCGGCTGAGGTTGAGGTAATCGAGGCCGACATTAATCAGAAAGCCCAAGCGCTCGGTGATTTCTTTGAGGATTTTTTCGGCGATTTGCTTTTTGTTGCCCTCTAAATCTAAGGTTTCGAAAAAGCGGTGGGTTTGGGTGAGCGGCCAGGCAGAAAGCTCGTGCAGCGGCTGTTTGCCTACATACACATAGCGGGCTTCTTTGCGCAGGCGCGCGCCGCCGCAGCTGGGGCAGGCGCGGTGGCTTTGGTATTGCGATAATTCTTCGCGCACGGCGGGGGAATCGGTTTCGCGGTAGCGGCGCTCGAGATTGGGCAAAATGCCTTCAAAAGCATGTTCGCGCTGGAACGTGCCGCCGCGCTCGCTCAGGTAGGTAAATTCGACCACTTCTTTGCCGGAGCCGTTTAACACCACTTTTTGAACTTTTTCGGGCAGCGCTTCAAACGGCGTGTTGACATCAAAGCCGTAATGTTTGCCGAGCGATTGAATCATTTGGAAATAGAAGGTGTTGCGTTTGTCCCAACCTTTAATCGCGCCGGCGGCGAGCGACAATTCGGGGTGCATCACTACACGGGCGGGGTCGAAAAAATTCATGCTGCCCAAGCCGTCGCAGGTGGGGCAGGCGCCGACGGGGTTGTTGAAGGAAAACAGGCGCGGTTCCAGCTCGGGCAGGCTGTAGGAGCATACGGGGCAGGAAAAGGTGGCGGAAAACCAATGCTCTTCGCCGCTGTCCATTTCCATTGCCAATGCACGGTCGCTGCCGTGACGCAGCGCGGTTTCAAAGCTTTCGGCCAGCCGCTGCTTGATGTCGGCTTTTACTTTGACGCGGTCGATAACCACATCGATATTGTGTTTGATGTTTTTTTCGAGCTTGGGCACTTCATCGAGCTGATACACTTCGCCGTCCACGCGCACGCGGGCAAAGCCTTGTGCCTGCAAATCTTGAAACAAATCAACAAATTCGCCTTTGCGGCCGCGCACGGCCGGGGCGAGAATCATCACGCGCGTGTCTTCCGGCAGCGCAAGTACGTTGTCCACCATCTGCGACACGGTTTGGCTGGTGAGCGGCAAATCGTGTTCGGGGCAATAAGGCGTGCCGACGCGGGCGTAGAGCAGGCGCAGGTAGTCGTGGATTTCCGTTACCGTGCCCACGGTGGAGCGCGGGTTGTGGCTGGTGGATTTCTGCTCGATAGAGATGGCGGGCGAGAGGCCTTCGATCAAATCGACATCGGGTTTGTCCATCATCTGCAAAAATTGGCGCGCATAGGCAGACAAGCTTTCCACATAGCGGCGCTGGCCTTCGGCATAGAGCGTGTCGAACGCGAGCGAGGATTTGCCGCTGCCCGACAAGCCGGTAACCACCACCAGCTTGTGGCGGGGAATATCGAGATCGATGTTTTTCAGATTATGGGTGCGGGCGCCGCGGATGCGGATGGTGTCGTTTGAGCTGCTCATGCTTATCTGTGCCTTTTGCCGGAAATTTCCGTGTAAAACGAATCGGCTATTATAGCATTTTTGGCTTGTTCGGGCTGATAGCCATCAAGCTTTCACGCTAGGGTGTCCGGACAATTCGATTTACGGGTGTATTTTGCCCCTGAAAAAGCATCTGCTGCGTTAAAAAGCCTCGCAAGATGTCCAATCTTGCTGCGTTTTTTGCCTGGCATCTGCATTTTCAGGAACAAAAATCCCCTCATAAACGACACATCAGGACACCCTAGGGTGTCCTGATGTGTCATATATCATCATCTTTTTTGTGCTAAAAGCACATTATCAACGAATTGCCGATACGCTAAAGGCCGTCTGAAAACATAAGTTTCAGATGGCCTTTGTTTGTTTCAAATGGTTAATTCAGAATATTTATTCAGGATATAGTGAAATGAAGAAAGTAGTGAGACAAGGCAGTAACGCTTTAGCACTTTTATTCATTTCACGATAGCCTAACGGCGGCGTACCAGCTGCCAGGCGCGGCCGAGATAGCTTACGCTGGCAAAACCGCTCCATACGTGTACCATGCGGGTGAACGGGAAAATCAGGAAAAACGTCATGCCCATAAAGATGTGCAGTTTGAAAAGCAGGTTGGCTTCGGCGATATAGCTTGCCGCGCCGCCACGGAAGGTCACGATGTGTTGCGCCCAATGCATCAGCTGCACCATTTCATGGCCGTCGGTGTGCTGCATACTCACAAAGATGGTGCTCAAACCCAGCAGCAGCGTGATCAGAATCCAGATCAACACCAATTTGTCGCGCCAGGTGGAGTTGGCAGCGAGGCGGTCGCATTTGAAGCGGCGGTTAATCAAGATAATCAGGCCGGCCAGCGCCATCAGGCCGAAGATGCCGCCCATCAGCATGGCGAAAATCTGTTTGGCTTCATGCGATACGCCGATAAATTCCCAAAACCACAAGGGGGTAAGCAGGCCGAACAGGTGGCCGAAAAACACCATCAATACGCCGACGTGAAACAAAATATTGCCCAGCCGCAATTGACCGCGATACAAGAGCTGGCTGGATTCGCTTTTCCAGCTGTATTGCTCGCGGTCGAAGCGCACGAGCGAGCCGAAAAAGAAAATCGCCAGGCAGATATACGGATAAATACCGAAGA
The DNA here is from genome assembly GCF_022870865.1 of Uruburuella testudinis. Taxonomy (NCBI): domain Bacteria; kingdom Pseudomonadati; phylum Pseudomonadota; class Betaproteobacteria; order Neisseriales; family Neisseriaceae; genus Uruburuella; species Uruburuella testudinis. Next base: position 1,607,499 of record NZ_CP091508.1, read on the forward strand.
AAAATTGGTTAAACGTGTTCATGATGCGGCTCCTTTTGCTGCGGCGTGATACGCAGATTTGGGATAAAACTGTACGGTTTCGATGCTGGGCTTGAGCAAGGGCTCCTGGCCGCTGAAATCGGGGCCGAAGGTTTCCATCGCTTCATCCATGTCGCGCACCGGCGGCTCGACCAAGGGCAGCGGGGCAACCGGGCTCAGCGCGGTAACACCTTGCAGCAGGGCGGCATAAGGTGAAGCGGCAGCATTCAGCTTGCCGGCAATATGCGCCACCACGTGCACGGCATCGCCCAACAGCTTTTGCGCGTGTTCAGACGGCACCTGCGCCAGATATTCCAGCAATACCGGCAGATAGTCGGGCAATTCGTCATCACCCAATTCAAAGCCGCCACGGCGGTATTCTTGCAGCAAGTCGACCATGGCGCTGCCGCGGTCGCGGTCTTCACCGTAAACATGTTCGAAAATGTAGAGCGCGTGGTTGCGGTTGCGGTCGAAAGTGGCGACATAATTTTCCTGCAATTCGCGCAAACTGTGGCTGCCTAAATAATCCAGAAAGCCTTGCAGGGCGGTTTGCTGCGCTGATAATTCGGGCCATTGCTGTAAGGCCGTCTGAAACTCAGGCAGCGCTTCGAGCAAGTCGGCTTCGGGATAGCACAACAGCGCCGAAAACCATTGGTAAACGGGGTTGGCAGCCATCAGCGCACTCCTTTTTCACGGTTGTCTTCGGCATCTTTGCGCAGACCGTGGAATACAATCGGTGTGCCTTTGCGTTTGCCGAACAGGCTCTCTTCGCTGCTGCCGCTGGAGCAGCCGTTGCCGAAGGTGAAGCCGCAGCCGGATTTGTCGTCGAAGCTGTTTTCCACCATTTCTTTATGCGAAGTGGGGATAACGAAGCGGTCTTCATAATTGGCAATCGCCATAATCTGATACATGTCTTCAACCATCGCCGGTGTGAGGCCGGTACCGTCTAACGTGGCTTCAAGCGTTTCGCCGTGCACGGTTTGGCCGCGCTTGAAGCGGCGCATGGCTATCATACGTTCGAGGGCGGCTTTAATCGGCTCGATTTTACCGGCGGTAAGCAGATTGGCCAGGTAGCGCAGCGGAATACGCATTTCGTCAACGCTGGGAATGATGCCGTTTTCACCCACCAAACCATTTTCGATAGCCGATTGGATGGGCGATAAGGGCGGAATATACCAAACCATCGGCAGCGTGCGGTATTCGGGGTGTAGGGGGAAGGCCACTTTCCATTCCATCGCCATTTTGTAGACCGGTGATTTTTTGGCGGCATCGAGCCAGCTTTGGCTGATGCCTTGTTTGAGGGCTTCTTTTTGCACTTCCGGGTCGTGCGGGTTGAGAAACACGCCGAGCTGTTGTTCATACAGATCTTGCGGGTTTTCTACTGAAGCGGCCTGCTCGATTTTGTCGGCATCGTAAAGCAATACGCCGAGGTAACGGATGCGGCCGACACAGGTTTCCGAGCATACGGTGGGCTGGCCGCCTTCGATGCGCGGGTAGCAGAAAGTGCATTTTTCGGCTTTGCCGCTTGTCCAGTTGTAGTAGATTTTTTTATACGGGCAGCCCGATACGCACATGCGCCAGCCGCGGCATTTGTCTTGGTCAATCAGCACAATGCCGTCGTCTTCACGCTTGTAGATACTGCCGGAAGGGCAAGAGGCTACGCAGGTCGGGTTCAGGCAGTGTTCGCACAGGCGCGGCAGATACATCATAAAGGTTTGCTCAAACGCGGCGTGCATGTCTTTTTGGATGCCTTCAAACAACACGTCTTTGGCGCGTTTTTCAAATTCGCCGGCCAAATCGTCTTCCCAGTTGGGGCCCCATTCGATTTTGTCCATTTTCTTGCCGGTCAGCACGGAAACGGGGCGCGCCGTCGGCGGTGTTTTCATTTTCGGCGCGTTTTGCAGATGCTCGTAATCGTAGGTGAACGGCTCGTAATAGTCGTCAATCTGCGGCATATTGGGGTTGGCGAAGATGTTGGCCAGAATTTTCAGCTTGCCGCCTTGTTTGGGTACGAGCTTGCCGTCGGGCTTGCGCACCCAGCCGCCGTTCCATTTTTCTTGGTCTTCCCAGTTTTTCGGAAAGCCGATGCCGGGCTTGGTTTCTACGTTGTTAAACCAGGCGTATTCCACGCCGTCGCGCGATGTCCACACGTTTTTACAGGTAACGGAGCAGGTGTGGCAGCCGATACATTTGTCCAGGTTCAGAACCATGCCTACTTGTGCTCTGATTTTCATGGTGTTGTTCCTTTTGTTTTGTTCAAACAGGCTTTTGATTGGTTAAGGCCGTCTGAAACATTTGTTTTTCTTTTCAGACGGCCTGCGTTTTAAACAAGGCCGTCTGAAAGCTTGGCTGTGGTCGGTTTGGGCTTTATGCCGGTTCGTCCATCCAGTCTACGCGGTTCATTTTGCGCACAATCACAAACTCGTCGCGGTTGGCGCCGACGGTGCCGTAATAGTTGAAGCCGTAAGCCTGTTGGGCGTAGCCGCCGATCATGTGGGTGGGCTTCAACACCGTGCGCGTTACCGAATTGTGAATGCCGCCGCGTTTGCCGGAAGTTTCCGCACCGGGCACATTAACGATTTTTTCTTGCGCGTGGTACATCAGAATCATGGTTTCCGGAATCCGCTGGCTCACCACGGCGCGGGCGGTGATGGTGCCGTTGGCGTTAAACACTTCCACCCAGTCGTTGTCGACGATGCCGGCTTTTTTCGCGTCTGTTTCACTGATCCACACATTCGGGCCGCCACGGAACAGAGTAAGCATGCGCAGGTTTTCCGAATAGGTGCTGTGGATGCCCCATTTTTGATGCGGCGTGAGGAAGTTCAGCGTGATTTCCTTATTGCCGTTGCCGCGCTGACCGAGCAGTTTTTGCGTGGTTTTCAAATCGACTGCGGGTTTGTAAACACACAGGTGTTCGCCGAAAGAGCGCATCCACAAGTGATCTTGATAAAACTGCTGGCGGCCGGTAATGGTGCGCCACGGAATCAGCTCGTGCACATTGGTGTAGCCGGCGTTGTAGCTGACTTCTTCGCTTTCAATACCCGACCAAATGGGCGATGAGATAATTTTGCGCGGCTGGGCGACGATGTCGCGGAAGCGGATTTGGGTGTGCTCGGCAGAGGCGGCCAGATGTTTGTGTTCGCGGCCGGTGGCTTTGCTCAGCGCTTCCCAGGCTTTTACGGCAACGTGGCCGTTGGTTTCCGGCGCCAAAGTGAGAATCATCTCGGCGGCATCAATGGCGGTGTCCAGCTTCGGCTGGCCTTTGCCCGCGCCCTCGGCACGCACGCCGTTGAGTTTGCGCAGCAATTCCACTTCGTGGCCGGTTTGCCAGGCCAGGCCTTTACCGTTGTTGTTGATTGTTTCCAGCAAGGGGCCGATGGAAGTGAATTTTTCGTAAATCAGGCCGTAATCGCGTTCAACCACTGTCATGGCCGGCATGGTTTTACCCGGCACCGGCTCGCATTCGCCGTGTTTCCAATCTTTCGGGTCGAAGGGTTGCCCCATCTCCTGCGGGCTGTCGTGCATCAGCGGGGTGAGCACGATGTCTTTGCGCACGCCGAGGTAGTCTTTGCCGATTTCGCTGAATTTTTTGGCGAAACCTTTATAGATTTCCCAATCGGTTTTGCTTTGCCACAACGGGTTGACCGCCTCGCTCAAGGGGTGGATGAACGGGTGCATGTCGGAGGTGTTGAGGTCGTCTTTTTCATACCAGGTGGCGGTCGGCAACACGATATCGCCGTAGAGGCAGGTGGTCGACATGCGGAAATCAAGCACGGTCAGCAAATCCAGCTTGCCTTCGGCGGCGGGGCGCACGGTGATTTCAGACGGCGTGATGCAGTCTGCTTCTTCGCTGAACACCGCATTTTGGGTGCCGAGCAGATATTTCAGAAAATATTCATGGCCTTTGCCGGAAGAGCCGAGCAGGTTGGAGCGCCACACAAACAGGTTGCGCGGGAAGTTTTGCGGGTTGTCGGGGTCGTTACAGGCCATGTCGAGGCTGCCTGATTTGAGGCCGTTTACCACAAAATCAGTAGGATTTTGGCCGGCGGCTTCAGCTTGGTCGACAATATCCAGCGGGTTGGCGCTCAATTGCGGCGCGGAAGGCAGCCAGCCCATGCGTTCGGCTTTGGCGTTGTAGTCGATCATCGACATGTTTTCCATTTTGCCGTCGGCACCCGGGGCGAGGATTTCATTCATGCCCAGCTTTTCATGGCGCCATTGGCTGGTGTGCGCATAGAAAAACGAGGTGCCGTTCATCTGGCGCGGCGGACGGTGCCAGTCAAGTGCGAAGGTGAGCGGTGTCCAGCCGCTTTGCGGGCGCAGTTTTTCCTGGCCGACATAATGGCACCAGCCGCCGCCGGATTTGCCGATGGCACCGCACAGCATCAGCATATTGATGATGCCGCGGTAAGCCATATCCATGTGATACCAGTGGTTGAGCCCGGCGCCCACAATCACCATGCTGCGGCCTTCGGTGTCGTGTGCGTTTTGGGCAAACTCGCGTGCCACCTGAATCACCAGCTCGGGTTTCACGCCGGTATGCTTCTCTTGCCATGCCGGGGTGTAAGGTTTGTCGTCGAAATAGTCTTTAGCACAATTTTCGTCGTTTTGACCGTTTTCGATACCGTAGTTGGCCACCATCAAATCGAATACAGTGGCCACAAGAGCGGTTTCGCCGTTGGCCAGCGCAATGCGTTTGGCCGGCACTTTGCGGTAAACCAAATCATCGTGTTCGCCGCCGAAGTAGGTAAAGCCGACGCTGGCAATGTCATCAGCCGAATTTTTCAGGCTCAATGCCGCACGGGTGTCTTTGCCTTGGGCGCGTTCTTCGAGGTTCCATTTCCGGCTGCCGTCCCAACGGAAGCCGACCGAGCCGTTGGGCACGCCCAGGCTGTCGGCGGTTTCGTCCCAAGTAAGGGTTTTCCATTCGGTGTTTTCGGTTTCGCCGAGGCTGCCGTCGATATCGGAAGCACGTAGGAAGTATTGCGGCTCATAGCCGGCGGCGGTTTTTTCCAAGCGCACCAGCATCGGCATGTCGGTATATTGGCGGATGTAGTCGGTGAAGTAGGCCGACGGATTATCGAGGTGGAATTCCTTCATAATCACATGCCCCATGGCCATTGCCAATGCAGCATCGGTGCCTTGTTTCGGCGCCAGCCAGATATCGCCGAATTTGGCCATCTCGCCGAAATCGCTCGAAACGGCTACGGTTTTGGTGCCTTTGTAGCGCACTTCGGTATAGAAGTGGGCATCGGGCGTGCGCGTCATCGGCACGTTGGAGCCCCATACCATCAGATAATTCGAGTTGTACCAGTCGGCTGATTCGGCCACATCGGTTTGCTCACCCCAAACTTGCGGGCTGGCGGGCGGCAAATCGCAATACCAGTCGTAAAACGAAAGCGGTACGCCGCCGATCAGGCCCAGATAGCGCGCACCGGCGGCGTAGCTCACCATCGACATGGCAGGAATCGGTGAGAAGCCGATAACGCGGTCGGGGCCGTAGTTTTTAATGGTGTAGGCATTGGCGGCGGCCACCATTTCATTGGCTTCTTCCCAATCGGCGCGCACAAATCCGCCCAAGCCGCGTTGGGTTTTGTAGGCTTTGCTGCGTTCTTCGTTTTCAACAATGTATGCCCAAGCTTCTACCGGCGACATGGTTTGACGCGCATTGCGCCACATTTCGGCCAATACGCCGCGAATCATCGGGTATTTCACACGTTGGGCGGAATACACATACCAGCTGTAAGACGCACCGCGCGGGCAGCCGCGCGGCTCATGGTTGGGCAGGTCGGGGCGGGTGCGCGGGTAGTCGGTTTGCTGGGTTTCCCAGGTAATCAGGCCGTTTTTCACATAAACTTTCCAGCTACAGGAGCCGGTGCAGTTAACGCCGTGGGTGGAGCGCACAACTTTATCGTGCTGCCAGCGGCTGCGGTAGGCGTTTTCCCATTTGCGGTCTTCTTCGGTCAGTACGCCGTGGCCGTTGGCAAACGGCTCGTGTTTGTTGCTGAAAAATTTCAGACGGTCTAAAAAGTGGCTCATTGGAGTGTCCCTCACTTTGCGCTTTATAAATAAAGCTGTTCTCAAAACCTTTTTGGTTAAGCTGTAATATAAAGTAGCCGCGTGTCAAAAAATATGCGCCTAAAGGGCTTTGCAGAAAATCATTGGAATAGGGTTCAGACGGCCTGATAGAGTAGGGGGCGTAATGCTTTCGGATTAGGGTATTCTGACAATTCGATTGATGGCAGCTTTTGGCCGCTGAAAACACTTCCACACACACGTTAAAAGCATTAAGATGCCGTACAGCATTTGCTCATACTGCATCGGCAGGCAGGCTTGCAGACAGGTATGACAGGCCGTCTGAACAATCAAAGGCCGTCTGAAAAAGGAAAATCAACACATGAAAACCAGTGCACGCAACCAGCTTTCGGGTGTGGTCGCTTCAATCGGCAAGAGGGCGGAAACATGCGCGGTGGCGGTGGCACTGCCCGGCGGCCAAACGCTCACGGCAGCAATCACGCCCGAGTGTTGTGATGATTTGGCCTTGCGGCCGGGCAGCGCGGTTATCGTGTTGGTTAAATCGACTGATGTGTTGGTTGCCACTGATTTGGCCAACATCAAACTCTCGGCATGCAACCGGCTCGACGGCATCATCAGCCATATCGACCGCGGCGCGGTCAATTCGGTGGTTGCCCTTGATGTGGGCGGCGGCATGATGATAACGGCCGGCATCACCATGCAGAGCACCGAGCAGCTTGATCTGCATCCGGGGCAGAAAGCGGCGGCAGTGTTTCAGTCGGGCAGCGTGATTTTGGGGGTATTGGCGTAAAAGTTACTTTAATTTATTGAATTTTTTTATATTACTGCAATATGAAATTTATATGGCCGTCTGAAACAATGGTTGATTTTCAGACGGCCTTGTTATATTCTCACGCAAACACACTAAAATTTACACATAAAAATTAAAGTGTTCCGGTTCCGCCACCTACCGACCTTGTTGCTTTTAGCATGGATTGCAGAATGCCCGCTGCCGCACCCGCGCGGGCGATAGGGAGAAGATGATGACACCGTTGTTTCTCGGCCAATCTTTGGGGTCGCACCTGTTGGCCACCTGCATATTTCTGATTTTTTTAATGTGCTTGGCCTGGTTGTTGGCGGCAGTGATGCCCGTTCGTGAAAAACCGGACGATGAGTAGGTAAACGGCGATTGCTGATATCCGTTGCCAAACCGCGTTGGCTTAAATGCTGGCAAACGGGCGGTATGCTTCTGCGTTGAAGTCTGAATCAACTCACAAAATATGCCGAATCATCAGGTAAATAAATACGGGTATCTTGCGGGTGTTTTTAACGCAGCAGATGTGCTTTTAGCATAAAAAAGATGATGATATATGACGCATTAAAACACCCAAAGGCCGTCTGAAAAGAAAATCTGCTTTTCAGACGGCCTTAGTGTATGGGCACAGCGGCACATTATCTTGATGCCGCTTCCGGTTTGCCTGTTTTTAATTCGCGGATGGTTTGCGCCACATCTTGGGATTGGGCAATCACAGAAATAACGGCTATGCCGTCAGCCGCGCCGGTGGCGTAAATTTCATGCACGTTGTGGGGTTTGATGCCGCCGATGGCCACTAATGGTTTGTCAATGCCTGCGCGGCGGATTTCCTGCAAACGTTTGGCGCCGGCCAAGGGATTGGGTTTGGCTTTGGATTGGGTGGGAAACATCGGGCCGACACCGAAATAATCGATGGCGGTATAACGGCTGCCCTGCTGCGCCTGCTCAACGGTGTTGGTCGACAAACCGATCATCAGTTTGCCGCCGCACAATCGGATAACTTCCTCAACCGGCATATCTTCTTGGCCTACATGGATGCCGTCTGCGCCGATTTTCAAGGCCAAATCGACATTGTCGTCAATAAAAAACGGCACGCGGTGCCGGCGGCACAGAGCCAGGCAGGCGCGGGCAAGCGCCTCTATGGCTGCGGCATCTGCCAGCGAGTGGGCTTCTTTTTCACGCAATTGGAAACAGGTAATACCGTTTGCGAGCGCCTGCTCCAGGCAGTCGAGCAGGGCTTGGCTGCGATCGCCTTCTGCATGGCGGAAATCTTGAGTGCCGGCGATAAAGTAAAGCGACAGCATATTTTTGATGTTTTGCGGCATGGCGGTTGGTTCTCCGATAAATGAATGGTCAGGACACCCTAGGGTGTCCGGACAATTCGATTTACGGGTGTATTTTGCCCCTGAAAACGCATCTGCTGCGTTAAAAAGCCTCGCAAGATGTCCAATCTTGCTGCGTTTTTTGCCTGGCATCTGCATTTTCAGGAACAAAAATCCCCTCATAAACGAATTGTCAGGACACCCTAGCTGCCCGGCTGCGGCACTTTATGCTGCACGGCATACACGGCTGCCTGCACGCGGCTGCTTAATTCGAGCTTGCGCAAAATATTCTGAACATGCACTTTGATGGTGGATTCGGCCAAATCAAGATGACGGGCAATCACTTTATTGCTGTGGCCGGAAGCCAAATAGCCCAAAATTTCCAATTCGCGCGGGGTCAGGCTGGCCAATTCGTTGTTTTTCGGCGGTGCAGCCGGGGAAATCAGCGATTGCACCAGCCGTGCGGTCATTTCGGGGGAAAACACATTGTCGCCGTCTACGGCTTTGCGGATGCTTTCCAGTAGAAAATCGGCGTTGATGTTTTTCAGCAAAAAGCCGCGCGCGCCGATGCGCATGCATTCGGTGAGATCGTCGCTGTCTTCCGACACGGTGAGCATCACCACGGTTTGCTGGGGGTTGGCGCTCAAGATTTGCGCCAATGCTTCGCGGCCGTTCATCACCGGCATGTCCAAATCGAGCAACACGATATCGGGGCTGAGCTGTTCGGCCAGTTTCACGCCGGAAAGGCCGTCGGCCGCTTCGCCGATCACCTCTAAATCGTCTTGGCGGGAGAGCAGGGCTTTGATGCCGCTGCGAAACAGGGTGTGGTCGTCAACCAGAATAATTTTGATTTTGCTCATGTGGCCGTTCTCTTTTGGTGTGGCAGCGTTAATGTAATTGTAGTGCCTTGTAATGGCGTGGATTGTACCTCAAGTCGGGCGTGGATGCGACGGGCCCGTTCATGCATGATGCCCAGCCCGACATGCTCGCCCGAAAGATTGTTCAGACGGCCTGTGTCGAAACCGATGCCGTTGTCGCAAATATTCAGGGTGAAATCCTGTTCGTTGGTAATTTTGAGCCGCACTTGTTTGGCTTGGGCGTGTTTGCGGATGTTGGACAGGCTTTCCTGCAAAATAAAAATCACCTGCAATTGCTCATCGGCGCTTAGCGGCATGCCGTGGCCGACCCAGTCGGTGTCGACGGGAATCTGGGTTTGCTGCTCGAAACGTTTCACGAGTGTGCGCACCGCATCGGGAAATTCTTTTTTGCTGATTTTGGTGCGGAAATTCAACAGCAGCTCACGCACGTCGTCGTAGCATTCCTGCACGCCCTCTTTGATGAAGCGCATGTTTTCCGCCACTTGCTCTTTTTCGCCGGCAGCCACGGCGCTTTCGAGCATTTGCACTTGCAGGTTGAGGAAGGTCAGCGTTTGCGCAATACTGTCGTGCAGGCCTTGCGCCATCAGGTTGCGCTCCTGCAATACAGCCAATTGCTGGTTTTCGGAAGCCAGCCGGCTGTTGGCAATCGACACGCCCAGCTGGTCGCAAAGTGCGTGCAGCAGCTCGGTATCGCCCGGCGCCAGCTTGCGGCCGTCTGAAAAATAAAGCGTGAAAATGCCGAGCTCTTGGTCTTTATAGCGGATGGGGAACACGGCCACATCGTCAAAGCCTGCATGTTCGCACAGGGTGGCGGTGTTTTGCGGCGTGTGGGTGTCAAAAAAATAAACCGGTTGTTCATCGGTTTTCTGCGCTGCGGCACCGCACAGGCATTCTTCCAGGCGCTCGCATTGTTCGGCGGTTTGCAGCTTTTCGGGCAGGCCGCTGCTGGCGGCCAGATCCATGCGTTTGCGGTCGAAATCGAGCAGCCTCACGCTGCCGGCATCGGCGGCGATTTCAGGCAGAACCCGCGCCAGAAAATCTTCGGCGGCGGTGGTGGCGGTGTGGCTTTGGTGTAAATCGCGGGTGGTTTGGTAGAGGGTTTCGAGCTCGCGGTTTTTGTTGGCCAGATTTTGCGTTTGCAGCGCCACTTGCCCTTCCAAATCGGTGTAAAGTGTTTTCAAGTGGGCGCTCATCTGGTTGAAACCATTGCCGAGCTGGGCAAATTCAGCCACATTGCCGGTGGTTACCTGTGCGCCGAAACGGCCGCGGCGGATGGCCTGCATGCCGTCGCGGAGCACATCAATCGGGCGGATAACCCATAAATAAAGCAACACCACCATCACGCCGGCGCCCATCATCACCATCGCCATCAAGGCCGTCTGAAACAGGCGCAGCCATTCGGTGTTGCGCGCGTTGACGGTTTCAACCGACAGCACAAAGCTGTCGATCAGGCTGACAAACTGGCGCAACTGCTCGCTGTCGGGCGGGCCGTTTTCCATCAGCGGCTTGATCACGCGGTACCAATGGTTCACGATGGCCTGCATTTTTTCGTGCACTTCCGGTTTGTCGGGCAAAAACAGCGGCCGGGCAGGGTCGCCGCGTTCGATGGTGTGCATGGTTTGTTCAAACGAATGGATTTGCGCCCGCAGGGTGGCCGGGGCAGCCTGCCGGTTCACCAAATAGGCCAGCCGGTAAGTGCGCATGCGCAGGCTGCCCGCATCGTTGATGGCTGCCCCCGCGCCTTCTAGCCGCCACGACAAAACCAGCGTAAAGGCGATGGAAAACAGCGCCGCACCCACCCACAAGCAGGTGAGCAGCTTGAGGCGGGCGGAAAGGCTGGTGCCGAAACGGTTGATGACAGGTGGTTTCATAATGATGCAAATGGTTGGAACTAGTTATAAAGTATCATCTCATGGAAGTATATTCAATCCGCCGAAAGGCTAGGTGTTTATTCGCTGAATGGGGCTGGGTTTTGGTGTAAAATTCTGTCAATATCTTTTCCAACAGCAGTTTCTTTTCAGACGGCCCATTCCAACATGATTACAATTCTCTATTTCGGCGTGCTCAAGCAGCGCCTCAATACCGCCCAAGAGCAAATCAGCTGGCCGGGCGGCAACGGCACCGATTTGCTGGCGCTGCTGCACGGGCGCGGCGAAGAGTGGCAAACCGCCTTGGCGCCCGGGCAGATTTTCCGCCTGGTTATCAATAAAAAAATCAGCACCTGGCAGGATGAGATTCCCGATGGCGCCGAAGTCGGCCTGCTGCCGCCGGTAACGGGAGGATGACGATGCAAGCCGTGATCCGCGTTCAAACCGCCGACTTCAACCTGCAACAGGAATATCAGGCCTTGCTGGCTTCGGGCGGCAATATCGGTGCCGTGGTAAGCTTTACCGGCCTCGTGCGCGACCGCGATACCGACACGCCGTTGTCGCATCTTTATCTCGAGCATTTCCCCGAAGTAACCGAAGCCGAAATCGCCCGCATTGTGCAAACGGCTGCCGGCCGCTGGCCGCTGAGCGCCTGCACCGTTATCCACCGTGTCGGCCGGCTGGCTGCCGACGAGCAGATTGTGTTGGTGCTGACCGCCTCCGAACACCGCCAAGCGGCCTTTGAGGCCGCCGAATATCTGATGGACTATTTAAAAACAGAAGCGCCTTTCTGGAAGCAGGAAGCTTTTTCAGACGGCCGCGAACAGTGGGTAGCGGCCAAGCAAAGCGATTGCGCCGCCGCCGCACAATGGGAACAACCATGAATGTCAGCGCATTGATTTTGGCCGGCGGCGAAGGGCGGCGCATGAGCGGCCGCGACAAAGGCTTGATCGAATGGCAGGGCCGGGCGTTTGTCGACCATGTTATCGGCCGCATCCGCCCGCAAGTGGGGCACATCGCCATCAGCGCCAACCGCAACCTTGAAGAATATGCCGCCCGCAGCGCCCACGTTTTTGCCGATGCCCGCCAATGGCAGGGGCTGGGCCCGCTGGCCGCTTTGTGCACATCGGCCAGCGATATCCAACTGGCCAAAGCCGATTGGCTGCTGGTGGTGCCGTGCGACACCTTATACCTGCCCGAAAATCTGGTGCAGGTGTTTCAGGCCGCCGCGCAACGTTCGCCGCTTTGCAGTGCTTTTTACGCCCAAACCGACAACCAACAGCATTACAGCGTGATGTTTTTCCGCCCGCAGCTGCTGCCCAGCTCCATCGCCTACCTGAATGCCGGCATGCGCACCATCCGCGGCTGGTTGCAGCAGCAACGCGCCCGTTCAGTGCAGTTTGCGGCGGATGCCTGTTTTGCCAACTATAATTCACCACAAGATATGGACACCCCGCCATGCTAGATTTCAATACCGCCCGCCAACAACTGCTCGACACCCATGCCTGCACATTGGGCAGCGCCAATCTTGCCCTGGCCGAAGCCGCCAACCGCATTTTAGCGGCGCCGCTGCCGGCACAATATCCCAGCCCCATGTTTGACAACAGCGCCATGGACGGCTATGCCGTATGCGATACGCAAGGCCGTCTGAAAGACTTTACCGTTATCAGCCGCGTGCAGGCCGGCGAATGCGCTGCCGCACCGCTGCAACACGGAGAAGCCGTGCGCATTTTTACCGGCGCGCCGCTGCCCGAAAACACCACCGCCGTGGTGCCGCAGGAGCAAACCGAAATCGAAAACGGCGCGTTGCACATTCTTGCCGACATCGCTCCCGGCCAACACATGCGCCTGAGAGCCGAAGAAATCGAAGTGGGGCAGGAATTGCTGGCGCAGGGCAGCAAGCTCAACGCCGCCGCGTTGGGGCTGGCCGCTTCGCAAGGCTATAAAAACGTGCCGGTTTACGAAAAACTGAAAGTGATCGTATTTTCCAGTGGCAACGAAATCATCGAGCCCGGCGAACCGGCGGCAGAAGGTAAAATTTACGATGCCAACCGCTACCAGCTGATTGCCTGGCTGAAAACACGCGGTGCCGAAGTGATGGACGGCGGCATTCTGCCCGACGACCTGAGCCGCACCGAAACCGCGCTGGGTTATGCCGCCAAAAAATTCGACGTTATCATCACCAGCGGCGGCGCCTCAGTGGGCGAAGCCGATTATCTCAAGCAAGCCATTGAAAATGTGGGCACACTCACCACCCACACCTTGGCCATCAAGCCCGGCAAACCTTTTGCCTGGGGCAGCATCGGCAACACCAAAGTGTTTATCCTGCCCGGCAACCCGGTAGCCACTTTCGTCACTGCCCACATGCTGCTGTTTCCGGTGTTAAACAAACTGATGGGTAAATATCCGCGCTATTGGAATCTGCCCAACTTTACTGTTAAAGCCGCATTTGATACCCGCAAAGCCATTAAGCGCCGTGAATTTCTGCGGGTGTGCGTCGAAGTAGATGATGCCGGCGAAACCGTCGCGGTGTTGCTGCCGAACCAAGGCTCCGCCATGCTCAGCACCTGCGCTCGTGCCAATGCATTATGCGAAGTGCCGCCCGGCGAAACCGTTGCCGCAGGGCAGCATGTGAAAGTGCATATATTGCCGACTTGATGCTTTGTCGAAACACCCGGGCCGTCTGAAAGCAAATAGTTTTCAGACGGCCTGCTATTTCTTGCACAATCAGCAGACAGGCCGCAAAGCTGCCGGTGTGTTTTTGCGCATGGGTATGTCAGGCCGTCTGAAAACTGCTTTATACGGCAACAAACACTGCGCCGTTTTCCACTTTCACGGGGTATACGCCGATTTGATAATCATCGCCGGAGAGGCAGCGGCCGTCTTCAAGCGAATAGGTTTTTTTGTGGAACGGGCAGGCCACTTTGGGGATATGCTTGCCCGATTCATCGCATACCGAGCCCAGCATGCCGCGTGCCAGCGCCATTTGCTGTTTGTGCGGGCAGAGGTTGTCGGTGGCATACCATTTGCCGCGGCGGGCAAAATGGAACACGGCAATCTGTTTGCCGGCTACTTCGGCGCAGGCGCCGCCGTCTTCGGGAAAATCGGCGGTGGTGCCGACCGGGTGCCATTGGGTCATGAGTTTGTCCTTTCGCTGATTAGTTTTGAGGCCGTCTGAACCGGCATGCTTATGAGGCGGTTTCTTTTTCTTTGCTGTTTTCTGTTTCGTCATGCCAATCGGCAGGCCGTTTCATCTCGCGCATAGGGATAAAGCGGATGGTTTCGTCTTTGGCATCAGAATTAACAAAGTGGCGGAAACGTTTGCGTTTTTCAGGGTCGGAAACGGCATCTTTCCATTCGCACACGTAAGTGGCTATGTGGTGCTGCATTTGCTCGTCGAGGTCGGCACAGATGCCGAGGCTGTCGCGGATAATCACGTCTTTCAGGTATTCGATGCCGCCTTCGAGTTTGTTGAGCCACGGCGCGGTACGTTGCAGCGGCTCGGCGGTTTGGGCGTAAAACATCAAAAAACGGTCGATATAGCGCATGGCGGTATCGCTGTCGACATCGGCGGCGAGCAGGGTGGCGTGTTGCGGTTTGGCACCGCCGTTGCCGCCGACATAAATATTCCAGCCTTTTTCGGTGGCGATGATGCCGAAATCTTTGCTTTGTGCTTCGGCACATTCGCGCACGCAGCCGGATACTCCGGATTTGAATTTGTGCGGCGTGCGCAAGCCTTTGTAGCGGTTTTCCAAATCAATGGCAAAACCTACCGAATCTTGTACGCCGTAGCGGCACCAGGTGCTGCCCACGCAGGATTTTACCGTGCGCAGCGATTTGCCGTAGGCGTGGCCGCTCTCAAAGCCGGCGGCGATTAATTCTTCCCAAATCGCCGGTAAATCGCCGACATGGGCGCCAAACATATCGATGCGCTGGCCGCCGGTGATTTTGGTGTAGAGATCGTATTTTTTTGCCACTTGAGCAATCACCAGCAATTTGTCGGGGGTGATTTCGCCGGCGGGAATGCGCGGTACCACCGAATAAGTGCCGCCTTTTTGAATATTGGCCAAAAAGCGGTCGTTGGTATCTTGGGCAATATCGTTGCCTTTGGTGAGAATCGGGTCGTTCCAGAGTGTGGCCAGAATTGAAGCCACCAGCGGTTTACAGAGCTCGCAACCGTCGCCGTGGCCGGCATGGTCGAGCACTTCATTGTAGCTGTGCCAGCCTTTGACTTTAATCATGTGGTAAAGCTCTTGCCGGCTGTAGTCGAAATGCTCGCATACGGTGTTTTTCACCACCCGTCCCATCGATTTCAGCGTGGTGTCGAGCAAATCTTTCAGCATCGGCAAACAGCCGCCGCAGCCGGTGCCGGCCTTGGTGCAGGTTTTAAGCGCGGCAATGTCTTCGTTGCCGGTTTTGACTGCTTCTACAATTGCGCCTTTGCTCACACTTTCACACGAACAAATTAGCGCACTATCAGGCAAATCGGCCACGCTCATGCCGGCGGCGGCGCCCTCGCTTTGCGGCAGAATCAGGCGCTCGGGGTTGGCCGGCAGCTTCATATTGTTGGCATACATTTGCTGCAAAATGCCGTATTCGGCAGCGTCACCCACCAACAAACCGCCCAACAGGCGCCTGCCGTCGAGGCTGATATTGATGCGTTTGTAAAAGCCTTTGCCGGTGTCTTCATAAATAATCGGCAGGGCGGGCTCGGGGCTGGAAGGGTCGGCAAACGGATTGCCGAAGCTGCCCACATCAGTGCCGATAAGCTTGAGTTTGGTTGATAAATCTGCGCCTTTAAAAAGCTTGGCATGGCTTTCTCCCGCCAAACTGTTGCCGACCAAATTGTGCGCCAACACTTCGGCCATATCGTAGCCGGGCGCCACTAAGCCGTAAATCATACCGCCGTGCAGGGCACATTCGCCGATGGCATACACATGCGGCGCACTGGTCTGCATGGCATCGTTAACCACAATACCGCCGCGGTTGTCCACTTTGATACCGGCCTCACGGGCCAGACTGTCGTTGGGCACGATGCCGGCAGACACCACCAGCATATCTACTTTCAAACGGCTGCCATCGCTGAAACGCATCGACTGCATGTATTCGCGGCCTTCGATTTCTTCGGTAACGCGTGAAAGATGCACCTGCACGCCGCCGGCTTCGATTTTCTGTTTCAACAGCCCGGCACCGCGGTCGTCAAGCTGGCGCGTCATCAGGCGGGGCGCGAACTCCACAACATGCGTTTCCAGCTGTAAATCGAGTAGGGCGCGGGCAGCTTCAAGGCCGAGCAGGCCGCCGCCAAGCACCGCCGCGCTTTTGCAATTATCGGCATAGCGGATGATGTCGTTCAAATCATCAATGGTGCGGTAGGGAAATACCCCTTGTTTTTCAGCACCTTGAATATCGGGCATAAAACAGGAAGAGCCGGTGGCAAAAACCAGCTCGTCATATTCACACACCCGCCCCGAACGGCTGGATACCGTTTTACGGCTCAAATTGATTTCGGTAACCCGATCATTCAGAATCAATTCGATACCACGCTCGGCATACCATTCAAGCGGGCTCATCGATAATTTTCCGGCATCATGATGGCTGAAATATTCGGAAAGATGCACACGATCATAAGCATGCAAGCGTTCCGCACCAAACACCGTCAGCGAAAATTGATTTAAGCCGCCTTTTTCAGCCAGCTTCTCACAAAACTTGTAGCCGACCATGCCGTTACCGATAAGCACTATTTTCTTCATCACCGTGTTCCTAGTGTTTAATAAAGTTTGACAAAATAATGGCAAGAAAACAAAGAAGTTCAAATAAGCAAAAAGGAGTATAAGATTATTATATATTTGAATTTAAATATTATTTATTTTATAAACCTCTTTAGCCTTATATGTTTTGTTTACAATTTTATAATTTATTGTCTACAATTTAATGAGGGCGAGATTGAAATAAGAATTTAGGCAGCCTTGCAATCCGGTGGAGATAAATGGCTGGTCTGTGCGCAGGGATAAATAAAATGCCGTCTGAAAATTAAAGCCGTCTGAAAATTAATTTCAGACGGCATTTCGGATGCTCGGAAAATACCCGACAATGGCTGAATCACTAGGCCGTCTGAAGCATTTAATATTTCCAGAATGAAACCATCTTACTGATGCACGCCGGAGGATTAAGTTTCCCCAATAATGCTGTAACAAAAAGCCATCTGAATGATTGGCAAACATGCCAAGCCATTCAGACGGCCTTATTCAGAATTCAAACGGCCTTATCAATATATTTATATATAGAGCTATACATAAATCGGGCGGAGTATCCAAGTTATCTCTCTATATTAAAAATTTAACATAATATACATTATGCGAAATTATGGTTACCATCTTTTCCCAAGTTTGCCTCAGGCCTTCTGGTATTTCAGACGGCCAGTGGTATTCCAGACGGCCTGAGATCTTTGTCAAATACTTCCTGCTCAAGTATTCAGTCGCACTGAAACAACGTTAGCTGCACAATTATTGCTTGCCTCAACAGAATAAGAAACTGCTTTATTGATAAAGCACGCCGTTGTGTTTTAGCCATCCGTCGATATGGCGGTGCTGCGGGTCGTGATGTGTCCAATGAATGACGCCGCCTTGTTGCGACCATTCGTATTCACCGTAAAACTCGACGGCATCGCCTTTTTTCAAGCCTTTGATTTTAGGAGACAAATCTATATTATGGGCAACCAGTAAGGTTTGACCGCTGTCGAGCTTGAGGACAAAACGCTGGTGGCGCGAGCCTTTGTTGTCATCCGGTAAAGTTTTGCTGACTATGCCGCGGCCTTGTATTTGCAGATTGTTTTGCTTTTGCTTAAAGGCCGTCTGAAGCCTTTGATTGCTTTGGGCTGCGGCCGATTCAACAGCGTTTTGCGGTGGTTCGGCGGGTTGCTGCCACTGTTGGTAGCCGTATAAGGCTCCGATGAGCGCTATCAGCAACAATAGTTTTTTCATTTTTATTTTCAAAAGTTTAATGCTTATCGGCGTTTAAATTTGAGGCTGTATCTGATTTCAGACATCACGGCTTTCAGGTTATATTCGAGAATTTCATCTACCAAGGCCGGGGTTTGTTCGTTAAGGCTTTGTTGCAGCTGGTAAGTCAGTGCCGCCGCTTGTTTCTGCACCGCCACACGCACCATACCGGTAACCGCATCGGTAAGGTGCGGTCGCAAACGTTGGGTCAGACGCTCTATCAGCTCTTTTTCAGATAAGCACATTACCGGCAGGCGGGGGTTGACCTGTGGGTCGATCACTTGCACGCTCACCGGTATTTGCTCGGCTTCGGCAAACAAATCTTCTCCGGCTGCGGCGCCCTCTTCTTGTGCCGTCGTGGCGGCTTCGGGCTGTGTTTGTGCGCGTTTGGCGTTCAACCAGACGGTTCGTGTGTGCTGAATATGTTCGTCATCGGCCGTTTGCAGAGAAGTTTGCGCGTTCAGCCAATCTTCTTGCAGCAACACGCTGGCATCGGCTTCTTCTGCTTGGGCGTTGTCGTTTTCAAATGGCTCGTTATGCGCTTGCTGCCACTGTTGCAGATATTCGCGCAATATTTTTTCACGCAAAGCGGCATCCGGCTTGCGTGCAACAGCCGGCTCCGACGCCTGAGGTTGGCGTGTCGGGGTGGAAAAATCGGGCGCGGCAATGTGAACATCGGTATGCGCTGCTTCTGCATGTAGGGGTGTTTGGCGTTTTTCGCGCAGCTGCTCCAAACCGCGCTCCCAGTCGAATTCTTCTTGGGCTTGCGGTTCTTTTTGAGATTCGGCGGTTTCTTCGAGGGTAAAAGTGAGATCGGGTATCGGGCGTTCGTTGCTCATTATAGAATCTTTCTTTTCATTTTTCGGCCTGCTGCTTTATGCTTTAATGTGGCAGCGGTATGCCGGTAAAAATATGCGGCACCGGCAGGTTTGCTATAATGTGCGTATTCTAACAGATTCTTAAAGGAAAAATCATGAACAGCCTCGAACAACGCCTCGATTATCTGGAAGAAGCCAATGATGTGCTGCGCATGCAAAACCATGTGTTGTCTACGGCTTTTAAAGGCATGATTCGCGCCCTGCCCGCCGACATCGCGCAAGATGTGGTGGAATCGGTGCAGCTGGCTTTTGAAGACGCATTGGCTGAGTTGAATTATGAAGACAGCCCGCATACAGATTTATTTCATGATGTCACCTATGCTTTTTTCCGTGAAAAAGAGCGTTGAGGCCGTCTGAAACATTGTCTCTGTATTTTCGGGCAAAAATCCGCTAGGCAAAATATGGACAGCCTACTTTGTTTTGTAAAATTATGCTAAACTAAACCATCAATTGTTTTCAGGAATGTGACCATGAATATGAAAAAATGGCTTGCCGCCGCCCTCACCTGCTCTGCTTTGGCTTTAGGCGGTTGCGGCGGAAGTAACAACGACCAGGCGGCAACGGCAGCCGATGCCGATGCCGATAAAGTTTATCGTGTGGCCATGAATGCTGAATTTGCGCCGTTTGAGTCGCTTGATTCGGCCAATCAGGTGCAGGGCTTTGATGTGGATTTGGTGAATGCGATGGCAAAAGCCGGCAATTTCAAGGTCGAATTCAAACACCAACCGTGGGACAGCCTGTTCCCCGCTCTGGCCAACGGCGATGCGGATATTCTGGCTTCGGCAGTAACCATCACCGATGACCGCAAGCAAACCATGGATTTTACCGAGCCTTATTTTGAAATCACCCAGGTGATTTTGGTGCCGCAAGGCAAAAGCATCAAATCGGTAGAAGATTTGAAAAATGCACAGCGTGTAGGCGTGGTAACCGGCAATACCGGTGATTTTGCCGCCTCGCAAATTTTGGGCAACAACAGCCCAAAAATCGCCCGCTTTGAAAATCTGCCACTGCTGATTAAAGAGCTGGAAAGCGGCGGCCTCGATGCCGTGGTCAGCGACAGCGCCGTGGTCGGAAATTATATTAAAAACAACGGCGACAAAGGCTTCAGCATGGTGGCTGTGCCCGACTTTACGGTAGAAAACTACGGTATGGCGGTGCGCAAAGGCGATAGCGCTACTTTGAATATGCTGAATGAAGCATTAAAACAAGTGCGCGCCAATGGCGAATATGATCAGATTTACAGCAAATATTTTGCCAAATAAGCAGATGTAAAAATATTGAAAAAGCCCGATTGTTTATCGGGTTTTTTTATATTTCAGACGGCCTGATGACTGTTGCTACATTCTTGTTCCGGCCGAAATCCGGGATGGGTTAACAAAATGGCTTCGACAAGCTTGGCTGCTTGAATTTTAAGATAAACAGGCCGTCTGAAACCAAATCATGTTTTCAGACGGCCTGTGTTTGCTTTATGAAACCTATCTATTACAACACTTTAACAATGCTTTCGCACAAATATCGGATATTGGCGGCGGTGATGCCGGCCACATTAATCCGGCCGGAGCGGACGGCATAAATGGCGAATTCGTCTTTCAGGCGGTCTACTTGATCGGCACTCAGGCCGCTGAATGAAAACATGCCGTTTTGGTTCACAATAAAGCTGAAATCCTGCTCTGCACCGTATTCTTTCAGCAAGTCGACAAACTGTTGGCGCATTTCTTTGATGCGGCTGCGCATTTCGTCCAATTCGGCCACCCATTGTGCTTTCAGTCCCTCATCTTGCAAAACGATGGCTACGGCACTGCCGCCGTGTGAAGACGGGTTGGAATACAGCGTGCGGATGATGGTTTTTACCTGGCTGAATGCGCGCACGGCGGTTTCTTCATCGGCAGCAACCAGTGTAAACGCGCCTACCCGCTCATTATAAAGACCGAAGTTTTTCGAGTATGAGCTGGCCACCAGCATTTCTTGATGATTGGCGGCAAAGGCGCGCAAACCCACAGCATCTTGCTCCAAACCGTTGGCAAAACCTTGATAAGCAAAGTCAAACAGCGGCAGCCAGCCTTTTTCGGCCGACATTTCAGCCAAAGTCGCCCATTGCTCCGGTGTGGGGTCGATGCCGGTGGGGTTGTGGCAGCAGCCGTGCAGCAATACCACATCACCGGCTTGCGCTTGCGACAAATCTTCAATCATGCCGTCCCAGTCCAAATTGTGGCCGGTTTTGTTGTAATAGCGATAATCGCGGATATTGATATCTACGGCTTTGAAAATGGCGTTATGATTCGGCCAGGTGGGCGCACTGATCCAAACGTTTTTGGCTTCGGTTTGGCGTTTGATAAATTCGGCAGCCACACGTAAAGCGCCGGTGCCGCCCAGGCTTTGCGCGGTTTTGGCGCGTTTACTGCGCACGATTTCACTATCGGCGCCAAACAGCAGTTTTTGAGTTTCGGCATTGAATGCGGCCACGCCGTCGATGCCGAGATAATTTTTGGTGTTTTCTGTTTCCAGCAGGCGTTTTTCTGCTTCTTTAACGGCTTTAACAATCGGGGTTTGGCCGTCGGCATCTTTATACACGCCGATACCGAGATTGACTTTGCCTTCGCGCGTGTCGGCTTTAAACGCTTCGCCCAAGCCCAAAATCGGATCGGCGGGCGCTGCCTGGATTTTTTCAAACATAATGACACCTTTCTGCAATGAAAACGGGATAAAAATAAGGAAATCCAGCTTGGAATCTTACCCCTTTTAAAAGGGGTTGGAAACAATTTCAGGCAGATTATTTGGCTTATATCATGAATGCCTTTCAAAGCGGTGTTCTCTGATTGCCGGCTTTACAAATCAGCGATAAACCCACAAAATCGGTTTTCCGTAAATCTGCAAAGGAAACACTGATGTTAAAAGTAAACCAGTATTTTGATGGCAAAGTGGCCTCTATCGCGTTGAACACTGCCACATTGCCGGCAACGGTGGGGGTGATGCTGCCGGGCGAATATACTTTCGGCACCCAACAATTTGAAACGATGACCGTTATCAGCGGTGCGTTAACCGTGCTGCTGCCGGGTGCGGCGCAATGGCAGACTTTTGCGGACGGCGACAGTTTTACTGTGGCGGCAAATCAGGAATTTAAAGTGCAGGTAGCGGCGGATACGGCTTATTTTTGTACTTATGGAGAATAAGTCTAGTGTGTTCTGATCACTCGATTTACAAGTGCTTTTTGCCTCTGAAAATGCATCTGTTTTTTTCCGAATGAGTATCATAAAAAACGGCATACCATATGGTATGCCGTTTGCTTGGGGTTGAGAACCTCTGTATTTGGCAGTGGTTTGTGTTTTAGTCCTCTTGCGCCCCGTGTTGCAGGTAGTTGGGCAAGCCCATGCCTGCAATCAATTCTTGCTGTGTTTCCAGCCAATCGATATGCTCTTCATTGGTGTTTTTCTGCTTTTCCAACAGGCTGCGGCTGACGTAGTCTTGCTTTTCTTCGCATATGGCAATTGCAGCCACCAGCGCTTCATGTTTTTCACGCTCTTTGGTCAAATCGCACTGAATGATTTCTTCAGTGTTTTCACCAATCAGCAATTTACCCAATTCTTGCAGGTTCGGCAGGCCTTCCAGCAACAGAATGCGCTCGATAATATCATCAGCGGCTTTCATTTCCACAATAGACTGCTTGTAAAAATGCTCGCCCAGCTCTTCCAAACCCCAGTTTTTCAAAATACGGGCGTGCAGAAAATACTGGTTGATGGTCACCAGCAGCAAACCCAAATTTTTATTCAGTTCGCGGTTAACAATGGGATCGCCCTTCATAACAGGCTCCTTTTTAATGTGATGTGTATCAGGGTGCAGTTCGGTTTACAGCTGGCTTTGCAGGTAGTTTTGCAAACCCAAAAGCTCGATCAGGCGCAGTTGCTGCTCCAACCAATGTGCGTGGTCTTCTTCAGTGTCTTTTAATTGTGCCACCAGCATATCGCGGGTCACATAATCCTGTTTTTCTTCGCACAGTTTGACGCCTTTTTTCAAATTGGCGCGTACTTCATATTCAGTATTTAAATCAGCTTTAAGCATGGCCGGCACATCTGCACCGATATTCAATGCATCAGGCGTCATTTTCGGCGTGCCTTCCAGCATCAAAATGCGGCGGATAAAATCTTCGGCATGCTGGGTTTCTTCTTCCATTTCATGATTGATGCGCTCGAAAAGCTTGTTGTAGCCCCATTCGGCATACATGCGCGAATGAATAAAATATTGATCGCGCGCTGCCAGCTCGCCGGCCAGCAATTCGTTCATATAATCGATAACAGCTTTATCGCCCTTCATTTGATATCCCTTTCTTGATGCAGCCGCAACGCTAAAAAAATGGTGCGGTTTGAAGTTAATAGGGTTGTTGCCAACCTGATGAAGCATATTGTAGCAATATTTCCCTGATTGTGAAATTTTCTGTTTAAAATACAAACAATTATCAACAGCAAGCCCATGCCTGAAAAGGCCGTCTGAAAAGTTACATGGTTGTTTTATTTTGATTTTTATTGAATACTATATTGATAATCTATCACAATTAGAATTTTTATTTACAAAGTTTAACTGCCTCATGGTGTTGCATCTGCAATTACACACAGATTTGCCACAAAAGCATGCTATAATCTGCGGTTACTTATTGATACCAGCTAAGGCACATTGACGCCATGAAACAAATCCGCAACATCGCCATTATCGCCCACGTCGATCACGGCAAAACCACCCTCGTAGACCAACTCTTACGCCAATCAGGCACATTCCGCGCCAACCAGCAGGTTGACGAGCGCGTGATGGACAGCAACGATCTTGAAAAAGAACGCGGCATTACCATTTTGGCCAAAAACACCGCCATCGAATACGAAGGCTACCACATCAATATCGTCGACACCCCCGGACACGCCGATTTCGGCGGCGAAGTGGAACGCGTTTTAGGCATGGTCGATTGCGTGGTATTGCTGGTTGATGCACAAGAAGGCCCGATGCCGCAAACCCGTTTTGTGACCAAAAAAGCACTGGCGCTCGGCCTGAAGCCGATTGTTGTCATCAACAAAATCGACAAACCGAGTGCGCGCCCGAGCTGGGTAATCGACCAAACATTTGAATTGTTCGACAAACTCGGTGCCACCGACGAACAGCTCGATTTCCCCATCGTTTATGCTTCAGGCTTGAGCGGCTTTGCCAAGCTGGAAGAAGAAGACGCCAGCGACGACATGCGCCCGCTGTTCGAAACCATTTTGAAACACACCCCCGCACCGAGCGGCAATGTTGATGCACCGCTGCAATTGCAGATTTCCCAACTCGATTACGACAACTACACCGGCCGTCTCGGCATCGGCCGCATTCTGAACGGCCGCATCAAGCCCGGCCAGGCAGTTGCCGTAATGAATCATGACAAACAAGTGGCGCAGGGCCGCATCAACCAGCTTTTAGGTTTTAAAGGCTTGGAACGTGTGCCGCAAGACGAAGCCGAAGCCGGCGAAATCGTGATTATTTCCGGTATCGACGACATCGGCATCGGTGTAACCATCTGCGAAAAAGACAACCCTGCCGGCCTGCCGATGCTCAGCGTGGACGAGCCCACACTGACCATGGACTTTATGGTCAACACTTCGCCGCTGGCCGGCACCGAAGGCAAGTTTGTCACTTCGCGCCAAATCCGCGACCGCCTGCAAAAAGAGCTGCTGACCAACGTTGCCCTGCGCGTGGAAGACACCGATGATGCCGATGTATTCCGCGTATCCGGCCGCGGCGAACTGCATCTGACCATCTTGCTGGAAAACATGCGCCGCGAAGGTTACGAGCTGGCCGTGGCCAAACCGCGCGTGGTTTACCGTGACATCGACGGCCAAAAATGCGAACCGTATGAAAACCTGACGGTTGACGTGCCGGACGAAAACCAAGGCGCAGTAATGGAAGAGTTGGGCCGCCGCCGTGGCGAACTCACCAACATGGAAAGCGACGGCCAAGGCCGCACCCGTGTTGAATACCACATTCCCGCGCGCGGCCTGATTGGCTTTCAAGGCGAATTCATGACCCTCACCCGCGGCACCGGCCTGATGAGCCACGTGTTTGACGACTACGCCCCGGTAAAACCCGACATGCCCGGCCGCCACAACGGCGTTTTGGTATCGCAGGAAAATGGCGAAGCTGTGGCTTATGCCCTGTGGAATCTGGAAGACCGCGGCCGCATGTTTGTATCGCCCGGCGACAAAATTTATGAAGGCATGATTATCGGCATTCACAGCCGCGACAACGACTTGGTGGTCAACCCGCTCAAAGGCAAAAAGCTCACCAACGTACGCGCCAGCGGCACCGATGAAGCCGTGCGCCTGACCACGCCCATCAAGCTCACGCTCGAAAGCGCAGTTGAATTTATCGATGACGATGAATTGGTAGAAATTACCCCGCAATCTATCCGTCTGCGCAAACGCTGGCTGCAAGAGCACGAACGCCGCAAACATTTTAAAAAGCTTGATTAATCGGTTTTTTACCATCAAAGGCCGTCTGAAACACTATTTTCAGACGGCCTTTTATCGCTTGAGGCAAAACGGCAGATACCCGTTCGAAATAAAAATTTCTTTACCATACTGCCCGCAGCACTCTTGATAAATCGCCTTTCTGCCCGATATTGAGGCCATCTCAAACTTTCTTTTTTTACGGAAAACACAACACCATGAAAAAACTGATTGCCCTTGCCGCCCTCTCCGCTTTCGCGCTGGCCGCCTGCAAAGACAATACCCAAGCACAGCTGCAAGAGCAGCAAAAACAAATCGAAGCCCTGCAACAGCAGCTGGCACAGCAAAACACCAATGCCCAGCAAGACAACACCGTTTACGAGCTGACCACCGACGCTGTGAAAGATACCATTCCGGCCGAATTTCAGGCTAACGGCAACAACGGCGAGCCGGTTACCGGCACCGACGGCCAACAATATATTTATGACCAATCAACCGGCAGCTGGCTGTTGCAAAGCCTGATCGGTGCTGCCGCCGGTGCTTTTATCGGCAATGCCTTGGCCAATAAATTTCAAAAAGCCAAGGCCGACACCCCCGCCGCCCGCCGTGCACAAGCGAATTATTACCAGTCAAGCCAATACCGCGGCCAAACCAGCCAGCAGTTGAACACCCGCAGTGTGCCCGCACAAAATGCAGCAGCAGCCAACGCCAACAGCCAAAACCGCGCCGCCACGCCGAATTACCGTCAAGCCAACAAAGCGCCGTCAAACTATCGCAAGCCGGCACGCCGCGGTTTCGGGCGCCGCCGCTGATGCAAAAGCCGTCTGAAGGCAGTTTTTCCGGCATAGGAAAAACCCGCAGCGAAAGATAAAGCTACGCTATCAAGCTTTCAGACGGCCTGTTTCAATAGTACAATCGGGGGCATCCTAACCATTCGATTTATGAGTGCCTTTGGCCGCAAAAAACGCATCTGCCACATCAAAAGTTTTGTAAGATGCCCAATGCTGCTGCGTTTTTTTGCCTGACATCTGCATTTTCAGGAACAAAAATCTCTCCATAAACGAATGGTCAGAACACCCTAGAGCATGAAATCAAACAAGCATATTAGCATATTAAGGAAATATCATGAGCAGCAAACACAGCAAACTGATTATCCTCGGCTCCGGCCCTGCCGGATATACCGCCGCCGTTTACGCCGCCCGCGCCAACCTCAGCCCCACCCTGATTACCGGCGTGGAGCAAGGCGGACAGCTGATGACCACCACCGATGTAGACAACTGGCCGGCCGATGCTCAAGGCGTGCAAGGGCCCGAGCTGATGACCCGATTTCAAGCTCATGCCGAGCGCTTCGGCACCGAAATGATTTTCGACCAGATCCACACCGTTGATTTGCAAAACCGCCCCTTCACGCTCAAAGGCGATATGGGCGAATACACTTGTGATGCGCTCATTATCGCCACCGGCGCCTCTGCAAAATACCTCGGTCTGCCCGGAGAAGAAAAATTTGCCGGCAAGGGCGTGTCCGCCTGCGCCACTTGCGACGGTTTTTTCTATAAAAAACAAGATATCGCTGTGGTCGGCGGCGGCAATACCGCAGTCGAAGAAGCATTATATCTCGCCAATATCGCCAACACCGTTACCCTGATTCACCGCCGCGACACCTTCCGTGCCGAAAAAATTATGGTCGACAAACTGATGCGGCGTGTTGAAGAAGGCAAAATCATTCTCAAGCTTAATGCCAATCTGGATGAAATCCTCGGCGACGATATGGGTGTCAACGGCGCCCGCTTGAAAAACAACGACGGCACCACCGAAGAAATCAAGGTTAACGGCGTGTTTATCGCCATCGGCCACAAACCGAATACCGACATTTTCAAAGGCCAGCTCGACATGGATGAAACCGGCTATCTGAAAACCCATGGCGGCAGCGCCGACAATGTGGGCGCCACCAACATCGAAGGTGTATGGGCAGCCGGTGATGTGAAAGACCACACCTACCGTCAAGCCATTACCAGCGCGGCCTCCGGCTGTCAGGCTGCACTTGATGCCGAACGCTGGCTGGATCAGCAAAGCTGAAACGATTATCATTGTTCAGGCCGTCTGAAACCTCAATTTTTCAGACGGCCTTGAAGAATCACCGCCCCACCCCATTTCTATCAAATCCAACCCTCTTTAAAAAGGATGCTTCATGATTAAACTGCACACCAACTTCGGCACAATCGGTATCGAGCTCGACCATGAAAAAGCACCGGCTACCGCCGCCAATTTCGAACAATATGTTAAAGACGGCTTTTACGACGGCGTAATTTTCCACCGCGTGATTAAAGGCTTTATGATTCAGGGCGGCGGCATGGATGAAAACATGAACGAAAAAGCCACCCGCGAGCCGATTCAAAACGAAGCCCAAAACGGCCTCAAAAACGACAAATACACCATCGCCATGGCCCGCACCCAAGCCCCTCATTCGGCTTCGGCGCAATTTTTCATCAACACCAAAGACAACACCTTTTTGAACCACACCGAGCCGAGCATGCACGGTTGGGGTTATGCCGTATTCGGTAAAGTGGTAGAAGGCCAAGATGTGGTTGATGCCATCGAAGGCGTGGCCACCAAACGCCATGGTTATCATGATGACGTGCCGGCAGATGCGGTCGTGATTACCAAAGCAGAAATCGTTTAAGCCCGAGCCGTTGCACGACAAGCGCGGCGCAAGCCGGAAATTTTTGCCCCTCTGAAGTCAAGTCATCTGATTAATACCCATTCATAAAGGCGGCGAACCGTTAGATTATTTTTGTGCATGGGTATTAAGAAGGCCGTCTGAAAGTATTTTTAACTTTCAGACGGCCTTCTTTTATAGGGTGTTCCCGATCTCCGCTTACATTTTACATCATTAGAAAATGCAAACTGGCTCAGTGGAAAATGCAGTCAGTGGAAAATGCAGTAAGATTGGATATCTTGCAGTTACTTGGCGTTAGGGTATCCTGACCCATTCAGAATGATTCAGAATAATCTGATTACCCTACACCGCCGCATCCGAACGCTCGCCGGTACGGATACGCACGGCTTCTTCTACCGGCAGCACAAAAATTTTACCATCCCCGATTTTGCCCGAGCGTGCTGCTTCCACAATCACTTCAATGGCCCGGTCAACATCTGCATCGCTCAAAACCAGCTCCAGCTTCACTTTCGGCAAAAAATCCACCGCATATTCGGCGCCCCGGTAAATTTCCGTATGGCCTTTCTGACGGCCGAACCCTTTGACTTCGCTCACCGTCATGCCGGTAATGCCAATTTCAGTCAGCGCCTCGCGCACGTCGTCAAGCTTGAACGGTTTGATAATGGCTTCGATTTTTTTCATGGTGCTGGCCTTTTAATAGATTGATCGGTTTATTTCACGATAAAATTAACATAAAGCTTTATTTTATTCAATCAACTTTCAAGCATCTGCCAAAGAGGCCCAACAAGCCGCTTGAGGCCGTCTGAAAGTTGCTTTTGCAGCCCCCTGTTTTAATATTACGGCATCAAAATTCCCAAGCAGCACACATCAATTTGGCGTACAATTCGGGTTCTTTCCAACCGCATCTGTGAGCCGAATCCATGTCTGTCGTTTTACCCTTGCGCGGCGCTACTGCCTTATCTGATTTCCGTGTTGAAAAATTATTACAAAAAGCCGCAGCCGCCGGTTTGCCCGAAGCCGGATTAAGCAGCGAATTTTGGTATTTTGCCAGCAGCACCACCGCGCCGGATGCCGACACCGTTGCCAAATTGCAGGCCCTTCTTGCTGCCGAAAGTGTTCCCCAAACCCCCGCAGCTTCAGACGGCCTGCATTTATTTTTGATTACCCCGCGCATCGGCACCATTTCGCCTTGGGCATCGAAAGCCACCGATATCGCCCGCAACTGCGGCCTTGCGCATATCGAGCGCATCGAACGCGGCATGGCAGTTTGGATTGAAGGCAGCCTTACCGATGAGCAGAAGCAGCAATGGGCGGCGCTGCTGCACGACCGCATGACCGAAAGCGTATTGCCCGACTTTCAGACGGCCTCTGCACTGTTTGCCCACCCGCAGGCGCAAACCTTTGCCACGGTTGACGTATTGGGCGCAGGCCGAGAGGCCTTGGTGCAAGCCAACCGCGAATTGGGCTTGGCGCTCTCGCCCGATGAAATCGACTATCTGGTTGAAAACTACCAAATCCTCAAGCGCAATCCCAGCGATGTCGAGCTGATGATGTTTGCTCAAGCAAATTCCGAACATTGCCGCCACAAAATTTTCAATGCCGATTTTATTCTTGACGGTGAAACACAGCCCAAATCATTGTTCGGCATGATACGCGACACCCACAACGCCCATCCCGAAGGCACGGTAGTGGCCTATAAAGACAATTCCTCCGTGATCGAAGGCGCCAAAATCGAGCGTTTCTATCCGAGCGCTGCCGAAGGCCAGGCTTACCGCTTCCATGAAGAAGACACCCACATCATCATGAAAGTGGAAACCCACAACCACCCCACCGCCATCGCGCCGTTTGCCGGCGCAGCCACCGGTGCGGGCGGTGAAATCCGCGATGAAGGCGCCACCGGCAAAGGTTCGCGTCCGAAAGCCGGCCTCACCGGTTTTTCCGTGTCCAACCTCAACATCCCCGGCGCAGAGCAGCCGTGGGAGCAATACAGCGCCACAGAAACCGCTTACGGCAAACCCGGCCACATCAGCAGCCCGCTCGACATCATGCTCGAAGGCCCGATTGGCGGCGCGGCGTTTAACAACGAATTCGGCCGCCCCAACCTGCTCGGCTATTTCCGCACCTTTGAAGAACAACACAACGGCCAGATGCGCGGCTACCACAAGCCCATTATGATTGCCGGCGGCTTGGGCAGCATTCAGGCGCAGCAAACACATAAAGACGAAATCCCCGCCGGGGCGCTGCTGATCCAACTCGGCGGCCCGGGCATGCTCATCGGCTTAGGCGGCGGCGCGGCTTCCAGCATGGACACCGGCACCAACAAATCTGATCTCGATTTCAACTCGGTGCAACGCGGCAACCCCGAAATCGAACGCCGTGCACAAGAAGTGATCGACCGCTGCTGGCAATTGGGCAGTAACAACCCGATTATCTCGATTCACGATGTCGGCGCGGGGGGGTTGAGCAACGCCTTTCCCGAGCTGGTAAACGATGCCGGGCGCGGCGCGGTGTTTAAGCTGCGTGATGTGCCGCTGGAAGAACACGGTTTGAGCCCGATGCAGATTTGGTGCAACGAAGCGCAAGAGCGTTATGTGTTGGCCATTCTCAAAAAAGATTTGAGCACTTTCCGCACCATCTGCGAGCGCGAACGTTGCCCGTTTGCCGTGGTCGGCACCGCTACCGACGACGGCCATCTGCAAGTGCGCGATGATTTGTTTGACAACAACCCGGTTGACCTGCCGCTGAATGTGCTGCTCGGCAAACCGCCCAAAACCACCCGCAGCGACAGCAAACAGATGCCGTCTGAAAGCACGTTTGATGCCGGCCAATACGATTTGCGCGAATCTGCCTACCGTGTGTTGCGTCTGCCCACCGTGGCCGGCAAAAACTTCCTCATTACCATCGGCGACCGCAGTGTCGGCGGCCTGACCCACCGCGACCAAATGGTCGGCCGCTTCCAAACCCCCGTAGCCGATGCCGCTGTTACCATGATGGGTTTCCACACCTACCAAGGCGAAGCCATGAGCATGGGCGAAAAACCCACTGTCGCCTTGTTTGACGCCCCCGCATCAGGCCGCATGGCCGTGGGCGAGGCCATCACCAACATCGCCGCCGTGAATATCGGCAGCATGGGCAATATCAAACTTTCCGCCAACTGGATGGCCGCTTGCGGCAACGCCGGTGAAGATGAAAAACTCTACCGCACCGTTGAGGCCGTATCACAGCTTTGTCAAACGTTGGACTTGAGTATTCCGGTAGGCAAAGATTCCTTGTCGATGAAAACCGTGTGGCAGGATGGCGGCGCGCAAAAATCGGTGGTTTCCCCCCTATCGCTGATTATTTCCGCTTTTGCCGCGGTGATCGATGTGCGTAAAACCATCACACCCGAGCTGGAAAACCGGCCCGACAGCGCCATTTTTGCCATCGACTTGGGTTTCGGCCGCAGCCGTATGGGCGGCAGCGCCTTGGGGCAGGTGTGGAAAAACATCAGCGGTGTCGCCCCTGATTTAGACAATGCCGCCCACCTGGCCGCATTTTATCAAACCATACAAACGCTGCTGGCCGACGGCAAGCTTTTGGCCTATCACGACCGCGGCGACGGCGGCCTGTTTGCCACGCTGGCCGAAATGAGCTTTGCCTCACACTTGGGCATGAACCTGGATTTGGCCGTAATGATCGAGCAGGCACGGGCCTGTAGCGATAACAGCAAGCTGCAAGATGCCGCCGTGCGTACCTTGTTTAATGAAGAATTGGGCGCCGTCATCCAAGTGGCGGCCGAAGATATCGAAACGGTTCAGACGGCCTTTGCCCAAGCCGGCCTTGCTGCTGCACTGCATCAAATCGGCAGCATCAACCACAGCGAGCGCCTGCTGATTCAAAACGGCAACACCGTTTTGCTGAATGAAGACCGTCTCGACCTGCAAAAAGCCTGGAGCGAAACCAGTTGGCAGATGCAACGCCTGCGCGACAATCCCGCCTGTGCCGACAGCGAATACGCATTATTGAGTGATGATAAACGCAGCGCCCTGTTTGCCGATTTGACTTTTGATGTCAACCAAAACATCGCCGCACCGTTTATCAATAAAGGTGCCCAGCCGAAAATCGCTGTTTTGCGCGAACAAGGCGTTAACGGCCAAATCGAAATGGCCGCCGCCTTTACCCGCGCGGGCTTCGATGCCTACGATGTGCACATGAGCGATTTGATGGCAGGCCGTGTGAATCTGCGCGGGTTTAATATGTTAACGGCCTGCGGCGGCTTCAGCTACGGCGATGTATTGGGCGCCGGCGAAGGTTGGGCAAAATCGATTTTGTTCCACCCCCAATTGCGCGATATGTTCAGCGCCTTTTTCGAGCGCGCCGACACCCTCACGTTGGGCGTGTGTAACGGCTGCCAGATGGTGAGCAACTTGGCCGAAATCATTCCCGGCACACAAGTCTGGCCGAAGTTTAAACGCAATGCCAGCGAGCAGTTTGAAGCACGCTTGAGCATGGTTCACATTCCGAAATCGCCCTCGCTGATTCTGGCCGAAATGGCCGGCAGCAGCCTGCCGGTGGTGGTCAGCCACGGTGAAGGCCGTGCCGACTTTACCCATTTGGGCGGCAACATTTCAGACGGCCTCAACATTGCTTTGCAATATGTCGACGGTCAAAACCAAATCACCGAGACCTACCCACTCAACCCCAACGGCTCGCCGCAAGGTATTGCCGGTGTCACCACTGCCGACGGCCGCGTAACCATCATGATGCCGCACCCCGAGCGCGTATACCGCACCGCACAGATGAGCTGGGCGCCCGAAGGCTGGGATGAGCTTTCCGGCTGGTATCGCCTGTTTGCCGGCGCACGCAAAGCTCTGGGCTGATGCTTCATCATCTGTAACCAAACCACAGGCCGTCTGAACGTTTCAGACGGCCTGTATCTTTAAAAACCCTTTAAAACATTTATGGAGCCCATAATGACTGCGCCGCTCAAGCTTACCGCCAAAACCGCCGATGTGGGCGGCATTCCCGTTGCCCGCGTTTTACCGCAAGCCAAAAAGCGCACCATCGGTGCCTGGTGCTTTCTCGACCATGCCGGCCCCAGCATATTTGCCGAAGGCGAACCGGGTCTGCAAGTCGGCAGCCACCCGCACACCCACCTGCAAACCTTTACCTGGATGCTGGCCGGTGAAGTGCTGCATCAAGACAGCCTCGGCAACAAAATACTGATTCGCAGCAAACAGGTTAATCTGATGACGGCAGGCACCGGCATCTGCCACACCGAGCAAACCCCGCCCGAAAGCCGCAAACTGCATGCCGTGCAGTTGTGGATAGCCCTACCCAAAAACCAGACCATTGCCCCTGCGTTCCAACATTACCCCAAATTGCCCGAATGGCAGGACAGCGGCGCCGATTATATTCTCACCACCGGCAGCTTCGATGGCCGCACCGCGCCCACACTGCAATACAGCCCCATTGTCGGCGTGGATATCCGCTACCGCAACGGCGGCAGCCATTACCATCCGCTCAACCCCGATTTCGAATACGGCATATTGGTGATACAAGGCCGTCTGAACATCGGCAACGAAAGCTTCGGCCCCAATGATTTGGCCTACCTTCCCACCGGCACAAACGATATCGGGCTGGCAGCCGAGGCCGATACCCATATCATGCTGATTGGCGGTAAGCCGCTGGATTTCGAACCGGTTATCTGGTGGAACTTCGTTGCCGCCGAGCGCGCCGAAATCGAACGTGCCACCGCTGAATGGAATGCCCACAGCAAACGCTTCGGCAGCATCGATACCGAGCTGCAACGCCTGAACGCCCCTGAAGTGCCTTGGGCAAAGCAAAAATAACCGTTAATATCCATGATGCCGTCTGAAAACTTTTCAGACGGCATCATTGCATTTAATTAAAATGTATTTGCAACCCCTGTATTTGCAACACCTGCATTTGCTTCACTAAAAAGCATGCCTATTGATAAAAGCCAGTGCATCAAGCAACAGGTAGAAATCCTTATCGACAGTACGGCACCCGCTTAACGTGCACTTCAGCGCCCGATAAAACAACGCTCATCAAGCCGAATGAAACCGGTTCAGCCCCATCATGCACTCCGCTGCCTCGCCTTCGCTCAAAGAGAATGGGTGTTACCGCGGTGCTGAAATATAGTGAAATAAAAGAAAAACGGATAAATAAATTTCAAATCGTGCATCGCGTATATGCCCTTAGGGTGTCCTGACCATTCAGAATTATTCAGATTTCGGGCTTACTTATTGCATGCCGTCTGAAACTTCCATTTCAGACGGCCTCATAGCATCAGCTCAGTTTTCGTCTATTTCCTGTTTAATCACAGCTGCCATGGCTTTGCCTGCTTCAGTAAGCGAGACCACCTCATCGGGCTGTTTGCAGGGCGTAACCCAGCCTTGATCGACAAAAAATTCATCCAGTCCTTCTTCCTGCAAATCGCCCCATAATATTTCACCATAACATTGCGGCTCAGCCAAAGCCATCAATACAGCTTCTTGATTATTTTCCCACACGCTGTCTTCACTATATTGCGGCGGTGATTTGCCTACTCTTTTCGCAGTGCGGCAATACCAACCGTCGCTGTCGGGATCATCATCATTAATCTGAAAAATCTTTTCCAGCCGCAGCCGGTGCATCCAGTCGTCGCCGAAGTCGAACCAATAATGGATGATGTCTTTTTCCTGTAATCCGGCATCGGCAATGGTAAATTGGGCGGCATTATGTACGGTAGTATTGCCATGACCGGGTACCGGGTCGAGCAGGCTGACTTCTTCGTGCCGGCCGTATAGCTCTTGCTCATTTTTGATGTCTTGACGGGTCAGCAAAAATTTGAACATATGCGGGTCAAAGCGGTCGAATGCCTCAAAAATTTCTTCGTGCAACATGGCAAACGGTGCATTGCCGTCCACTTCAATAATGCGGTGCAGTTTGTTGATAGGCTGGCCGCGCTCGCCGATAAGCGATACTTTGAAACGATACATGGTTACTTTTTTTGACATGGTTTACCTCACTGTTTGCCGACATCGTATGATGGGCAAGTTTAACAATTTGTTTGTGATTACACCCATCAAACCCTGTGCTGCTTTGGGTGTATTTGCCGTTTTTTATTCGACATCCAGCGGCACTCTGCCGTCGGGCACGGGAAACGCCTGATTCAACGCGCCGAACTGCTCGGCACTCAGGCTGATGGCCAGACAATCGGCAATTTCTTTCATATGTGCCGGTTTGCCGGTGCGCGGGATGGATACCATATTGCTTTGCGACAAGGTAAAGCACAGCAGCACTTGGTAGACGCTGATGTTTAATTCGGCGGCAATTTGCTGCACGGCGGGGTGGTTGGTTAACCCGCGTTGCAATGCGCCGGCTTGTGCCAGCGGGCAGTAGGCAATGGTGGGAATGTGGCGTTGGTCTTGCCAAGGCTTCAGCGCCACTTCGATGCCGCGCGAACCGAGGTGGTACAGCACTTGGTTAGCCCGGCAATGGCTGCCGTTGGCTTCGGCCAGCAATTCCTGCATATCTTCCAAATCAAAATTGGAGACGCCCCAAGCTTTGATTTTGCCTTTTTCTGCCATTTTTTCAAAAGTATCGATGGTTTCTGCCAAGGGCGTGCCGCCGCGCCAATGATAAAGATACATATCCAGATAATCGGTTTGCAATGCTTTCAACGAGGCATCGAGGCTTTGCTCAAGATAGCGGCGGTTGGCATTTTGGGGCAATACTTTGGAAATAATGTATAAATGTTCGCGCGGATACGGGGCAACGGCTTCACCCACCAGGTTTTCCGAACGACCGCTGCCATACATTTCGGCGGTGTCGATGATGGCAATACCGCGCTCGATGCCGTAACGCAGAGCGGCGATTTCTTCGGTGCGCGTGGCGCTGCTGTCGCCCAGTTTCCATGTGCCCATGCCCAATTTGCCGTGCTGCAATAATGTTTGTGTGGCCATTTGTCTGCCTTGATGGTGAAGTGGAAGATAAAGCTATTGTAGCATTGTGCCGGCTTGATGCTTGTCGGGAAGATTAAATGGCGGCCGTCTGAAACGCTTGTGTTCATTCAAAAGCAAAACGCGGCCGGATGATGTTTTGAATAAATATGAAAATTTGTTGTTCAGACGGCATTACTTTTTATGGCTATTTCCCATACAATCGCACCAACAGATGAAACAATCATATCGTAATAAAGGATTTTTATGAGAATTTACAAGCGCCCAAAAGCACCGCAACTGGTTTACCAACTGCATATTCGTTTGATGGATTCCGAACCGGAAATCTGGCGGCGGATATTGGTATCGGCAGATATTGATTTGAACAATTTTCACCGGGTGATTCAAGAAGCGTTTGAATGGGAAGGTTACCACCTGTTCCGCTTCAGCCAATACGAACCTTGGAGCGGCAATGTGGTTTTCCCGCCCACAGATGAATACGGTGCGATAAAGATGCCGAACGAAATGGGAATATATGATGCCCCGCCATTGCTGCGCGATGTGTTAGAGGTTGGCGGCCGTTTGTTTTATGTTTACGATTTCGGCGATGACTGGCAACATGAAATTTTGTGTGAAGCGCTGATGATAAAGCCGCCCAAAATCCGGCTGCCGCTGTGCACAGACGGTGCCAACCATGCGGCTTTTGAAGATGTGGGCGGTGTAGGCGGTTATATGGATATCGTGCATACTATCGCCAATCAAGATAAGCCTGAATATCAGCATGCAGTGGCTGAATTAATCGATGCATACGGCAAACGGATTTTGAAGTTTGATGCTGCTGCATTTGATCCGAAAAAAGTTAAGTTTTCACGTTAAGTGCCACGGGAACAGTTTGCCGTATAGATTATAGGTAATATCCGATGCCGTCTGAAATCCTTTGAAGATTTTGTAAAATTCCTGTTGTGTCAGCAGAAATGGTTCGGTGGAATGCTTTCACACTGAAAAAGTATTTTGCAAAAGTGCTGTTGGGGTTTCAGACGGCATGGTTTTACCATAGGCTGCGTTTGAGGCCGTCTGAAAACAGGCCGATAGGTGATGGAGATATGGCAACATAAAAAAGCATATCCGGCAGGATATGCTTTTTGTGTAATTTGTTCGTCAACAAGAGACTTATAGAAAAACCATCGATCTAGGTATCTTAACGTCGTTTACAAGGGGCTTTTACCCATGAAAATACAGAATGAACAAAAATCCATAAAAATTCAATATGTTGCGAGATTTTTTGAATACAGAAAATGCGTTTTCAGGGAAAATACCCGTAAGCCGAATAGTCAGAATGCGCTAGAACATGCTAACCGAGCAGCTGTGTCCGCCAGCGCCGGGCTTGCAGGCGCACTTGTTCGGGTGCGGTGCCGCCCAAATGGTTGCGTGCATTCAAACTGCCTTCGGGTGTGAGCACATCATAGACATCGTTTTCAATCAAATCAGAAAAGCCCTGTAACGTTTCCAGCGCCAGTTCGCTCAAATCCACGCCCTGCCCGTCGGCATGGCGCACGGCCAAGGCGACGACTTCGTGACTGTCGCGGAACGGCATGCCTTTTTTCACCAGATAATCGGCCAAATCGGTGGCGGTGGCAAAACCCTGCATCACGGCGGCGCGCATGTTTTCAGGCTTCACGCTGACACCGCGCATCATGTCGGCATAAATACGCAAGGTGTCGATTAAGGTGTCTACCGTATCAAACATCGGCTCTTTGTCTTCCTGATTGTCTTTGTTATAGGCCAACGGTTGTGATTTCATTAGCATAATCAAGCCGGTTAGATGGCCGATAACACGGCCTGATTTTCCGCGCACTAGCTCGGGCACGTCGGGGTTTTTCTTTTGCGGCATGATGCTGGAGCCGGTGCAGAAGCGGTCGGCAATATCGATAAAACCGAAGCGCGGGCTCATCCATAAAATCAACTCTTCCGACAAGCGGCTCAGATGCACCATCAGCAATGAGGCGGCGGCGGTGAACTCGATGGCAAAATCGCGGTCTGATACGGCATCCAGCGAATTTTGGCAAATTTGTTCGAAGCCCAGCAGCTCGGCGGTGGTTTCACGTCGGATCGGATAGGTGGTGCCGGCCAGCGCGGCGGCGCCCAGAGGCATGCGGTTGACCCGCTTGCGGCAATCGGCCATGCGTTCGTCGTCGCGGCCGAGCATTTCCACATAAGCCAGCATGTGGTGGCCGAAACTTACCGGCTGTGCAACTTGCAGATGGGTAAAACCGGGCATCACCACTTCGGCGTTTTGTTCGGCCAAATCCACCAGCGCCATTTGCAGATTTTGAATCAAACCCCGAATTCGGGTGATTTCGTCGCGCAGCCACAACCGGATATCGGTGGCTACTTGATCGTTGCGACTGCGGCCGGTATGCAAACGTTTGCCGGCATCGCCGATTTTATCGGTCAGGCGGCGTTCGATGTTCATATGGACATCTTCCAAATCCAATGACCAAGGCATTTTGCCGGCATCGATTTCTGCTATAATGGCGGCCATTCCCTCACGGATGGCGGTTAAGTCGTCTGCGCTCAACACGCCCGCCTGATGCAGCA
Organism: Uruburuella testudinis; assembly: GCF_022870865.1. NCBI lineage: Bacteria > Pseudomonadati > Pseudomonadota > Betaproteobacteria > Neisseriales > Neisseriaceae > Uruburuella > Uruburuella testudinis. The sequence goes on from NZ_CP091508.1 coordinate 1,645,951, forward strand.
TTTGTGCATGTGCTAATGATCCTTGTATGTCCCACTTTGCCAGGCGCTTGTCGAAATCTATTGATCCGGTATATTTTTTGACCAGCTCCGACACAGGTTCGTTAAACCGGCCCGACCAAGTTTTGCTATCATTCATTTTATCGTCCACTATCGGTTATCTCTAGAATAAGGTGTTACTCATGCCCATTATACGTCAAATCATGTCTCGGTTTGCAGTGCCCGACATGCGAAATTTTGGCACTATTTTGCGCCTGATTCTTTCCAGCACCGCCGTATTGCTTCTTTTCCCCTTAATCAGCGCCTCACCATACAGCTATTTGGAACAAGTTTACCAGCACGCGAGCTGGGGCGCCCCCACCTTGCTGATTATTTTGATTGAAGGCTATCTGACTGCCGAAATTTTTCAAAAAATCAAAATACAAGCTTATGCTGTGGCAGTGGCCCATTTGCTGAACACCTTTATTTTTGTGATGGTGGATTATGTGATTTTGGGCACACGGCAAAGCTTTTGGCAGCATTTCTTTTTGTTTAACTTTGTTGCACTGGCCTTTATGTATACCGAAGCCACCCGCCGGCAGAGCCTGGTGCCTTCGCTTTCGGAAGCACGGTTGAGCGCGCTTACCGCCCGCATCCGCCCGCATTTTTTGTTTAACAGCCTCAACGCCGCCATCAGCTTAATCAGACTGCGCCCGTATGATGCGGAAACATTGCTGGAAAACCTGGCCAATCTTTTCCGCGCACAATTGCGCGACGGCAGCCAAAGCAGCACGCTGGGGCAGGAAATCGAATGGGCGCAGGAATATATCGCCATCGAGCAAATCCGCATGGGGCATACGCGCGTGCAGGTGATGTGGCAGCATAAAGCGCCCGATGATGCAGAAACGCCGCACCTGCTGTTGCAGCCCCTGTTGGAAAATGCAGTATTTCACGGCATCGAATCAGCCCACCGGCCGGGCTATATTTCGGTGCTCACCGCGCGCCAGAACCATTGGATTTATATCCGCATCGAAAACCCTTATATCCCGACCGAAAGCAACGAAAACGCCAAACCGCACAAAGGCAATTCAATGGCCTTGCAAAATTTGCAGGAGCGTTTGTCGCTGATGTATGACAACGATGCAAAAATCAGAAGCCGCAGCTTGGACGGCGTGTTCCGTGTCGATATCCGCCTGCCCTACCGCAAAAAATCATCCGATTTGGCCAAACTGTTCGGCTGAGGCAAACAGCCATCCGGCAGATTTCTTTAACACAGGGGCTGCCGCTCAGGTCGTGCTGCTCCTGCCCCGCAATTCAGCATTATCCCGAATCGGGAATCTGGGTTAAAATAAGCGCTTTCCTCTATTGAAATATTTGGTTTAAATGGCCCAACACCCCTACCGCCGCTTGCGTGCACAACGGTTCGAAATGCCCGAAGTCGGTATTTCAGAAGAAGGCAATATCCGTTCGCTGCACTTGGGCAGCGCCACCATTCAAAGCTCGATGAACCTCGATCATCCGGCCGAGCTGGTGCTTTCATACAGCCGCGCCATGATGGGCTGGCTGCTGTTTGCCGACCACACGCCCACCCACATCACCCAAATCGGCTTGGGTGGCGGATCATTTGCCCGCTGGATTGACGCCTACCTGCCGGCCACCCGTCAAACTGCCGTCGATATCAACCCGCAAGTGATTAATGTGGCACGCAGCCTGTTTGAATTGCCTTTTGAAGACGAACATTTTGAAATTATCGAAGCCGACGGCGCCGAATACATCAAAACCGTGCGCGGCGGCACTGATGTGATTTTGGTTGACGGTTTTGATGGCGAGCAAATCATCGATGCCCTGGTAGACGAGCCGTTTTTCCGCAACTGCCGCCGCGCGCTCTCGCCGGAAGGTGTGTTTGTAACCAACTGGTGGAGCGGCGACAAGCGCTATCAGCGTTTTGTCGAACGGTTGTTAGACGTATTTGAAGGGCGCGTGCTGGAGTTGCCCGCTGAAAGCCACGGCAATATGGCCGTATTTGCGTTTCAAAACACGCCGCAAGAGCAACGTTTGGACACATTGAAAAAACGTGCTGAAAAACTAAGCAACCAATACGGCTTAGATTTCAAGCGTATGTTTGCCGATTTTAAAGCCCACAATCAAAATAACGGCAAATCTTTTTGCTTGTAAGGCCGTCTGAAGCCTGTATAAATTATAAATGGGTAAGGCCGTCTGAAACCCTAGGGTTTCCTGATGTGTCGTTTATGAGGGAATTTTTGTTCCTGGAAATGCAGATGCAAGGCAAAAAACGCAGCCAGATTGGACATCTTGCAAGGCTTTTTAATGCAGCAGATGCGTTTTCAGGGGCAAAAAACGCCCTTAAAACGAATGTTCAGGATACCCTAGGCCACCGCGCCCAATACCACATTAAGAAAGCAAACCCATGAGCTATTTCGAACGCCACCTTTTTATTTGCACCAACGCCCGCCACGATGCTTGCAAACAAAGCTGCAACGATAATGGTGAAGGCGATGCCGCCGTCGATTTTTTAAAAGGCCATGCCAAGCAACTCGGCCTGATCGGCCCCGGCAAACTGCGTATCAGCAGCACCAGCTGTCTCGGCCGCTGCGAATCCGGCCCCGCTATGGTGATTTACCCCGAAGCGCGCTGGTATACTTATGTTGATGAAGAAGATTTGCAAGATATACTCGATCAAGATTTAAGCAACGGCGAAGTGGTAACACGTTTGCTGATTGATGCGCCCAAATAAAATAACAGCCATTCACAAACGGCGTTGACCGTCTTGTTGGCTTACTTTGGTGAATGGGTATTACAACTGACATTTGTTGCCGCAAGGCCGTCTGAAAGCTTTCAGACGGCCTCTGGCAAAACCAAGCTTTACATGCCGACGGTCGGATAACTGAATATCGAATAATGCCCATTCACAAAAAACAACCTAACGGCGGTGATTCGCCTTACCCTGCGTGCGTACTGTCGTCGGCTCGCCGATTTGTTCGCTTACTTTTATGAATGGGTATAATCAGAAAGCCTCAGCACTTGGGGCAAACCGAAAGAAAAATAATGATGCTGAAATCTCAAAACCAACACTTAATCGAAGGCCCCGCCGGCAAGCTTGAAACGCTTTACCTGGCGGCCCAGGGCCGTGAGCGCGGCGTGGCGGTCATCAACCACCCCAACCCCCGGCATGGCGGCACCAATACCAATAAAGTGATTCAAACCGCAGCCAAAGCATTGAGCCAACTCGGTTTTCATTGCTATCTGCCCAACCTTCGCGGTGTCGGCAACAGCGATGGCGAGCATGATTATGGCCGGGGCGAAACCGATGACTGTATCGCCGTTATCGACTATGCCCGCGCCCGCCATCCCGATGCCGCGCAGTTTGTGCTAAGCGGTTTTTCCTTCGGCGGCTATGTTGCTTTGTTTACTGCCCAACAGCGCCGCCCCGATTTGCTGCTGTTACTGGGGCCGGCAGTAGGCATATATGACCGCACAGAACCGATGGCCGCCGATGCAGCCAAAACCCTGCTGATACATGGCGAAACAGATGATATTGTGCCATTGCAAAATGCTTTCCGCTGGGCGGCGCCCCAAGATTTGGCCGTGGTGGTTTTGCCGGATGCATCGCATTTTTTCCATGGCAAACTGATTTTGCTGCGCGACACGATTTCCCGGCAGGCTGTTTCGTTTTTAAATGATTAATTCGATAGGATTCAACATCATAGCTAGAAAATGCCATATATAAATTCTGCATATCCATTCAAAAAATAAGCTGACAGCGTTGACTTGCCAGCTTATTTTGTGAATGGGTATTTTGTGCACGGTTTAAAAATATTCTGGAAATTCAAACCATTGAGCCGGTTAGCACCATCATGTAGAAATAGCAGGCCTTGGAAAATCCGGCTCACATGAGCTCATGCTTGGTGCGAGCTTGCCGATGTTGTTTGCGCCGGCGATCAAGATTCATCAAACAAATCATTTTCAAACAAATCGCGTGCTTGCATACGGGCATTGCAGTCGATTTCAATCGGCTCGGTTACCCGGCAGCAGCACGGCAGAATTTCATTGGGGCCGATAAACGCCAGCGGCAAATCGTGATACGCCACTTTGCCCGATAGCAGTTTTACCCGGCAAGAACCGCAATAGCCGCTCCGGCATTGGTATTCCACATCATGGCCGGTGCGCTCCAGCCCTTCGAGCAGTGTTTCGCCCTCTTGCAGTTCAAAAATTTTATCGCGGGTGGTGATTAAAGTCATGTGTGGTTTCAAATACTGCAACATCGCCGCCAGCAAACGCCCGGGCAATGTGGCTGCATCATGATAAAAATCAATTCGCACGGCTGTTCCTTATGGTTTCAGACGGCCTATTGATCATACAGGCCGGTTGTAACAGCATAGAAAAAACCGATGACAATTTAATGAATTACCCATTTATCAAAACAAGCTGCCGTCTTGTCAGCTTGGTGTATAAGCGGGTATAAAGGCCTTCTGAAATAATACGGAACATTTTCAGACGGCCTCAGATGTGATACCTACCCAAAAGGTCGAAACCGCCCTGCTCTAATGAGCAACCGGCGGTATATCCGAGCCTTTATGGCCATGCAGTCATGCCATGCTTTACAACTCGAAATCGCCCAAGTCTTCGGCTTTGACTTCCGCATCGATTTGACCGATCAGATAAGAGCTGATTTCCACTTCCTGTGGGGCGACCTGTACATTATCCGATGACAACCAAGCGTTAATCCACGGAATCGGGTTTTGATTGGCGCCTTCGAATGCGGGTTTCAAGCCCACCGCCGCCATGCGCAGATTGGTGATGTATTCCACATATTGGCCGAGAATTTCTTTGTTCAGGCCGATCATCGAACCATCTTTAAATAAATATTCCGCCCATTCTTTTTCCTGCAAAGCCGCCAGCTTAAACAGCTCGAAACATTCTTGTTCGGATTCGGCGGCAATTTCAGCCATTTCCGGGTCGTCCACACCGCTGCGCATCAGGTTGAGCATGTGCTGGGTGCCGGTAAGATGCAGCGCTTCATCGCGGGCAATCAGTTTGATGATTTTGGCGTTGCCCTCCATCAGCTCACGTTCTGCGAAAGCAAACGAGCAGGCAAAGGAAACATAAAAGCGGATGGCTTCCAATACGTTGACGCACATCAGGCACAGATAAAGCTTTTTCTTCAGTGCACGCAGGCTGATGGTGACGGTTTTGCCGTTGATTTGGTGTTGGCCTTCGCCCAGCAGATTATAGTATTGCGTGTGCTCGATTAAATCGTCATAGTAGCAGGCAATGTCTTCTGCACGTTTGATGATGTATTCGTTATCAACAATATCGTCAAACACAATCGAAGGATCATTAACGATATTGCGGATAATATGGGTGTAGGAGCGGGAGTGGATGGTTTCGGAAAACGACCAGGTTTCAATCCAGGTTTCCAGCTCGGGAATCGACACCAACGGCAGCAAGCCGACATTGGGGCTGCGTCCTTGAATCGAATCAAGCAGGGTTTGGTATTTCAGATTGCTGATAAAGATATGTTGTTCGTGCACCGGCAGGTTTTGATAATCGATACGGTCGCGCGACACATCGATTTCTTCCGGGCGCCAGAAAAAAGACAATTGTTTTTCAATCAGTTTTTCAAAAATTTCGTATTTTTGCTGGTCATAACGCGCCACATTCACCGGCTGGCCGAAAAACATCGGCTCCAGCAAAGCATTGTTTTTTTCTTTACTGAAAGTGCTGTAAGACATCACTAAATGTTCACACGACATGATTTGATTTCCAATATATTTTCAGACGGCCTCATTGGCCGCATGATTGATGATTTCAGGCGGAACCAATGTTCCGCCCTATTTACTTGATTTATCTCGGGTGCTGATATTTTATCTGTAATACCCATTCACAAAACAGCCTAACCACGTTCGTTCGCTTGTGCTTGAAGAGAATCGGTTTTGCTAAGGCGCTGAAGCACCAAATCAACCAACCTTGTATTCGCTGCACTGTCTCCAGCCCGCCGCTTTGTCCGCTTACTTGAGTGAATAGATATAAGAATCACCCGTCCGCCACCTGAGTAGTTTCTTAAATCTTACATGCTCCGCCTGCACAACCGTCGTCTTGCAGATCAACTTGGGTATCGTCGGCACCATCGCGGGTGTTGTGGTAATACAGGGTTTTCACGCCGAATTTATAGGCGGTGAGCAAGTCTTTCAGCATTTGCTTCATCGGCACACGGCCGCCTTCGAAACGCTGCGGATCATAACTGGTGTTGGACGAAATAGCCTGATCGACAAATTTCTGCATCACTCCCACCAGCTTCAGATAACCATCGTTGCCCGGCAATTGCCACAGCAGCTCGTATTGATCTTTCAAACGTCCGAATTCGGGCACCACTTGTTTCAAAATACCGTCTTTAGAAGCTTTTACCGATACCAGGCCGCGCGGCGGTTCAATGCCGTTGGTGGCGTTGGCAATTTGCGAACTGGTTTCAGACGGCATCAGCGCCGTCAGCGTGGAATTGCGCAATCCGTGTTGCACAATATCGGCGCGCAGGCTTTCCCAATCCAGATGCAAAGGCTCTTGGCAGACGGCATCCAAATCTTTTTTGTAAGTATCAATCGGCAGCTTGCCCTGCGCATAAGTGGTTTCGTGAAACAGCGGGCAGGCGCCGTATTCTTTGGCCAGGCTCACCGAGGCTTTGAGCAGGTAATATTGAATCGCTTCAAAGGTGCGGTGGGTCAGGCCGATGGCAGAGTCATCGCTGTAGCGTACACCGTTTTTGGCCAGATAGTAAGCATAGTTAATCACGCCGATGCCGAGGGTGCGGCGGTTCATGGTGGCGATTTGCGCTGCCTTAATCGGATAATCTTGGTAATCTAGCAAGGCATCCAGCGCGCGTACCGCCAAATCGGCCAACTCTTCCAACTCGTCGAGGCTGTTCAACGCGCCCAAGTTAAAGGCCGACAAGGTGCACAGGGCGATTTCGCCGTTTTCATCGTTGATGTCGTTTAAGGGCTTGGTCGGCAGCGCGATTTCCAAACACAGATTGGACTGGCGGACCGGCGCCACACTCGGATCAAACGGGCTGTGGGTGTTGCAGTGATCAACGTTTTGAATGTAGATGCGGCCGGTGCCGGCGCGCTCCTGCATCAGCAAGGAAAACAGCTCGGTGGCGGGTACAATGCGCTTGCGGATGGCCGGGTCCTGCTCATATTGGGTGTAGAGGCGTTCGAATTCGTCTTGATCGGCGAAAAATGCATCATACAGGCCGGGAACTTCGTGCGGTGAAAACAACGCAATATCGCCGCCTTTAATCAGGCGGGTATACAGCAGCCGGTTGATTTGTACACCGTAATCCAGATGGCGTACACGGTTATCTTCCACACCGCGGTTGTTTTTCAGCACCAGCAGGCTTTCCACTTCGATGTGCCATAACGGGTAAAATAAAGTGGCTGCACCGCCGCGCACCCCGCCCTGTGAGCAGGATTTCACCGCAGCTTGGAACATTTTGAAAAATGGAATACAGCCGGTGTGTTGCGCTTCGCCGCCACGGATTTCACTACCCAAGCCACGGATGCGGCCGGCGTTGATACCGATACCGGCGCGTTGCGACACATATTTGACAATCGCGCTGGTGGTTGCATTGATGCTGTCGAGGCTGTCGTCGCATTCAATCAATACGCAGCTGGAAAATTGGCGGGTGGGAGTGCGCACACCGCTCATTATCGGTGTGGGCAGGGAAATTTTGAATTGGCTGGTGGCATCATAGAATTTTTTCACATAAGCCAAACGGGTGTTGCGCGGATATTTGGCAAACAGGCACATAGCCACCAGCATATACAGAAACTGAGGGGTTTCGTAGATTTCACGGCTGACGCGGTTTTGCACCAGATACTTGCCCTCGAGCTGCTTAACGGCGCCATAAGAAAAGCTCATATCGCGCTCATGGTCAATATAAGCATTGAGCTCGTCAAATTCTTCACGGCTGTAATCGGCCAACAAGTGGCGGTCGTATTTACCTGCCTCGGTCAGCTTGCGGACATGCTCAAGCAGGTGTGGCGGCTCGAATTCGCCGTAAGCGATTTTACGCAGGTGGAAAATCGCCAAACGTGCCGCCAGATATTGGTAATCGGGTGTTTCTTGTGAAATCAGGTCGGCAGCGGCTTTGATGATGGTTTCATGGATATCGTCGGTACGGATGCCGTTGTAAAACTGGATATGCGATTTCAGCTCAACCTGAGAGACGGAAACATTGTCTAAGCCCTCGGCCGCCCAAGTGATGACACGGTGGATTTTATCAAGATTGATGTCTTCCAAACGCCCGTCACGCTTGGTTACTTTCAGATTGCTGGTTACGTTCATCGCCAAATCCCGGTTAGTCAGAAACACAAGATACGGTAGTATCTCGCCGTGTGGAACACAATATAATGTATTTTCTGGCACTCTGCCAGTCTTGACAAACCGCTTGCTTTTGCGTGGATGGTGCGCTCTGATGAGGCCGTTTTTGATAGTGCCTTGAGTATTCAGCCATTGCCGTATTTTTGACACAATGTTTGCCTAAAAATGGTGCAGTAGTTAATTATTGTAAACCCTTTGTTGACCTTTTTCGCTTGCCAAATATGTTTGCACGACAATTTATGCCAAATAACAATATTATATGTACATCAATGCAATCAGGTTGTTTTTTATCCCCCGGTTCCACCAATTCACAATATAAAAATACCTTACCGAGAGCAACGGTAAGGTATTTAAAGTAAACGGCTTATTCTGCGGTTTGGGTTTCCACTTGCACCGGTGCGGCAGCCTGCTGCTTCTCATGCTGAAGGCTGACGGCCCGAGCCGGTACAATAGTTGAAATCGCATGTTTGTAAACCATTTGTGTGACCGAGGTGTTGCGCAACAACACCACATATTGGTCGAATGACTCTACCTGGCCTTGTAATTTGATACCGTTAACCAGGTAAATAGAAACCGGCACATGCTCTTTACGCAAGGCGTTCAAAAAAGGATCTTGTAACATTTGTCCTTTAGCTGTCATATTTTTAACTCCGTTATTATGGTTCTAGGGTTTCGGGAAAGTACGTGCCGATTGTAGCCCCGAATGCCGCTTTTTACCAATACTTTTCGGTAAGAATGTGCAAACGTCGTGTTTCCATCCATTCGAAAAAAACAGCCGGCAAGAAGAGCTACATAGTCAGATTAATCTTTTCGAATCGGTATGATGCCGCAACCGCATGAGTTTAGATGCCTATGCCGTCTGAAAGTTTCCGTTTTTTTCAGACGGCCTGAAAAATCATGCTGGCAAACAAGTTTGATGTTTTTCCAAAATGGTTTTTATCAAACGACAGGCCGTCTGAAATAGGTTTCAGACGGCCTTCTGTTATTTGCTGTGTTGTTTTTTCACGCTGACTTTGGTTTTCTTTTTGAAGCGGCTTTTTTCTTCTTTGCGCCCTTCCCGCTTTTCAATGCGGTTACTTAGAGCCACCCGGCGCAGCGGTTTTTTCTTCGGTTTGTCATCCGCTTCTTCATAAGGGTTTTCAGAAACATTATATTGAATCCGCAGCGGCGTGCCTTGCAGGTTGAAGGCTTTGCGGAAGGTTTGGGTCAGATAGCGGGTATATGAATCCGAGATATGATGCAGCGAATTGCCATGCACAACGATAACCGGCGGATTCATGCCGCCTTGGTGGGCATAGCGCATTTTAGGGCGCACCAAGCCGGCTCTGGGCGGCTGTTGGCGCTCGATGGCGCTTTGCAGCACCCGGGTAATTTTCGGTGTCGGCATTTTAATCATGGCGGCGTTATAAGCCGATTGGATGCTGTCAAACAAGCCATCAATGCCGCGCTCTTTTAATGCGGAAATATAATGGAATTTGGCAAATTCGAGAAAATACAGTTTGCGGGCGATATCGCGCTTGACTTGCTCTTTACGCTCGTCACCGATGTTGTCCCATTTGTTTACAGCTACTACCAGCGCCCTGCCCGCTTCCAGCGCAAATCCGGCAATGGTGGCATCTTGGTCGGCAATATCTTGCTGCGCATCCAGCACCAATACCGCCACATTCGCCGCTTCAACGGCCTGCATGGCTTTAATCACCGAAAATTTTTCTACCGCTTCATCCACTTTGCCGCGACGGCGCACGCCTGCGGTATCAATGATGGTAAACGGCTTGCCTTCACGTTCAAAGTCGATATGGATACTGTCACGCGTGGTGCCGGCCATGTCGAACGCAATCACGCGCTCTTCGCCGAGGATGGCGTTGACCAGTGTCGACTTGCCCACATTCGGGCGGCCGATAATGGCAAACACAGGGTGTTTGGGCTGTTCGGTTTCTTCTTCGGCATCGGGAAAATGTTCCAACACTTCTTCAATCAGGTGATAAACACCGTCACCGTGCGCACCGGAAATAACAGTCGGCTCGCCCAAAGCCAGTTCGTAAAATTCAGCAGCCAGCACGGCCTGATTGGCGCCTTCCCCTTTATTCACCGCCAGAAAGACCGGGCGCGTACTTTGGCGCAAACGGTCGGCAATGATTTTGTCTTGCGGGGTAACACCGTTGCGGCCGTCGACCAGAAACACGACTGCATCTGCTTCATCAATGGCTTGCAGTGTGTGTTTGGCCATTTCGTGCAAAATGCCGCTGTCAACCACCGGCTCGAAGCCGCCGGTATCGATTACCAGATAAGGCTTGCTGCCCACACGGCCATGCCCGTAGTGCCGGTCGCGTGTCAGCCCGGGCATGTCGGCGACCAATGCATCTTTGGTACGGGTGAGCCGGTTAAATAAAGTGGATTTGCCGACATTCGGGCGGCCGACCAAAGCTATTGTGGGTTTCATGTGCGTCTCTAAAATGGTTTCAGACGGCCTACATATCGGCAGGCGGCCAAGAAAAAGTTAAGGGCTTGTAAAAAGCAATCTCCTTTTTACAAGCTGCCCAGGGCTTTTTGACTATGCAGAATTATTCAGATTGTTTGTGATGCAAATATAGATGCAGGGTGAAATGCAGCAGATGTACTTGTCAGCAAACAAAAAGATAATGATATGTGAATAATCAAAAGGCCTGCGGCGGTTTATACCCAATCGGGCTGTCTGTAGGCAGAAACGGATATTCGACAAAGCTGTTTGCAGCATCTTTTCTTGTACTGCTACAAAAAATCATCCGACTGCACCGGCTTGCCGTCTTATCCGTTTATATTTAATCGGCGTTATGTTATGCAATTGTTGTTTTATTGCCGTAATTACCCGCTATTGCCGAACAGATGTTTTTAAAATGCCAACCGTTTGGTTTTTATTTCAACTGATCAGCCTTAAGTTGCAGCAACTCACGATTACCGGCTTCTTTAGGCAATTTGTTCAAGGTTTGCTCGTATGCAGCCAATGCTTCTTTGGCTTTTCCTTCAGCCGCATAAACATCGCCTTTGGTTTCCAGCAGCAGCGGTTCGAAATCAGCGTCAACAGGAGTATCCAAAGCTGTCAGCGCTTCGGTGTATTTTTTCTGCTGCAGATACACAATGGCCAAGCGTTGGGCGGCAAGCGCCTGAACCAGTGGGGCTTTTTGGTTTTTCAGCACCCAATTCAGATGGCCTTCGGCCACATCATATTTGCCATTGTCAAATTCAGTGGCGGCTGCCATTAACGTGCCTTGTGCAGCGGCAATACTACCGGGATAATTTTGCTGCAAATCGGCCAAATCGGCACGAATGGCGTTTTGATCGCCCTGATTTTGTGCTTTTTCAACCATTTGAGCTAATACTTCGGCTGCTTGTTGGTCTTTTTTGAGTTGGTGGTTTTGATACCATACGTGGCCGAGATAGGCTAAAGCGACCAGCACCAATACGGTAAACAGCCAGCGCCCCCAGCTTTTCCAAAAATATTTGAAATTTTCGAGCTCTTCCTGATCTTGAATATGTGTTGCCATTTATGCCTGTTTCCATGTTTTTAAAGTATTCGATAATTCTGCAGCCGGCACAGTAATCTGCCCCAAACCGCCCTGCAAGTCTTTCAGCGTTACTTCGCCTTTGAGCAATTCGTCTTGTGCCACAATCAGTGCAAAACGTGCCTGGCTGCCGTCGGCTTTTTTCATTTGCGCCTTCAGGCTCTGATAGCCCGAATGCTGCAACACGTTAAAGCCTTCCCGGCGCAAATCGGCGGCATATTGCAATACTTGCAAGGCCGCACCTTCGCCTTGGTGCATGGCATAGACATCGGGAGCGGCATAATCATCCAGTGAGCCGTATTCATGCACCAGCAGCAGCAAGCGCTCAATGCCCATTGCAAAGCCGATAGAAGGCGCACTTTTGCCGCCCAGCTCTTCTATCAGGCCGTTGTAACGGCCGCCGCCGCAAACCGTGGCTTGGGCGCCGAGTTTGTCGGTGGTCCATTCGAAAACGGTGAGATTATAATAATCCAAGCCGCGCACAAGCCGTGGGTTTTCTACATAAGCAATGCCCATACCGTCGAGCATGGTTTTAAATTGCCGGTAATGCGTGTGCGAAGCTTCGCCGAGATAGTCAATCAGGCTTGGCGCACCATTACAAATATCCTGTAAATCAGGGTTTTTGCTATCGAGTACCCGCAGCGGGTTGGTATGCAGACGCCGTTTGCTGTCGTCATCCAGCAAGTGTTCATAGCTGCTGAGATATCCGACCAGCGCGGCGCGGTGTGCGGCACGTTCTTCACGATTCCCCAGGCTGTTGATTTCTAACGTAAGGTGTTCGCTTATTCCTAATTCCCGCCATAAATCGGCCGACATGGCAACGATTTCCGCATCAATATCGGGCCCTTCAAAACCCAATGCTTCGATGCCCACTTGGTGAAACTGGCGGTAACGGCCTTTTTGCGGGCGTTCGCGCCGAAACATCGGCCCCATATACCAAAGCTTCTGAGGGCTGTTATAGAGCAGATTATGTTCGACAACGGCACGCAGGCAGGAAGCTGTGCCTTCGGGGCGCAAGCTCAAACTCAAAGAGTCGTTAGAATCGGAAAAGGTGTACATTTCTTTGCCGACCACATCGGTTTCTTCGCCGATCGAGCGCACAAACAAGCCGGTTTGCTCAACAATCGGTGTGCGGATTTGACGGTAGCCGAAACGGCGGGTCCAGCGCACAACCGTATCTTCAAAGGCCTGCCAAAATGATGAGGTTAATTGAAAGTCTTTTTGCGCTATCGGCAGCAAATCATTCATGCCTTTTACAGCTTGGATTTTCTTTCCCATGGTTGTCTTTAAACTGTCCATTTGCAATAACAAGGCCGTCTGAAAAACCATTAAACATTCAGACGGCCTCATCTGATGATTATGAGGCTTTAATCGGAATAATACGGATAGACGAGCGCTTGGCACCGCCTTCACCATAATGGGTTTCCACATATTCTTGCACAATCGCCAAAAACTCGGCGGCCATATTGTCGCCTTTCAGTGTGACTTTGCGCTGACCGTCGACATAAACAGGGGCGACAGGTGTTTCACCGGTACCGGGCAGGCTGATGCCGATATCGGCTAATTTGCTCTCACCGGGGCCATTGACCACACACCCCATCACGGCGACATTCAAACTTTCGACCCCCGGATATTGCGCGCGCCAAACCACCATCTGTTCACGCAAATATTGCTGGATATCGCGTGCCAGCTCTTGAAAAACTGTGCTGGTGGTACGGCCGCAACCGGGGCAGGCAGTAACCATCGGTGTAAACGAACGCAAGCCCATGGTTTGCAAAATTTCCTGCCCCACCACCACTTCCTGAGTGCGCGGGCTGCCCGGTTCGGGCGTGAGGGAAATGCGGATAGTGTCGCCTATGCCTTCTTGAAGCAATACGGCCAACGCCGCAGTGGATGCGACAATGCCTTTACTGCCCATGCCTGCTTCAGTCAGGCCCAAATGCAGCGGATAACGACAACGTGCACCCAAATCACGATAGACTTGAATCAAATCCTGCACCGCGCTCACTTTGCACGACAAAATGATTTTGTTTTCCGGCAAGCCCAAATCAACCGCTTTTTGGGCGGATTCCAAGGCCGATACAATCAAGGCTTCTTTCATCACTTCATCAGGTGATTTCGGGTTGGCGGAAGCCAAATTGGCATCCATCATCCGTTTGGCCAAGCTTTGATCGAGGCTGCCCCAATTGACACCGATGCGTACGGCTTTATCATGCTCTGCGGCAGTGCGGATCATATAGGCAAATTTTTCATCGCCTTTCACCCCCTTGCCGACATTGCCGGGGTTGATGCGGTATTTTGACAACGCCTTAGCGCAATCCGGAAACTCTTGCAGCAGGCGCTCGCCATTAAAGTGGAAATCGCCAATCAATGGGGTGTTACAGCCCATATCATCAAGACGCCGGCGGATTTCGGCTACTTTGCCGGCCGCTTCGGGGCTGTTTACCGTGATGCGGACCATTTCCGAGCCAGCATCGCTGAGCGCTTTGATTTGCTGCGCGGTGCCTGCTGCATCGGCAGTGTCGGTGTTGGTCATCGACTGAACGATTACCGGCGATTCAGAGCCCACGGCAATGTGGTCGATTTGTACTTGGTGTGTGTTCCTGCGTATTGGTGCTTGCGTGCTCATTATTGGCCTGCTTTGAATGATGAGGTTTTTTGGCTCACCATATGGTTGGATACGGCAATATTTTGGCCGCCATAACTGGCCGTCGCGCCAATGGCGTAGCCAATCCATACATCATAGGGCGCCGCGCCTTGAAAGCGGTGTTCGCTGCCCGCCGGCACAATCCGGTTAACCACAAACTGCCCGTCCTTGTCTTTAATCACCAGATTGGAGCGATAGCGAACCTTAACCACCAACTCATCAGCCGCCGCTACGGGTTCGCCGGCAGCCGACGCCGCTTGCGAAGCTGCCGCAGACGGTGCGCTGGCGGCAGAAGCCGTTATCGTTTGCTCGGCATCACTGCTCATGGCCACCACCGAAACATTGCTGGCCTGAAGATTGGGCGCAGCCACTTCATTCAAAGCCGTGCTGCTGCTGTCGGCTTGTTTTTCATTTTCGGCATTGGATTTGCTTTGCCAGGCATAAACGCCACCGGCAATGGCCGCCAACAGCAATATGCCGAAAACCCATTTGGGAAATGATTTTTTAATTTCGGTTTGCTGATAATTTAATGATTCGGCATGCTTACGCTCAGCTGCGTAAACATTGTGCCGACTTTGCGGCATGATGCGGTCGAGATAGCCGGCCACTTCATTATCATCAAGCTCGAGAAAACGGGCATATGTACGCAAAAAACCGCGCACGAACACCAATTCGGGCAGCCCTTCGTAATTTCCGCTTTCCAAGCCTTCTATCTGGCGTGCCGGCAGCTTGAGGCGTTCAGCTACTTCCCCAATGGAAAATCCGCGCTTTTCACGGGCAATCCGCAGCTTTTCACCTAACTCGGTTGCTGCATCGACTGTGCTGTCGGGTTCGTTATATCGTTTATTATCACTCATTACAAGCGTCCTGTTGTAATTGATTGCAATTCTTCAGAGTAAGGAAAGTTTGCCCGCAATTGGGCTTCGTATTCATAAGCCGCCTGCATATTGCCGAGCGATCGCGACAAGCGCCACCCCAACAGCAAATCATCTGCTGTCAGCACATCGATTTTACTTTGATACTGACGGAAGTAATAATCTGCATCATTTAAATGGCCTGCCAGCATTTTTGTTCGTGCCAGCTCTTTTAATGCCGGAAAAAAGCCCGGATCGGCTGCTAAAGAACGCTCCAAATAAGCTTCCGATAAAGCATATTGCCCCATTTTAGCGCTGCATATGCCTTTATTCAGATAAGCTACTTGTGGATTCGGATAAGTAGGATCGGCCAAAGCCGTATCAAAATAAGCAATCGACTCGGCAGGCTGGTTTACCTGACTGCACAAAAACCAGCCGTAATTATTATTGGTTTCTGCGCTGGCAGGGTTAATTGCCAAGGCCTTCAGAAAGCTTTCCCGCGCTTTATCGGGCACTTTCAGATATTGGTAAATTTGGGCGCGCACCAGCCATGCATTTTCATTTTTGCTGTTGGAAACCAATGCTTCTTCAATGCTGGTGGTTGCCTGACGGTAATCTTTTGCCCGCATATATTCAACGGCCAGTTGGGTTTTGATATTGGACACCTCAATTGCGCGCTCACGTGTGCTGGGTTTTGAACCACCGGTGCCTGCGCAGGCGCTGACCAGCAATGCCAGCAACAAAGGCTGCCAAATTGTTAACTTCATCGCTTAACCTTGTTGTTCTATTAAAATCTGCTGCCATTTTTGTTGGCGGCGGGTTTTATCTTTAACCTGCCCGGCAAGCTGGCCGCAGGCGGCATCAATATCGTCACCGCGGGTTTTGCGTACCGTAACCACCAAGCCGGCCTGTTGCAGAATATCACGGAATACGCGGATGTTTTCATTACTGGAGCGTTCGTAACCTGAGCTTGGAAACGGATTAAACGGAATCAGGTTAAATTTGCAGGGCACATCGCGCACCAGCTCAAGCAATTCCCGTGCATGTTGCGGCTTGTCATTGATGCCGTCAAGCATGACATATTCAAAAGTAATAAAATCACGCGGTGCTTTCACCAGATAACGCTGGCAAGCAGCCATCAGCGCTTTGAGCGGGTATTTTTTATTCAGCGGCACGATTTCATCACGCACGGCGTCATTTGAAGCATGCAGGGAAACGGCCAACGCAACCGGCATCACATCTTTCAAGCGGTCCATTTGCGGCACCATACCGGAGGTAGAAACCGTTACCCGACGGCGCGACAAACCATAGCCGTGATCATCCAGCATAATACCCAGTGCGGTCACTACGTTATCGAAATTGGCCAACGGCTCGCCCATGCCCATCATCACCACATTGGAAATTACCCGCTCGTTTTTAGGGGTTACCCCCATGGCCTTATTGGCCCACCACAGCTGGCCGATGATTTCGGCGGCAGTCAGATTTCGGTTGAAACCTTGGCGGCCGGTTGAGCAAAACGTGCATTCCAGCGCACAGCCGACCTGAGAAGAAATACACAACGTGCCCCGTTCGGATTCCGGGATAAATACGGTTTCTACACCGTTTCCGGTGCCGACATCAAGCAGCCATTTTCGGGTGCCGTCTGAAGATTTTTGCGAAGTCATCAAGTCGGGAACAATAATGTCGGCTTGGGCTTGCAGCTTGGCACGCAGTGATTTTGCCAAATCGGTCATTTCATTGAAATCGCAGGCACCACTTTGATGCATCCAGCGCATCACTTGCTTGGCGCGAAACGGCTTTTCGCCCATTTCGGCAAAATGGGCGGTCAGGCCGTTCAAATCAAAATTCAGTAAATTGGTTTTCATGTGTTCTTTTATAATGAAAAGCTTTTAAATTAAAGCTGTTGTCACTTTGCATTGTACTGAAATTATGGTCATCGCACCATGCAGAATCACCACAGATTTAATTTAAAAACCTATAGGCCGCCTGAAAATTCAGGCAGCCTGAAGGATTTTTAATCACCCGGGTTAACGCGAGCAGATTTCGCTTTGGCTGAAAAAGTAAGCGATTTCAATCGCTGCATTTTCAGCGCTGTCCGAGCCGTGTACAGCATTGGCATCAATTGATTCGGCGAAGTCGGCACGGATGGTACCGGCGGCAGCCTCTTTCGGATTGGTCGCACCCATCAGCTCACGATTTTTGGCAACGGCGTTATCACCTTCCAACACCTGAATCATGACCGGACCGCTGGTCATGAATTCCACTAGAGCGGCAAAAAACGGGCGCTCTTTGTGCACGGCATAAAAATCTTGGGCTTCTTTGGTGCTCAAATGCTTCATTTTGGCTGCGATGACACGCAAGCCGTTGTTTTCAAAACGGCTGTAAATTTGGCCGATAACGTCTTTAGCAACGGCATCGGGTTTGATAATTGAAATAGTGCGCTCAATGGCCATTTATTTTCCTTAAATATTTGTTCAGTAAAAAACCGCTGCGTATTCTAACAAGTTTCCTTGTATTTTTGTTAACCGTAATGGCTTTTTTTCTTCAACTCCGACAAAGTCAGATGGGGCAACCCCAAATACTCTTCCGACTGCATCTCGGTCATGCGGCTGACTGTGCGTACAAATTCATTGGCAAAATCACCTTCTATATAAATTTCTTCAGCCGCCACTTCGCTGGTGGCACAAAACTTCACCCGGAAATCATATAAAACATCAATCAGCCATGTTAGGCGCCGCGCCTCTGCGCGCTCGGCCGTGCTTAATTTTTCAATCCCCGACACAAATATCATTTCATAGCGCTCAGCCAGATAAAGATAATCTGCCTGGGATCGCGGCCCGAAGCACAGCACACGGAAATCAAACCAAATAGCCTTGTCGGCTTGGGCATTACACATCAGCTCACGGCCGTGAATGCTGATGGTTTGTGGCTTTTTTTGTGTCCCATGCGTCATTTGGGCAAATAATTCTGCAAGCTTTTGCTCGTTTTCCTCATTTGCCGGCACATAAAATACTTCAGCCGGTCGCAAAGTTCTCAAGCGGTAATCCTCGCCGCCATCCACATTCAAAGTGGTTAATTTTTCTTCAATCAATGCAATGGTCGGCAAAAAACTGCTGCGGTTCTGCCCTTGAGGATACAGCTCGGAAGGTGCGTAATTGGAAGTGGCCACCAACACCACGCCGTCTTCAAACAAATTTTCCAGCAGGCGCCCTAAAATCATGGCATCGGCAATATCACTGACATGAAATTCATCAAAACACAGCACTCGCGTTTCTTTGGCGATTTCTGAAGCCACTGCTTTGAGCGGATCTGCTTCGCTTTTGAGTGCCTTCATGCGTTTGTGCACCTCGGCCATAAAGGCGTGGAAATGTACGCGGCGTTTGCGGCGGTATGGCAGGCAGCCGTAAAACACATCCATCAAAAAGCTTTTACCGCGGCCGACACCGCCGTAAAAATACAGCCCTTTCGGCAACTGCGGCGAGCGCAGGCTGCGGCCCAGAAAGCGGTTGCGCTTGCGCTTGAACATCATTAATTCGGTCCAAAGCTTGTCTAAATACTCAATTGCTTTGGCTTGCGCGGCATCCCGGATAAACGCAGGCTGCTGTGCGGCTGCCTGATACCAGGTTAACGGGCTGTGGTTGGTAAAGTTTGGTGCTATAAAACGGTTGTCGTTATTCTTGTTCATGGTAACCATTCTTAAAGAGAATATGTCCGCCATTATAAAGGATTTCAGACGGCCTCGAACCATTTTCATGAGAAAAGGCCGTCTGAAAGTATCAATATAAAAAAACGCCGCAATCATGCGGCGTTTCTCACACTAAACTACTTGGCGTTGTTTTGCAAAGTTTGATCGACGCGTTCGCGCAATTCCTTACCCGGTTTGAAATGGGGCACATACTTCTCAGGCACCTCCACTTTTTCACCGGTTTTCGGATTGCGGCCGATTCGTGCAGGACGGTGGTTCAAATCAAAGCTGCCGAAACCGCGAATCTCAATCCGTTGCCCTTTGGCGAGCGAGCGTGTCATGGTATCTACCAATACCTTTACGCTGTACTCGACATCTTTGGCGACCAATTGAGCGCCGTTTTTTTCAGCAAATACTTCTGCCAAACGAACCATTAACTCAGATTTGGTCATGACCGCGCCTTATTCCTGATCACCGGAAAGCTTGGCTTTCAGCAGATCGCCAAGGCTGGTAGTGCCGGCGCTGGCTGTTGCTGAAGCATTTACCGAGTTGAGTGCATCACGGTTTTCTTTGGCATCTTTGGCTTTCACAGACAGGCGGATGCTGCGATTTTTGCGGTCGACAGTAGCCACGACAGCTTCTACTTCATCGCCTTCTTTCAACACGTTGCGCAAATCTTCTACGCGCTCGCTAGACCATTCGGCAGCAGGCAGATAGCCTTCTACTTCGTCAGACAGAGCAATCACCGCGCCTTTGGCATCGATAGATTTCACAGTGCCTTTTACCAGCGAACCTTTGTCGTTCACGCTGATGAAGTTGCCGAAGGGGTCGCCTTCCAGCTGTTTGATGCCCAAAGAGATGCGCTCTTTTTCAACATCAATCGCCAATACCACGGCTTCAACTTCTTCGCCTTTTTTGTATTTGCGCACAGCTTCTTCGCCAGACTCGGTCCAAGACAGATCAGACAAGTGCACCAGGCCGTCGATACCGCCGGGCAGGCCTACGAATACGCCGAAATCAGTGATGGATTTAACAGCACCTGAGAGTTTATCGCCTTTATTGTGGCTGGCTTCGAAATCTTCCCACGGATTAGCTTGGCATTGTTTCATGCCCAAGCTGATGCGGCGGCGGTCTTCGTCGATTTCGAGAATCATCACTTCTACTTCGTCACCCAATTGAACTACTTTGCTCGGATGTACGTTTTTGTTGGTCCAATCCATTTCGGAAACGTGCACCAAGCCTTCGATGCCTTGCTCGATTTCCACAAATGCGCCGTAGTCGGTCAGGTTGGATACTTTGCCGAACAGGCGGGTGCTTTGCGGGTAGCGGCGAGCCAAGCCGTTCCACGGATCTTCGCCCAATTGTTTCATACCCAAAGATACGCGTTGTTTTTCTTGGTCGAATTTCAGCACTTTGGCTTCAACTTCCTGACCCACTTCCAACACTTCGCTCGGGTGTTTCACGCGGCGCCATGCCAGGTCGGTGATGTGCAGCAGGCCGTCGATGCCGCCCAAATCAACGAATGCACCGTAATCGGTGATGTTTTTAACGATACCTTTAACCACTGCACCTTCTTGCAGGTTTTCCAGCAGCGCTTTGCGCTCTTCGCCCAAAGTGGCTTCCAAAACCGCGCGGCGTGATACCACCACGTTGTTGCGTTTTTTATCCAGCTTGATCACTTTGAATTCGATTTCTTTGCCTTCAAAGTGTGAGGTGTCTTTTACGGGGCGGACATCAACCAGTGAGCCCGGCAGGAATGCGCGGATGCTGTTGATCATAACGGTCAGGCCGCCTTTAACTTTACCGTTGATTACGCCTGAAAGGATGTCGCCGTTTTCCATGGCTTCTTCCAGCGCAATCCAATCGGCAGCGCGTTTGGCTTTCTCGCGCGACAGTTTGGTTTCGCCGAAGCCGTTTTCTACAGACTCGATGGTAACGGTAACAAAATCACCTACTTTAACTTCAATCTCGCCCTGTGCGTTTTTGAATTCGCTTACGTCAATCAGAGACTCTGATTTCAAACCGGCGTTTACGGTAACGAAGTTGTTGTCGATTGCCACCACTTCGGCAGTAATCACTTCACCGGGGTTCATCTCTTGAAGGGTAAAGCTTTCTTCCAATAACTGGGCAAAATTTTCCATAGTCATATCTAACTCTTTTCGATACACCGCCAAGGGGTGCGGGTCTGGTTGGGAAACGCTTGCTGCCCTTGGCGCAACAAGCGGTTACTGCATAATATTTTCAGACGGCCTCTGTGAAAACAAGGCCGTCTGAACGGGATAAATACGAATTATACAGCAGATTTTATTTTTTGCCATACCAATCAAGCACTTTTTTTACTGCCTCGTCAATCCCCATCTCGGAAGTGTCTAATAATTCGGCATCGGGCAGCTGCACCAGCGGTGCCACCGGGCGGCGGCGGTCGGCCTCATCGCGTGCTTCGATGTCGGCGAGAATACGCTCAAACGCTACCCCTTCGCACGGCGAGCCCAATTGCTTGGCCCGGCGCTCGGCGCGTACTTGTGCGCTGGCGGTTAAAAACACTTTTAAAGCCGCATTGGGAAAAATAACCGAGCCCATATCACGGCCGTCGCCCACCAAGCCTTGTTTGGTCAGAAAATCGCGCTGGCGTTGTAACAGTGCTTCGCGCACCTGCGGCAGCTGTGCTACGGCGGAAGCGCCCATACCGATGGCTTCGGTGCGGATGGCTTCGGATACGTCTTCGCCGTCCAGCCACACCGTTTGCCCTTCAAACACAATGGGCAGCGACTGCGCCAGTTTTGTCACGCCGGTTTCATCGTTCCATTCGATATGCTGTTTTTGTGCATACAAGGCCGTCAGGCGGTAAAGCGCACCCGAATCCAGATAATGAAAACCCAGCGCCGCGGCCACCCGTGAAGCCACTGTGCCCTTGCCGGAAGCGCTGGGGCCGTCGATTGCGATTACTTTATGGTTTAAATCCATCGTTATCTCTATATATAATGTGTTCGACTGAAAAAATTATTGGCATAATAGCAATTCTTAACCGTTTTCTCCATACCGCCGTGTGCGGTTGACTGCATAAAGAAAAGTAAATGACTGAATCTATCCGATTGCCCGCCGCCGCGCTCAAACCGGCCACCGTAGCCCTTCCCGGCTCCAAAAGCATCAGTAACCGCACCCTACTGCTGGCCGCTTTGTCTGACAATACTTGTGAAATCCGTTCGTTATTAAAGTCTGACGACACCGACCGCATGCTTGAAGCGCTCGCCAAACTCGGCGTGCAATTTGAGAGAACGGATGAAGGCCGTCTGAAAGTTTATGGCAGCGGCGGCATTTTTCCCAACCGCCAAGCCGATTTGTTTCTTGGCAATGCCGGCACGGCTTTCCGCCCGTTAACGGCGGTGCTGGCGATATTGGGCGGTGATTATCATCTGCACGGCGTGGCACGTATGCACGAGCGCCCGATCGGCGATTTGGCAGACGCATTGCGCCTGGCCGGTGCCGATGTGCAATATTTGGGCAATGAGGGCTATCCGCCGCTGCAAATCAACACGCGCACTGATAATGGTGTGCGCGTGATTCCGATTAAAGGCAATGTGTCCAGCCAGTTTCTGACCGCCCTGCTGATGGCGCTGCCGCTGACCGGCGAAGCGTTTGAAATTCACATGGTGGGCGAGTTGATTTCCAAACCTTATATCAACATTACCTTGAAGCTGATGGCGCAATTCGGTGTAGTTGTAGAAAATCAAAATTATCAGATTTTCAAACTGCCTGCCGCTGCGTGCTACCATGCGCCCGATGTGCTACCCGTAGAGGGCGATGCTTCCAGCGCATCTTATTTTCTTGCTGCCGGCCTGCTGTCAGGCGCCCCTATCCGCGTGACCGGCATCGGCCGCAACAGTATTCAGGGCGATGTGGCCTTTGCACACGAGCTTGAAAAAATCGGCGCAACGGTGATATGGGGTGATGACTTTATCGAAGTTTCCCGCGCAGAAGGCACAGCTGTCCGGCCTTTTGATTTGGATGCCAACCACATCCCCGACGCTGCCATGACCTTGGCCGTAGTAGCATTGGCCGCAGGCGCGCCCTGCACTTTGCGCAATATCGGCAGCTGGCGTGTTAAAGAAACAGACCGCATCGCCGCCATGGCCGCCGAATTACGCAAAGTGGGCGCAGAAGTGGTTGAAGAGGCGGAAGCCATTCACATCACCCCGCCTGCCGCACTCACTGCCGATGCCGAAATCGACACTTATGACGACCACCGCATCGCCATGTGTTTTTCTTTGGTATCACTGCTCGGTGTACCCGTGGTAATTAATGACCCGAAATGCACACATAAAACCTTTCCCACTTATTTCGATGTATTCGCTTCATTGAGAAGTTAACATCAAAAGGCCGTCTGAAAGGGTTTGGCAAATGCACCAACTTTTCAGACGGCCTAGGGTGTCCTGATGTGTCGTTTATGAGGGGATTTTTGTTCCTGAAAATGCAGATGCAAGGCAAAAAACGCAGCAAGATTGGACATCTTGCGAGGCTTTTTAACGCAGCAGATGTGCTTTTATCGCAAAAAAGATGATGATATATGAATTGTCAGGACAGCCTAATATTCATTCGAAAAATTTCCACCAAATTTTTACATTCCGATACATAATTTTCAGACGGCCGTCATCATTCAAACATTGAAATTTCATATCATTACCTGCACATGTTGAAGATGTTGCTATAATAATTTCTGTTGTTTGTTATCACGGAACACATTTATGAGCCCTTCTCCCATTGTCATCGCCACCTACAATATGCATAAAGGCATGTCTGCCCTTAACCGCAAAGTGCAGGTAGACAGCATGGCAGAAGCGTTGCAGGCGTTAAAGCCAGATGTTTTGTTTTTGCAGGAAGTGCAAGGCGAAAACCTGCGCCGAAAACTCAAACTCCCCGCCTTTCCCAGCCAGCCGCACTACGATATTTTGAGCGAATATTTATCGTTTAACAGCAGCTATGGCAAAAACGCCACCTACCCGGAGCGCCATCACGGCAACGCCATTCTCAGCCATTTGCCGATCGAAACCCGTAACAACCTAAACATCAGCGTCAACAAACTTGAACAGAGAGGCGTATTGCATTGCGAAATCCAGCCCGAAGGTTGGCCGTTTCCGCTGGTTTGCCTGTGCGCCCATCTGAATCTGCGCGAGCCTGACCGGATGAAACAATATCAGGCCATCTTTGAATATGTGAGTAAACATGTTGATCCGATGAGCCCGCTGATTATTGCGGGGGACTTCAACGACTGGCGTCAAAAATCCTGCCTTTCACTCGGCAATGCCTTGGATTTGCAAGAAGTATTTGTCAACGCCAACGGCAAACGCCCGAAAACATTCCCTGCCCGCCTGCCGCTGTTGAGCCTCGACCGTATCTACACCCGCAATCTTGATGTGCTGGATGCGCAAATTCATAAAGAAAAACAATGGCAATTATTGTCTGATCACCTGCCGTTAAGCGCCAAAGTGATACCGCGCTACCGCTGAGCAATCCTGTGCTTTTCAGCGATAATCCGATTGACGGGTGCTTTGTGCTTCTGAAAACGTATCTGCTGCAATCTGCATGTTTAGAAACAAAAATCTGCGGGTCGATACACTCATTCAATCATCAGAAAACCCTAAGGCCGTCTGAACCACAGCATTCAGACGGCCTTATATCATTCACAAAAACAAGCTGATGAGACGGCAGACCGCAGACAATACAGGCAGAAAGCTCTCGGGCAGAGCCCGCGCTACGCCTGCATTATCAACCGTCCCCCGCAACTTCATTAAAACAAGGCCGCCTGAAACTGCGCTTCCACCGTTTTCAGACGGCCTCAACCTATCGGCAAACACTTAGCCGGTGTCAACCAACACCCATTCGGTATAGCTGCGGGCGGTGATGATGGGCAGCATACGTTCCCATTCATAAAATAATCTCACCGCGTTGGCTCGCCTGAGCTCAAAGTGGGCCGGTTCGCTAAGGTGCCGAAGCGCCAAGCCGACCGGCTCCGTGCCAACTGCACTGTCTTCGACTCGCCGCCTTGTTAGCTTACTTTTGTGCATGAATACTGGTGCAGATTGGTATTGAATCGCAGATTATTCCGCTATATATTTACCACATCCGTTTATTGGAATTTATGAATGATGGATTATCTGAAACGCATGCCTTTTACCATCGTGTTTATCGATCAAAAAGGCCGCACATACCAAGACAGCAGCGAAGCGCTAAACCGGTATATCGAGCGCCACCCGATGGCTGTGCCGCGCCTGCACCAACCGCACTTTGCCGCCAAAATACTCGAAATGGCCGCCCACAGCTGCGGCATGCGCGTTGTGCGCCGTCTGCCCGACAGCCGGGTTAAGCGCGAGCTTTATTATGTGGTCCGCAACACCATGTTTCAGTCGGAAGAAGCCATGTGGGCATTTATCAACAACCCTGATAATCTAAACATTGTGCGCTAAAAACGCTATAATCTTTTTTCAGACGGCCTCTTGCTGCCGGGCGCACGGCAGCAAGCGCCTAACGGCTTTCCAGTCAAATAACGTGCTTACAGAGCAACAAACGTCCCAACCGACACCCCTGCCATTGCGAAAGAAACGCCATGCTTCTCATGATTGATAACTACGACAGCTTTACCTACAACATTGTTCAATATTTTGCCGAGCTGGGCGAAGAAGTGGCAGTACGCCGCAACGATGACATCACGCTTGAAGAAATTGCCGCATTAAATCCCCAATACCTGGTTATCGGCCCCGGCCCCTGCTCACCCAAAGAGGCAGGCATTTCTGTGGCTGCGATTCAGCACTTTGCCGGCAAAATACCGATGATGGGTATCTGCCTCGGCCATCAAGCCATCGGTGAAGCCTTCGGCGGCAAAATTATCCGCGCTCAAACCCTGATGCACGGCAAAGTGTCGCCGGTCGCCCACCACAACAGCGGCATGTTTGCCGGCCTGCCCAATCCGGTTACCTGCACCCGCTACCACAGCCTGGTTATCGAACGCAGCAGCCTGCCCGACTGCCTTGAAATCACCGCCCAAACCGACGATGGCGAAATTATGGGGGTGCGCCACAAACACCATCCCATAGAAGGCGTGCAGTTTCACCCGGAAGCACTGCTGACCGAATACGGACATGATATGTTGAATAATTTTCTGCTGGAATTTAAAAATTTTCCAACAGCCGCAGCCTGATAAACCGTTGGAACATCGTGAAAAAGCATATCAATCCGGCTCTCGAAAATATGGAAACAAATTCGGTGCCGCAACCATAGAATCAGCGTAGTTTCACGATAATACCCATTCACAAAAGTAAGCTAACAAGGCGGCGAGCCGAAGACAGTACAGCTAGTACGGCAAGGCGAGCCAACGCTGTTAGGTTATTTTTGTGATTTGGTATAACAACAGTCGTATTCTATTCATCCAAACAAGGGAACCATCATGATTACCCCCCAACAAGCCCTTAGCCGGCTGATTGACAATAATGAGCTTTTTTACGACGAAATGAGCGACCTGATGCGCCAAATTATGCGCGGCGAAGTGGCACCGGAGCTGATTGCCGCCATTCTTACCGGTTTGCGCATCAAAGTGGAGAGTGTGTCTGAAATTGCCGCGGCCGCTGCGGTTATGCGTGAGTTTGCCGCAGCCGTGCCGGTGCAAAACACACGCAATCTCGTCGACATCGTGGGCACCGGTGGTGATGGCGCCCATACCTTCAATATTTCCAGCACCGCTATGTTTGTTGCCGCAGCCGCCGGTGCCAAAGTAGCCAAACACGGCGGACGCTCGGTTTCTTCTTCCAGCGGTGCCGCCGACATCATGGAACAAATGGGCGCTTCACTCTCGCTCTCCCCCCAACAAGTGGGCACCTGCATCGATCAAACCGGCATAGGCTTTATGTTTGCCCCCAACCACCACAGCAGCATGCGCCATGTGGCGCCGGTACGCAAAGCGCTCGGCGTCCGCACCATCTTCAATATTCTCGGCCCGTTGACCAACCCCGCTGCCGCGCCCAATCAGGTGTTGGGTGTATTTCATATTGATTTGGTCGGTATTTTGTCGCGCGTATTGCAGCAATTGGGTTCGGAGCATGTTTTGGTGGTGCACGGCAGTGATGGCCTGGATGAAATCACCATCACCGGCAACAGCCGTGTCGCCGAATTGAAAAACGGCAAAATCGGTGAGTTCGACATCCACCCCGAGCATTTCGGCATTCCTGTTTACGCTAATCTCGACGATATCAAAGTATCCGACAGCCGCGAATCGCTCATGAAAATGCAAAGTGTGCTCAACGGCGAACCGGGAGCCGCCCGCGATATCGTCTTGCTGAATGCCGCCGCCACAATTTATGCCGGCAACGTTACCGACTCGCTGGAAGACGGCGTAGCTGCGGCTCGCGAAGCGATCGACTCCGGTAAAGCCAAAGCTAAACAACAGGAATTTATCACCGCCAGCCAACAATTATCGGCCGCATAAGGTGCCCTGACCATTCGATTTATACCCCATTCACAAAAGTAAGCTAACAAGGCGGTACAAGTAGTGGGGGCTGGTTGGCTTGGCGCTTCAGCACCTTAGCGAAACCAGTCCTCTTCGAGTTCAGGCCAGCCAACGCCGTTAGATGATTTTTGCGAATGGGTATAAATCGAATGGCCAAGGCATCCTAAATAACATCAGGCCGTCTGAAAAATAATCTTTCAGACGGCCTGATGTTTTATTGATGCTTACAACACGGTATGCGGCGGCTCATAATGGATAATGCCGCGGATTTTGTTTTGTTCGTTGACCAGCACCACTTTGGGCTCGTGGTTTTTGGCTTCTTCGTTGCTCATCAAGATATACGACATGATAATCACAATATCGCCTTTCTGCACCAGCCGTGCGGCGGCGCCGTTGAGACAGATAACACCGCTGCCGCGCTCGCCGGGAATGGTATAGGTTTCCAGCCGCGCGCCGTTGTTGTTGTTGACGATTTGCACTTTCTCGTTCACGCAGATGCCTGCGGCGTCGAGCAGGTCTTGGTCGACGGTAATGCTGCCGACGTAGTTCAAATCGGCTTCGGTAACGGTGGCGCGGTGGATTTTGCCGCCGAGCATGGTGCGAAACATGGTTTTCTTTCTTTTAATCAAATGGTTCAAAGCGTTATCAGTATGCAAACGGCTGTTTGAGGCCGTCTGAATCATAGTGTGCATGATGCGTTTCAGACGGCCTGTATTATAAACCCAAAGCGGCTTTTGCCCATCTTAAATATGGTGCAAAACCTCTACTGACCGGCTGCATCAGAATCTGCGGGCATTCGTAGCTGTGCAGCTGTAAAATGGTTTTTTCGATGGCGCGGTAATGGCAGCGGGATGATTTGACGGTAAGGCGGATTTCTTCATCGCAATGCAGTTCGCCCTGCCAAACATATTGGCTGGTAATGGTTTCGTATTGCACACAGGCAGCCAGCTTGTGCGCCAACAGCGCCGCGCCGATACGCCGCGCTTCTTCGAGATTGGGCGCGGTGGTGGTCACGGTAACGGGTTTGTATTGCGGCATTTCAGACGGCCTTATTTGAAATTCAACACCGGCCAGCCTTTTTCGGCGGCTTCTTTGAGCAATGCTTCATCGGGATTCACGGCCACGGGGTCGGATACGATGCGCAACAGCGGCAAATCGTTTTGGGAATCGCTGTAAAAATAGGTTTTGCCGTAACCAGCAATGGTTTCGCCGCGCGCTTCCAGCCATTGGTTAAGGCGGGTGATTTTGCCCTCTTTCAGGCTCGGGGTGCCGATATGGCGGCCGGTGTAGCGGCCGTCGGCGCTGATTTCGAGCTGGGTGCCGATAATGTTTTCGATACCGAAAAGGCGGCAGATGGGGGTGATGATAAATTCGTTGGTAGACGAAATCACCAGCAATTCATCGCCGGCATCACGGTGGCCTTGCACCAGCATTTTTGCCATCGGGCTGATGTGCGGCAGAATGAATTCTCGTGTGAATTCGCGATGCATTTCGGCCAATTCGTCCATGCTGAAACGGCTCAGCGGCGCCAAATGAAAAGCCAGAAATTCATCGATATTGAGGCAGCCGTTGCAGTAGTCTTGATAGAATTTGTCGTTTTGGGTGCGGGTGTATTCTGCATCGACCACGCCTTTTTTGATCAGATATTGCGGCCAGGCGTGATCGGAATCGGTGTTGATCAGTGTGTTGTCGAGATCGAAAATGGCGAGGTTTTTCATTCGGTTTCCTGTTGTTTCAAAAGCTGGCGCAATAAAGGCAGCGTGATGCGTTTGCCCATCATCACGGCGTAGTTGTCGAGGGTGTCGAGCATCTGCATCAGGCTGTCCATATCGCGGCGCCAGTGGTTGAGCAGATAGGCAAAAATGTCGGCATCAATCGTGAGCTGACGTGCTGCGGCCATGCTCACCAGCGCATCGATTTTTTCTTGATCGCTCAGCGGTTTCACATCATAAATCAGGCAGTAGCCCATGCGGGTGCGCAAATCTTCGCGGATCACCAGCTGTTGCGGCGGCACATCGGCTGAGAGCAGCAGAAAGCCTTGGCCGCTGTTGCGAAACTGGTTAAACACGGCAAACAGCAGCGCTTGCTCGTCGTCGTTTAATTTATCAACCTGGTCGATGGCCAGATAATCGGCCTCAAAGGCTTTGTCGGTAAGCGGCGATTGGGCGGCATCGACATACACGGCCCGGTGCCCGGCTTGCAGCGCCTGCGCCACCCATGCCTGCAAAAGATGGCTTTTGCCCGAGCCTTCCTGCCCCCACACATAAATAAACTGGCCGTGCTGCTGTTGCAGCACGTGCAGCAGCTCGGCGTTGGCCGTGCCCAGAAATTTATCAAATCCGGGGTAGGCTTGGGCGGCAAAATCAAAAATAAGCTGGTTCACAGAAAAATCTTTCCGCAGGCATCAGGGCGGTTAATTGTACGTTGTTTTCACGCATGGCAGCAAGCCGCGCCGTTTATTCTCTGCGGTTTGGCGCAAACGCGGTTTTCACTTAGAATAGCGAACTTCTGGCACATCAGGCCGTCTGAACCCTTGTTTTTTAAATTTATCTTCAGACGGCATTGTTAAAATCGGATATTCCGGCCTTTATTCAAGAAAGATTATTTGTGATCAGCACCATTATTGATTTCATCATGCACATCGACCAGCATTTGAGCGTGCTTGCCGCCGATTACGGCATGTGGATTTACGCCATATTGTTTTTGATTATTTTTTGTGAAACCGGGTTGGTGGTCACCCCTTTCCTGCCCGGCGATTCGTTACTCTTTGCCGCCGGCGGTATTGCTGCGTTGGGCGAAATGAACATCCACCTGATGGTGGCGCTGCTGTTGGTTGCTGCCATTTTAGGCGATGCGGTCAACTTTGCCATCGGTAAATATTTCGGCGGCCGCTTGTTTGCCAACCCCGATTCCAAAATTTTCCGCCGCGCCTATCTGAAAAAAACCCACGCCTTTTATGAAAAACACGGCGGTAAAACCATTATCATCGCCCGCTTCGTGCCGATTGTGCGCACGTTTGCCCCGTTTGTGGCCGGCATGGGCAATATGCACTACGGCCGCTTTATCCGCTACAATATTATCGGTGCGGTTTTATGGGTGGTGTTGTTTTCTTATGCCGGTTACTTCTTTGCCAACATACCGGTGGTCAAAAACAACCTGGCCTTGGTGCTGGCCGCCATCATCGTGATTTCGATTCTGCCCGCCGTGATTGAAATCATCCGCGCCCGCCGTGGTGCTGCTGAAAACCGATAAGTATTTTTCTTTCACCACACACAGGCCGCCTGAAAGTTTTCAGACGACCTGTGTGTGGTGAAAGCAATGATTATAAACGGCTCCAAGCCAATCGGCCGGCATCCCCTTAGGGTGTTCTGATGGTCGTTTATGAGCGGATTTGCGCTCCTGAAAATGCAGATACCAGGCAAAAATGCAGCAAGATTGGACATCTTACGAGGCATTTTTAATGTAGAAAATATGCTGTTAGCGCAAAAAATTTGATGATATATAACACGTCAGGATATCCTAACCACAACACAATATATCAAGGCCGTCTGAAAATATGCTTTCAGACGGCCTTGATTATATTGCCTAAAAGAGCCTGATGCGTCTTTTAAGCCCCTAAATCATTCAATCCAGCAAGTTTTTCTTAACCACTGCCGGGTTGCCTGCCGCAACGCTATAAGGTGGAATATCTCTGGTGACAACCGCAGCGGCACCGATGGTGCAACCTTCACCGATGGTTACGCCGCCCATAATAATCGCACGGCGACCCAGCCAGACATTATCACCGATAACGATGGGCTTCACTTCGGTATAACCATCGTATTGCTTGGTAACGGGATCGAATTTATGTTGTGTGCTGTAAAACAAGCACTCCGGCCCCATAAAAACATTTTTTCCGAGGGTTAAGCCTTTGGCGATTTCACACCTTACACCGATGCTCGAATTGTCTCCCACCACCGTGTCGGGAAGCACATAGCCGCCTTGCTCGATATTCACATTTTTACCGATATTGTCGGAAATCCGTTTGGCCAGAAAATACCTGATTTTTTTAGCAATTCCGCCAAACGGTTTTTCGTAGGAAGGCGGTAAAATAGCGCCGATAACACGCAACAGCCGTACATAAATTTTCTTTTTCACGATTACTCAACTCCCAATTGATGTTGTCATCAAATTATAGTGAAATGAAAAAGGAGTGATACAAAGCAGCAAGCCGCAGCAACACCGTAGCACTTTTTCTTCATTTCACGGTAAATCAAATCAAGTAAACGCTTTCCCTATTATCTTACTCTGAAGCAGGTGCTTGATCATCAGGATGGTCAGACAGATTTTCTAAAGTTTCGTTCTCTGCTTCTTCCGGCTCTGCGACACGCTCCAGGCTGACCAAAGTTTCGCCTTCATCGAGGTTAATCAGCTTCACACCTGCCGCTGCACGGCCGGTTTCGCGGATTTGATCGACTTTGGTGCGAATCAATACGCCGCCGCTGGTAATCAGCATCAAATCATCGCTCTCGGCCACCAGCGTTGCGGCCACCAAATCGCCGTTGCGCTTGCCGGTGTTGATAGCGATATTGCCCTGGCCGCCTTTGCCTTTGCGGCTGTAGTCGGCAATCGGGGTGCGCTTGCCGTAGCCGTTGGCCGTGGCGGTGAGCACTTGCAGTTCTTCTTGCGCCTCGCACTCGGGCGCGAAAGTAATCAGGCTGACGATACGGCCGTCGGCAGGCAGACGCATACCGCGCAAACCGCCGCTGCCGCGACCGGATGGGCGTACACCTTTGTTGGCTTTGGGCGCGCTGCTTTCGCCGTTGTCGGCTTCATCGCTGCTTTCGGCTTCAATGATGTCGCCGTCTTCTTCGCTCTCGTCAGCATCGCTGCTGCCTTCCCAATATTCGTTGAATCGGATGGCTTTACCGAGGTTGGAAAACAGCATAATGTCGTGACAGCCGCCGGTTTTGGCTACGCCTACCAGTGAATCGCCCTCTTTCAGCGCAATGGCTTTAATGCCTTGCGCACGCACGTTTTTAAAGGCGCACAATTGCACTTTTTTCACCATGCCTTGCGCAGTAGCGAAGAATACGTATTCGTCTTCGGGGAAATCGCGCACAGCCAGAATGGCGCTCACTTTTTCGCCCTCATCGAGTTGGATGACATTGTTAATCGGTCGGCCGCGACTGTTGCGCCCGCCTTCAGGCAGTTTGTATACTTTAATCCAATGGCACTTGCCTAAATTGGTGAAACACATCAGATAATCGTGGGTGTTGGCCACAAACAGGGTTTCGATAAAGTCTTCGTCTTTAGTGGCGGCAGCCTGCTTGCCGCGTCCGCCGCGGCGCTGTGCCTGA
Source organism: Uruburuella testudinis (assembly GCF_022870865.1). Classification (NCBI taxonomy): domain Bacteria; kingdom Pseudomonadati; phylum Pseudomonadota; class Betaproteobacteria; order Neisseriales; family Neisseriaceae; genus Uruburuella; species Uruburuella testudinis. Next base: position 1,678,882 of record NZ_CP091508.1, read on the forward strand.
TAATCGCTGGTCGGTTGGGTTTTGATGTAGCCGCTGTGGGTAAGCGTGACTACCATTTCGCGTGGCGGAATCAGGTCTTCATCGGCAATGTCGCCACCGAAGGGGTTGATTTCGCTGCGGCGCTCATCACCGAATTGGCTTTTGATTTCTTCCAATTCGTCGTTGATGATTTGGGTGATGCGCTCCGGCTTGGCCAAAATATCCAGAAAATCAATAATCTGCGCCATAATGTTTTTATAATCACCGATAATGCCGTCTTGATCGAGGCCGGTAAGGTTGCGCAGGCTCATGCGCAAAATAGCATCGGCCTGTATGTCGCTCAGATAATAACCTTCGCCCTGCAAACCCAGATTTTCCGGCAGCCCTTCGGGGCGTGCCATGCTCAAGTCCAAATCGCTGCGGCTGAGCATGTCTTCCACCAAACCGGAACGCCAGGCGCGTGCCAACAGGCGTTCTTTGGCTTCGGGTGCATCGGCTGAAGTTTTAATCAGCTCGATCATTTCGTCGATGTTAGACAAGGCCACTGCTTTACCTTCGGCGATATGGCCTTCGTGGCGGGCTTTTTTCAAGCGGAATAAGGTGCGGCGGGTAACCACTTCGCGGCGGTGGCGCAAAAATTCGCTCAAAATCTGCTTGAGATTGAGCAGGCGCGGCTGTCCGTCGACCAGCGCCACCATATTGATGCCGAAGCTGTCTTGCAATTGGGTGAGCTTATAAAGCTGGTTCAACACCACTTCGGCGTTTTCGTTGCGTTTGAGCTCGATAACCACGCGCATGCCCGATTTATCAGACTCATCGCGCAGATCGGAAACGCCTTCCAACACCTTATCGCGCACCAATTCGCCGATTTTCTCTACCAATTTGGCTTTGTTTACCTGATACGGAATTTCATCAATGATGATGGCTTCGCGTTCGCCGTGTTTGCCGATGGGCTCGATATGGGTTTTACCGCGCATCACCACGCGGCCGCGGCCGGTTTTATAGCCTTCGCGCACACCGCTCAAGCCGTAAATGGTGGCGCCGGTGGGGAAATCGGGCGCCGGCATCAATTGAATCAATTCTTCGATGCTCATGTCACCGTTGTGCAAAAGCGCCACGCAGGCGTTGATGGTTTCGGTGAGGTTGTGCGGCGGGATATTGGTGGCCATGCCCACGGCAATACCGGATGAACCGTTGACCAGCAAGGCCGGAAAACGGGTGGGCAAAACCAGCGGCTCATGTTCGCTGCCGTCGTAGTTGGGGCCGAAATTCACGGTTTCTTCTTCGATATCGGCCAGCATTTCATGGGCGATTTTAGCCATGCGGATTTCGGTATAACGCATCGCCGCGGCGCCGTCGCCGTCAACCGAGCCGAAATTGCCCTGACCGTCGACCAGCATATAGCGCAATGAAAAATCCTGTGCCATGCGCACAATGGTGTCATACACTGCACTGTCGCCATGGGGGTGGTATTTACCGATTACGTCGCCGACAATACGGGCAGATTTTTTATAGGCGCTGTTCCAGTTGTTTTTCAGCTCGTGCATGGCGTAAAGCACGCGGCGGTGCACCGGTTTCAAACCATCGCGCACATCCGGCAGCGCCCGCCCCACAATCACGCTCATGGCGTAATCGAGGTAGCTGCGGCGCATTTCGTCTTCAAGGCTGATGGGGATGGTTTCTTTGGCAAAGTGATGGTCGTTGCGGATGGTTGCGTCGGTCATGATGGTTTGGCAATTCTAAAGAGAAAAATTCACACACGATTCTAACACAAAACCGCTCTTCTTTGGCTTTGTGCTTCTAGGGTGTCCTGACCATGTGATTTATGAACACATACTACCCGATTGGGAAAGCATTTACCGCATATCCGTTTAAATGATGATAAGTATCTTTTGTATTTCGAGGCCATCTGAAATTTTGCAGTCGGGCAAGCATAATTTTTAAAATTCCAAAAGCATGAAATCGCATACAGCAATGCTTGCAGGGCTTACCCACAAAACCTGTGGATAACTTTGTGGACAGTATGTGAACTGATGCGGTTTTTCCTATAAAATCAGGCTTTCCAACATGATTGCACAAAAATTAAGCCGACAAATAAAATCTTTATATTTCATAAAGTTAAATAATAAAAGAAGTTGTCAAGATTCTTTTGCTTTATTTTTATGACAGCCACAATGTTTATTTTTCCCAATGTGGATAAACATAAAATTTATGTACACAAGCGCTTGACAAAACGCCAAATCAGCGTAAAACCTTGCCCCACAATGATTTAAGGCCGTCTGAAAAAAATGAAGCCGTTTGAAAACCCTTCTCAATTTACCTGCTGGCTGTTTTGCAATGTCATCGACAATTACGGCGACATCGGCGTATCGTGGCGCCTGGCCCGCGCCCTGCACAATGAGTTGGGCTGGCGGGTGTGCTTGTGGGTAGATGATGAAACCGCCTTGAGCGCACTGTGCCCCGGCTTGCCGCCCCTGCCCTGCACTTTCCACAATATTGCCATACAGCGCTGGCAGGCAGGTGTATATGCCGAAGGCGCGTCTGCAGCCCCACCACCGCAAATCGTTATCGAAACCTTTGCCTGCAATTTAGCGCCGAATGTGCTCGACATTATGCTGAAAACCCGGCCTTTATGGTTGAATTGGGAATATCTCAGCGCCGAAGCCAGCAACGAACGTCTGCACGCACTGCCTTCACTGCAAAGCAACGGCTTGCAGAAATATTTCTGGTTTATGGGTTTCAGTGAAAACAGCGGCGGCCTCTTGCGCGAATATGATTATGCCCGAAGCAGCACGCCCGATAATGCCTTGAGAAAGCAATGGCTGCTGCCTGAGAAAACCGCCCCCGAATGGCTGCTGTTCGGCTACCACAGCCCGATATGGACCGAATGGCTGCGCATGTGGCAACAGGCCGGTAAGCCTATTTGCCTGCTGTTGGCAGGCAAACAGATTATTGAGAGCCTCAAAGCCGATGCTGCTATTCCCCAAAACGCGTTGATGCACCACGGCGATGTGTTTCAGACGGCATGTGTTACTTTAGTCAACATGCCTTTTGTGCCCCAAAGCGATTTCGACCGCCTGCTGCACCTGGCCGACGGGCTGATTATCCGCGGCGAAGACAGCTTCGTGCGCGCCCAATATGCAGCCAAACCTTTTTTCTGGCACATTTATCCGCAAGACGAGATGGCGCATTTTGACAAACTGCATGCCTTTTGGCAGCGCGTCTACCCCACCTTTCCCGAGGCTGTGCAAAGTGCCCACCAAGCCCTCTCCGACGAACTGAACGGCGGCCCCGCCCTGACCGCTGCGGCGCGGCTTGCTGCTTGGAAGGTGCTGCAAACACACTGGCACGCGTGGCAAAAAAGCAGCACCGATTGGCAGCAAAACCTGTTTGCCCAAACTTCCGCTACCGAAAAACTAGCCAAATTTATACAAGGTAAGTTAGAATAGCGCGTTTATTTTTACGATTACCGATTGATTGGAAAACACAATGAAAACCGCACAAGAATTGCGCTCAGGCAACGTATTTATGGTGGGCAACGACCCGATGGTGGTACAAAAAACCGAATACATCAAAGGCGGCCGCAGCTCGGCCAAAGTGAGCATGAAGCTGAAAAACCTGCTCACCGGCGCCGCTACCGAAACCATCTATAAAGCCGACGACAAATTCGATGTCGTGGTGCTGGCCCGCAAAAACTGCACCTACAGCTACTTTGCCGACCCGATGTATGTATTTATGGATGAAGAGTTCAACCAATATGAAATCGAAGCCGAAAACATCGGCGACAACCTGAAATTTATCGTAGACGGCATGGAAGACGTGTGCGAAGTAACCTTCTACGAAGGTAACCCCATTTCCGTAGAGCTGCCCACCATCATCGTGCGCGAAGTGGAATACACCGAGCCGGCTGTTAAAGGCGACACTTCAGGCAAAGTGATGAAAACCGCACGCCTGATCGGTGGCACCGAAATCCAAGTGATGTCTTATGTGGAAAACGGCGACAAAATCGAAATCGATACCCGCACCGGCGAATTCCGCAAACGCGCTTAACTGTTAAACAAATAATCTTATATGCCGTCTGAAAATGTTCAGACGGCATTTTTATATTCGCTATAACAAAATAATAAAATGGCATTATTTTTGATGCCGAACCCCCTCTAGGGTGTCCTGGCAATTCAAAATTACTCAGATTTTTTGCGCTAAAAGCACATCTGCTGCGTTAAAAAGCCTCGCAAGATGCCTAATCTTGCTGCGTTTTTAGGAGTAAAAAGCACCCGCCAATCGAGTGGTCAGAACATCCTAAAGCACTTGCTCGAAATAATTTCTGCGATTATGCTTGATTTACGTTATATTCTGTAATAACTGCGTTATTTTTACCCCGCAGTTACCGCAATGAGCAGTACCTCACAATAAATAAAACCATCAGGAGAAACAGTATGGAGAAAATCTGGTTACAAAGCTATCAGGAAGGTGTCAGCGCAGAAGTTGATGTCCGCCAGTTTAGCTCAATTGTCGATGTATTCCGACAAAGCACCGAACGCTATGCTGATCGCACTGCGTTTATCAATATGGATAAAACCATGAGCTTCGGCGAGTTGGCCGAAGCGGCCGGTCGGTTTTCATCATTTTTACAGCATCATCTCAAACTCAAACGCGGTGACCGCGTGGCCATTATGATGCCCAACCTGCTGCAATATCCGGTTGCATTATTCGGCGCCCTGCAAGCCGGTATGGTTGTTGTGAATGTTAATCCGCTTTATACCCCGCGGGAATTGGAACATCAGCTCAAAGACAGCGGCGCCACCACCATTGTGGTGTTGGAAAACTTTGCCGACACACTCGAAATGGTGCTGCCGCGTACACAAATCCAAAACGTGGTCATCACCGCTATCGGCGATTTGCTGGGCGGTTTCAAAGGCTGGATAACCAATTTTGTGGTGCGGAAAATCAAAAAAATGGTGCCGAAATATGAATTGCCCGGCGCCATCCCCTTCAAACAAGCCTTGGCCATCGGCCGGGAAAAACCGTTTGAGCCGGTAGAAATTACGCTGGAAGACACTGCCTTTCTGCAATACACCGGCGGCACCACCGGCGTGGCCAAAGGTGCCGAGCTGACCCATGCCAACATTTGCGCCAATGTGGTGCAGGCCAAAGAATGGATCAGGCAGGATCTCAGCCGCGACGGCGAAGTCGCAGTGAATGCCCTGCCGCTCTACCACATTTTTGCGCTTACCGTTAATCTGATGATTTTTATGGAATTGGGGGCCACCAACCTGCTGATTACCAACCCGCGCGACCAAGCCGCCCTGATTAAAGACATGCAAAAACACCAAGCCACCGTGTTTATCGGTGTGAACACTTTATTTAATGCACTGATCAACCAAGATGCATTTAAAGCCATGGATTTTTCGCGCTGGAAGCTTTCGCTCGGCGGCGGTATGGCTGTACAAAAAGCCGTGGCCGACAAATGGCAAAGCATTACCGGCATTCCCATCATCGAAGCCTACGGTCTTACCGAAACCAGCCCCGGCGTTGCCATCAATCCGCTCAACATCAAAGCCTATACCGGCAGTATCGGTTTGCCGATTTCCAACACTGATATTGAAATCCGCGACGAACAAGGCCGCCCGGTTGCGACAGGCGAGCCCGGCGAACTGTGGGTCAAAGGCCCGCAAGTGATGAAAGGCTATTGGAAACGCCCAGAAGAAACCGAAAAAGTGCTCGACAGCAAAGGTTTTCTGGCCACCGGCGATATTGCCGTTGTGGATGAAAAAGGCTGGATCAAACTGGTTGACCGCAAAAAAGACATGATTGTCGTATCAGGCTTCAACGTGTATCCGAATGAAGTGGAAGATGTGATCGCCCAACACCCGAAAGTGTTGGAAGTGGCCTGTATCGGCGTTGATCATGAAAAAACCGGCGAAGCACTGAAGCTTTTTGTGGTGAAAAAAGAAGCATCACTTACCGAACAAGAGCTGATTGACTACGCCCGTGGCGAGCTGACTGCTTATAAAGTGCCGAAACTGATTGAGTTTCGCGATGAATTGCCCAAATCAAACGTGGGTAAAATCTTGCGCCGCGAACTTCGCCAGGAAGAAACCAAAAAAGCATAGCCGTCTATTTTAATACAGGCAACAACAAAGGCCGTCTGAATCATATTTTCAGACGGCCTCATCACATAGAAATCATGAGCCGGCTGGGCTTGCCGATATCTATACTCTCCATTCATACTGTGGCAGCATACTACAAGCGGCTCTACCCATTCACAAAAATAAGCTAACGGCATGGGCTCGTCTTCCCATACGTGTGTGCGGTCTTCTGCACACCACCTTGCCAGCTGACTTTTATGAATGGGTATTAGCTTATTTTTGTGAAGAATATCACTCTTTCAACAATCGCCGCTCATACACCGCTTGTGCCAGCGTGCCCGCATCCACATATTCCAGCTCGCCGCCCAAAGGCATACCGCGCGCCAGACGGCTTACTTTATAAGGCAGATTTTTAAATAATTCAGACAACACATAAGCGGTCGCATCGCCCTCAGCGGTAAAATTGGTGGCGATGATGATTTCTTCGACTGCGCTGTTTTGCAGCCGGCTTACCAATTTTTCCAGCGCAATATGATTCAAATCCATGCCCTGAGCCGGGCTGACTTGCCCCATCAACACAAAATAAAGCCCGTCATGACAATGAGCCGCTTCCATGCTGGCCACATCGGCCGGCATATGCACAATCATCAAGCGGCGGCTGTCACGGCCGGTGTCGGCACAGATTTCACACTGTTCGTTTTCGCAAAAAGTATTGCAGCCGCTGCAATGATGCACCAAGTTTAGGGCATTTTGCAAAGCCCCCGCCAATTCGGCCGCACCTTCCCGGTTGTGCTGCAACAGTTGGTAAGCCATACGTTGCGCCGATTTGGGGCCGACATTGGGCAATACTTTTAAAGCATTGATTAAACGGGTAAACGCATCGGGTGTTTTAGACATAAGCTTTCAGACGGCCTGAGACCGATTCACAAAAGTAAGCTGGCAAGACAGCGAGTAGAAGACAGTACAAATAATATGAAACCGATTGGCTTGGTGCTTCCGTGCCTTAGCGAGACCTTTTCTCTTCGAACTTAGGCGAGCCATCACCATTAGTTCATTTTGGTAAACAGGCATGAAACAATCAAACATGATAATTAAAGATAAAGCGTGAGTTTATGATTTGAATGCCGTCTGAAAATATTCAAACGGCACCAATCAGGTTCAGCCTGCTGTTGTTGGCCATTAGGTTTTTATGGCTGAAAATGCATTGCGGTACCCATTCGATTTACGGATGTATTTTGTTTCTGAAAACGCATCAGCTGCGTTAAAAAGCCTCGCAAGATGTCCAACCTTACTACGTTTTTTCCTGGCACCTGCCTTTCCAGAAACAAAAAAACCTCCATAAATTGAATGGTCAGAATACCCTAGGCTTCTTAAAGCTGAGCCCTGTTGCAAACAACAATTTACCGGAAAAAATCCCCCATGCCGGGCGGCAGGCCTTGCGTGAATGCGCCCATGGTTTTGCTGGTGGTTTCTTCGGCTTTGGCGCCGGCATCATTAATGGCCGCCAAAATCAAGTCTTCCAGCATTTCTTTATCATCGGCGGCTTCTTGAATCAGCTCTTCGCTGATATCCAGTTTGCGCAAAACATGATTGCACGTCATGGTGACTTTCACCAAACCGTTGCCGGCCTCGCCGCTCACTTCGGTTTCGGTAAGCTTGGCCTGCGCTTTTTTCATATTTTCCTGCATTTGCTGGGCTTGCTTCATCAAGCCGCCCAATCCGGCTTTTCCAAACATAGTTTGCTCCTATAAAAATCAAAAAAATCAGGCCGTCTGAAACATGGTTCTGCCGATTTCAGACGGCCTTATCGGGGGGCGGTATGATTTCTGCCATACCGCAAACATAATAATTGAAGTTGCTGATTGCTGTTTAAAGGCAAAATATTTCCGTTGCCATCTATAATAGTCAGCACATCCTAGCTATCCTGACCATTCGATTTATGGTGATTTTTTGCCCCTAAAACTGCATTTGCTGCATTAAAAAGTCTGACAAGATGTCTATCTTGCTGCGTTTTTATCTGGCACCTGCATTGCTAGGATGTCCTGATGTGTCATATATCATCATCTTTTTTGCGCTAAAAGCACATCTGCTGCGTTAAAAAGCCTTGCAAGATGCCCAATCTTGCTGCGTTTTTTGCCTGGCATCTGCACTTTTATCGCAAAAAATCTGAATAATTCGGAATGATCAGGACACCCTAGGAACAAAAATCTCCTCATAAACAACACATCAGGACACCCTAGTCTTCCTGTTCGGCCAACACTAAAGTATCCGGCAGCCATTCAGCCTCAAACAGCTGCAAGATATCTTGCGCCGCAGCATCGGCCTCAAGCAATGTTTGCGCATGGCGACGCCCCTCGCGTTGCAAGCGTTTGTAGCGCATATCGGGAGTTTCCCAGCCGGCATCATCACGCCAGGGCTCGGTTTGCAATTTCAAATTCAGGTCGTAAGCTTCAGCCAAGGTGTTTTGAATTTTGTCCAAACGCTCTTTATTGGTAGTCGCCCGTGCTTCTGCCGTCAGCGCCAACAGCATCAGGCCGGTATCGGCATGATACGCCGTCCAGGCGGCGTGGCGGGTCAGCATTTGCGCGGCACCCAGCTTCGGCGCCAGCCGCTTGACAATAGCCGCCCAATTTTCCGGTAAAAATTCCGGCAAAGGCACAAATACCGGCTCATCTGCCGCCGTTTCGGCTTCTGCCGTATCCTCATCGTCTTCAACGTCTGCCACCAATTCGGCTACTGCGGCAGACAAAGGCGGTTCGCCATAATCAGCGTATCCGGTATCATCTTCCGGCTCGATATCCGGCGCAAAATACAATGCACCAGCCGGTATGCCGTCATGATTTTCAGCAACCGTTTCAGAATCAGCATAAGTTTCATCTGCAATAGTCGGCACAGTCTCCGACTCCGGCAGTGAGGGTGCAGATGTCTGCTTTTCGGACACCGGCGCAACCTCAAGCGACGAAGCTGCCTCAACTGCCGGCGCAGCCTCCTCCCAAGGTGGGATTTCCGTCTCTGCCTGAACGGCTGCCGTTTTGCCCGCCGGCAATTCCTGAGGCACTGCGGCTGCCGGTTGTGTTTGCTGTGGTATTTCCACCGCAACAGCCGGCATATCAGGCAGAGTCAACGGCTTTTTTTCGGCAGATTCCGTATGCGCAGGATTATGCAGTTGCGTTCCCTCAACCACATCATCGATATCGTAGGGCTTGGCCGCCATCGGAGTAAACGCCAGCATCCGCAGCAAGGTCATCACAAAACCGGCATATTCGTCGGGCGCAAGGCTTAAATCTTGTTTGCCGTGAATGGCGCATTGGTAATAAAGCTGAATCTGCTCATCACTCAAATATTGCGACAGGCGCAGCAAGATTTCATATTCGGGGTCATCGCTGCCAATGGCTGTCGGCACGGTTTTCAATAAGGCCAAACGTTGCAGCAGCATAGCCAATTCGCTTAATGCGCTATCGAAGCCGATGGCACGGGCGGCCATTTCCTGCGCTTTCTGCAACAGCGATTCGCCGTCTTGATTGACAATATACTGCAATAATTCATAAAGATAGCGTTTATCAACAGCCCCAATCATTTGGCGGACATCTTGTTCGCCGACACTGCCCGAACCCATCGCAATGGCCTGATCAAGCAAACTTAACGCATCACGCATCGATCCCATGGCCGCACGGCCGAGCAGCTGCAAGGCGGCAGGCTCGAAAGCAATTTTTTCTTCTGCCAGCACATAGGCCAAATGGTCGGCCACCTGCTGGCCGGTCATATTGCGCAACACAAATTGCAGGCAGCGGCTCAACACAGTAATCGGCACTTTGTGCGGATCGGTGGTGGCCAGAATGAATTTCACATGCTCGGGCGGCTCTTCCAGCGTTTTGAGCATGGCGTTGAACGCGCTTTTTGAAAGCATGTGCACTTCATCGATGATGTAGACTTTATATTTGCCCACCGTGGGTGCATATTGGGCGTTTTCCAACACTTCTCGGATATTGTCGATACCGGTATTGGATGCCGCATCGATTTCCAACAAATCAACATAACGGCCGGCATCGATTTGAGTGCAGCTTTCACATACGCCGCACGGTTCGCCATGCTCCGTATGCTCGCAATTGAGGCTTTTGGCGAGAATGCGCGCAATGGTGGTTTTGCCCACGCCGCGGGTGCCGGTGAGCAGGTAAGCGTGATGCAGACGGCCTTTGTCGAGCGCGTTGCGCAGCGCTTTGACTACATGCTCCTGCCCCACCAAATCGGCAAAGGTTTTCGGCCGCCACTTACGGGCAAGCACTTGATAAGCCATAATCTGCTCGCTTTACAGGCGGTAATTGCCGCTGACACCGTTGGCGATATCGCGCACGGCAGTCACATACATACGGCTGTGGTTGTATTGCCAAACGGCATAAAAATTATTCAGACCGAGATAATACTCATACACCCCCGGGCTGGTTTCGAGGCGATATAAGATGGCTTTTTCATCATCAGCTACCCCTTCCTGCGGTTGAACACCCAAACGTTTGAAATCGGCTACGGTGCGGGTGAGCGCGGTTTTTTCGTCGATAATGCTTTGTAACTCCTGATTAATGGTGAGCGACACCGGCACCACCATCTTGCCGTTGGTTTTCCAACCGTGCGCTTTCATATAGTTGGCCACCGAAGCGGCCACATCGCCGACGTTGTTCCAAATATCATGGAAGCCGTCACCATCATAATCCACCGCGTATTTGCGAAAGCTTGACGGCATAAACTGCGGCATACCCATGGCACCGGCATAGCTGCCTTTAAAGCTGAACACATCACGCTTTTCAGCTTTTGCCATCAACAGAAATTCATTCAATTCTTTTTGGAAAAATTCGGCACGGCGCGGGTAATCGAATGCCAGCGTGCTCAGCGAATCGGCTACCCGGAAGCTGCCCATATTGGTGCCGTAATTGGTTTCAATGCCCACAATCGCGACAATGATTTCAGCCGGCACACCGTAACTCTTCGCCACCGCATCAATCACCCCTTTGTTTTTCGCATAAAACTGCTTGCCCGCGCTGACGCGGCTGCCGCCGGCATTAGCTTGGCGGAATTCATACCACGGCTTAGAAGTGCCGGGGCGGTTCATGATATTGATAATGTTGCCTTTGTATGCAACACCGCCGAAAAAGTTTTGCAGCTCGTTATACGAGAATCGGCCGCTTTTTACCTCATAATCGATAAAGCGCTGCACATTGGCATTGCCGTTAAAGCCACTGATAGCTACCGATTCGGCAGCATCATCAAACACCGGCCGCTGGGCTTGCGGCACTACCGCGGTTTCGGGCGCGTTACTGCCCTCCGGTGGCTGCGGCGCACTACAGGCAGCCAAAATCAGCGCAGCAGTGAGCGGAACGGCAATTTTTTTCATATCGTTTAATCCAATGTGTGATAAGAAGTAGAAACAGAGCGCAGTTTATCAAATTTACAGGCCGTCTGAAAGCATTGTTGTTTCAGACGGCCTGTTGGAGTTGTTTATCCTTCGCCGTATTGCAATATTAAAAACAAAGGCAGCAGATTAAAGTAATACCGGCCAATACGGCAAATCAATACAGCTAACAGAAATCATGCAGCCGAGTTGTTTTACGTATGTTGGCACCGCTCGGATTCATCAACAAGCAAGCAAAGGCCGTCTGAAATATTTTCAGACGGCCTTTACTCACAACCGAAGAATTACTCGACAGCAGGCACAACCGCTACGGTAATTTTAGCTACGGCATCAGTGTGCAGCGCCACTTCCACTTCGTACTCGCCGACAGCCTTGAAAGGGCCTTCCGGCAGGCGTACATTGGATTTGGCTGCTTCAATACCGGTGGCGCGGATGGCTTCGGCGATATCAGCGTTGGTTACAGAGCCGAACAGGCGGCCGTCAACACCGGCTTTTTGCGCTACGGTGATGGTTTGGCCGTCCAGTTTTTCTTGGCGGGCTTGCGCATCGGCCAAAATTTCAGCCTGTTTGGCTTCCAGGTCGGCGCGGCGTGCTTCGAATTCTTTCATGTTGGCTTCGGTTGCACGTTTGGCTTTACCGCTGGGAATCAAAAAGTTGCGGGCATAACCGTTTTTCACGGTTACTACGTCACCCAGATTACCCAGGCCGCCGATTTTTTCTAACAGAATGATTTGCATGTTACTTTTCTCCGTCAATTATTTATGTTGGTCGGTGTAGGGCAACAGCGCCAGGAAACGGGCGCGTTTAACCGCAACAGACAGTTGACGTTGATAACCTGCTTTGGTACCGGTGATGCGGGCAGGAATGATTTTGCCGTTTTCAGCGATAAAGTCTTTCAACAGGTCTACTTGTTTGTAATCCACTTCTTGGATTTTTTCAGCCGTGAAACGGCAGAATTTTCTACGTTTGAATGATTGACGAGCCATTGTCGTTTAACCTTTATATTCTTGAATGTTTTGTATCCGCAGTATCGGCCGTGGAAAGCGTTTGCTTCTTTGTGCAAGAAAACCGCTCACTTCCACCATTATATTTTTCCGATGCTGCCACTGCACAGCTTCCTCACCGATAATCTTGGCCGGCATTTCAAACTTAACCAAGCATTGCTGGCCGTTTTCCTGCTGCCAGGATTCATGTTTCAACACCACATCAAGCACGGGAATACCGGCGGGGGTGTAGCGCAGGCTGCCGATTTCGGCAATTTGCGCAGCAAGGGTAAGAAGATTTTCCAATCTTTAAGCTTCGGCAGTTTCTTCTTTAGCTTCTTCAGCCGCGCCGCTGTTGCTCAGCAGGCTTTTCGATTTCTCGTCTTTCATCATCGGAGAAGCTTCGGTAACGGCATGTTTGGTTTTGATGGTCAGGTGGCGCAATACCGCATCGTTGAAGCGGAAAGCGGTTTCGATTTCTTCAACCACTTCCGGCGTTGCTTCGATGTTCATCAAAACATAATGTGCTTTGTGGATTTTATTGATCGGGTAAGCCAGTTGGCGGCGGCCCCAGTCTTCCAAACGGTGGATGGTACCGTTGGCTTCGGTAATCATGGTTTTGTAGCGTTCAACCATTGCGGGCACTTGCTCGCTTTGATCAGGGTGAACGATAAACACGATCTCATAATGACGCATGTTATCTCCTTACGGTTTAAAAAACAGCCTTTTGCCATGCGAAAAGCAAAAGGCAAGGTTGCAAAACGGGAAATTATAAACGCTTTCTGCTTGCAGTGCAAGCATTGGCTGCTCCTGCCTGCCATCCGCCCTATTTATCCAAAAAATCATCATTTCATCACGCACAAATAATCAAGCAGCCGTCTGAAAAATACCGGCAAGGCTTTTGATGCTTGAAGGTATTTTTCAGACGGCCTTTTACGATAACCGAAGCATAACCGTTATCTATTGGCTTAACAGCTTGTTACTGCTGCCGATGGAATCATACCCATTCACAAAAGTAAGCTAACAAACGCCGTTAGGTTATTTTTGTGAATGGGTATAACCATGCCGCTGCTTGGTGATGAAAGCGCCGATAACTGCTTCATCGGCCGCTCTTTCAAGCCATACCGGCAAAAACGCTTATTTTTTCTTGCGTTGAGGCGGTAAGTCGGTGCAAGTGCCTAAAGCCACCTCTGCGGCCAAACCGATGGTTTCGCCTAACGTCGGATGCGGGTGGATGGTTTTGCCGATATCGGTGGCATCACAACCCATTTCAATCGCCAGACAGATTTCGCCGATCATATCGCCGCCATTAGGGCCGACAATCCCACCGCCGATAATCCGGCCGCTTTCGGCATCAAAAATCAGCTTGGTAAAGCCTTGGTCGCAGCCGTTGGCAATAGCGCGGCCGGAAGCGGCCCATGGGAAGTTGGCTTTGGTGATTTTCACACCTTCTGCTTTGGCGGTGGTTTCGGTAACGCCCACCCAAGCCACTTCCGGCGCGGTGTAGGCCACACCCGGAATCACGCGGGCATCGAAATAAGCTTTGTGGCCGGCACAGTTTTCAGCGGCCACATGGCCTTCGTGTACGGCTTTGTGCGCCAGCATCGGTTGGCCGACAATATCGCCGATGGCGTAAATATGCGGCACATTGGTGCGCATCTGCTTGTCTACCTCGATAAAGCCGCGGTCAGTTACCGCCACACCGGCTTTTTCGGCATCAATCAGCTTGCCGTTGGGCGCGCGGCCTGCGGCCACTAAAACGGCATCGTAACGCAGCGGCTCTTTCGGTGCATTTTCACCTTCAAAAGTCACATAAATACCGTCTTCTTTGGCATCTACGGCTACGGTTTTGGTGTTGACCATAATGTTGTCGAAGCGGTATTCATTCAGCTTCTGCCACACTTTGACCAAATCACGGTCGGCGCCCTGCATCAGGCCGTCCATCATTTCCACCACATCCAGGCGGGTGCCCAGTGTGCTGTAAACCGTACCCATTTCCAAGCCGATGATACCGCCGCCGATAATCAGCATTTTACCCGGCACTTCTTTCAGCTCCAACGCGCCGCTGGAATCGATGATGCGCGGATCTTCAGGGATAAACGGCAAATTCATCACGCGGCTGCCCGCGGCGATAATGCAGTTTTTAAACGCAACGGTTTTCTTTTCGCCGGTTTCGACGGCTTGCTCGTATTGCGCACTGTCGGTCAGCGCCACTTCGATGTGATTGGGGCCGACAAACAAGCCGTTGCCCTGAATCACGTCTACTTTGCGCGCTTTGGCCATGCCGGCCAAACCACCGGTGAGTTTGCTGATGACTTTTTCTTTGTAGCCGCGCAGCATGTCGATATCTAACTCAGGCTCAGGATATTTGATGCCGTTGGCGGCCAGGTGGCGCACTTCATCAATCACTGCCGCATTGTGCAGCAGCGCTTTTGAAGGAATACAGCCCACGTTCAAACACACACCGCCCAAAGTATTGTAGCGCTCGATAATCGCCACTTTCAGTCCTTCATCGGCTGCGGCAAAGGCAGCAGAATAGCCGCCGGGGCCGCCGCCCAACACCACCACATCGTATTCGACATCGGCAGAACCGCTGAATGAGGCCGCCTGCGGCGCGGGTGTAGATTCCGCTTTGGCTGCCTCTGCTTCGGCAGCCGGCGCCGCTGCCGGTTGTTCTTCGGCTTTAACGCCGTCGGCTGCCGCTTCGATAACGGCAATGATGCCGCCTTCTGAAATTTTATCGCCTACTTTAACCTTTACTTCTTTCACCACACCGGCAGCCTCGGCGGGCACATCCATGGTGGCTTTGTCGGTTTCCAAAGTAATCAGCGTGTCTTCAACGGCTACTGTGTCGCCCGCTTTGATTTCCACGGCAATAATGTCCACATTTTCGTGGCCGCCGATATCGGGCACTTTCAGTTCGATCAAGCTCATGTTTCACCTTTCGTAAAGCAGCCTGATGCTGCTTTTTTCCAATATTTCTTTCAGACGGCCTCAAACTCTATCGAGGCCGTCTGAAACAGCTTTACAATACTACGCGGCGGAAGTCTTTCAGCAGATTGGCCAGATACACGGTAAAACGCATACCGGCAGCACCGTCAATCACGCGGTGGTCGAAAGACAGGCTCAGCGGGCACATCAGGCGCGGTTCGAATGCAGAGCCGTTCCATACCGGTTTCATCTGCGATTTGCACACGCCCAAAATAGCCACTTCGGGTGCGTTGACAATCGGGGTGAAACCGGTGCCGCCGATGCCGCCCAAGCTGGAAATGGTAAAGCATGCGCCTTGCATTTCCTGCGGTTTGAGCTTGCCTTCGCGGGCTTTTTTCGACAATTCGCCCAATTCGATGCTGATTTCTTTGAGACCTTTTTTGTCGGCGTCTTTAATCACCGGCACGACCAGGCCGTTGGGGGTATCGGCGGCAAAACCGATGTTGTAGTATTTCTTCAGAATCAGGTTGTCGCCGTCAAGTGAAGAATTGAATTCGGGAAATGCTTTCAGCGCGGTTACTGAAGCTTTGATGATGAAAGCCAGCGGCGAGAGCTTCACGCCTTCACGCTCCCATTCTTTGTTGAGCTGTTTGCGGAAATTTTCCAGCTCGGTCATGTCGGCATCTTCGTTAACGGTAACGTGCGGAATCACTACCCAGTTGCGCGACAGATTTTGGCCGGAAATTTTCTTGATGCGCGACAACTCTTTGGTTTCGATTTCGCCGAATTTGCTGAAATCGATTTTCGGCCACGGCAGTAAATCCAAGCCGCCGCCCAAAGAAGCACCGGTAGCGGCCGCCGGCGCGCCTTTGCCTGCACCGCCCTGCATGGCGGCTTTCACAAAGGCTTTAATGTCGTCGCCCATGATGCGGCCTTTCAAACCGCTGCCTGTTACCAAGCCCAAATCCACGCCCAGTTCACGTGCCAGTTTGCGTGCAGAGGGGCCGGCATGGGCTTTGGCAAATGCGGCTTCATTCACCGGGGTGTTGCCGAATGCGGCTTTAGGCGCGGATGCAGCAGGTGCCGGTGCGGCGGCGGGTGCCGCAGGTGCTGCTTTCGGGGCTTCGGCAGCAGGTGCCGCAGCCGGAGCAGCGGCTGCACCTTCGGCTTCCACTTCGATAATCGCCGTGCCTTGCGACACTTTGTCGCCCACTTTGATGTAAACGGCTTTGACCACACCGGCAGCGGTACTCGGCACGTCCATCGTGGCTTTGTCGGTTTCCAAAGTGATCAGGGTATCGTCTTCGGCAACGGTGTCGCCCACTTTGACTTCAACCGCAATCACGTCTACATTGTCGTGGCCGCCGATATCGGGCACTTCTACTTTAACAGTTGCACCGGCGGCGGCAGGTGCGGCCGCTTGTGCCGGCGCCGGCTCGGTTGCGGGCGCAGATTCTTGTTTCGGCGTTTCTTGTACGGGTGCGGCTTCTGCGGCTGCACCTTCGGCTTCAACAGTCAGAATTACGCTGCCTTCCGATACTTTGTCGCCCACTTTGATGTTGACGGCTTTTACCACGCCTGCCGCATCAGCAGGCACATCCATCGTGGCTTTGTCGGTTTCCAAGGTAATCAGGGTGTCGTCGATGGCGATGGTGTCGCCTGCTTTCACTTCAACGGCAATCACGTCTACATTATCGTGGCCGCCGATATCGGGTACTTTGATTTCTACGATTTGGCTCATCGTGCTTTCCTTTAACAGCCGCAACACAACGGGTGTTGCAGGCTGGTTGGTTTTGTTAAAACGAAACGATTAAACTTTGCAGACAGGATTCAGACGGCCTGACCGTTCAAAGGCCGTCTGAACGCTTTCTCAGCGCTTCCAGCTCGGTGCGGTATCGGTTTTGATACCGTATTTTTCAATCGCTTGTTGCACCACTTCTTTGCCTACCTTGCCTTGTTCGGCCAACGCGCTCAAAGCGGCAACGGCAACATGGCGGCTGTCGACTTCAAAGAAGTCGCGCAGGTTGGCGCGTGAATCGCTGCGGCCGAAGCCGTCGGTGCCCAACACATGGTAATCGTTGGGAATATAGGCGCGGATGCGGTCGGCAAAGCTGCGGATATAGTCGGTAGAGGCAATCACCGGGCCTTCGCGGCCTTGCAGTTGCTGGGTCACAAACGGCAGTTTTTTGTCTTCCAGCGGGTGCAGACGGTTGTAGCGCTCGGCCTCGATGGCATCACGGTGCAACAGGTTGAACGAAGGCACAGACCAAATATCTGCTTCAACACCAAAGTCGTTTTTCAGCAGCTCGGCGCCTTTGATGATTTCGTTCAAAATCACGCCCGAGCCCATCAGCTGCACTTTCTTATCGCCTTTACCGCCTTCTTTGAAGAGATACATGCCTTTGATGATTTCTTCTTCAATACCCGCACGTTGCGGCAGTGCCGGATGGGTGTAGTTTTCGTTCATCAACGTCAGGTAGTAGTACACATCTTCGTGTTCCACATACATACGGCGCAAACCGTCTTGCACAATCACGGCCACTTCGTAAGAGAAGGTCGGGTCGTAAGAAATGCAGTTCGGAATCAAATCGGCCTGAATCTGGCTGTGGCCGTCTTCGTGTTGCAAACCTTCGCCGTTGAGCGTGGTACGGCCTGCGGTGCCGCCGAGCAAAAAGCCGCGGGCATGCATATCGCCGGCAGCCCAAGCCAAATCGCCTACGCGTTGGAAGCCGAACATTGAGTAGTAAATGTAAAACGGAATCATGGCGAAATTGCTGTTGGCATAACTGGTGGCGGCGGCAATCCAATCGGCCATTGCGCCCGGCTCGTTAATACCTTCTTGCAGAATCTGTCCGTCAACCGATTCTTTATAGAACATCAGCTGGTCTTTATCCTGCGGGGTATATTGCTGGCCTTTAGGGTTCCAGATGCCGTATTGGCGGAACATGCCTTCCATGCCGAAAGTGCGGCTTTCATCAGGCACGATGGGCACAATGCGCTTGCCGATCTGCTTGTCTTTCAGCAAGGTGCTCAAAATGCGCACAAACGCCATGGTGGTGGAGAATTCGCGGTCGCCGCTGGATTGCAGCTGGGCATCGAAAGTTTCCAACGCCGGAATCGGCAGCGCTTCTTTATTCGGGTTACGTTGCGGCAAGTAGCCGCCCAGCGAATTGCGGCGCTCGCGCAGATATTTCATCTCTTCGCTGTCTTCCGGGAAGCGGTAGTAAGGCAGATCGCCGCTGTCGATTTGCTCGTCGGTTACCGGAATGCTGAAACGGGTGCGGAATTTTTTCAGTGATTCCTTATCCATTTTTTTGGCTTGGTGCGCCACGTTTTGGCCTTCGCCGGAAGCACCCATGCCGTAACCTTTAATGGTTTTGGCCAAAATCACGGTCGGACGGCCGTGGTTGTTGTTTACGGCTTCATAATAAGCGGCATAAACTTTGTGTGGGTCGTGGCCGCCGCGGTTCAATGCCCAGATTTCATCGTCGGACATATTGGCAACCATGGCTTTCAGCTCGGGCGTGTTGAAGAAATGCTCGCGAACATAAGCGCCGTCTTTAGATTTGTAGGTTTGGTAGTCGCCGTCCAAACATTCGTTCATGCGCTGTTTCAGTGCATTGTTGGTATCGGCGGCCAAAAGTGCATCCCAGCGGCTGCCCCAAATCACTTTCAAGACATTCCAGCCGGCACCGCGGAAGTTGCCTTCCAGCTCTTGAATGATTTTACCGTTGCCGCGCACCGGGCCGTCGAGGCGTTGCAGGTTGCAGTTAATCACAAAAATCAGGTTGTCGAGGCCTTCGCGGGCAGCCAGCGAAATCGCGCCTTGGCTTTCCGGCTCATCCATCTCGCCGTCACCGCAGAATACCCATACTTTACGGCCTTTGGTTTTGGTCAGGCCGCGTGATTCCAAATATTTTAGGAAGCGTGCCTGATAAATCGCCATCAACGGGCCCAAGCCCATCGATACGGTGGGGAACTGCCAGAAATCAGGCATCAGGTGCGGGTGCGGGTAGGAAGACAAGCCTTCGCCTTCTACTTCCTGACGGAAATTGTCGAGCTGTTTTTCGTTCAGACGGCCTTCAACAAACGCGCGGGCATAAATGCCGGGCGCAGAGTGGCCTTGAATAAAGACCAAATCACCTTCTTCGCCTTCGCCTTTGGTGCGCCAAAAGTGGTTGAAACCAACATCGTATAACGTGGCGGCAGATTGGAAAGAAGCGATATGGCCACCCAGCTCCAAATCTTTTTTACCGGCACGCAATACCATGGCGGCGGCATTCCAGCGGATAATCGAGCGGATACGGTGTTCCAATTCCTGATTGCCCGGCGACTTTTGCTCTTTGCCGACCGGAATGGTGTTCAGATAAGCGGTAGTGGCATCAAAAGGCAGGTAAACACCGCGGCGGCGGGTGTATTTCACCAGGTTTTCCAGCAGAAAATGCGCACGTTCGGTGCCTTCAGTTTCCAGCACAGAGCTTAACGCATCCAACCATTCCTGGGTTTCAATCGGATCAACGTCATTAATTTGGGTGGACATAATTATCCCTTCTGTTGAGTGTTATGAAACAGGGCTTGAACAAGCCCTACTCGCTTTCGTTTTCGAACCTAATTTGCACATTAACGAACATCGCAGCTGCCGGCTGAGCTTTAAGCAGGCATAAACATATAAAATTCAATCATTTAATTTCATTTCACACATTAACACGGCGGAATGATGGCGTTATATGCAATTTTCCTTTGAAATCCTATCAGTAAATAAGCAAGCTGGCAAACGGGTAAATGATGTCGAAATTTTTAAAAATGCAGTTGAATTTTGTGCCGCTGCCTATTTACATTCTCTTTCGAACATCAATCAGAAAAAAATGCCGGTTTTATTTTCTTTTAAGAACGAAAATTAACCGGAAACGAACTGCTTTACAGCGATACAACCGATTTTCAAATAATCGGAATAACCGTTAAAACGCGTAAAACCTGCAACGGCAGCAACCGACTGTACGGTCAGCGATTGTTGCGCTTAATCAGAATCCTAACCGCACCGTCATTGCCTTGATGCAGCTCGGCGTAAGCCAATACATCAGGATGCGCCATCAGCCAGCGGCGCACGGTATTTTTCAACACCGGCTTGTAGCCTGCCGAACCCAAACCGCTGCCGTGCACAATTTCGCCGCACACGCCGCGGCGGGCCACAAATAAGATAAACTCATTGAGCACTTGCTGCGCCTGCTCCTGCGTGTAGCCGTGCAAATCCACATCGGCCACCACCGGCCAATGGCCGCTTTGCAGGCGGCGGATGTCGTTTTGCCCCTGCCCGTTTTTGCTGAACGTGGCCGGCGGTTCGCCCCAACCGCCGTCGCCCACATAAAAATAATCATCCGCATCTGATGCGGCGGCTTCTTTTGCACGGGGTTTGATGGGCGATGAGTCTCTTGGCGGAGTATAACGGTTGGTGTTTTTCAAAGGTATGACATCGGCCATTTCTTTGGCAAAATCCACTTGTCCGGCGTTCTGTTTGCGCTTGGCATCTTCAGCCTCAGCACGCGCTTGCGCCGCCGCTTTCGCCTGCTTGCCTAAGTTTTTTAAAGTTGATTGGAAGTCGTTGCTCATCATGAATCCTGATATCTTTATCGCTTGTTTCAGACGGCCTTTCGGTTGAGGCGGTATTTTTCTTTATCACTAAACAATGATTTCATAAAGCCAATCAATCGCGCACATCGGCCAGCCTCTGACTGCCGAATTGCGGCTGGGCAATCATGGCGGCAAGCACGGTTGCCGTATCTTCGGCGCTGCTCAAACCGCCCGCTGTTTTCAAATCTTGAAAACGCTGCACCATCGGAAAAACACCGGCATCAGCCATGCGGATTTCTGCCTGCATCGGGGTGTCGACAACCCCCGGCGCGATGCTGGCAATCTGCACATGCCGATGCCCTTCGGCGGCGATGCAGCGCGCATGATGGTCGAGCGCGGCTTTGGTTGCGCCATACACGCTCCAACCCGGATAAGCGGTGCGTCCGGCGCCGCTGCTGATGTGTGCGATTTTCAACATAGCGGCGGCAGGTTTCGCGGCGACGGCATGGTTGCTCAGCAACAGCGGTGCGGTAATGTTCAACGACACGGCTTGGCAGAGGGCGTCGGCATCTTGCTGCCCCGCTACCGCATTGGGTGCAACCGTGCCGGCATTGTTAATCAACACGATTTCATCGGCATCGGACATAAAGTGCCGCATCATGCCGTCTGAAAGCCATTTTATCAACGCTTGGCTGTCGCTTAAATCAATAAGATGTTGTTGCAGTATTTCAGACGGCCTCAAATCTGTCGGCCGCCGCGACAAACCCAACACTGCGCGGCCTTGCGCCAGATAATAAGCAGTCAAGGCTCGACCCAAGCCGCTGCTGTGGCCGCTGATGATGATTTTGCTGTTCATCAGAAAAACTCCTGCGTGTTGTTTGGTGAAAGGCCGTCTGAAACTCTATGCTTTCAGACGGCCTGTTATCTAGGGTGTCCGGACAATTCGATTTATGGGTGTATTTTGCCCCTGAAAACGCATCTGCTGCGTTTTTGCCCGGCATCTGTACTTTTATCACAAAAAATCTGAATCATTCTGAATAATCAGAACACCCCAGCTGTTCAACCCACCCGGTAAAACGCCAAGCTGCCCAATAAATTCGGCATGAGGTTAATCCGCTTGCTGCCGGTCATCACGGTGCGCTCGAGTATGTTGATGTGGTTTTTAGCGCACAAACGGTCGAAGTCTTGCAAGGTGCACCAATGGATATTAGGCGTGTTATACCATTGGTAAGGCATGCGCTCCGACACGGGCATGTGGCCGGAAAATGCAATTTGCAAACGGTTGCGCCAATAGCCGAAATTGGGGAACGACACAATCGCCTGTTTGGCCACGCGGGTCAGGTCTTGCAAAATGGTTTCGGTGTTTTGCATGGCCTGTATGGTTTGACTCAACACGATCACATCAAAGCTGTTGTCGTCAAACGCCTGCAAACCCTGCTCCAAATCGGCCTGAATCACATTGACGCCGCAGCTGATGGCGGCCACCACGCTGTCGGTGTCGATTTCCACCCCGTAGCCGCTGCATTGTTTGTGCGCCACTAAGGCCGATAAAAGTTCGCCGTCGCCGCAGCCCAAATCCAGCACCCGGCTGCCGGCGGGAATCCAGTCGTAAATCAGTTGTAAGTCGTCGCGCAATTTCATGCCTGCAATTCCTTGTAAACATTATTCATATAAGCACGAACGGCGCGGGTATACGGCTCGTCTTCCATTAAAAAAGCATCGTGGCCGTGGTTGGATTCTACTTCGATATACTGCACCGGCTTGTGTGCCGCCACCAGCGCTTTCACCAATTCATGCGAACGCTCGGGGGCGAAGCGCCAATCGCTGCTGAAACTGGCCACAAAAAATTTGGCCTGTGTGCGGCTTAAGGCCGTCTGAAGGTTGTGGCCGTATTCGGCGGCGGGGTCGAAATAATCCAGCGCCTTGGTCATCAGCAGATAAGTGTTGGCATCAAAACGTTCGGAAAATTTATCTCCCTGATAACGCAGATAAGATTCCACTTCAAATTCAATGCCGTAGCCGTATTGATAACCCTCGCCGCGCAATGCCCGACCGAATTTTTTACCCAGCCCTTCTTCAGCAAGATAAGTAATGTGCCCCATCATGCGGGCGATGCGCAAACCCCGCCGCGGCACGGTGTTGAAACGGACATAATGGCCGCCGTGAAAATCAGGGTCGGTTAGAATCGCCTGGCGGGCGACATCGTTAAAGGCGATATTTTGCGTGGAAAGCTTGGGCGAGGAAGCAATAACCAAAGCATGGCGCACCCGCTCCGGCAAATCGATGGCCCATTGCAAAGCCTGCATGCCGCCAAGGCTGCCGCCCGCCACTGCCGCCCATTGCGCAATGCCGAAATAATCGGCCAGCATGGCTTGCGAATGCACCCAGTCTTTTACCGTAACCATCGGAAAATCTGCACCATAATTTTCGCCGGAAGCGGGATTGGCCGACAAAGGCCCGGTGCTGCCGTGACAACCGCCGAGATTGTTTAAGCCGACCACAAAAAACTTTTCCGTATCAATCGGTTTGCCCGCACCGACCATGTTGTTCCACCAACCGGGATATTTGTCTTCATGCGTATGGCGGCCGGCCACATGATGGTTGCCCGAAAGCGCGTGGCAGATTAAAACGGCATTGCTTTTGTCGGCATTGAGTGTGCCGTAAGTTTCAACCATCAAATCAAAGCGCGGCAACACTTGCCCGTTTTGCAGCACCAGCGGCACTTCAAATGGGATTTTTTGCGGAATCACAAACTCTTCGGCGGTATGGATGGTCATTTCAATCAGGCAGACGGTGCGGAAAACCGTTATTATAACGGCTTGGGGCTGATTTGTGCATGGCACTTGCCGCCACACGCTGATGCAGAGGCAGTTGTTTTTTCAGACGGCCTTAGGGAAATCAAAATGATAGGCCGTATATTAAGAATATTCTTTTTTGTTGCACTGATTGCATTGATTATCCACCGCCTGTTTAACCGCCGGCAGAAACGGGCGCTGCATGAAATCGTGCAAATCAGCGCCTGGGTGTTTTTGGCCGCAGCCGTGCTGGCGTTGGCTTGGTATGTGTGGATGGCATATGCCTGATATATCAAACCAATACAATCATCAAAAGGCCGTCTGAAATAAAAATGCTTTCAGACGGCCTTAATCACGATAACGGCTTCATGCGGATTACGGTGCTTTAAGTGCTGCCATACATTGTTTGTCGCGCGCTTCAAACCGGGCGGCACCACCGAGCAAATCCAACTGCGCTTGGGCGCTGATTTTGCTGAACGACTGTATCTGCTTTTCAGTCAGCTTTTCCAGCGGTTCATCCCACATGCAGGTGCAGTAATCATCAATCACACCGGCCGATTGCCCTTCCAGCCCGGCCGTTTTCAAATCGGCCTGCCACTTTTCGGAAAACGGCACATTTTTGATGCAGGATTCAATAATCGCCTGCTTGGCTTTGGGTTTGGAAAGCGCACATTGCGACAAAAAGAAAAAACCGGCAAACAGCGACATCACCACCCAAAACCAAATGCGGATGGTGCGGATTTTTGCCTTGGTTTTGCGCCGCTGCGCCTCGGCCTCGGGGCTGAGCCCGGGTTTATCGGCTTCAGGCATGCAGGCTCTCCATGCGGATCATCACCACCGGGCGCTCAACCGAATCAAGCGCTTCAATGGCTGCAATCGCCGCCTTGATGTTTTTCTCTACCGTGCTGTGGGTCAGAATCACGATTTCGGCGATGGTTTGCTTAATCACGCCTTTTTGAATCAGCGCTTCGATCGATACCCCTTCGTCTGCCAGCAGGTTGGCAATCCGGCCGAGCACGCCGGGTTTGTCTTCCGCTTCAACGCGCAGATAATAGCTGCTGGTGATTTCGTCCATCGCCAACATGCGTTGTGCCTTCACTTCGCCGGCCTGAAATGCCAGATGCGGCACGCGGTTGCCCGAATCGGCAGTAATCAGGCGGCTGATATCGATGATATCGGCCACCACCGCGCTGGCAGTCGGCAATGCGCCCGCCCCGGCACCATAATAAAGCGTTTCGCCGACCATATCGGCATCTACGCGCACGGCATTCATCACTCCGTTAACATTTGCCAGCAGGCGGCATTCGGGAATCAAGGTGGGATGCACGCGCAATTCGATGCCTTGTTCGCTTTTGCGGGTGATGCCCAACAGCTTCACACGGTAGCCCAATTCTTCGGCATAGCGGATGTCGCGGCTGTCGAGCTTGCTGATGCCTTCCAGATAGCAGGCGTTGAAATTGACCGGCGTACCGAAAGCCAACGCGCTCATAATGGTGATTTTGTGGCCGGCATCGTGGCCTTCGATATCAAATGTCGGGTCGGCCTCGGCATAACCCAATTCCTGCGCCTGTTTCAGCACATCGGCAAATGCGCTGCCTTTTTCACGCATTTCGGTCAGAATAAAATTGCTGGTGCCGTTAATGATGCCGGCAATCGAGCGGATATTGTTGGCCGCCAAACCTTCGCGCAAAGCCTTGATAATCGGAATACCGCCCGCCACCGCCGCTTCAAACTGCACCATCACGTTTTTCTGCTCGGCCAATGAAAAAATCTCATTGCCGTATTCGGCCAACAGCTTTTTATTGGCAGTTACCACATGCTTGCCGTTTTCAATCGCTTCGAGCACCAAATCTTTGGCAATTTCGGTGCCGCCAAACAGCTCTACCACAATGTCTACCTCGGGATGCCGCACCACGGCAAACGGGTCATCGGTAATCAATGTCGATTCGGCACAAGCGGCGCGGGCCTTTCCGGCATCACGGGTAGACACCATAAACACATTCACATCGCGGCCCAAGCGGCGGCTGATTTCCGCCGCATTATTGCGTAAAACTCCGACGGCACCGCTGCCGACGGTTCCCAAACCTAAAATGCCGATATTGACAGGCTTCATCGTGTCTCCTTAAGCCACAGTGTGTTAGTATAAGCGCGCGGGCTTGCTCTGAATAAAGGGCTTAATGCTACCCGAATTCGCCTGATTTTGCACCTGAATTTTATGGAAACACGCCATGCAGATTGAAGAAAGCCACAACGCCAAAACCCTCACACTCGAAGGCTACACCCCGGGCCGTATCGAAATCAGCGGCACCGTTCACACCGAGGCCGTGATATTGCAGTCCGACAGCGTTTGCCCTGCCGGCATCAACACCCCCGCAGAGCTGACCGAGCAACACTTGCTGACCGCCGCAGAAAGCAGCACGCCGCCAGAAGTAATACTGGTCGGCACCGGTGAAAAACAAATCTTTCTACACCCCAAAATGGCCGCTGCCCTGGCCGCCAAAGACATCGGCTTGGAAAGCATGACCACCGCCGCCGCCTGCCGCACTTATGTGATTTTGCAAAGCGAAGGCCGCCGCGTGTGGGCATGGTTGTGGCCATAAGCAGTTTTTGCGGCGTTTCATCAAGGTGTCACATACAACGGCCATACTGGCGGCATAGTCAAAGCGTTGCCATGCAGTAACGCGGCGCAGGCCACAACCCAGCTTTCCCCAAGGAGCTACACCATGCAACACCGCAGACGACAAAGCGTTTTCCAAGCCGCCAAACGTGCGTTTAACGCCCACAGCAAGCCCTCTGCCCCGACAACCGCTTCCATGCCGGTATCAGGCCGCTGAGCCGAATTCGTAACGCTCAACGCATATCTCAAATGTGCGTTTTTTTATTTTAGACTGTGATTGCAGATTGTTTTCATCCCCATTCATAAAAGTCAGCTAAACAGGCGGCGGGTTGACAGTGCACACATATGGAGCTGGTTAACTTGGTGCTTCAGCGCCTTAGCGAAACCGGCCTTCTTTGAACGCAGGCAAGCCAATAAAGTTAGGTTATTTTTGTGAATGGGTATCGACGGCCTTATGATGTTTGAACTGCCCCCCAAATCTTGGACATTTTCAAACTGCTGAATCAATCACGCTTCAAGCGGCGGTTGCAAACTGAGTTCTGTATGCCACAGGGCTCAGTTTTTTCAAATTCAAACTCAATCGCTCATAGTTGTAGTAGCGGATATAGTCATGTATTTCCGCCTCCAATTCCTCTATCGAAGCAAAAGTCCGGTTGTAGAAACATTCCGTCTTCAATATTGCGAAAAAACTCTCCATCGGCGCATTATCCCAACAATTGCCTTTACGCGACATGCTTTGGGTAATGCCTGCCTCTGCCAATTGCTCGCGATACGCATGGCAGCGATACAATACGCCCTGGTCGGAGTGCAGCATCGGTTTGCGTGCGCCCAGTTGCGCCACTGCCTGTGACAGCATGGTCGTTACCATTTCGCTGTTCGGGCGGCGCGACAGGTGATAGCTGCGGATTTCGCGGTTATACAAATCGAGTATCGGCGACAGATACAGCTTTTGACCGTCGCATTTGAATTCGGTGACATCGGTCAGCCATTTCTCGTCGGGTGTGTTGGCGCTAAAGTTGCGCTTCAACAGATTCTCGGATGTTTCGCCCATCGCCGGCGGGTGGTATTTTCGCTTGGCTCTGACGATGGCTTTCAAATTCATTTTTTTCATCAGCCGCGCTGCTTTCTTGGTGTTCCATGACAGTGCGGTGGCAATGCGCCTTTGTCCGTAACAGCCTTTGTGCTGCTGGTAAACGGCGTATACTGCTTCCATATCTGCCTGATCTTTGTCGGGCTTTTGGTTGCTTTTTCTGCTGAAGTAGAAGCTGCTGTGTGACAGTTCGGCAGATTCGCAAAGATATTTTAGCGGGTGTTCTGTTTTTAATGCTTCGATGATGCGGGCTTTTTCTCGGTTGGGTTTGCGCGCTTCATCAGCGCATCGAGCTTTTTTAGATAGGCGTTCTCCGCTCTGAGGTAGGCGACTTCTTCTAATAGCTCTGCCTGTGTTTTTTCGGCATCGGGCTTGTCGGTAATAAAGGGGTTTTTGCGTTGTTTGGACATGGTGCTTTGGGGGTGCTCCAGCGCGTGGATGCCTGCCCGCTCGTAGGCGGCAATCCATCGGCGTAAGTGGGTTCGGGATATTTGAAGCTCGTCTGCGGTGCGTTGTTGGCTTCTGAGTGCATAATAACGCATCACGGCCTGATGTTTGAAGTGTAGGCTGTATTTGGACATAAGAAAACTGTACCTTTCATGGGTTGGTGGGGGTGTCCAACTTTTGGGGTACAGTTCAGTTTTCAGACGGCCTGTAAAGAAATAATCAAAAATAAAACAATACCTTTCTAAAAAAAGCATGCCGATACAGCAAAAAAACTTGCCAACCGCCGCCAAGACGGGCATAATGCGCACTTCTTCGCCGGTATAGCTCAGTTGGTAGAGCAGCTGACTTGTAATCAGAAGGTCCCGAGTTCGACTCTTGGTGCCGGCACCAAATATAAAACAGCCCGATTTAATCAAATCGGGCTGTTTTTTATCGGTTGCCGATGCCCGGCATGCAGACGGATTGATCACCAACTTTCCTGACTACTTGATTTACGGTGTATTTTCCCCTTAGGGCGTCCTGATGTGTCGATTTATGGGTGTATTTTGCCCCTGTAAACCGACACATCAGGATACCCTATTCCGCAAAATACCGGATCTTACTGCATTTTGTATTTTCTCATGGTTATGAAATGCTCAACAGACATCGGAAACACCCTATTAAAAGGCCGTCTGAAAGTAAAAACACTTTCAGACGGCCTTTTAATACCCATTCACAAAAACAGCCTAACTTTATTGGCTTGCCTGCGTTCGAAGAAGGCCGGTTTCGCTAGGGTGTCCGGACAATTTGTTTATGAGGGGATTTTTGTTCCTGAAAATGCAGATGCCAGGCAAAAAACGCAGCAAGATTGAACATCTTGCGAGGCTTTTTAACGCAGCAGATGCGTTTTCAGGGGCAAAAATACACCCGTAAATCGAATTGTCCGGACAGCCTAAGGCGCTGAAGCACCAAGTCAACCAGCTCCATATGCGTGTACCGCCTTCAACCTCAATATTGCCGGCAACTTCAGAAAGCCCCGGCAAGTGTGTTTCGGCTATTCGCGCAACACTTCAACCAATGCCTGCAACAAAGGCGAGCCTGAGCGCCGGTTGGGGTAGTAAAGGTAATAGCCGGGATAGGTAATCGCCCAATCGTCCAATACGGTTTTCAGACGGCCTGAAGACAGCTTTTCCGTAATCGAATCGCGCGGTGTCCACATCAAGCCGTGTCCGGCTGCGGCGGCATTTTGCAGCAAAAAACCACTGTTGGCGGTAAAACGGCCTTGTGGGCGGATTTTGACGGTTTTGCCGTCGTCGGGATTGGTAAATTCCCACGCTAACAGGCCGCCGTGGGTGGGCAGACGCATTGCCAGGCATTGGTGGGCGCTTAAGTCGGCCGGGGTTTGCGGTGTGCCGTATTGCGCCAGATAAGCGGGGGCGGCAGCCACACACATCTGCATATCGGGCGACAGGCGCACGGCAATCATGTCTTTGGCTACATCGTCGCCCAAGCGGATGCCGGCATCGAAACGCTCGGCCACGATATCGATAAAGCGGTTTTCTGCCACTAATTCCAGCGACACATCGGGGTAAACCTGCAAAAAGTGTTCAAATTTCGCCCACAACACCGATTCAAAAACATGTATGCTGCCGTTTACCCGCAGGCTGCCGCGAAGATTTTCCTGTTCATTCAACACATTGCTGATTTCTTGATCGATGTTTTCAAACAAGGGCAGCAAATGGCGATACAGCCGCTCACCCGCTTCGGTAGTGGAAATGCTGCGTGTGGTGCGGTGGAACAATTTCACTCCCAAGCGGCTTTCCAATGCCCGCATGCTGTGGCTCACTGCCGATTGCGATACGCCGGTTTGCGCAGCGGCTTTGGTAAAACTGCCGGTTTGCGCCACAGCGATAAAGGTGCGCAGATCGTTTAAATTTTCTGCCATGATGCCTGCCTTTGCCGATTCATGATTTCAATTCATGTCAGTATACATCTTTTACCCACTAATCAAGAATAATCCGCTTGTTTTATGATGCATGCTGATGTTTATCGAATGGGATGCAATGCCATGACCAATATTTTGATTTTAGGTGCCGGCGGCAGCTTGGCCGCACAAGTGATTCCCGAATTATCGGCCGATGAAAATCTTTTGCTGACGCTGTTTGTGCGCCGCCGCAACCGTGTCCGGGCTTTTGAAAACCACCCGCGCATACGCATCATAGAAGGCGATGTGCTGGATATGCACGCGTTAACAAATGCCATGCGCGGGCAGGATATCGTTTATGCCGGTTTGGCGGGTGTGCTTGAAGCGATGGCACGCAATGTGGCCACGGCGATGGCCGACACCGGTGTGCGCCGCCTGATTTGGGTCAGCTCGATGGGCATTTATGGCGAAACCGGCGAAGACCACGGCGCCATACTCAAGCCCTACCGCCGCTCTGCCGCCATTATCGAAGCTTCCGGCCTGGATTACACCATTCTGCGCCCAGCATGGTTTACCAACGGCAGCGAAATTGATTATGCGCTCACACAAAAAGGCGAGGCATTCCGAGGCAGCAGCATTTCCCGCCGCAGCTTGGCTCACTTTATCGGCAAACTGGTCAGACAGCCCGAACACCATATCGGTGAAAGCTTGGGCTTGGCAAAATGCTGAAATATGGCTTAGGGTGTCCTGATTTGTCATATATCATCATCTTTTTTGCGCTAAAAGCACATCTGCTGCGTTAAAAAGCCTCGCAAGATGTCCAATCTTGCTGCGTTTTTTGCCTGGCATCTGCATTTTCAGGAACAAAAATCCCCTCATAAACGACACATCAGGACACCTTGGGCCGTCTGAAAACCGCCGTGCTGTGCTTTCTGATGATGGTTATTTTTCAAACCGGGTAAACCATGAATTTTTCTTCTCCTCTGCCGGCCGCCGAACGATGGCGCCACATCATGCGCTTTTGCCCCGGCGAAGGCCGTGTATTGGCTTGGTCTTTTGTTTACGTGTTTGTGCTGTTTGTGGCTTATTACGTGATGCGCCCGATACGCGATGAATTGGGTGTAGCCGGCGGCATCGGCAATCTGCCGTGGCTGTTTACCGGCACCCTGCTGGCCATGCTGGCGGCAAACCCTTTGTTTTCGATGTTGGTCAAACGCTGGCCGCGCCGCAAATTCGTGACCGTGGCTTATCGTTTTTTCACGCTGAATCTGTTGCTGTTTGCAGCGGCGTTGGCGCTAACGGATGATGTGCAGCAGCAATGGGCCGGACGGGTGTTTTTTATCTGGTTGTCGGTATTCAACCTGTTTGTGGTATCGGTGTTTTGGTCGCTGATGGTGGATGTGTTCGACAGCGAGCAAAGCAAACGCCTGTTTGGTTTGCTCGCCGCCGGTGCCACGCTGGGCGGTTTGGCCGGCTCGGCTTTAACCGCCAATCTGATTGCGCCTTTAGGGCCGGTGGGGTTGCTGCTGCTGGCGGCTGTTTTGCTGGAAACGGCGGTTTTTGCGGCCAAAAAGCTGTTGCAACAGCATACCCGCACCGCACCGCAGGCAGAAGAAATTATCGGCGGCAGTGTGTTTGCCGGCATAGCGCACACCTTCCGTTCGCCTTATCTGCTGGCCATTTCGGCATTTATTTTGCTGTATTCGATTACCTCGACGCTGCTGTATTTCCAGCAGGCGGAAATTGCCGGCGCCTACTTCAGCGACCGTGCCGCCCGCACGGCGTTTTTCGCCCACATTGATTTATGGGTCAACGGCCTGACGCTGTTGTGCCAATTGTTCCTCACCGGCCGTATGGTGCGCCGCTTAGGGATGGTGGTTGTGTTGTGCGTGCTGCCGGCGCTGAGCACGGCCGGTTTTGCCATGTTGGCAGCGGCGCCTTCCATCGGCGTATTTGTGGCGGTGCAAGTGGCGCGGCGGGTGAGCAATTTTGCCTTTGCCCGCCCTGCCCGCGAAATGCTGTTTACCCGCCTGCCCCGCGAAGACCGCTATAAAGCCAAAAATTTTATCGACACCGTGGTCTACCGCAGCGGCGATCAGGTGGGCAGCTGGGGCTATGCAGGTCTGGGCGCGCTGGGCATGGCCATACCCGCCATTGCCCTACTGGCCGTGCCGGTGTGTGCGTTGTGGATGGGGCTGAGCGTGTGGTTGGGCAGGCAGCAAAACCGGCAGCCGTCTGAAACACCGCCGCATTCATGAATACTGCTCATAACCAAATGCAGATTTACCCGGCTAATCAAGAGGCGGCAGCTTCTTTATCATAGGATGAACCATTCGAAATTGATGAAACATAGTGAAATGAATAAAAATGCTGCGGTGTTGCGGCGCCTTGTATCACTGCTTTCTTCATTCCACTATGGCTTTGCAATCAAGCAACCCGACAGGCCGTCTGAAACACGGCTACAGATTTATCAAAGGAGGCCATGATGTCTTATACCCGTCGTAATACTTTGAAAATGCTGGCCGGTATCGCCGCTTTAGGCGTGCTGCCCTCTTGCCATGCCGCCCCTGCCGACAATGGCCGCAACGCGGCTGCTGCCGCTACCCATGACGCGGCTGCTGCTGCGCCCGCAGCCGGCCGGCCGCTCAAAATCGGCATCATCGGTGCCGGCTGGCTGGGCGGCACAGTGGGGCGCATTTGGGTGAAAGCCGGGCATGAAGTGATGTTTTCCGCCCGTAATCTGGATAAAGTGCGCCGCGATATTCAGGGCTTGGGCGCCCGTGCCCGCGTCGGCACCCCCAAAGAAGCGGCGGCATTCGGCGATGTGTTGCTGTTTGCCGTACCTTATACTGCCATGGATCAGCTGGGCAAAGATTTGGCGCCCGAAATCCGCGGCAAAATCGTATTGGATGCCACCAACACCAACGGCAGCGATCCGCGCGTACAGCAGGAAGCCGGCGGCAATGTGGCGGTAATGAGCAGTATTCTGCTGCCCGACACCCGCTTGGTGCGCGCTTTCAGTTGTGTTGATGCCACTCAGATTGAAGCTTCGTTTGAACGCGGCGGCCGCAACCCGCTGGCCGTGCCGATTGCCGGCGATGATGCCCAAGCGCTGGCCACTGCCGAACAATTGGTGCGCGATACTCATTGCGTGCCCGTTTCGGTGGGCGGTTTGGCCAATGCGGTGAAATTTCAACGCGGCTCGGCTGCATTCCGCAACCACACCAACGAAGCGGAAATGCGCCGGATTTTAGGCGTATAAAGTTTGAGGCCGTCTGAAAACGGCTTCAGACGGCCTCTGTAAAACAATTGACAAACAAATGCTGCACAACAGCTTTACAAGGCTCCGACAAGCTCCGCCGCTCGGATTTAACGGTTTAGCAATCGCCCTATCATCAGACAAGGAAGAAAACATGAAACTGCCCCTTCTTTTTTCAGGCGGCCTGTTGGCGCTGCTTTCTGCCTGTTCGCAAGCCGAAAACATCACGCCTGCCGCTCCGATGCCGTCTGAAACACCGCCGCAGACAGCCGCCGCACCCGCCTCGGTATACACCAACAGCATCGGCATGAAATTTGTGGCGGTGCCGGCCGGCAGCTTTCTGATGGGCTCGGCAGCAGCCGATTCGGCAGCTTTTGATGTTGAAAAACCACAACACCGCGTTACCCTCAGCCAACCGTTTTACATCGGGCAGTATGAAGTTACCCAAGCCGACTGGGAGCGGGTGATGGGAGAAGGCCCGTTTGCCCGCAGCCGCTCCAACCCCTATTACAGCCTGCCCGGCATGGCCGCACGAATTACCAGGCCCAACCACCCGGCCACCGTTTCATGGCAGGATGCGCAAGAATTTATCGCCAAACTCAATGCCTTGGAGCAAACCACCCGCTACCGTCTGCCTACCGAAGCCGAATGGGAATACGCCGCCCGCGCAGGCACGCAAAGCGCGTATTCTTTCGGCAACAATGAAGCCGATTTGGGGCGCTATGCCTGGTTTGGCGAAAACTTTACCGGCGGCGGCTCCCATCCGGTCGGCCAAAAGCTGCCCAACGCCTGGGGCCTGTATGACATGCACGGCAATGCTTGGGAATGGGTGAACGACTGGTTCACGCCCTACACCGCCGCCGCACAAACCGATCCGCAAGGCGCCGCTTCCGGCAGCGATAAAACCGTTCGCGGCGGCAGCTGGCACCGCACCGCCACCAGTTGGCGCGTGGCCTTCCGCAAACCTTATCCGATTGATTACCGCGGCATCAGCGTCGGCTTCCGATTGGCGATGGATGCACCATGAGGCCGTCTGATACTCATTCAAAAAAGCAAGCAAGGCGGCGAACCGAAAACAATACGCGCCGTCAGGTTATTTTGGTAAATAGGCATGAAAACAAGGCCGTCTGAAAGCAGGCAACATCATGAAACGTTTATACCCATTATTATTTGCAGGCATCATGCTGTCTGCGCCGCCATTCAGCAGCGCCCAACCGCCGAGGCCGTCTGAAAACCACAAGCCTTTGGTTGTCTACCTCAGCCGCACCCAAAACACCGCCGCCCTCGCCCGCATCATCCAACAGCAGACCGGCGCCGATTTGGCCGTGTTGGAAACACAAACGCCCTACCCGCAAAACTACCGCGCGGCCGTGGCGCAGGTTGCGCGTGAAAACGAGCACGGCTATCTGCCGCCGCTCAAACCGCTGCCGCATCAGCCCGCGCACTATCAAACCGTTTACCTCGGCTTTCCCGTGTGGGATATGCAGCTGCCGCCGCCGGTTAAAAGCTGGCTCGCACAAACTGATTTACGCGGCAAAACCGTGCACCCCTTCGCCACTCATGCCGGTTACGGCGCAGGCAGCAGCTTTGCAGATGTCAAACGCCTGTGCCGGGGCTGCACCGTTTCAGACGGCCTGAGCATGCAAGGCGGCCGGGAGCGCGACGGTATTTTGTTGGTCATACAAGGCCGCAAAGCCGCCGATGCCGGGCAACAAATCAGCAACTGGTTGAAGCAGTTGCAAAAATAATCAATCACACTATCAAACCGATGCTGCCGACATAACCGTACAGGCGGCGGGTTGTCATAAAGAAAGAAGGTTATCCCATGAAACAAGTCACTGTTGTTATCGGTTCGGGCGCCATCGCCCAAGCCATCGCCCGCCGCGTGAGCACAGGCAAACATATTTTACTGGCCGACATCCAGCCCGAGCATGCCGAAAGTGCCGCCAAAATCCTGCGCGAAGCCGGTTTTGAAGCGAGCACCGCCACGGTGGATGTGGCCGGGCGCGCTTCCGTGCAGGCTTTGGCCGAACGCGCCGCCGCGCTGGGCGACATCACCGGCGTGATCCACACCGCCGGGCTGTCTCCCTCGCAAGCCGCACCGCAAGATATTCTTAAGGTCGATTTATACGGCACCGCCGTGGTGTTCGACGAATTCGGCAAAGTGATTGCCGCCGGCGGCTCGGGCGTGGTCATCGGTTCGCAATCCGGCCACCGCCTGGCAGTAGACGAGCTTACCCAAGCGCAAGCCGATGCCTTGGCTACCCTGCCCGCCGAAGATTTGTGTTCGCTGCCGTTTGTGCAGCAAATCGACAACAGCCTGCGCGCCTACCAAATCGCCAAACGCGGCAATGCCTTACGCGTGCAATACGAAGCCGTACGCTGGGGCAGGCGCGGCGCACGCATCAACTGCATCAGCGCCGGCATCGTGTTTACCCCGCTGGCTTACGATGAATTGAACAGCCCCGAGCGCGGCGCCTTTTACCGCAATATGCTGGCAAAATCCCCCGTAGGCCGCGGTGGCACGCCCGATGAAATCGGTGCGCTGGCTGCGCTGTTGTTCGGCCCCGAAGGCGGCTACATCAGCGGCAGCGACATCCTCATCGACGGCGGCGCCACGGCATCGTATCACTACGGCGAGCTGAAACCGCAATAAATCCATCTGCGGATAATCAGACGGCTTGAAACGGAAAACCAATAGTTGAGGCCGTCTGAAAAGTTTACTAATCAAATCATATTCCTGCAATTTGATTTCAGACGGCCTGATACCGGTATACAGGTTCAAAATAAGTACAGCGAAACCCATTTTATGCAGCAATCGCCGTTTGATTCGCCCCTTTGGCTGATTTGATTGAATGCTATTGATTTAAGGAAGCACGATGAAAATATTGTTCAAACCTGTTCTGATAGCGCTGTCTCTGGCATCCACCGCCATGCCCGCCGCAGCCGAAACCGCACCGCAGCTGGCTTTTGCACACGCAGAAACAGCCGAACAACTGATCGAACGTCAGGCCATTCAAGATTTGGTCGATACGTTTTCCAATCTGGCTGATGAAAAACGGGTAGACGAACAGATGCCGCTGTTTACCGAAAACGCTCAAGTCACCACTTACACCGGCGGGCGGCTGTCGTCCGACTTGCACGGCCGCACCGAAATCGGCAATGCCTTCCGCCGGTTTTTGTCGGCCTTCCACACTGTTTATCACTTGAACGGCCAACTCACCGTCCGCTTTACCGGCAAAAACAGCGCCGAAGGCATCACTTATTGTGCGGTCAAATTGGTGGGAGAACAGGCGGGCAGACAAGTGTTGCACGAACACAGCGTACGCTATCAGGACACCTATCTGAAAAAAGACGGCAAATGGCTGATTGCCAAACGGGTTTCCCATTTTATGATCAGCGAAACCCGCCCTCTTGATTGATCTGCCGCCTGATGTTTATGCGACCTTCCGCCCGCCGACCGGCTGTTTGCATGAATATCAAACCGTATCAGGCCGTCTGAAAAACCAAATGGTGCTTTCAGACGGCCTGATGTTTCTTTATTAATGAATTATCTTCATAAGTATATATCGCCTAAATAGATTAATACCAAAAGATTTTAAAGGTAAAATCACCGATATATTTTTGATGAATAATTTATATGAAAACAACTGCCGCACCCGACACGCTTTCTCTGATTCTGATTTTAGGCGCGCTGATGGCCTTTACCTCGCTGTCTACCGATATTTACCTGCCCGCCATGCCGCAGATGTCGGCGGATTTGCACGGCAATGCAGAATTGACGGTAACGGGCTTTCTCATCGGCTTTGCCGTTGCCCAATTATTTTGGGGGCCGGTGAGCGACCGTATCGGGCGTAAAAAGCCGTTGTTTGCCGGCATGGTGCTGTTTGCGGCAGGCTCGGTGGGCTGCGCATTATCCGACTCTATCGGCGAAATTGTGTTTTGGCGGGTGTTTCAAGCCGTGGGCGCCTGCACTGCACCAATGTTGGCGCGGGCGGTGATTCGCGATTTATATGGGCAGGCTCAAGCTGCGCAAATGCTCTCTACGCTAACGGTGGTGATGGCTGCCGCGCCGATTATCGGGCCGCTGCTCGGCGGGCAAATCATCCGCTTAACATCATGGCATGCGATTTTCTGGCTGCTGGCGCTCATCGGCGCGGCCATGCTGCCGGCGCTGCTGAAGTTGCCGGAAACCCATCCCGCCGCCAAACGCCGCCGTGAACCTTTATGGCATGCTTTCAGCCACTACGGCGAATTGTTGGCGAATAAAATATTTATGCGTTATGTGGCCTGCGTGGCGCTGTTTTATACCGCCGCTTATGCATTTATCGTCGGCTCGCCTTTTGTTTATATTGATTATTTCGGCATTGATGCGCAACACTACGGCTGGCTGTTTGCCTTGAATATTCTCGGTGTGATGGCGCTGAGCGTGATAAACCGCCGCTTGGTCAACCGTTTCAGCCTCGATCAGCTGCTGCGCGTTGCCACGACTGTGGCGGCTTTGGCCGGTTTTATCACGGCGCTTTGCGCTTACAGCGGCTTCGGCGGCATTTACGGCATCGTGCTGCCTGTGTTTGTTTTTTTCGCTACCAACGGCATTATCGCCGCCTGCGCCACCGCTGCCGCATTAAACGGTGTGCCGCATATTGCCGGCGCCGCCTCGGCTTTAATCGGTTCGCTCCAATACGGCAGCGGCATCGTTTCCTCACTGCTTCTGGCCGCCTTTGCCGACGGCACACCGCAGACGATGGCGCTGATTATCGCCGTGTTTGCAGTCGGCAGCATGATAGCGGCACAGCTGCGGCTGCGGCCGTCTGCATCGATTTAAACATGCCGCCGCAAAGCAAAGGCCGTCTGAAAGGTTTCAGACGGCCTCTCTGTTGCCTGTTAATGCCTATACTTCCGCCATCGCCATCAGGCTGGCATTGCCGCCGGCTGCGGTGGTGTTTACGCTCAGGCTGATTTCTTCAAACAACGGGAGCACATCCACACCGGCTTGCGCATCAAACACTTTGACCAGCGCGCCGCCGGCTTCGGCCAGCTGCGCTTTGATTTCAAGCGGCAAGGGTTCGAGTGCGACAACATGGGCAAGCGGCTGCGGCGGTATGCTGCGGCTGACCGCCAGCCATTCGCCGGCGTGTTCCTGCCAGATGGCGAGCGGATGTTGCGACGATACCATGACACGGATGCCGGATGCCGCCAAGCGGATTAAGGCAGCAAAAGCGGTTTCCAAATCACCGCCATACAGCCACACGCTGTACGGTGCATGCCAGCTCAAGCTGTTGCGCTCGCCGGTGGGGCCGGGCAGCAGCGCTTCGGCCCGGCGCAGGGTATGCACGCGGCTCTCGCCCATCACGGCGCTCAGGCGCACTCTGGCGGCGTGGTCAAACCCCATTTGCTGCATCAGGCCGGCCATCATGTGCAGCGCCTGTTCGTCAGCTTCGCCGTTGCGGGTGAGCGCGGGCATCTGCCATGCGGCGGCGCGGCTGAGGCGTTGCAGATAAAAGGGGCCGCCCGCTTTGGGGCCGGTGCCGCTGAGACCGTGGCCGCCGAAAGGCTGCACCCCCACCACCGCGCCGACGATATTGCGGTTAACATACACATTACCCGCTTCAATACGGCGGCAGATATGCGCCACCGTGCCGTCGATACGGCTGTGGATGCCGTGGGTCAGCGCGAATTGCTTGGCGTTGATTTGGTCGATTAAAGCATCCAGCTCGCCGGCGCGGTAACGCACCACATGCAGCACCGGGCCGAATACTTCGCGTTGCAGCTCGTTGAGGTTGTTTAATTCAAACAACACCGGTGCCACAAACGTGGCGTTTTCCGCGTCTTGCGGCAAGGCAATCTGATGAAACGATTGGGCGGCGGCTTTCATTTTTTCGATATGCGCCAACAGGTTTTGCTGCGCTTCGGCATCGATAACGGGGCCGACGTCGGTGTTGAATTGCGCCGGATTGCCCACCCGCAATTCGTTCATCGCGCCTTTAATCATCGCCAGCATATGTTCGGCCACGTCTTCCTGCACACACAGCACGCGTAAGGCGGAGCAGCGTTGGCCGGCGCTGTCGAAAGCGGAATTGAGCACATCGGCGCACACTTGCTCGGCCAAAGCGGTGCTGTCGACAATCATAGCGTTCATGCCGCCGGTTTCGGCAATCAGCACGGGATGGTCGTTGCGGCGGCTCAAATTGCGGTTAATCAGCCCGGCCACTTCGGTGGAGCCGGTGAAAATCACGCCGTTGATGCGGGTATCCTGCGTTAACGCCGCACCCACATCGCCGGCACCCGACAACAGTTGCAACACGTTTTTCGGCACACCGGCTTCATGCATCAGCTGCACGGCATAATGGGCAATCAGCGTGGTTTGCTCGGCCGGTTTGGCCAGCACCACATTGCCGGCGGCCAATGCGGCCGCCACTTCGCCGGTGAAAATCGCCAACGGGAAATTCCACGGGCTGATGGCCGCCACCGTGCCTATCGGTGCACGGTCGGCGCAGGTGGTTTCGGCTTCATCGGCATAATAGCGGCAGAAATCCACGGCTTCGCGCACTTCGGCAATGGCATTTTGCAGTGTTTTGCCTGCTTCGCGCACAGCCAACATCATCAGTACGGGCATCGCTGCTTCAAATTTGTCGGCGATACGGCGCAAAATTTCGGCACGCTCAAAAGGCGTTACCGCCGCCCATGCGCCCTCCACCGTTTTAGCTGCCGATACGGCCTCAGGCACGGCATCGGCTTTGATAAAGGCGGCTGTGCCGACAATATCGCTGAAATCGGCGGGATTGCGCACCTCATGCGCGGCGGCGGCATCGGCTTCCACCGCTGTCAGCGGCGCGGCGGCATAGCTTTGCCGGGCGGCCTCATTCATCTCGGCTTGCAGCTGCTGCAAAACAAATTCATTGCTCAAATCCAAGCCTTGTGAATTCAGACGGCCTTTACCATACAAATGGCGCGGCAGCGGCAAAGCGGCATGCATTTTGCCGCCGGCGGCCTGCGCCGCTTCCAACGGGCATTTGATTAAATCGTCGATGCTCACATTTTCATCGACAATCTGGTTGACAAACGAGGAGTTGGCGCCGTTTTCCAACAGCCGGCGCACCAAATACGCCAGCAGCGTTTCATGTGTGCCCACCGGCGCATAGATGCGGCAGCGGCGGCCGAGGTTTTGCTCACCCACCACTTGGTCGTAAAGCGTTTCGCCCATGCCGTGCAGGCATTGGTGCTCGAAATCTTTGCCCAAACCCATTTGGTAAATCGCTGCCAATGTATAGGCATTGTGGGTGGCAAATTGCGGAAACACCGCATCTTGCGCAGCCAAAAGTTTGCGCGCGCAGGCCAGATACGACACATCGGTGTGCACTTTGCGGGTGTAGACCGGATAGCCGTCAAGGCCGTCTACCTGCGCCCATTTGATTTCGCTGTCCCAATAGGCGCCTTTCACCAGGCGGATCATCAGCTTCTGATTGCTGCGGCGCGCCAGGTCGATTAAATAATCAATCACAAACGGGCAGCGCTTCTGATACGCCTGCACCACAAAACCGATGCCGTTGAAGCCGGCCAAATCGGGATCAGACACCAACGCTTCCATCAAATCGAGCGACAATTCAAGCCGGTTGGCTTCTTCGGCATCGATGTTCAAACCGATATCGTATTGTTTTGCCAGCAAAAACAATGCTTTCAGGCGCGGCAGCAGCTCGCTCATCACACGCTCGTGCTGGGCGCGGAAGTAGCGTGGGTGGATGGCCGACAGTTTGACCGAAATGCCGTTACCCTCATACACGCCCGCACCGGCGGCATCTTTGCCGATGGCATGAATGGCATTGACATAATCTTGATAATAGCGCTCGGCATCGGCTTCAGTCATGGCCGCTTCGCCCAGCATGTCGAACGAAAAGCGGTAGCCCATTTTTTCACGCTCTTTGCCGTTTTTCAGCGCTTCTTCAATGGTCTGGCCGGTCACAAACTGCTTGCCCAACAAGCGCATGGCGTAATCCACACCTTTGCGAATCAGCGGCTCGCCGCCCTTGCTGACCACGCGGGTCAGCGCCGAGCCCAGATTTTGCTGCTTGCTGCCAGGCGAAGTGAGTTTGCCGGTAATCAGCAGCCCCCAAGCGGCGGCATTCACAAATAAAGACGGGCTGTTGTTCAGATGGCTTTTCCAATCGCCGCCGGATAATTTATCTTGAATCAGCTTGTTGCGCGTTGCCACATCGGGAATGCGCAGCAGCGCTTCGGCCAAACACATCAGCGCCACACCCTCTTCGCTGGATAGGGAAAACTCATGCATCAGCGCATCCACACCGCTGGCCTTGCTGCGGCTCGCGCGCACTTGGGTAACCAGGCGGCGGGCGAGTTTGCCGGCTTCGGCCTTCTCGGCCGCGCTCATCTCGGCCTGCAGCAGCATATCGGCCACCGCTTCCGCTTCATCACGGCGGTAGGCGGCGGTAATGGCATTGCGCCATTCGGTTTGGGAATGGGAAAAGTCAAACATATTATCCTCTGCAATATTGATGAAGAGCCGCTTGGGTGTCCTGACGTCGTTTATGAGGTTTTTGGCGCCTGAAAATGCAGATACCGGGTAAAAAACGCAGCAAGGTTCAATATCTTGCGAGGCTTTTTAACGCAGCAGATGCGTTTTCAGGGGCAAAATACCCTTAAATCGAATGGTCAGGATAGCCTAGAGGGCAACCGCTGTTCACGAGCAGATTTCCGCGCCCGAAAATGCAGATGCCAAGCAACTCCGACAGTTTTTATTGAATGCCGCCATATGTGTTTCAAACAGGCTTTTGCAGCACAACACTTTTGATGCCGTCTGAAAACAACATATATCGGCTTATATATTACACTTATTAACACAATAATAACATTATTACGTGTATCAGAATGGCGTATCAGCGCTTTGCAAACATTCAAAAAAGCAAACCGATAAGGCAATCAAGCATTCGGGCTGGGGTTTCAAACAGACATCAGGCCGTCTGAAAGCTCGGTTTAGAGTTGTCCTGACCATTCGATTTAAGGGTATTTTGCCCCTGAAAACGCATCTGCTGCGTTAAAAAAACCTTGCAAGATATTGAACCTTGCTGCGTTTTTTACCCGGCATCTGCATTTTCAGGCGCCAAAAACCTCATAAACGACGTCAGGACACCCTAGCCCTGATAAACCAACACCGCAGCCGCCAAATCTTCCGAAGCGGCGCCCACAGCCTTATAAACCGTGATTTCATCGGCCGCCGTCCGCCCCGGGTGCCGGCCTTGGCACAAACCTTCCAAATCAGACAACACCTGCTCGCGGGCAAACTCCCCCGCTGCCATCGGCGACAATAAATCTCCGGCTTTATCCAGTGCCTCATCGGTATCGACAAACACCGATGTGCCGGCAAACATCGCATCATCCGATTCGCGCATATCCGGTTTGAAACTGCCGATTAAGTCGATATGCGTGCCTTTTTGCACCCATTCGCGCAACACCAGCGGCGCGGTGGAGAGCGTGGCGCAGCTCACGATATCGCTGTCGCGCACCGCCGCTTCCAAATCTGTTACCGCCTCGGCATCAAAGCCCTGCTGTTTCAAATCACCGGCCAGACGGTGTGCTTTATCCGCATCGATATTCCAAATACGCACTTTGCCGATATTCCGAACCGCCGCATAAGCAGGGGCGATTTCGCGCGCCACATTGCCCGCCCCCACAATCAGCAGATTGCGGGCATCTTCACGCGCCAAATATTTGGCGGCAAGCGCTGAAGCGGCGGCGGTGCGGCGACAGGTAATCTGATTGCCGTCCATCACCGCCACCGGCACACCGTTTTGCGCATCAAACAAGGTATAAGTTGAATGCAGCCCGGGCAGGCCGTGTCTTTTGCCGTTATCGGGATAAATGGTGACATGCTTGATGCCCATAAATTTATTTTTCTGCCAGGCCGGCATAATCAGCAGCGTTGCGGCCGCATCATCGCCGTCAACGGCATGAATATGGCGGCGCGGCACCACGCAGCCTGCAATAAAAATCTGCCGTATCGATTCAATTAAAGCCGGATAAGGCAGGCGCTCGCCGGTGGCCTGGTAATCAAAAATTTTCATCGTTTGCTCCTCTGTCGAAATCTGGTCTCCAAACCTGAATTATACTATATGAAATAGATTTTCCTATACGAAAATTCATAATTAAATCTGCTTGTGATAAAATCAACCGCCCAAACACACCGCCTCCGCCCTGCTGCCGCACAGCGCGGCGCAAAACCATGATGAATACAAACCATAGCGGCCCTGCCGCCGAAAACAACAGCCTTTTTTTAGCCGCCCAAGTGCATTATCTGCGCAAAAAAGCAGATTTGACCTTGCAGCAATTAAGCCAAAAAAGCGGCATTTCCGTTTCGACCCTGTCTAAAATCGAAAAAGGGCAGTTATCGCCCACCTACGAAAAAATCGTGGCGCTTGCCCGCGGCTTAAACGTGCCCATCGCTGCCCTTTTCCATGAAGAAAGCAACAACACCCCCAACGGCCGCCTGGCCGTTACCCGCGCCGGCACCGCCAGAATACACAGCACCCGGCAATACGATTATCAGGCACTGTGCGCCGATTTGAGCAACAAGCGTTTTGTGCCGCTGCTGACCACCATCAAAGCCCGCAGTATCCGCGAATTCCCCGCACTGCTGCAACACGAAGGCGAAGAGTTTATTTATGTTTTGGAAGGCCGGGTTACCGTACACACCGATTTCTACCAGCCCATCATCCTTGAAAGCGGCGATGCCTGCTATTTCGACAGCACCATGGGGCATGCCTGCGTGGCCGGGGAAAACGATGCCCGGGTGTTGTGGGTGTCGTCTCACTTGGCGCAAAACCCGCCCGCCGCCGACGGCAATTAAACAACGGTATTTTTTAAACCGATTCAATGGCTTGGCAAATCACGGTAATAATTAAGCAACCGGATCTATCCATCAAACAGAGGCCGTCTGAAACATTTCAGACGGCCTCTGTTTGATGGAAAACCCATCGACAACACATTC
The DNA here is from genome assembly GCF_022870865.1 of Uruburuella testudinis. NCBI lineage: Bacteria > Pseudomonadati > Pseudomonadota > Betaproteobacteria > Neisseriales > Neisseriaceae > Uruburuella > Uruburuella testudinis. The sequence goes on from NZ_CP091508.1 coordinate 1,722,946, forward strand.
AATATCTTAACGAAAAACTCCCGCCATCCGCTGTTTTGAAACGTATGCCGGGAATATTGCCGCAGCAGCGGTTTATTCGTCCAACTGCAAGCCCGAGCGCTCGCGCACCGCAGCAATGGCCGCCAGCGACACCAGCCCGGTAAAGATGATATAGCAGGCAATCGGCACATAAGAATGATCAAAACGGGTCAGCAGAAACGTGGCCACCAAAGGCGCTGTGCCGCCGGCAATGGCCGCACCGATCTGATAGCCCAACGTGATGCCGGTGTAGCGCACATTGCTTTTGAAAATCTCAGAAAACATTGTGCCCAACACCGCTGTGGTCGGCGCCCAAATCACACCCAAGCCGATAACCGTGGCCAAAATCAGCATGCCGAACGAGCGGGTTTGCAGCAACCAGAAATAAGGAAACGCATAAGCCATCATCATCAGCACCCCGCCGATATACACGGTTTTGCGGCCGATTTTATCGGAAAGCGCACCCATCACCGGAATCAACACCGTGGTCACAATCGTCGCCACCGTTACCGCATTCAGCGCCTGTGTGCGGCTGAAATCCAGCTCTTTGGTGGCGTAATACACGATAAAAGTCGACATAATATAAAACGGCGCGGTTTCTACAAATTTCGCCCCCACCGCAATCAATACCTCGCGCTTGTGGTGTTTGAATGTTTCAAACAAAGGCACCGCCACCACATTGCCGCTTTGCTGGTTTTTCTTAAACGACGGCGTTTCATCAATGCCTTTACGTATCCACAAACCGATAAACACCAAAACCGCGCTCAACACAAACGGCACCCGCCAGCCCCACGATAAAAACACATCATCCGGCAACATGCTCATCACCGTCAGCGCCAAGGTGGCCAACAGCATGCCGATGGTCACGCCCATTTGCGGCACGCTGCCGAAAAAGCCGCGCCGCTCTTTCGGCGCATATTCCACCGCCAACAGCATCGCACCGCCCCATTCGCCGCCGATGCCCAGACCTTGCACCAGCCGCAGCGCCACCATCAGAATCGGCGCAGCAATGCCGATGGCCTGATACGTGGGCAACAGGCCCATCAATACTGTGGCACCGCCCATCAGGCTTAAGGTGAGCACCAACGTTTTCTTGCGGCCGATTTTATCGCCGATATGGCTGAAAATAATGCCGCCGAAAGGCCGTATGAAAAAAGACAGGGCAAAAGAAGCGAATGCCAGCATGGTGCCCACAGCCGGATCTTCGGCAGGAAAAAACAATTGATTAAACACCAATGCCGCCACCGTGCCGTAAAGAAAATAATCAAACCACTCGATCGAGCTGCCGATCAGGCTGGCCAGCAACACCCGCTTCGATACTTTATTTGTATTCATTCTGCTTCCTCTATTGATTTTATTTAAAATGTGTAATTATTGTATAAGAGATTTAATTTTCTTAAAAGAAAATTATGAAGAATAAACTATAAATTCATGACTGATGCCGGATTATAGGCAACAAAAATTAAGTTATCCGGCAATGTTCGCTCGGTGTGGCAGCACCCTGTTCCTTTCCCGTTGCAACGGAAAATTAGGGCGGGGGCAACGCCGCGAAGCACTATAGTGATGCATCATCTTGGTTTGCTCTTTGTGATGCATTTATTTGTGTTTTATACCCATTCATAAAAATAACCCAACCGCGTTGGCCTGTTTTGCCCGCTTAACTTTTGCGAATGGATATGATGACCCTATTCGCTTTTAACGATGATTAAAACGGTTTTTCAGACGGCCGCAACAATACCGCGTACAATAAACCCAGCCTATGGCTGCCGCCGGCAGCGTTCAGACGGCCTTTTTATCCTTCGCCCTGCATAAACACATGAATACACAAGCCCCTGCCTCCCCGCCCTCACGCTGGTTGCCGCTGCTGTTGGCCGTTGCCATTTTCATGCAGATGCTCGACACCACCATTTTAAATACCGCCCTGCCGAAAATGGCGGCCGATCTCAACGAGTCGCCGCTCAATATGCAATCGGCGGTGATTGCCTATGCGCTCACACTGGCGCTGCTGATTCCCCTGAGCGGCTATCTGGTCGACCGCTTCGGCACCAAAAAAGTATTTATCGCCTCGATGGCGCTGTTTATGCTCGGTTCGGCCATGTGCGCCGCAGCGCCGAATCTGCCGATGCTGATTGTGGCGCGGGTGGTGCAAGGCATCGGCGGCTCGATGCTGGTGCCGGTGCCGCGGCTGACACTCTTGCGGGTATACGATAAATCACAACTGCTCAACGCCATCAACTATGCCGTCATGCCCGCCCTGCTCGGCCCGATACTGGGGCCGCTGGTAGGCGGTTATTTGGTCGACTATGCCAGCTGGCACTGGATCTTTCTGCTCAATCTGCCCATCGGTGCGCTCGGCATGTTTATGGCGCTGAAAATCATGCCCGATGTCAAAGGCGAAAAAAACCAGCTTGATTTAGTCGGCTTTGTGCTGTTTGCCGCAGGCGCCACCGCCCTGAGCCTGTCGGTAGAAATGGTCACCCATCCGGGCGCCGCTATATTTTCATTGCTGCTGGCGGCCGGCAGCGGTGCGGCGGCATGGCTGTATTGGAAACACGCCGACCGCGATGATGCGCCCTTATATGCGCGCAATCTTTTTCAAGTGCGCACCTACCGGCTGGGCTTGGCCGGCAATTTGTTCAGCCGCCTGGGCATGAGCTCGGTACCCTTCCTGCTGCCGCTGCTGTTTCAGGTGGCCTTTGGTTTCAGCGCCAGCCTGTCGGGCTGGCTGATTGCGCCGATTGCACTGGCTTCGCTGCTGACCAAGCCCGTGATTAAGCCCATCATCGCCCATTTCGGCTACCGCCGCGTGTTGGTTGCCAACACCCGCATACTGGGCATCTTGATTATGTGTTTGGCTATTCCTTCTGCCGATACGCCCTTATGGCTGTGGATGATTCTGCTGCTCTTTATCGGCACCAGCAATTCATTGCAGTTTTCCGCCATGAACACGCTGACCATTGCCGATTTGCGCCCTTACCAAACCGGCAGCGGCAACAGCCTGATGGCCGTCAACCAGCAGCTGGCCATCAGCTTCGGCATTGCCCTGGGCGCGCTGATTCTGAATTTTTTAAGCAAAAGCAGCATCGGCACCGCCAATCTGCACAGCGCCTTTCGCTACACGTTTATCTATATCGGCGCGGTCACCTTTATTTCCGGCTGGATTTTTACCGGACTGCACGGCAGTGACGGTGAAAATCTGGTGAAAAAACCACCGAAAACCTGATACTTGATAAAACCTGATACTTGATAAGGAGCGCATTCATGTCGTTTACCCGCAAATACCGTGCCGACAGCCAAGCTTTCGATTTGAGCCGCCACAACCCGGCCGACAAATCCGACGTGCCCGACAGCAAAGCCGAACGCCGTGCCGCAACCGAAACCTTAAGCATCGAGCTTGACCGTCTGCAAGACATCCTCTACGGCCAAAACAAACACCGGCTGCTGATTATTCTGCAAGGCATGGATACCTCCGGCAAAGACGGCACCATCCGCGCCGTGTTCCGTGCCGCCGACCCGCTGGGCATGCGCGTGCAGGCATTCAAAGCCCCAAGCGAAGACGAAAAAGCGCGCGATTATTTATGGCGTATCCATCAAGTGGTGCCGAAAAACGGCGAAATCGTGATTTTCAACCGCAGCCATTATGAAGACGTATTGGTGCCGCAGGTGCGCGGCTGGATTGATGAAGCCGAATTTAAACGCCGCCTGCGCCACATCAACAATTTCGAACGCATGCTGGCCGAAACCGGCACCACCATTGTCAAAATCTACCTCAATATTTCCAAAGAAGCGCAGCGCGAAAGGCTGCAAGAGCGCATCGACCGCCCTGAGAAAAACTGGAAATTCAACCCCGGCGATATCGAAGACCGCAAACTTTGGGGCAGCTTTATGCAAACCTACCAAACCGTGATAGCCGCCACCGACAGCGACCACGCCCCCTGGTATATCGTGCCTGCCGATTCCAAATCATCGCGCAACGTGATTATCGTGAACATTCTGCTCGAACATTTGAAAAAACTCGATTTGGCCTATCCCGAAGCCGATACTTCCGGCTGGCCGGAAACGGTGGAATAAACAAAAAATTTTCAGACGGCCTCTATACTCCAAACCCTTCAATCCGATGAAAACATAACAGCATAACAGTATATAATCCGAAGGCCGTCTGAAACCCGCACGCCCGACAACACATGAACCGCATCCTCATCCGTCTGCTTCTGCCCGCCCTGCTTGCCGGCTGCCAAACCCTGCCCACGCTCGACAACCGCAGCGTGAGCCGCTATATCGACATCGCCTCCGCGCCCCGGCTCGAAGCCGCATTAAAACCGGCCGTACCCGACACAGCCGACACGCCCGCCGGCACATCGGGCATTTATCTGCTCGGTGATGCCCACGATGCCTTTGTCGCGCGCGCCACCTTGATCGAATCGGCCGACCACACCCTCGATTTGCAATACTATATCTGGCACAACGACGTATCCGGCAAACTGCTGTTCAACATGCTCTACCGCGCCGCCGACCGCGGCGTGCGCGTGCGCCTGCTGCTCGACGACAACAACACCAACGGGCTAGACAACGTATTGGCCGCGCTCGACAGCCATGCCAATATCGAAATCCGCCTGTTCAACCCCTTTATCACCCGCAAATGGCGCGCGCTGGGCTACCTCACCGACTTTCCCCGCCTCAACCGGCGCATGCACAACAAATCGCTCACCGCCGACAACAAAGCCACCATCATCGGCGGGCGCAACATCGGCGACGAATATTTCAACGTCAGCCAAGACACCGCCTTTGCCGATCTCGATATTCTCGCCACCGGCAGCGTAGTCAGCCAAGTATCACAAGATTTCGACCGCTACTGGGCCAGCCAGTCGGCCTACCCGCTGGCGCGCATCATCACAAAAGTCGATATTCAAACAGGCTTTAACCAGCTTGCCGGCAACGACAGCAGCAAAGCCCACATCCTCGCCCGCTACCGCCGCGATCTGGAACAATCCGGCCTCTACCACGCCATCGAAACCAACCAAGTGCCGTGGACACAAGCACAAACCCAGCTCATCAGCGACGACCCCGCCAAAGGTCTTGACCGCAGCCGCGACAAACCCTCGATCGGCGAAAAACTGTCTGAAGCCTTAGGCATGCCCGAAAAAGAAATCTACCTGGTTTCCCCCTATTTCGTGCCCACCAAAGAAGGCAGCAAAGCCCTGGCCGAGCTGGTGCAGGAAGACATCGGCGTTACCGTGCTCACCAACTCCCTGCAAGCCACCGATGTGGCCGCCGTGCATTCGGGCTATGCCAAATACCGCAAGCCGCTGCTCAAAGCCGGCGTAGCCCTTTACGAGCTCAAGCCCAACCACGCCGTGCCCGCCAGCCGCGACCGCGGCCTCACCGGCAGCTCCTCCACCAGCCTGCACGCCAAAACCTTTATCGTCGACCAAGAGCGCGTGTTTATCGGCTCACTCAACCTCGACCCGCGCTCGGCACGCCTCAACACCGAAATGGGCGTAGTGATTAAAAGCCCCGAAATCGCCGCCGCCATGCAGCGCACACTTGCCGACACCACACCGCAATACGCCTATAAAGTTACCCTCAACCGCCGCGGCAAACTACAATGGCAAGACCCCGAAAGCGGCGAAACCCTCAAAAAAGAACCGGAAGCCGGCTTTTGGAAACGCCTGACCGTGAAAATATTATCCATATTGCCGATCGAAGGCTTGCTATAGCCCGGCCGTGCCATGGATTCTCAAATCCGACATTTTTCAAACGGCTGAAAACTTCACGGCAAACCCAAGCATTCTTTTCAGACGGCCTTTTTTCTTTTATATTTATATTCAAACCTTCAGATTTTTTGTGATAAAGCACAGATGCCAAAAGCAAAAATCCCCTCGCCAACAGCACATCATGCCCCCAACCCGACAGCCGTCTGAAAGAAACCCGTATGAATAATCTGCTCAAAGCCGCCCTACTCGCCGCCCCCTTAAGCCTGCTCGCCGCCTGCGGCAGCAGCCACAAAAGCCAACCGAAAGCCTCATCGGCTCAAGCGCGTAAAATACAGCCCGTGCGCATCACCCATATCGACCGCGATCTCGGTGCGCAAGAATTGATGCTGCAAAGCATCAGCCTGATCGGCACGCCCTACAAATACGGCGGCAGCAACACCGCTACCGGTTTCGATTGCAGCGGCATGATTCAATATGTTTATCAAAACGCATTGGGCGTCAGCCTGCCCCGCACCGCCCGCGACATGGCCGCCGCCTCACGGCCGATTGCCCAAAGCCGTCTGAAAACCGGCGATTTGGTGTTTTTCAACACCGGCGGCAGCAGCAAATATTCACACGTCGGGCTTTATATCGGCAACGGCGAATTCATCCACGCCCCTTCCAGCAACGGCACCATCCGCACCGAAAAACTCAGCAGCAGCTATTTTTCCAAACGCTTTGTCGGCGCGCATACTTTTTTCTGAACCCCAAAAGCGGCAAAATATACCCGTATCGAATTGTCAGAATGCCCTTACACCTGCGGCAAACTTTGGGTAGAATGCACATCTGTGCAACACCAACCGCGCCTTCGCAGCAAACACGCAAAGGCCGTCTGAAAACTTAGGAGTTCTCATGTCAAACAAACTGATTCTGGTATTAAACTGCGGCAGCTCTTCGCTCAAAGGCGCCGTTTTGGATAACGACAGCGGCGAAGTGCTGCTGAGCTGCCTGGCCGAAAAACTCAACCTGCCCGATGCCTTCATCACCTTCAAAGCCAACGGCGAAAAACACACCACCTCGCTGGCCGAACACCCCGACCACACCGGCGCCGTCGAAGCCCTGATGGTCGAATTGCGCGCCCACGGCCTCGATTCCAAAATCGGCGCCATCGGCCACCGCGTGGTCAGCGGCGGCGAGCTTTACAGCGAATCGATTGTGGTAGACGATGATGTTATTGCCGGCATTGAAAAATGCATTCCGCTGGCACCGCTGCACAACCCCGCCCACCTGCTGGGCTTGCGCGCCGCCATCGATATTTTCAAAGGCCTGCCCAACGTGGTTGTGTTCGACACCGCCTTTCACCAAACCATGCCCGAACACGCCTACACCTACGCCGTGCCGCACGAGCTCTACACCAAATACGGCCTGCGCCGCTACGGCGCACACGGCACCAGCTACCGCTTTGTGGCCGATGAAACCGCCCGCTTTTTGGGCGAAGACAAACAATCATTGCGCATGGTCATCGCCCATCTGGGCAACGGCGCCTCTATCGCCGCCGTATCCGAAGGCAAATGCCAAGACACCAGCATGGGCTTAACACCGCTCGAAGGCTTGGTAATGGGCACCCGCAGCGGCGACATCGACCCGAGCGTGTTTTCATTTTTAGCGCAAAATGCCAATATGAACATCACCCAAATCACCGACATGCTCAACAAAAAATCCGGCCTGCTCGGCATTTCCGGCCTTTCCAACGACTGCCGCACCATTGAAGAAGAAGCCGGCAAAGGCCACAAAGGCGCACAACTGGCGCTGGAAATTTTCGCCTACCGCCTTGCCAAATACGTTGCCAGCATGAGCGTGGCTTCAGGCGGCATTGATGCCCTGGTGTTTACCGGCGGCATCGGCGAAAACTCCAACCTCATCCGCAGCAAAGTCATCGGCTATCTGGGCTTCCTCGGTCTCACCGAAGATGCCAAAGCCAACGAAGATGCACGTTTCGGCAACGCCGGCGTGATTACCACCGCCGAGAGCAAAGTCAAAGCCGTGGTGATTCCCACCAACGAAGAATTGATGATCGCCCACGATACCGCCCGCCTGACCGGCCTGTAAACTGCGCCGGTTCACAACAAAGCCCTGCTAGTCGGCAGGGCTTTTTTTATCGGTGTGGCGCAACACCGATTTACAAAAATAACCTAACAGCGTTGGTATTCTTCTGCACACACGCAAGGCCGTCTGAAAGTATTTTTTTCAGACGGCCTTTACATACACAGGGCTTTCGCAAGCAGAACTTATGTATATATCATGCAAGCCGGATTCCCGAATCCGACATTTTTCAGACGGCCAAAATCATTTAGAATATTCAACCACTTGAGGAAACAGCATGCCATAACACCAACCGAATGGTGAATGCAGGTGCAGCCGTTTAAAATCATACATTCTTTCAAAGCAAAGGCCGTCTGAAATATTTTCAGACGGCCTTTGCTTTGCCCTGCCTAGGGCATCCTAGCTTCCTCCATACCTTTTATGTATGAAATACAACTCATTCGGTCTTAGACAATACCTTTGCGTGCATATATCGTGTATCGGGTATCAATACATAAGATAACAACAAAGGAGCAGCAGCATGAACCGCATTCAAGTAGACGAGGTTATCGATCGGGCGAAGGTTTCGCCGTTTCATTGGCGGATATTGTTTTGGTGTACGCTGATTATTGTTTTCGATGGCTATGATTTGGTGATTTATGGTGTGGTATTGCCGATTTTGATGCAGCAATGGCAGTTGGATCCGGTCACCGCGGGGGCATTGGGCAGCACGGCCTTGTTCGGCATGATGGTGGGGGCTATGCTGTTGGGCACGTTGGCCGACCGCTTCGGGCGCAAGAAGATGATTGTGCTGTGTGTGATTCTGTTCAGCGGCTTTACCGCCCTCAATGGTTTGGCGCAAACGCCGCTGCAATTCGGCATCATGCGCTTTATTGCCGGCTTGGGCATCGGCGGAGTGATGCCGAATGTGGTGGCGCTGATGAGCGAATATGCGCCCCGCCGCATCCGCAGCACGCTGGTGGCGGTGATGTTCAGCGGCTATGCCATCGGCGGCATGATGTCGGCTTCGCTGGGCATTTGGATTGTGCCGCAATTCGGCTGGCAGGTGATGTTTTATCTGGCGGTTATCCCGTTGTTGCTGCTGCCGGTGATTTGGTCGCAATTGCCTGATTCTGTAGCCTTTTTGGTGCAACAGGGCAAAACCGATACCGCGCGCCGGGTGTTGCGCTCGCTCAGCGGCCAAGCGATTGCCGATGATGCGGTGTTAACAGTGCATCAGCCGCAAAAAACCGAGCAATCGTTGGGCGCTTTATTCAGCCACAACCGTGCGTTGAGTACTTTAATGTTTTTTCAGGCTTTTTTTATGTGCCTGCTGATGGTATACGGTTTGGGGTCGTGGCTGCCGAAGCTGATGAGCATGGCGGGCTACGGCTTCAGCTCCAGCCTGATGTTTCTGCTGTTTTTGAATATCGGCGGCATTATCGGCGCCATCGGCGGCGGTTGGCTTTCCGACCGTTTCCACCCGCGCCCGGTGTTGATGCTGTTTTTTACGCTGGCTGCGGTTTCGCTGGCGCTGCTCGGTTTTAAAAACCATGTGGCGGTATTGTATCTACTGGTCACGGTGGCCGGGGCAACCACCATCGGTTCGCAAATTCTGCTCTATGCTTATGTGGCGCAGTTTTACCCTACAGCCATCCGCTCGACTGCATTGGGCTGGTCTTCGGGCGTGGGGCGTATCGGCGCAATTTTGGGGCCGGTGTTGGGCGGCGCACTGTTGGCGATGCAGCTTTCCCATCAGATGAATTTTCTGGCCTTTGTGATTCCGGGTGCGCTGGCTGTTATCGCCATTATGCTGACGGCCGGACGTAAAGAGGCCGTCTGATACCATTCACAAAAACAGCCTGCTTGCAGGCTGTTTGATTGTTCACACGTTCTCACGCGTATAAGCGATACCGGCCTTGTCATACAGCGAATAAATAATTTCCAATAATTTGTGCAGGTTTTCCGAATGGTCGTGCTGGCGCATGCTCATGATGATGGGCGATACGGCGTTGGGGTCATTCAGCGGCATAAAATGAATATCGTTGCGCAACATGCCGTAAAGGCTGTTGGGCACAATGCTGATGCCCTCGCCCGCTGCCACCAGCCCCAAGGCAATCTGCAATTCGCGCACTTCGATAATCCGCTCCGGCTTCAGCGAGCGGTCGGCAAAAATGCTCAATACTTGGTCGGCAAAGCTCGGGCGCGGTTTGTTGGGAAAAATAATCAGCGGTTCGTCAACCACATCGGCCAGATTCAGCGCTTCAACGCTGCCCGCAAGCCTGTGCCCCGGCGGCAGCGCCACCACCAGCTTTTCTGTGCGCAAAATAATGCGCCGCACCAGCGAATCTTCTATTCTCAAGCGGCCGAAACCCACATCGATCCGGCCCTCTTTCAACGCGCTGATTTGCTCGGTGGTGCTCATTTCATGCAGCGTAATCGGTATGTCGGGGTATTGCTGCCGCCAGCTGTAGATGATGCGCGGCAGCATGCCGTAGAGTGTCGATGCCACAAAACCGGCCACCAGATTCTGCTCAACGTGGCTGATGCGCTGCGTCATCGATTTCAAATCCGCCGCTTTGGCCAGCAGCTGTTGGGCATGGCCGTAGAAAAACTGCCCGGCTTCGGTCAGCTTGAGCGGGCGAGAGCCGCGTTCAAACAACTGCACCCCCAACTCTTCTTCCAACTGTTGGATTTGGCGGCTCAGCGGCGGCTGGGCGATAAATAATTTTTCGGCGGCGCGGGTAAAACTCTGCTGTTCGGCCACGGCCACAAAATAGCGCAGGTGTCGAAGCTCCATATCATACCTTTTAAGTATTAAATTGATACCAAATCGGTTTTAGACAAGCAATATGGCCTGTAGTAAGGTGTAATCACTAAATAAATATACCTAATAGCTATGATTAAGTCTATCGAAACCTTGCTGCTGGAAGTGCCGACCATCCGGCCGCACAAACTTTCTGTTACCACCATGAACACGCAAACACTGGTGTTGGTGCACATCATGTTTTCAGACGGCCTCGAGAGCTGGGGCGAAGCCACCACCATCGGCGGCTTGAATTATGCCGAAGAAAGCCCGGCCGCCATCAAAACCAATATAGACACCTACATCGCCCCGCTGCTGTTGCAGGCGCAGCCGCAAAATACCGCCCGGGCCATGCAGCTGCTGCACACCCACATCAAAGGCAACCGTTTTGCCAAAAGCGCCATCGAAACCGCCCTGCTCGATGCGCAGGCCAAACGCTTGGGCACACCTTTAAGCGAGCTGCTCGGCGGTGCGGTACACGATGCGCTGCCGGTAGCTTGGACGCTGGCCAGCGGCCAAACCGATCAAGACATCGCCGAGGCCGAACACATGATCGGCGCAGGCCGCCACCGCATTTTCAAGCTGAAAATCGGCCTCAACAGCGTAGCCGATGATGTGCGCCACGTGTTGGCCGTCAAACAAGCCCTCGGCAGCAGCATCAGCGTGCGCGTGGATGTGAATCAGGCCTGGACGGAGCTGGAAGCCATGCGCGGCATTGCCATGCTGGAAGACGGCGGCATCGATTTAATCGAACAACCCGTGGCCGCCGGCAACCGCAATGCGCTCAAACGGCTGTGCGAGCATTTCAACGTAGCCATCATGGCCGATGAAGCGGTGTTGGGGCCGCAAAACGCCTTCGAGCTGGCCGCCGGGCATTATGCAGATGTGTTCGCCGTTAAAATCAATCAGGCCGGCGGTTTGCGCAATGCCGCGCTGGTGGGGCAAACCGCGGCGCTGGCCGGCATCGAGCTTTACGGCGGCACCATGCTCGAAGGCGCCGTCGGCACACTGGCCTCGGCACATGTGTTCAGCACTTACCCCGAGCTGGCCTTCGGCACCGAGCTGTTCGGCCCGCTGCTGCTCACCGAAGACATCATGACCGAGCCGCTGCCTTACCGCGACTTTATGCTGCAACTGCCGAAAAAACCGGGGCTGGGCATTGAAGTAGACAAAGAAAAAGTCTACCGCCTGCGCACCGCCTAAACGGCGACAACACCCTCTACCAAGGAGCACACATCATGTTATTCCACATCCGCATGGACGTTCATCTGCCTGAAAACATGCCGTCTGAAACCGCAGCGCGCATCAAGGCCGAAGAAAAAGCCTATTTCCAAACCCTGCAACAGAGCGGCAAATGGCGGCACATCTGGCGCATTGCCGGCCAGTATTCCAACATCAGCATTTTTGATGTGGCCGATAACGAAGAGCTGCACCGTATTTTATCTTCGCTGCCGTTGTTTCCCCATATGCAGATAGAAGTAACGGCATTGTGCCGCCATCCCTCATCGCTGCATGCCGATGACCGTTGATTTTTCTTATCACTGATTTTTCTTTTCAGACGGCCTGAACCTGTTTCAAGCCATGAAAACCGTGCTGCATTGGTGCCGCACAAACTTTCTGCACCCTAAAAAAACCAACACACCAAGGAGAAATACCATGAACCACCAGCAAATCGACCAATTGGTTAAAAGTTTTAATGTCGACACCGCCAAAGGCGAAGTCAACCCGCGCGTTCAGGCAGTTACCGTGCGGCTGGTGTCGGATTTGTTTAAAGCCATCGAAGATCTCGACCTCACGCCCCACGAAGTGTGGAAAGGCATGGAATTTTTGATTGATGCGGCCAAAGCCAACGAAATCGGCCTGTTTGCCGCCGGCCTCGGTTTGGAGCGTTTTATCGACATTCGTGCCGATGAAGCCGAAGAAAAAGCCGGTTTGTCGGGCGGCACGCCGCGCACCATCGAAGGCCCCTTATATGTTTACGGCGCGCCTGAGAGCGTGGGTTTTGCCCGCATGGACGACGGCGCCGAATCCGACCATGCCAAACCGATGATTCTCGAAGGCATGGTTTACGGTGCCGACGGCCAGCCGTTGCCGAATGCCAAAGTGGAAGTGTGGCACGCCAATACATTGGGCAACTATTCTTTTTTCGACAGCACCCAGAGCGACTTCAACCACCGCCGCACCATCTTCACCGATGAAAACGGCCGCTACAAAGCCCAATCCATCGTACCCAACGGCTACGGCTGCCCGCCCCAAGGCTACACTCAGGCGCTGCTCGACCAGCTCGGCCGCCACGGCCGCCGCCCGGCGCATGTGCATTATTTTGTGACCGCCGACGGCCACCGCAAGCTCACGACCCAAATCAACATCGACGGCGACGAATACCTGTGGGACGACTTTGCCTTTGCCAGCCGCGAAGGTTTGGTGCCGCCGCTGCAAGAAGTGAGCGACGAAGCCGCTATTGCCGAACAAGGGTTGGATAAAGCCTATGCCCACATCGTGTTCGACATTCACTTGCTGCCTGAAAGCGAGGGGGTGTTTGAAGCCGAAAACGAGCGCCGCCGCGCCTCAGCCTAAACTTCAGACGGCCTTATCCGCCAACAGAGGCCGTCTGAAAAACACTCAGGAGCACTGCCATGATTCCGATTCATACCGAAAAAAAACGTCTCGATGATTTTCTGATTGAAGACCACGCAACCGGCGATTACCGCCTGCACCGCAGCGCCTTCACCGATGAAGAGCTGTTTGAGCTGGAGATGAAACACATTTTCGAAGGCAACTGGATTTATCTGGCGCACGAAAGCCAGATTCCCAAGATCAACGATTACTACACCACCCACATCGGCCGTCAGCCGGTTGTGATTGCCCGCAACCGCCAAGGCGAATTAAACGCCTTTATCAACGCCTGCACCCACCGTGGCGCCCAGCTGTGCCGTTTCAAAAAAGGCAACAAAGCCACCTATACCTGCCCTTTTCACGGCTGGACGTTTAACAACAGCGGCAAACTTTTGAAAGTAAAAGACCCTGAAGACGCCGGCTACCCCGACTGCTTCAACAAAGAAGGCTCGCACGACTTGAAAAAAGTAGCGCGCTTTGAAAACTACCGCGGCTTTTTGTTCGGCAGCATCAACCCCGATGTTGCCCCCTTGAGCGAATTTTTAGGCGAAGCGGCCAAAATTATCGACATGATTGTCGACCAATCTGAAGACGGGCTGGAAGTATTGCGCGGCGCTTCAACTTACACCTTCAACGGCAACTGGAAGCTGCAAGCCGAAAACGGCGCCGACGGCTACCATGTTTCCGCCGTGCATTGGAATTACGCCGCCACCACCCAGCACCGTAAAGAAGTAAATGCCGCCGACAATATCCGCGCCATGAGCGCCGGCAGCTGGGCCAAGCAGGGCGGCGGTTTCTACTCGTTTGAAAACGGCCACATGCTGTTGTGGACCAACTGGGCCAACCCCGAAGACCGCCCCAATTGGGACAGACGCGAAGAATTCGCCGAAAAATTCGGTCAGGCCACCGCCGATTGGATGGTGCAGCGCTCGCGCAACCTCTGCCTTTACCCGAATGTGTATCTGATGGATCAATTCGGCTCGCAAATCCGCCTGCTGCGCCCGCTGGCGGTCGATAAAACCGAAGTCACGATTTACTGCATCGCACCCAAAAACGAATCGGCAGAAGCCCGCGCCCACCGTATCCGCCAATATGAAGATTTTTTCAACGTCAGCGGCATGGCCACGCCCGACGATTTGGAAGAATTCCGCTCCTGCCAAGAAGGCTACAACGGCATTGCGCTTGAGTGGAACGACATGTGCCGCGGTGCTGCCCACTGGATTGAAGGAGCCGACCAAGCCGCCGCCGATATCGGCCTCAAGCCGCTGCTCTCCGGCGTAAAAACCGAAGACGAAGGTTTGTATACCGTACAACACCGCTACTGGCTGCAAGAGATGAAAAAAGCCACCGCCGCGCAAACCGCACAAGAAGGAGACGGACAATGAGCAGCCGCATCGAACAAGTAAGCCAGTTTCTCTACCGCGAAGCCCGTTATCTGGATGATAAACAATGGAACGAATGGCTGGCCTGCTACCACCCCGAAGCTTCGTTTTGGATGCCGAGCTGGGACGACGACGGCACGCTGGTCAGCGATCCGCAACGTGAAATCTCGCTGATCTACTACCCCGACCGCCAAGGGCTGGAAGACCGCGTGTTCCGTATCGAAACCGAGCGCTCCAGCGCCACCATTCCCGACACCCGTACTTCGCACAACATCAGCAATGTCGAGATTATGGCGCAAGAAGGCGACAAACTGACCGTGCGTTTCAACTGGCTCACCTTCAGTTTTCGCTATCACACCACCAATACATATTACGGCTGCTCCGAATATGATTTGGATATGTCGGGCGCTGCGCCGCTGATTACGCGCAAATACGTGGTGTTGAAAAACGATTACATCAACCAACTGATTGATGTCTACCATGTTTAGGCCGTCTGAAACACCATAACAACAAAGGAGCAAACATCATGGAACACACCATTGCCCTTCAATTTGAAGACGGTGTTACCCGCTTCATCGGCTGCCGCAGCGGAGAAACCGTGGCCGAAGCCGCCTACCGCCAAAAATTCAATATTCCGCTCGACTGCCGCGACGGCGCCTGCGGCACCTGCCGCAGCTTTTGCGAATCGGGCAGCTTCGAGATGCCCGAGAGCAGCTATATCGAAGATGCACTCACGCCTGAAGAAGCGGCCGAGGGCTATGTGCTCACTTGCCAGATGAAACCCACTTCCGATTGTGTGTTGCGCATCGCCTCATCTTCTGAAGCCGCCAAAACCGGCGTCACCGTTTACGAAGGCGAGCTGGCCGAACTGGAGCAGCTCTCCGAATCTACCATCGCATTCGGCATCAAAACGCCTGCACCTGAAGAGCTGGTGTTTTTGCCCGGCCAATATGTCAATGTGACCCTGCCCGGCAGTGATGAAACCCGTTCTTATTCGTTCAGCTCCGCGCCGATGAGCGAGATTGCCCGCTTTGTGGTGCGCAATGTACCCGGCGGCAAAATGAGCAGTTATTTGAGCAAAGAGGCCGCTGTGGGTGCAAAAATGCAGTTTGCCGGCCCTTTCGGCAGCTTCTACCTGCGCCCGGTTACCCGCCCGACGCTGTTTCTCGCCGGCGGCACCGGTATCGCGCCGTTTCTCTCGATGCTCGACAGCCTGGCGGTAGCGGGCTGCCATTATCCGGTGAATATGGTGTTCGGCGTTACCAACGATTTCGACTTGGTGGCATTGGAAAAACTCGACGACATACAGGCCAACCATCCGTGGTTCCACTACACCACCTGCGTGGTCAGCGAAGCGAGCAGCCATCCGAAAAAAGGCTATGTCACCCAACATATTGAAAGCGATTGGCTGAATGACGGTGATGTCGATATTTATCTGTGCGGCCCCGTTGCCATGGTGGAAGCTGTGCGTGGCTGGTTGGAACAATCGGGTATCACACCGAAAAGCTTCCATTTCGAGAAATTTTCCGCCAGCGAGCAAAAATAATCAGGAGGCCGTATGAACAAGCGTTTTGACCATAAAATCTGCGTGGTAACCGGCGCGGCACAAGGCATCGGCCAAGGCGTGGCGCTGGCTCTGGCAGCAGAAGGCGGTGCGGTGGTGCTGGCCGACCGCAGCGAATTCGTACATGAAACCGCCGCCGCCATCCGCACACAAGGCGGCCGCTGCCTGACGGTGTTGGCCGATTTGGAAACCTTTGCCGGTGCGCAAAGCGTGGTGGATGCAGCGGTGGCCGAATTCGGATGTGTTGATGTGGCCATCCACAACGTCGGCGGCACCATTTGGGCGAAGCCGTATCAGGAGTATGCCGAAGCCGAAATCGAAGCCGAAGTGCGCCGCTCGCTGTTTCCCACTTTATGGAGCTGCCGCGCCGTATTGCCGCAGATGATTGCGCAACAGGGCGGCAGCATCGTCAACATTTCTTCGATTGCCACCCGCAGCATCCACCGTATCCCTTATGCTGCTGCCAAAGGCGGAGTGAATGCAATGAGCATGAGCTTGGCAATGGAGCATGCTTCAGACGGCATCCGCGTCAACGCCGTTGCCACCGGCGGCACCGAAGCCCCGCCGCGCAAAGTACCGCGCAATCCCAAGCCGATGAGCGAGGAGGAGCAGGTGTGGTATCAGGCCATTATCGACCAAACCGTGACATCCAGCCTGATGAAGCGCTACGGCAGCATTCAGGAGCAAGTAGGCGCGATTCTGTTTTTGGCCTCTGATGATGCCAGTTACATCACGGGAACGGTGTTGCCGGTGGGCGGCGGCGACGTAGGCATGGGTTGAGGCCGTCTGAAAGATGATTGTGGTTCCATCATTTGCTTTTGCTGAAGAGATACGGCAGCCATGTTTGAGGCCGTCTGAAACTGTTCGGGCTTCCGTAAATCTGCCCTTTCTTTTCACCGCACCAGGGTGTCATGATGTGTCGTTTATGAGTGGATTTTTGTTCCTGGGAATGCAGATGCCAGGCAAAAAAAACGCAGCAAGATTAAACATCTTGCGAGGCTTTTTAACGCAGCAGATGCGTTTTCAGGGCAAAATACACCCATAAATCAATACATCAGAATACCCTAAGGAAACATCATGTTAAAAGATCTCTCCCTTTCCGCCGTTACCGCCGGATTTTTGGCGGTATTGATTTCCTATGCCGGGCCGATGGTGCTGATGTTTCAGGCGGCCTCGGCGGCGCAGGTTTCTACCGAGATGATGATTACTTGGGTGTGGGCGATTTCTGTCGGCGCAGCGGTGTCGGGCATTCTCTTGAGCTGGTGGCTGAAAGCGCCGGTGGTCACGGCCTGGTCGGCACCGGGCAGCGCCTTGCTGATTCCCCTGTTCCCCGCGTTGAGCCTGGGCGAAATGGCCGGCGCCTACCTGACCGCCGCCGCCATCATGCTCGCCATCGGCCTTTCCGGCTATTTCGACAAACTGATGGCATCGATTCCCAAAGGCGTAGCCGCCGGCATGATGGCGGGAATTTTATTCCAGTTCGGCACCCATGCCTTTCATGCCGCAGGCGATGTGCCGCTGCTGCTGTTTGCCATGCTGTTGACGTATTTAATCAGTAAAAAATGGTTGCCGCGCTACACCGTAGTGCTGGTGTTTGCCGTCGGCCTGCTGTTGAGCAAATTAACCGGCAATCTGGATTTCAGCGGCGTGCAGTTTGCCATCACCCGTCCGGTGTGGATTACGCCTGAATGGACGTTTTCCGCCACCCTCAGCCTTGCCCTGCCCTTGGTGATGGTGAGCCTGACCGGCCAGTTTCTGCCCGGCATGGCGGTATTGCGGCTGGCGGGGTACCGCACGCAGGCCCGGCCGGTGATGGCCGTTACCGGCGCGGCTTCGCTGCTGACGGCCTGCTTCGGCGGCATCAGCATCGCGCTGGCCGCCATTACCGCCTCATTGTGCACCGGCAAAGATGCCCACGCCGACCCCGGCAAACGCTATATCGCCGGCATCAGCAACGGCGTGTTTTACCTGATCGGCGGCTTGTTTGCCGGCGCCATTGTGACCCTGTTTGCCGTATTGCCCCAAGCGCTGGTTGCTATTTTGGCCGGATTGGCGCTGCTGGGTGCCATCGGCAGCAATATTGCCGCCGCCATCGAAGACACACAGCACCGCGAAGCCGCCGTTATCACCTTTCTGGCCACCGCCTCAGGCATGACGCTGTGGGGTTTGGGCTCCGCCTTTTGGGGCGTAATCATCGGCATGCTCTCGGCATGGCTTTTAAAGCCTAAAACACCCTAGGGTGTCCGGACAATTTGTTTATGAGGGGATTTTTGTTCCTGAAAACACAGATGCCAGGCAAAAAACGCAGCAAGATTAAACATCTTGCGAGGCTTTTTAACGCAGCAGATGCGTTTTCAGGGGCAACATACACCCGTAAATCGACACATCAGGAAACCCTAAGGCCGTCTGAAAGCATCCGGCAATCCGATAGTGGCGTTCAAACATCTGAATAGGGTTTCAGACGGCCTGATGTCATCGGGCAAGGCTGCATGTTTCAAGCCAAAGGCCGTCTGAATCAACAGGATTGATAAATATGATGAGCAATTTCACCGATACGGCAAATGGCCGGGCTGTTGTCCATGGCGCGGATATTCATAACCACCGGCGCCGCAGCTTCCGGCTCGGCCAAAGGCAGATAGCTGATATCGGCGCGCTGCAATTGGGCGAAGCTGGCGGGCACGATACACACGCCCTCCCCGGCCGCCACCAGCCCCAGCGCCAGTTGCAGCTCACGCGTTTCCACACAATGTTTCGGAGCCAGCCCGACAGATTTGAACACATTGAGCACCACATCGGCAAAACTCGGGCGCGGTTCGGCCGGAAACAAAATCAGCCGTGCGGCGGCAATGTCCACCAAACGCACTGCACCCGGCTCGCTCAGCAGCGGCGGGCTGTTTTTGGGCACGGCCAACAGCAGGGGCTCTTGATACAAAACTTCACTGTGCACGCCCGGATCGTGCAGTTGCAAACGGCCGAAACCGATATCGATGGTGCCCGATTTCAAAGCGCCGATTTGCAGCATGGTGTTCATTTCCTGCAAGCGGATTTCAACATCTTGAAACTCCTGTTTGATGGTGCGGATCACCTCGGGCAGAGCTGTATACAGCGAAGAAGCCACAAAACCGATGGTAAACGTTTTTTGCAGCTTGCCGATTTTTTGCGTCATGGCGCGGGTTTCTTCCAGCACCGACAAAATATAACGGCAGCGCTCCAGAAAAAACACCCCGGCATCGGTGAGTGCCAAAGGGCGGCTGTGCCGCACAAACAGCGGCGTATCCAACGCTTCTTCAAGTTCTTTAATATGTTTACTGAGTGCGGGCTGGGCAATACATAATTGTTCGGCAGCCCGCGTAAAGCTTTGCACTTCGGCCACCGCCACAAAATATTTCAGTTTTCTCAAATTCATGATTATATGTTTTTCGATATAGATGTGGGGAAAATCGGTATTGGACTTACGGTAATCGCTTGGAAATAATCGGATTTCAACAAAGTATATAACAAAAAACCGATAACAAAGGAGACTGAAATGAATGCGGTTACCCACTTCACCGTGTGGCTGATGCAGCGCTATCTGCCCGATGCTTTTATCTTGGCGGTGCTGCTCACCGTCGTCATTATGCTGATGGGCACCACACTGGGCGGGCACACGCCTTTTGAAATGGTGGATTATTGGGGCAAAGGTTTTTCGGCATTGTTTAAATTCGCCATGCAGATGACCTTGGTTTTGGTTACCGGCTATGCGCTGGCGCTCACACCGCCGGTGCGCAAATTGCTCGACAGGCTGACCGATATCCCCAAAACGCCGCCGCAAGCGCTGGCAATGACGGCGTTGATTTCGTTTTTCGGCTGTTATCTGAACTGGGGTTTCGGTTTGGTAATCGGCGCGATTTTGGCCCGTGAGATGGGCAGAAAGGTGCAAGGGCTGCATTTTCCGCTGGTGGTGGCGGCAGCTTACAGCGCCGAAATCGTACGCGGCCCTTCTTCGTCTATTCCCTTGGTGGTGGCCACGCCCGGGCATTTTATGGAGCAGCTTACCGGCATTATTCCGGTAACCGAAACCTTGTATTCGGGCTGGAACCTGCTGCTGACCGGTTTGATTCTGGCTGCATTAATCGGCCTGTATCTTTCCATCCGCCCCAAACCCGAAAGTGTCATCAGCTATGAGGGCCATGCAGAAAGCCCTAACCGTGCGGCTGCCGCACTCCAGGAGCCTGAGACCTTTTCAGAAAAAATCGAGCACAGCCGAGTGATGAATTATGTGCTGGCCGTTATGCCCGCTTTATACCTGGCCGGCTATTTTATGAAAAAAGGTTTCGATTTGAATCTGGATGTGGTGATTTTGATTTTTTTGCTGCTCTCACTGCTGCTGCACAAACACCCGATGGCCTTGCTGGATGCCGTTAAAGAAGCGGTGGTGTCGTCGCGCGGCATTATTCTGCAATTTCCGCTGTATGCAGGTATTGCAGGAATGATGACTGAATCGGGGCTGGTGATGGTGGTGGCCGATTGGTTTATCGAAATCGCCACACCCGAAACCTTTCCCGTGCTCACTTTTTTGTCTGCCGGTTTGGTCAATATTTTCATCCCCTCCGGCGGCGGGCAATGGGCAATTCAAGGGCCGGTGATTATCGAAGCGGCCAAATCGCTGCATGCCGATATTCCCCAAACCGTGATGGCTTTTGCCTGGGGAGATGCTTGGACTAACCAAATCCAGCCGTTTTGGGCTTTGCCGCTGCTGGGTGTGGCCGGGCTGTCGGCCAAACACATTATGGGCTATTGCGTGGTTTGGCTGATGTTGTCGGGCATGGTCATCGGCGGTGTGTTTTTAGTATTAACGTTCATCTAGCAAAGAGAGAAAATATGATAGACAAAACCACATTATCCATACACGAAGCCGTGGCCGGAATCCACGACGGCGCTACGGTGATGATCGGCGGTTTCGGCACTGCAGGCCAGCCGGCGGAGCTGATTGATGCGCTGATTGAGAGCGGCGCAAAAGGGCTGACGATTGTGAACAACAATGCCGGCAACGGCGACATCGGGCTGGCGGCGCTGCTCAAGGCCGGGCGGGTAGAAAAAATGATTTGCTCATTTCCGCGCCAGAGCGATTCTTATGTGTTTGACGAATTGTATCGTGCGGGCAAGGTGGCGCTGGAATTGGTGCCGCAGGGTAATCTGGCCTGCCGCATTCAGGCGGCGGGCGCTGGGCTGGGCGCGGTGTTTACGCCTACGGGTTACGGCACGCTGTTGACCGAGGGTAAGGAAACCCGTGAAATCGACGGCAAACAATATGTGCTCGAATATCCGATTTATGCCGATTTTTCGCTGATTAAGGCTTATCAAGGCGACCGTTGGGGCAATTTGGTTTACCGCAAAACAGCGCGTAATTTCGGCCCCATCATGGCTGCCGCAGCAAAAACCACTATTGCACAAGTGAAAGAAATTGTGGCATTGGGCGATTTAAACCCCGAACACATCATCACGCCCGGCATTTTCGTGCAGCATGTTGTGGCCGTCTGAAAGGAGTTGTTATGAATTATCAAAGCAGAAGCCGCGCCGATATCGCCCGCCGTGTGGCACAAGATATCAGTGAGGGCATGTATGTGAATTTGGGCATCGGCCTGCCCACCAAAATTGCCGACTACCTGCCTGCGGATGCGGAAATTTTTCTGCACAGCGAAAACGGCCTGCTCGGGATGGGCCCTGCGCCGGATGAGCGTGAGCGTGACAGCGAATTGATTAATGCCGGCAAAGAATACGTTACCCTGATTAAGGGCGGTTGTTTTTTTCATCATGGCGATTCGTTTGCGATGATGCGCGGCGGCCATATTGATTTGTGCGTGCTTGGCGCGTTTCAAGTGGCGGCCAACGGCGATTTGGCCAACTGGCACACCGGCGCGGCCGATGCGATTCCGGCGGTGGGCGGTGCGATGGATTTGGCTGTAGGGGCGAAAAAAGTGTTTGTCACCATGGAGCATGTAACCAAACACGGCGAACCGAAAATTGTCGAACGGTGCAGCTATCCGCTCACCGGCATCGGCTGCGTCAACCGCATCTACACCGATTTGGCGGTTATCGACATCACCCCGCAAGGCTTGCTGGTGCGCGAGATGGTGGCGAGGCTGGATTTGGCGGCACTGCAAAATCTCACGGAAGCCGAGTTGCACGATGGGCGGCAGGCCGTCTGAAAAGCAGAGCATAAGTTAAGCTGCCGATGATTGATATATTTTAAAAAACCGATTCCATTAAGCCGTCTGAAACGTGTTGGCTTTTTCAGACGGCCTGATAAGGATACCCAATCGACACAAGGAGCATGTTATGAGCCAAGCTTATATTATTGATGCGGTGCGCACGCCGTTCGGGCGTTACGGCGGCAGTTTGGCTGCCGTGCGCGCCGACGATTTGGCCGCCGTGCCGATAGCCGCTTTAATGGCGCGCCAGCCGCAAATCGACTGGCAGCGGTTAGACGATGTGGTGTACGGCTGTGCCAACCAGGCCGGTGAAGACAACCGCAATGTGGCGCGGATGGCGGCGCTGCTGGCCGGGCTGCCGGCAGACGTGGCCGGCGTTACCCTCAACCGCCTGTGCGGCTCCGGTCTCGATGCCGTTGCCACTGCTGCGCGCACCATCAAATGCGGCGAAGGCCATCTGCTGATTGCCGGCGGCGTGGAGAGCATGAGCCGCGCCCCGTTTGTGATGGGCAAAGCCGAAGGGGCGTTTGCCCGCAACCTCAAGCTGGAAGACACCACCATGGGTTGGCGCTTTATCAACCCGCAACTCAAGGCACAATACGGTGTCGACAGCATGCCCGAAACCGCTGAAAATCTGGCCGACGAACGCCACATCAGCCGCGCCGACCAAGACCGTTTCGCCCTCATCAGCCAACAGCGCGCTGCGGCCGCGCAACAAGGCGGCGTGTTTGCACGCGAAATCGTGCCGGTGGCCGTGCCGCAGCACAAAGGCGCGCCGCTGTTGTTTGAGCAAGACGAACATTTGCGCGCCACTTCCATCGAAGCGCTGACCAAACTCAAAGGCGTGGTGCGCCCCAACGGCAGTATCACCGCAGGCAATGCTTCAGGTATCAACGATGGTGCCTGTGCGCTGCTACTCGCATCTGAGCAGGCTGTGCAGCAATACGGCCTCAAGCCGCAAGCCCGGGTGGTGGCAGCCGCGGTAGCAGGCGTACCGCCGCGCATTATGGGCATCGGCCCGGCACCCGCCATCCGCAAAGTGCTGGCGCAAACCGGGCTGACGCTGGCGCAGATGGATGTGATTGAATTAAACGAAGCCTTCGCCGCCCAAGCGCTGGCAGTATTGCGCGATTTGGGGCTGCCCGACGATGCAGAACATGTCAACCCCAACGGCGGCGCGATTGCCCTCGGCCACCCGCTGGGCGCATCCGGCGCGCGGCTCGCCACCACCGCGTTGTATGAACTCGAACGGCGCGGCGGCCGCTATGCCTTGTGCAGCATGTGTATCGGCGTCGGGCAAGGCATCGCGCTGATTATCGAGCGCGTGTAGCCATACCCAATTTGGCCGGCATACCGATTATCTGAAAGACATCAGCAACAGGCCGTCTGAAAAACATTCAGACGGCCTCAACAAAGGAAGTTTTTATGTGGATTCACACTCATGACGGCAACCGCCTGTATGCCCGTTCATTCGGCGATGAGCAGGCACCCGCGCTGATTTTCTGCAATTCGCTCGGCACCGATCACAGCATGTGGCAGCCGCAAATCGATGCACTCAGCACCGATTACCGCGTGATTGTCTACGATACCCGCGGCCACGGCCATTCGAGCGCAAAAGGCGGCTCTTGGACACTGGCCGACTTGGGGCGCGATGTGATCAGCGTGCTCGACGGTTTCAACATCCCCACCGCTGGCTTTTGCGGCATTTCCATGGGCGGGCTTACCGGCTTGTGGCTGGCGCTGCACCATGCCGAACGTTTCAACCGCATCATCATCAGCAACACCGCCGCCAAAATCGGCAACACCGAAGCTTGGTCGGCACGTGCCCGAAGCGTGCGCAGCGAAGGCATGAACGCCATCGCCGACAGCGCCGCATCACGCTGGTTCAGTGATGATTTCTGCCGCCGAAATGCCGCCGCCGTCGCCCGCCTGACCGAAATCCTGCGCCATACGCCCGCCGAAGGTTATGCCAAATGTTGCGAAATCTTGGCCGCAGCCGACCTGCGGCCGCACATACACACGGCAAAAAGCGACATACTGGTCATCGGCGGCACCGCCGACCCCGTTACCACGCCGGATGATGCGCAATGGCTGGCTTCCACCCTACCGCATGCCACCCTTGCCGTATTGCCGGCTTCGCATATTGCCAACATCGAAGCGGCCGAAGAGTTCAACCGTCTGCTTCACCCCTAGGGTGTCCGGACAATTCGATTTATGGGTGCTTTTTGCCCCTGAAAACGCATCTGCTGCGTTAAAAAGCCTCGCAAGATGCCCAATCTTGCTGCGTTTTTTGCCTGGCATCTGCATTTTCAGGAACAAAAACCCCCTCATAAACAAATTGTCCGGACACCCTAGTGATCAAATCTCAAATTCAAGCAGGCGGCTGAATTTTCGAAATGCTTTTATTTTTGCAAATGGGCATGGTGTGTTTTTTCCGTGAGCGGAGTCTACGCTACCATACTGCTCACCATCATCGCCCGCAGCAACGCCAGTCAAGCATTTGCCGATAGATTAAGGCCGTCTGAAAACGGTAAAGTACAGTTTCAGACGGCCTTGTTTTAAGGAGATTGCGGGGGGCGGTTGACCATGCAGACTTATGACCATGCAGACTTAAGATATCATAGGGTTCCGCCTCGAGCTTTCTGCTGGAGTTAAACCCATTCACAAAAGTAAGCTGACAAGGCGGGCCGGCGCCGTGAGGTTATTTTTGTGAATAGGTGGCATTAACCCCGCATGCGTCAATACTTCGCGCCCCTGAGCATGCCTTGAATAGCATTGCGGCGCAGCTCGCGGTATTGCGCGGTTTGCGGCGAATCGGGCACGATGATTTCAAATGCGTGAAACACGCCCGGAATCACATGCAGCTCGGTGGGCACGCCGGCTTGAATCAGGCGGTTGGCATAATCGATGTCTTCGTTGACAAATAAATCCAAATCGCCGACCGCGATAAATGCAGGCGGCAAACCGCGCAGGTTTTTGGCGGCAGCGGGTGAAAAATACGGCATTTGCGCATTGCTGATGCGCTGGTTGCCGCGCAATTTGTTCCAGCCGAAACGATTGGACGCCGCCGTCCACACAAATTCACCGGCATCAGGGTTGCGATAAGGAGAACGGTCGGTGCCGGTGCGGTGGTCGAGCATCGGATAAATCAACACTTGCCCTGCCGGCGTGAATTCGCCCTGATCGCGCGTATACAAAGCCAAGCGTGCGGCCAGCCCGCCGCCGGCACTTTCGCCCATCAGAATCAGCCGCGAGGCATCCAAGCCCAATGCGGCCGCATGGCGGTAAATATGGCTCAAGCCGTGGTAGGCATCTTGCAGATCGGCGGGAAACGGCGCTTCGGTAGCCAACCGGTATTCCACACTCACCACGGCTGCCTGATTGCGTTCGGCCAAATCGGCCAGTGCGGCATTATTTTGACGGGCATTGCCCATGATGTAGCCGCCGCCGTGGATAAAGTAAATCACCGGCAGCACCGCCGCCGCTTTTTGCGGGCGGTATACATACAAATCTACCGCCGGTTGGCCGTCTGCCGCCGGCACAATGATTTTTTGACCGGGCTGTACGCCGCTTTCGGCAGCCGATTTGAAACCGGCATTGCGGCGTGCCACTTCGGCATCATCGCTGATGTCGGCTGTCCATTGCGGTGCGGTGCTTTGGTATTCGGGCGCCAAACGGTGCAGGGTTTTCAAGTCTTGTGCGGCAACGGAAAGGCTGAATGCCGCGCATATTGCAGAAAAAATCAATTTATTCATGACATGTCCTTTATGGTGGCTCATAAAATAAAGGCCGTCTGAAACCCATTCACACAAGCAGTTTGGATAACTTTGTGCGAATGGGAAAGCCGGATGATCTTCAGACGGCCTTATGTTGAAAAACTTTTCCAATCAGCCATTTAGGCTGCGTTTTTCAGGCTTTTCATGTCAATCACAAACCGATATTTCAC
Organism: Uruburuella testudinis; assembly: GCF_022870865.1. Classification (NCBI taxonomy): domain Bacteria; kingdom Pseudomonadati; phylum Pseudomonadota; class Betaproteobacteria; order Neisseriales; family Neisseriaceae; genus Uruburuella; species Uruburuella testudinis. The sequence continues at coordinate 1,749,244 of NZ_CP091508.1, forward strand.
ATCGCTTTTCAACAGCCGCTCGTAAGCCTGATTGATGGTTTGGATGTCAATCATTTCCACATCGGGCACGATATTGTGCTCGCCGCAGAAATCCAACATTTCCTGCGTTTCGGCAATGCCCCCGATCATCGAACCGGCCACGGTGCGGCGGCCCATAATCAGCGGCACGGTGCTGATGGTGGATTCCAATTCGCCCACCAAGCCCACCAATACCAAGGCGCCGTCGAGGGTCAGCGTTTGGATATAGGGTTTCAAATCATGGGTGTAGGGCACGGTGTCGATAATCACGTCGAAAGTGTTGGCCACCGCCAGCATTTGCTCATCATCAGTAGACAACACCACATTGTGTGCACCTAAAGCCAGCGCATCGGCTTCTTTGCCGCTTGAGCGGGTAAACAAGGTCACTTCGGCGCCCATGGCATTGGCCAGCTTCAACGCCATATGGCCGAGACCGCCCAAGCCCACCACCGCCACTTTGCTGCCTTTTTGCACATTCCAATGGCGCAGTGGCGAATAGGTGGTAATGCCGGCGCACAACAGCGGTGCCACAGCTTGGGTGTCGAGGTTTTCCGGCACGCCCACCACAAAGTTTTCAGTTACCACGATGGTGTCGCTGTAGCCGCCGTAGGTGCGCATGTGGTCGCCGAAGCGGTCGGTGTCGTTATAGGTTTGCACATTGCCGTTTTCGCAATATTGCTCCAAGCCCTGTTCGCACGGATGGCAGTGCCGGCAGGAATCAACCATACAGCCGACGCCGACCAAATCGCCGACTTTGAATTTTTTCACATCGGCACCCACGCGGCGCACCCGGCCGACGATTTCATGACCGGGCACCAGCGGATATTGGCTCCAGCCCCAATCGTTTTTGGCCTGATGCAGATCAGAATGGCACACGCCGCAATATTCGATGTCGATTTCCACATCATTAGCGCGCACATCGCGGCGCTCGAATTCAAACGGTGCCAGCGGTGCGGTGTCGGATTGTGCGGCATAGCCGCGTGCTTTGATAGTCATATCAGCTTCCTTTACTTGCGGGTTAATAAATAACTGTCGTCAATCAGATTATCGATGGTTTCATCGTTTGGGCCGCCCTCAAGCAGCAGGCTGACCCAATGTTCTTTATTCATATGCCAGGCCGGAAAAATGCCCGGCAGCTGCAACAGCGAGCCGACCATCTCCGGGGCGGCCTTGAGGTTGAGCACATCAACCGGCGCCGAATCGGGCAAACCCAATTTATTGGCGGGGATATTCATCAGCACGGCAAACCATTTGCGCCCGCCGCCGTGGCGGAACACGGCATAATCCGGCCACCGCGCCCACAAATATTCGGGCGCCGCAGCATAATGCTCTTGCATATGGCGGATTAAAACATCGCGGTTCATACAGTCTCCTTTTCAGACGGCCTGTTTACAGCAAAACAATTTGAATATGTATTTTCAAATGCTTCCTTCAAGCGGCCACCGCTTTATTTCACCCCTTCCCACCAATGCACTTGCGGCAGTTGGCGGATATTGAATACCTGGCCGATTTGCGGCGTGGCGGTTTGCAGCGGAGTGTCTTCAGCCGCCGCCATAAAGCGCTCGATCGGCTCGCGCCAAGTGTGGTAAGCCAAATCGAATTTCGCCCAATGCACCGGCATCACTGCCGCCGCGCGCACATCTTGCGCCGCCTGCACCGACTGCTCGGGCGTCATGTGGATGTTTGCCCAGTTTTCATTGTAAGCACCGTTTTCAATCATGGCAAAATCAAACGGGCCGTATTGTGCGCCGATGTCGGCAAAATGCCTGCCATAGCCGCTGTCGCCGTTGAAATACAGCGATAAATCGGGCGATTTCACCACCCACGAGCCCCACAATGTGGAAAAGCGGTTGTTGAAATTGCGGCCGCTGAAATGGCGGGCGGGGGCAAGGGTTAAATCGATATTGCCGAGTTTGGCGCTTTCGTGCCAATCTAACTCGATGATTTTGTTATCAGCAATGCCCCAGCGCTGCAAATGCGCTTTAACGCCCAGCGGCACATAAAACCGCTTGGTTTTGGGCGCGATTTCTTTGATGGCGCGGTAATCGAGATGGTCGTAATGGTCATGCGAAATCAGCACCGCATCCAATGGCGGCAAATCGGCTGTGATCGGTGTATGCGTAACCGCAAACGGGCTGCCGGCCAGCGCAATCGGCGAAGCACGGTAAAACACCGGGTCGGTAATCAGCGTTTGGTTGTCGGTTTTCAACAATACGGTAGAATGCCCCAGCCAAACAAAATCACCGTTTTGCAACTGAGCGGCATCTAATTTCACACTCGGCAACGGCTCGCCCGGCTGTTTGCCTTCGGGCGGATTGAGCACCGATGAGAGCCAGTCGAGCAACGATGGCGAACCGCCCGCCGAGGTATCGATGCCGGTGGGCTCTGCATTATTGAATTTTTCACCGTCAAACTGCGGCGAAGCCTGTATTTTCGCCATGCTCGCCGCATCCGGTTTGCCGCCGAAAGTCGGGTGCAGATACACAAAAGCCACCACCGCCGCAACCAGCAGCAAGGCCGCCGCCAGCAGCCATTTCAACACCGTAAGCAATACTATTTTCATCATCTGCCAATAAATTTATGAATTTGTGAATTTGTGAACGTATTTTTTCAGACGGCCTTTTCCTACCGCCTGATTTTGTGCTTGCCAAACCGCTGCCAAGCCGATGCAGCCGCAAAGCGCAAACAGTCAGCATTTATCATAATCCTACTTTAATGCCGGGTAAATTGATAAATGAGAATTTAATAATTTCCCAAACAGAAACAATCGCCCTGCCCCACTCATTGATTGAGGCCGTCTGAACATTTCAGACGGCCTCAATCAATTACCCACAATGTTGCCATTGCATACACTTTGTTAACCATCATGCACACATCAAAACAACAACCCATTGAATCAATTGAAATTAAAATATGGCACGATTCTTGCTCAATCACTGATGACCCCACCACTTAATCTTTGAGGAGCCCGCCATGAACCTGCACAACATCTTAATCACGCCCGAATCACTGCAACAACTGCAAGCCGCCGCCCCGGTGGTGCTTATCGACACCCGCAATGCTGAAAGCTATGCCGCCGGCCACATTCCCGGCGCCGTCAATCTGCATGAAGTTTTCACCTTTTTAGCCACCTCTACAGCCGAAGGCCTGCGCGAGCTGCGCGACACCTTTGTGGCCGCATTGGGCGCAGCGGGCATCAGCGGCAGCGAAACCGTGGTGTTTTACGAAGACTCATTAAACGGCGGCTACGGTCAATCTTGCCGCGGTTTTTTTCTGCTGCATTGGCTGGGCTACGCCGATGTCAAAGTGCTCAACGGCGGCTACAGCGCCTGGACGGCCGCAGGTCTGCCGGTGTCTGTTGAAGCGGCAACACCCGCGCCGGCGCGCTTTCCTGCCGACTTGCCCGCCAATGATGTGATGGTTGATGCAGACTATGTGCTCGCCGCGCTCGGCAGCGACACCGTATTACTGGATGTGCGCGACGTGGTGGAATGGATAGGCGAAAGCTCCAGCCCCTACGGCGTTGATTTCGCACCGCGCAAAGGGCGTATTCCCGGCGCACGCTGGATCGAATGGTATCGCTTTATGAAGCCCTCTGCCCAAGGCCCGGTGATGAAAACCCCCACCGAAGTCAAAGCGGAATGCGACAGCGTCGGCATCGGCTGCGATGATGAAATCATTCTCTATTGTTTCAAAGGCGCCCGAGCCGCCAACACTTTTCTGGCGCTGAAACAGGCGGGTTATGAAAATGTGAAAATGTATTTCGGCTCGTGGAACGAATGGTCGCGCAATCCCAATTTACCGATTGAAACCGGCACCGAAGAAAAAGCCGCCTGAAACCTGCCGGCACAGGCAGCATCTACCCCCGTTGAGATGGGGGAGAAAACCACATGCCGCCACACCAATCGAATGCTGAAACACCAGCCGAATGAAGTTTCAGACGGCATTGCAAGACGCTTAGCTCTGGCAGTATCAACCGAATGCTGCCGGGCAAAATAAGGCCGTCTGAATATTCGGCAGGTTTGCCGAAGCCTTTTCAAACGGCCAAGGGTGTCCTGATCATTCAGAATGGTCAGGACACCCTAATATAGTGAATCCTATAGTGAAATGAAAATACAGGATATTAAAACTTCACGCCTTTATGCAAAGCCACCACCCCGGCAGTCATATTGTGATAATCGACACTGTCGAAGCCCGCATCCAACATCATTTGCCTTAAAGTTTCCTGATCCGGGTGCATGCGGATGGATTCGGCCAGATATTGATAGCTGTCGGCATCTTTGGCAATCATTTTGCCCATCAGCGGCAGCAGTTTAAACGAATACACATCATAAGCCGGCGCCAAGGGCTTGAATACTTTTGAAAACTCCAGCACCAGCAGCGTGCCGCCGGGCTTGAGCACACGATACATTTCTTTCAGCGCCGCCTCTTTGTGCGTCATATTGCGCAGGCCGAAAGCCACCGACACCAGATTGAAATAATTATCGGGAAACGGCAGTTTTTCGGCATCAGCCAGCGACACCGGCAACACCAGGCCTTCGTTGAGCAGGCGGTCGCGCCCCACGCCGAGCATAGAAGAATTGATATCGGTCAGCCACACTTCGCCCTCTTTACCCACGCGCTTGGCCCAACCGCGCGACAAATCGCCGGTGCCGCCGGCAATATCGAGCACTTTGTCGCCTTTATTGAGGCGCGCGGTATTGATGGTGAAATGCTTCCACACGCGGTGCAGGCCGCCCGACATCACATCGTTCATAATGTCGTAGTTTTTGGCTACCGAATGAAACACCTCGGCCACTTTGCCGGCTTTTTCTTGTTCGTCAACGGTTTTGAAGCCGAAATGGGTTTTATTGTCGCTCATGGTTTTTCCTGAAACTCTGTTTAATGTTTGCCGCAGCCGCCCGAACCGCAGCCGTGCCCCGCTTTGGGTGCGTCGGGCGATGCAATGCGCGATGCGCCGGCTGCTTCGATTCTGCGCAAATAATCTGCCCACATTGTATCGTATTCGTGCGCCAATTTATATAAATAATCCCAGTCGTAAAGGCCGCTGTCGTGGCCGTCTGAAAACGTGATTTTCAGCGCATACTGCCCCACCGGCTCCAACCCTGCAATCACCACCGCAGATTTGCCTGTTTGCAGCACCTCCTGCCCCGGCGCATGGCCGCGCACTTCGGCGCTGGGCGAATACACGCGTAAAAACTCGGCCGGCAGCGATTTGGCCCCGTCCTGATAAACCAGTGTGAGCGCTGCGCGGCTGTTTTGCAGGCGGATTTCTTCCGGCATATTGTGTTTCATTGATGTGTTCCTGTTTGTTAAAAATACATTTAAAGCAGCGGCCGCCTATCCATCGGGCATTTATTTTCCGCCCCGCTTGCGCAACCGTGCCACGCGCACGCTGAATGCTGCACCCGCCAGCGCCAGCGCCAGCAGCGTATACAGAATCATGCGCACCGCCCAAAGCTGCTGCACAGCATCCAAGCCCAAAGGCAGCACCATCACCAGCACAAACAATACAAACGCCAGCATCATCAGTGCGATAAAAATAAAAGCCAAGCGTGTGGCCCGGCGGATTTCAGCATTGGTATTCATCACGCGCAACAAGTCTGAAAAAACCATATTGTAGCAGAAGCGGCCGGTCGGTTTCAGACGGCCTCAAGGCTTAGGGTGTCCTGATGTGTCGTTTATGAGGGGATTTTTGTTCCTGGAAATGCAGATGCCAGGCAAAAAACGCAGCAAGATTGGACATCTTGCGAGGCTTTTTAACGCAGCAGATGCGTTTTCAGGGGCAAAATACACCCTTAAATCGACACATCAGAACACCCTAATGCCCCAGCATCAACACCAGCGAAATCGAGAAAAACGACAGCAATGTGGTGACCAGCATCGCCGCTGCGGTTTGCCGTTCATAGCCGTATTGCAGGCCGAACAGCGGATACATGCTCGCCATCGGCACACTCGCCAGCAGGGCGCCGGCAAACATGGTGTCGGCATCTGCGCCAAACAGCCACAAACAAGACACCACCAGCACCGGAAACAGCAGCAGCTTGCCGCCGGTTATCACCACAATATCGGTCAGGTTGCCGCGCACTTTCAAACCATACAGGCCGCCGCCGATCACAAACAGCGCCAACGGCGACGAAGCGGAAGCCATCATCGCGGTAACTTTTTCCAACACCGCCGGCACCGGAATACCCAGCACGGCAAACACCAACGACACCGCCAGCGCAATGATAATCGGGTTTTTCGACAGATTTTTAGCAATGCGCCACAGCAATGCACCGATATTCGCCCCGCCCCGGGCCGCATCAATCAACACAAACATCAACGGCAGAATCAGCATATTTTCCACCAAAACATTCATGGCAAAAAACACGCCCGCCGGCGCGCCCACCGCCATCGCCAACAGCGGATAACCGATAAAGCCCGTGTTCGACATGCCCGTGCCCAAGCCGTTGAGCGCCGCCAGCGCCGCATCCTGACCGCGCCATTTGCTGATGCCCCATCCGGCCGCAAACGACAGCAGCGAAGCCAGCGCATAGCCTGCCAGATAAGTGATATTGAGCACATCGGCAAGCGGCCGGGTGGCAATGGCGTGAAACACCAACATCGGCAGCCCCACCCGAATCACAAATTTGCCCATACCGGCGAGCTGCTCGCGCGTAAAGAATTCAAAACGCACGGCAAAATAGCCCATGGCCATAATGATGAAAATCGGTGTGGTGATGGTGAGGATGGCAAGCATAATCTACCTTGAGGCCGTCTGAAACCAAACGGCAATACCGCATCTGCCCGCAATTGCGGCAGCCAACGGTGTGAACGGAAATGCGCACATTTTAGCAGAAGGCCGCCCTGCCCCGCGCAGATTTCTAAAATTCGCCGCAAACGCTTTCAGACGGCCTCAAATCGCGCTATATTAAAAGCCTCATATTCCCGATTATCCGCCCGAAAGGAAACCCTATGCAAACCCAAGCCGTGATTGACCACATTACCCACTGGTTGAAAAACTATGCCGCCACCGCCCGCGCCAACGGCTTTGTTGTCGGCGTTTCAGGCGGCATCGATTCGGCTGTGGTTTCCACCCTTGCCGCCAAAACCGGCCTGCCTACCCTGCTGCTGGAAATGCCCATCCGCCAAAAAGCCGACCAAATCGACCGCGCACAAGCGCATATCGACGATTTGAGCAGCCGCTTTGCCAATGTATCCGGCCGGCGGGTCGACCTTACCCCCGCATTCGACCGCTTTGCCGACACCGTCGACGTAGACGAAGCCGAATATCCGGCCAAACAACTGGCGCTGGCCAACGCCCGCTCGCGCCTGCGCATGCTGACTCTTTATTATTACGGCCAGATCAACGGCCTGCTGGTTACCGGCACCGGCAATAAAGTGGAAGATTTCGGCGTAGGCTTTTTCACCAAATACGGCGATGGCGGTGTAGACATCAGCCCGATTGCCGACTTGCTGAAAACTCAGGTATACGAGCTGGCCAAAGCCCTCAACGTCATCGAATCCATCCAACAGGCCACGCCCACCGACGGCCTGTGGGACAACGACCGCAGCGACGAACAGCAAATGGGCGCAAGCTATCCCGAGCTGGAATGGGCCATGAGCGTATACGGCAAGCAGCCACCCGAAGCCTTTGAAGGCCGCGAGCGCGAAGTGCTGGAAATCTACACCCGCCTGCACCGTGCCATGCAGCACAAAATCAACCCGATTCCGGTGTGTGAAATTCCGCCGGAATTATTAATCAAGAGCTGACAGCGCCATTCGGGCAAGGCCGGCGGATACAGAGAAAATCAGCAGCCAACGTGTGGCGGATACCGGTAGCCGACAAATGGTTTGATATTCTTGTGATTCCCAATGATTTTAGCCGTCTGAAAAATGTCGGATTCGAGCATCCGATTACAAGGTATATAGCATGATGGGTTCTGCCCATGAAAGCTCTGCATATACAAAGGCCGTCTGAAAGAAAATGCTTTCAGACGGCCTTGCTTGTGTTCAGAATAATGCCCATTCATGAAAGCAAGCGTCGGATACCGGGAGCCGACAAATGGCTTGATACTTTTATGATTCCCAATAATTTTGGCCGTCTGAAAATATCGGATTCGAGCATCCTACCTATAGGATAGAGCATGAAGGGCTTTGCTCACGAAAGCCCTGTGTATACAAAGGCCGTCTGAAAAAAATGTTTTCAGACGGCCTTTGCTTGTGATCAGAATAATGCCCATTCATGAAAGCAAGCATCGGATACCGGTAGCCGACAAATGGTTTGATATTCTTGTGATGCTAAATGATTTTGGCCGTCTGAAAAATACCGGATTCGAGCATCCTACCTACAGGATAGAGCATGAAGGGCTTTGCTCACGAAAGCCCTGTATACAAAGGCCGTCTGAAAGAAAATGTTTTCAGACGGCCTTGCTTGTGTTCAGAATAACGCTCATTCATGAAAGCAAGCATCGGATACCGCTAGCCGACAAATGATTTGATATTCTTATGGCTCCCAATAATTTTGGCCGTCTGAAAAATACCGGATTCGAACATCCTACCCACAGGATAGAGCATGAAGGGCTTTGCTCACGAAAGCCCTGTGTATACAAAGGCCGTCTGAAAAAATGTTTTCAGACGGCCTTTGCTTGTGTTCAGAATAACGCTCATTGACAAAAGCAAGCCAGCGCCGCCAGCTTATTTTTGCGAATGGATATTAAAAAAACCGCGACCATTTCAACAGGGCTTCGTTTTTGCGATAGGCTGCAAACCAGCCGGCATTGCTGCTGACCCGTGTGTGTTTCAAAGTCAGCGCGGGGGTGAAGCCGCCGAGCTGCCAGCGCGGCACGGTGAGTGTGGCGCTGTAAACCTGTTCGCGGTCGCGGCGTCTGACTTGCAGCCACGGGTTGAACGCGGCATATTGGCGCCGACGCACGGCTGCATTCAGATTGAGGGCGACATTATCGCCCCATTGCCGCACCACGCCCGCCCGCAAGCCGTATTGGCGGTAATCATTGGCCGGCTCCTGCGTTTGCCGCCATTGCATATCCGCCCCGCCATAGAGCCACCAGCGCGGATTGGGCGCATACGATAATGTGGCGTATACGCTGCTATGTTTGCCGTTGTTGTGGCGGTAATCTTCGGCATACTGCATGTGTTTGCGTTCGGCCTCGATATTCACGCCCCAATCTGGCCGCGGGCTGTATTGCCATTCCGCCCGCGCACCTGCCGCCCGGTAAAGGCTGCGGTTGCCGGTTTGGTTCCATTCCCACAGCGGCGCCGCCGACCAGCTGTGCTGTGCCGAAGCCCATTGGTAACCGGCGGCCAGATTTAAAGTGTCCTCACTGCGCCCGGCATGGTGGCGGTAGTGCGTGCCATACAGCAGGCCGCGCAGCCATAAGGCATGATGCCCGGCCAGCGGCCAGCGTTTGCTCAATGCGGCATCATAACCTATGCCGCGCGCGGGCTGCGGCGGCGGAGACGACTGCTCATATTCGAGCGGCACACCGGCCGGCGTGTGCAGAATAAAGGTTTCGCTTTTACCGGTGCCCTCCCCCACATTACTGTTCCACACCGGCCCCGCCGACACCGACAAATGCCAACCGTTGCGCACATCCAGCGCATCCCGATAGCCTTGCACATTTTTGCGCACCGCCGGCGGCAGTTTTGCATCGGCTAATTGCGCAAACTGTGCCTGCGCCGCCTTGTCTTCACGGTTATCAAACAACAGGCGCGCCCAATCCAGGCGCGCGCGGGTAAATTCGGGCTGCGCCGCCAGCAAGGCCTGATACTGCCGCTGAGCCTGCGCCAAATCACCGCGCAAACGGCTCAGGGCTGCTTCGGCAAAATCGGCCGTGGCGGCATCATATTCGGGCAACGCACGGTAACGCTGCAACAAACGCGCCACATCATCCGCCTGACGGTGGTTAACCGCCACCATCAGTGCCACCGCCAGCTCCGCCGCATTGTTACCCACCGCAAAATCTTCGCCGTTTATGCGCAACACACCAGCTTCCGGCTCCGGCACCAATGCCGCCTGTTCGCGCTGCTGCAACAGCTGCTGTGTTTGAAAACGCAATTGCTGCGCCGTTTGCTCGCTGTCGGCATAAACCGGCAGCGAGCAAACGGCCAAACCCAACGCTGCCCAATATTTTTTTATCATTCGCTTGTTGATATATGTGTGTATTTTTCAGACGGCCTCAAGCTGTTTTGCCGGGCACGGTAAATCAAAAAGCAAAAGGCACCGGCCGCCGCCGCATGCCCCTTGATGTGTGAATTTATTTTTTTACACCGCCGAATGCAGTGTCGAGTTTGCGGTCGTCAAACTTGGCAAAGCCCGCCAGGCTGCCGGCATTGTTGCCAAAGAAATGGCCTTGCGAAGTGCCGGTTTTGCCCGCCGCAGTTGCCGAGCCGTTAAAGCTGGCGGCAGCAGTGTTGATTTTTGCATCCACGCCTACGTTTAAAGCATTGTTGGCCAGGCTGCCCTTAAGCGTGTTTTTGCCGAAATCGGCGGTAAACGTGCCGTTGAGCTGGTTGTTGCCGCTGTATTGGTTGATGCCTTTAACCGCATAAGTGGCCGTGCCGGAAGTGGGCATATTGGCGGTTTTGTCTTTACCGACATAGTAAACCGAGCGGGTGGCGCCGGCGGTGTCGTTATGCGCCGTCCATTCACCGTAATAAACTTCGGCGTTGCTGTCGGCCAGTTGGGCGAAATTGAAATTGCCCATCGCCACTTTACCATGAGCCGGCGGCGTAACCACGGTGACGTTGTTGCCGTCGGTTGCACCATAATCAGGATTCTGTTCGGTTAATTTCCGAACACTTCTCATTGAAATTTTACTCAATTGTCCAAGCGCAACACCTTTAACACCAACACCGGGCAAGCCTGCAGAATCTGCATGCGGGCCAAAAGGTATCCACATACTGCCGCCCACCTCGATATTATCCTTATAGCTTTGGGAGCCTACCGTTGCGGCATGAGCCATTGAAGAAATCATGCCAACAGCCAACACGGCGAGAATCTTTTTCATTTTAATGCCTTTCTATCTGCGAACAGATAATTATGTCAGAGAATATATACTGCATCTAAAACTGCCTTCTTGATTGAGAAGGCAATCTCAGTATAAACACAAACATTATAAAAGTAAATAAAAATCAATATTATTTATGAAAGCTTTTTAATATTTAGCTATACTCGGCTTAGGCCGTCTGAAATCATGGGCAAGTTTTTATGGCAGCGGTTACAGCATCAGAATTTCCCGGAAAGGCTGAATTTCAACGTCCGCCCCGGTGCCGGCATCTCAGAACGGGTAAGCGGATCGAGGTAATAACGGTTGGTCAAGTTATTACCGCTGATTTCAGCAGTAATGTGCTTGTTGATGCGGTAGCGGGCATAAGCATCCCATACCGTTACAGAATGCCAGCGAATAGTGTCATTAAATGTATTTTGATAATAAGGCCATAATTCACCGAAATTTTTCGGGCCGTTATTGCGCCAGCCGGCATGGTGGGTCAGGCGGCTGCCCAATTCCAGCTTATCATTGAAAAAACGTCCGCCAACTCCCCAATTGAAGCTGTATTTGGGCGGTTGCATATTCTGGATGTAACCGCTGCGGAAGCCGTCTTCAACGCAATTCGGAATACGCCCCTGATAGGGATCATATAAAGCTGCCTGATCTTCATCGCAGATTCTGTTTTTCAGGGTGTATGAAGCGCCTATATCAGTGAAAAAACGACCATTGTCGTAACGCGCCTGCAGTTCCAACCCGGAAGTTTCCCACTTATCGACTTGGATAAAAAACAAATTGACATCGCGATCTATCGGATTTTTGATGCTGTTGCGATACCAAGCCAGCTTGATATCGGCGGAAGCCGGCTGTTTGTCAAACAGGTTGCGGAAATCGTAAACATAGCCCACTTCCACGTTGGTGGCTTTTTCGGGTTTGATTTGCTGGGTACCTAAAAAACCTGCTGAAAAGGCAACAGTAGATTCAAACAGGCTGGGCATACGGGTTGCCTGTGTCCAACGGCCATAAATGCGGTGATTGTCATTCAAACGGTATGAAGCCGACAATACCGGCGACCAGCCGGAAGAGGCTTTGCGTTTGTCAACTTGGGTGTTGGCGCCGGAATAATCATAAATCGGCAGTGCTTGTAATGCACCTTCAGGCCGGATCCAACCATTTTTTTGTGCTTCACCGTTCAAGAAAGGATTGTTGGCACGGCTGGCCTTTCCGTTTGCATTCATTTCCCAAACGATACTGTGAAACAACTGACCATAATTGCTCGCATCAGTATTGATGCAACGGCTGGAATCGGAATCGCTTTGACAGCCTCCCGTGTAATAACCTAAATTTTCTAAGGCGCTACTGCGCCAATCTTTCTCATATTCCTTAAATGCAGCGATAACGGCCGGGTCGGTCAGCTCAGTGTAATAATTCAATTTATAGCCGGTTTTTCGAGCATTCATCATCATGACATAACCGTTATAATTCGGATCGTCTTTATCGTTGAGGATTTGTTGTAAACCTTTATCAAATGAAGAATAACCGTTCCAGCGTGCACCGGCACTAATGGCCAATTTTTCGGTGGGCTGCCAGTCGAAATTGAAATCGAATTTGTATTCTTTACGTGTGCCCTGCCGGGGGCGGGAGCGGAAGGAATCAGGCTGATCAGGGTCTTTCCACCAACGGTCTTTAGAATCTAAGTCTTCTTGCTGATAATTGCCTGCCAAGGTAAGCGCCAACGTGTCGGTAAGGCTGATTTTATTGGAAAGATTGACCCCCCAGCGGTTATTGTCGGCAGTATAGAGAGAGGAGTTGACAATGGGATTCTGCCCTTTGGCATCCAAGGGAAAGCCGCCGCTGTTTTGAGTGGTAGTTTTGGCACGTGTCGTCCAAATACCTGCCTTGACATCAAGCCAAGGGTTTTGCGGCTTCCAGCTATAATTCAGATAATAGGCATCCAAGCCCACAGAGCTGAGCGGCCATTGCGGCAGCAACCGCTGGTCTTGATATTCGCGGTAAAAATCACCCAACCCCATGGTGCCTGATATGCGTGAAGGCATAATGTCGCCATAATCCGAGCGGATACGGCTGTAGCCCAGCTGCACAGCCTGATTTTCAGACGGCCTCCAAGTGCCTTTCAGTAAAATTGATTGAGTTTTGTTAGATGTATTCGGAACCTCATAGCCCCCTTTAATCAGCTGGTCGCTTTCCTCTCCGATGTAGCGCTCAACCCCGCCTTTACCGGCAAAATAATTACCGCGATCGCGGTGGGCAAACGCGGCCAGAAAATCAAACTTGTCTTGTTTTATCCCTGCCGCTATCCGATAAGCCTGATCGTGACCAAAGCTGTTGAAGCGCTGTTGTTTGGCTTCAACACTGGTCATACCTGCTATCCACTTCGAACCATATTTTTCCCGCGCCCAATCCGGCACGGATTTACCGATGTATTGACTGTAGTCTGCTCTTTCTTTAACAGCATTATTGGAAGCCTCAAAACGGACATCCACGCCGTATGTTTTCCCTTTTTCCACAACATCATCAATAGACAAGGTGCGTATTTCTACACCACCACCAATCGAGTTTTGCAAACTGCGATTGAGCGAAGGGCCTTTTTCTACACGGATACTGCTGATTAACATTGGGTCAATATAGTTGCGGTTATTGGCACCGTTATAGCCACGCCAGACAGTAATCGCCTGCTCCGTGCCATCCACCGTTACCGGCACGCGCCCCTGCCCTTGAATACCGCGCACATTAGGGTCTATCCCGCCGCTGTTGCGGGCATCACCCATTTGCACCCCCACCATGCCTTTAAACAGATCTGCCGGGCTGGTGCCGCGGTAGGTGTCGATTTCCTGCAAGCCTTTATAAACGCTGGAAATATCCTCTTCGTAAACTTTGTCGTGCCCTGCTGCATCGCGCACATTGCGCATGCCTTCTACCACGATCGCATTCAGCTCTGTTTTTGAAGCCGCTTCATCGCCGCCTGTTTCGGCTGTATTCGCCCACACATGCGGGGATGCCCACAAGATACTCAAACACAGCGCGATGGTTTTGAGCGGATAGTTTTTCATTCTGTTTCCCTTGTTTACATTTATCAGAGGTTGTCGGGCAGAGCCGGCACGGTATGCCGCTGTTTTGATGCCGGAATCTGCTGTGTTTTATTGAAATGCCCGCAGGCTTTATGCCGCATGCGGGTTGCATTATATCCATTCGCAAAAGTAAGTCGGCGGCACCGCTTCAGCCTGCCGTTTTGTCGGCCGGCTTCTATGAATGGGCATCAGACAGGCTGAATCCCCCATTTTGGGAATACATTACAACCCGTTTCAACACAAAGGCAGATAATAGTATTTTCATCTTTATACGTCAATAATAGTAATAGTTTTTATTATCTGATTAATTTCGTGTAAATATACTACTGCTTCTACTTCTATCGGCGTATGTGCCGTCTGAAAAATTATTCATATAATATGATTGTTATAAAAAAGGCCGTCTGAAAAGCCTGAACCCGATATAAGGAACCCAAACCATGACCGATTTGAATGTATGGCAACAAGCCCCGCTGAATGCCACCATCAACCACATTTTGCAGCGCTATCATGAAGTGCACCGCCGGCAGTTGGCCGATTTGATTGTGTTGGCGGAAAAAGTGTCTGCCGTGCACGCGGGGGTGTTTCCTGCTGAGGTGTTACCGCTGCTGCAAGGCATAGAGGCTGATTTGTCAAACCATATGATGAAAGAAGAGCGGGTGTTGTTTCCGATGATTAATCAGGGCGCCGGGCGTGGTGCGGCGATGCCGATTCAGATGATGATGCACGAGCATACCGAGCATGAGGCGGCTATCGGGCAACTGCTGGCGCTAACAGACAATCTGACGCCACCAGAAGGGGCTTGCGGCAGCTGGCAGCGTTTGTATGCGCAGGCGCGGGAATTTGTGGATGATTTAAACGACCACATCACGCTGGAAAATGAAATTCTGTTTGCGCGCGTGCTGGCTGCTTGATCGGCTGTTTGAATTTACATATCAAAGGCCGTCTGAAAATGTTTTCAGACGGCCTACCATTATGCAAGCCTTGCGGCTTGTGCCCTCTCCCTAACCCTCTCCCACGGGAGAGGGAACTCGGTTGCTGTTGTTTTTGCCGTTACGCGTGTTTTTGCCATTGTGTGTTTTTACCGTTACGTATTTTGGTCGGCGTTATTTTCCCGCCAATCTTACCGCTTCAGCAACCTGGCTCCCTCCCCTGTGGGGGAGGGCTGGGGAGAGGGCGGCAAACCACAGGTTTGCTTTATTGCGTATTCCGCCATCATTTCAGACGGCCTGACCATTATGCAAGCCTTGCGGCTTGTGCCCTCTCCCTAACCCTCTCCCACGGGAGAGGGAACTCGGTTGCTGTTGTTTTTGCCGTTACGCGTTTTTTGCTGTTGTGTGTTTTTGCCGTTACGCGTTTTTTGCTGTTGTGTGTTTTTGCCGTTGCGCGTTTTTTGCTGTTGTGTGTTTTTGCCGTTGCGCGTTTTTTGCTGTTGTGTGTTTGGGTCGGCGTTTGTTTTTCCCACCAATCTTACCGCTTCAGCAACCTGGCTCCCTCCCCTGTGGGGGAGGGTTGGGGAGAGGGCGGCAAACCGCAGGTTTGCATCATTCCGCCTTCTTCCATCATTTTCAGACGGCCTGACCATTATGCAAGCCTCACGGCTTGTGCCCTCTCCCTAACCCTCTCCCACGGGAGAGGGAACTCGGTTGCTGTTGTTTTTGCCGTTACGCGTTTTTTGCCATTGTGTGTTTTTACCGTTACGCATTTTGGCCGGCGTTATTTTCCCGCCAACCTTACCACTTCAGCCACCTGGCTCCCTCCCCTGTGGGGGAGGGCTGGGGAGAGGGCGGCAAACCGCAGGTTTGCATCATTCCGCCTTCTTCCATCATTTTCAGACGGCCTGACCATTATGCAAGCCTCACGGCTTGTGCCCTCTCCCTAACCCTCTCCCACGGGAGAGGGAACTCGGTTGCTGTTGTGTTTGCCGTTACGCGTTTTTTGCCGTTGTGTGTTGTTACCGTTACGTATTTTGGTCGGCGTTATTTTCCCGCCAATCTTACCGCTTCAGCAACCTGGCTCCCTCCCCTGCGGGGGAGGGCTGGGGAGAGGGCGGCAAACCGCAGGTTTGCATCATTCCGCCTTCTTCCATCATTTTCAGACGGCCTGACCATTATGCAAGCCTCACGGCTTGTGCCCTCTCCCTAACCCTCTCCCACGGGAGAGGGAACTCGGTTGCTGTTGTTTTTGCCGTTACGCGTTTTTTGCCGTTGTGTGTTTTCCGTTACGCGTTTTTTACCGTTGTGTGTTTTTGCCGTTGCGCGTTTTTTGCTGTTGTGTGTGTTTGGGTCGGCGTTTGTTTTTCCCACCAATCTTACCGCTTCAGCAACCTGGCTCCCTCCCCTGTGGGGGAGGGTTGGGGAGAGGGCGGCAAACCGCAGGTTTGCTTTATCGCACATCCCATCATCGCCATCATTTCAGACGACCTATTCCTGCGCCCACGGCGGCTTCCTCGCCAACACGTCGGCATACGCCGGGCAATCTTCGCTGTGCGCACCGCTCATACCTATTTACAACAACAATCTCACGGTGCGTCTTGTCGGTTTACTTTTGTGAATCGGCATGATACGGATATGGCCGGTTTTTCGCCATTTTTCATACAAATTCTCTGCATTTTCACTTGTTGAAATGCCGTTTTCAAGCCGTTTTTGCGGTGTTTTCTGCATTGATTGTCAACATTTTCCAGTGCTTTCACTCGAATTTTCATTTACATATTCACAAACATATAATTACATTACACTACATTGGTTTACCGTTAAATTTTCAACATTTTGTTTACATACTGTGATGGGCGGTATCTTGTTTTTTTATGGAATCCATCAGAATAATTCAATTTAAAATATTTTGAACTATGCTATTCTGCCCCTACGGTGCAGTATTTTAAGCATCTGAAAACTTTGCCGGTTCACCGGATTTTGCGGTCTGCACTGCATGATTCGGGCAAAATAAAACGGCAGATCTAATTATAAAATTGTCAACAAAGGAGGAAGTCATGTCTGTTAACAAACATGATGCTGCAAGCTACTGGAAGGCAAACGTCCGACTTATCGTTATCTGCTTGGTTGTCTGGGCGCTGTGTTCTTATGGCTTTGCAATCGTTTTACGTCCTGCTTTATCAGGCATTCCGGTCGGCGGCTCCGATTTGGGTTTCTGGTTTGGTCAGCAAGGTTCGATTCTTACCTTCATCGCTATCATTTTCTTCTATTCGTGGAGAATGAATAAGCTGGATGAAGAATTCGGTGTGGATGAGGAGTGAGACTATGAGCCAATTTGTGATTAACTTGATTTTCGTCGGCGCTTCTTTTGCGCTGTATTTCGGCATTGCGATTTGGGCGCGTGCCGGCTCGACCAAAGAGTTTTATGTGGCCGGCGGCGGTGTGCATCCGGTATTAAACGGCATGGCCACGGGCGCCGACTGGATGAGCGCGGCTTCGTTTATTTCGATGGCCGGCCTGCTGGCCATGAACGGCTACGGTGCGTCGGCTTATCTGATGGGCTGGACCGGCGGCTATGTGCTGCTGGCTCTGCTACTTGCCCCCTACTTGCGCAAGTTCGGCAAATTTACTGTGCCCGACTTTATCGGCGACCGTTTCTACAGCCGCACCGCCCGCTTGGTGGCTGTGCTCTGCCTGATTATCGCTTCCACCACTTATGTAATCGGCCAGATGACCGGTGCAGGTGTGGCTTTCTCGCGCTTTCTTGAAGTGAGCAGCACCACCGGCCTGATTATCGCTTCGATTGTGGTGTTATTTTATGCGGTATTGGGCGGTATGAAAGGCATCACCTACACTCAAGTGGCGCAATATGTGGTACTGATTATCGCCTATACCATTCCGGCAGTGTTTATTTCGCTCAACCTCACCGGCAACCCGATTCCGCCGCTGGGCTTTTTGAGCACGCACACCGAATCAGGCATGCCGCTGCTGCAAAAGCTCGACAGCATCATCACTGAGCTGGGCTTCACTGCCTACACGGCCGATGTGCCCAACAAGCTGAATATGTTTTTATTCACCATGTCGCTGATGATCGGCACTGCCGGCCTGCCGCACGTGATTATCCGCTTCTTTACCGTGCCTAAAGTATCTGATGCCCGCTCTTCGGCCGGTTGGGCACTGGTGTTTATCGCGCTGCTTTACACCACCGCACCGGCGGTAGGCTCGATGGCGCGGATTAACTTGGTCGACACCATCTACCCGCAAGGCACGGCGGCCGCACCGCTGGAATTTGAAGCACGCCCGCAATGGATGAAATCTTGGGAAACCACCGGTTTGCTGAAATTTGAAGACAAAAACGGCGACGGCAGAATCCAGTATTACAACGACAAATCCGCCGGCTTTGAAGCCACAGCTGCCGAGCGCGGCTGGGCAGGCAACGAGCTGACCGTTAACAACGATATTATGGTATTGGCCAACCCTGAAATCGCCAACCTGCCGTCTTGGGTAATCGGCCTGATTGCTGCCGGCGGTTTGGCTGCGGCACTCTCGACGGCGGCCGGTTTGCTGCTGGCAATTTCATCAGCCATCTCGCATGACTTGATTAAGAAAACGCTCAAACCCGATATCAGCGAAAAAGGCGAATTGCTGGCCGCGCGCATATCGATGACGGTTGCCATCATTATCGCCACCTGGTTGGGCATCAACCCGCCCGGCTTTGCAGCACAAGTGGTTGCACTGGCCTTCGGTATCGCCGCGGCTTCGATTTTCCCGGCTTTGATGATGGGTATTTTCTCAAAACGCATCAACAGCACCGGCGCAGTTGCAGGCATGCTGGCAGGTTTGATTTCCACCTGTGTTTACATTTTCCTCTACTTGGGCTGGTTCTTTATTCCCGGCACCAACAGCTTTGAAAATGTAGAAGCCAACTGGTTGTTCGGCATTTCTCCGCTCTCGTTCGGCGCAGTCGGTGCCATCATCAACTTTGTAGTCGCCTTCATCGTATCGAGCGCAGGCAAAGCACCGCCGCAAGATGTGCAAGATTTGGTGGAAAGCGTACGTTACCCGCGTGGTGCAGGTAAAGCAGTTGACCACTAAACCGTATTTTCATTAAACTCATTCGGGCTTCCTGTTACGGAAGCCCGAAATATTTAAAACAACTTAAAAATAAAAGGAATGCCATGATTTGGGAATTTGTCGCCACAGTTTCAGCCGGCCTCGGTGCCGCCGGCATTATGATGATTATCCGATTGCTGGTTAAAAAACTGCCCAAATGGCTGGTGCCTGCCGCTGCCGGTTTGGGCATGATCGGCTTTCAGGTTTACAACGAATACAGCTGGTATGGGCACACCCGCTCACTGCTGCCGGCCAGCGCGGTAGTGGTGGCCGAAGTGCCGGAAAGCACGTTTTACAAACCGTGGTCGTATGTGAAACCGCAAATATTGAAATTTGTTGCCATCGACACCGCCAAAACCGCGCCTGTCGGCAACAGCGGCCAAGTGCTGCAAACCAACCTTTACTTTTTCGAGCGCCGCATGAGCGCCCAAACCTGGCCGGTATTGATCAACTGCCAAACCGGCCTGCAAGCCAATGCGCCGCAAACCGCGCATACCAATCAAACGCAGAGTGTAGATGCTTCCGCATGGAGCAAAACCGACTACAGCGAAAAAATCGCCCAAGCCATCTGCCCGGGCAAAGCTTCGTAATCGTAAACCCGGCTGTTGCGATTTCTGCGCATTATTTTTGTTTTATCTTCATGCCGCTCTATGCTATAAAGCAGCTGTTATCCACATCATGCCGTCTGAAACCAACGTTCAGACGGCCTTAATATTTATTTTACATATGAACATCATTGCTCTTGTTTTCAAACAGCACCGCCGGGCTTTTCTGGTGATGTTTGCGCTCACCCTGCTTTCCGGCCTGCTCGGTATCGGCGTATTGGCGTTTATCAACACCTATCTTTTGCGCAGCAGCGAAGGCACGGTGCAAAGCGTGATGTGGCAGTTTGCCGCCCTACTTGCCGTTTACCTGCTGGCGGCCACTTATGCCCAAATCAAGCTATCCAAGCTCGGCCACCAATTTGTGTTTGAATTGCGCACCCGCTTGCTCAAACGCATTATGGATTCACACGATGCGCAAATCCAGCTGACCGGCAAGCCCAAGCTGCTGGCCAGCCTTTCCAACGATATCCGCAGCATCAGCATGGCCTTTGCCCGCCTGCCGGAGCTGGTGCAGGGCATCTTGTTTACACTCGGGTGCAGCGTTTATATGATTTGGCTTTCGCCCAAATTATTTATGGTAACCGCGTTAATTCTCAGCATTATGGTGCTCGGCAGCAATTATGTGGTCAAACGCGTGTATGCCAGCTTCCGTGCTATGCGCGGTTATGAAGACGAGCTTTACAGCCACTATGAAACCAGCCTCGACGGCCACAAAGAGCTTACCCTCAACCGCTATCGGGCAGAACGCTTTTACCGTGAAGCATTCAGCACCACCGCGCAACACAACCGCAATGCCGCCATCCGTGCCGACAGCTACCATGCCTTTGCCATCAACTGGGGCAACACCCTGATGCTGGCGGCAGTGGGCATTATCTTTTACCTCTCACTCTACCACCACTGGGCCGGCCTGGCCGATGCCGCCACCATCACCATGACCGTATTATTTATGCGCTCACCGCTCTCACAAGCCATCAGCGCCTTTCCCATGCTGATGAGCAGCCAGGTAGCGCTCAATGCGCTCGACAACTTAGGGCTTGCCGACTACCGCCCCGATTTCCACAGCAGCCACAACCTGCCGGCCGGTTGGCAGAGCATCCGCCTTGAAAACATCACCTATGCCTACCCCGCCCAAGGCGGCCAGCATTTTGCACTCGAGCCGGTCAACCTTACGCTCAAGCGCGGCGAAACCGTGTTTCTCATCGGCAGCAACGGCTCAGGAAAATCCACACTTTCTATGGTATTGGCCGGGCTTTACACGCCCACATCCGGCAAAATTTTTGTTGACGACGTCGAAATCACCGATGCCAACCGCGATGCCTACCGCCGGCTTTTTGCCAGCGTATTTACCGATTTTCATTTGTTTGAACAACTGGTAGACGGCCTCGGCCAAGACGTATCCGACGACATCACCGCCCAATGGCTCAACCATCTGCGCCTGAGCGATAAAGTGAAAATCGAGCAACAGCGCATTCTCAACAGCAAGCTTTCGCAAGGCCAGAAAAAACGCCTCGGCCTGCTCGCCGCCGCGCTGGAAAACCGCAGCATGCTGATACTCGACGAATGGGCGGCCGACCAAGACCCGCAGTTCCGCCGCGTGTTTTACGAAACCCTGCTGCCCTTGTTAAAACAACAGGGCTACACCGTATTCGCCATCAGCCACGATGATAAATATTTCCACCACGCCGAGCGCATTATCTCGATGAAACAAGGCAGATTGAGCGAACACAGCGCAGCCGAAGCGGTGCATGTGGCCGACGAACACAGCCGCTGAAGCAGCCCGGCCTCAGCGGCTTAATGCCTGCTGCCAGCTGCCCGTTTTCGGCGCGGCTTTCAAGCTTTGCTCGAAATCTTCCAACATCTCCAGCTCAAAGCGGCTGAAGCCTGCACGCTCGCGCGCCTCGATATTCACATAGCCGCGGAAAATAAACAAATCATAGCGGGCAATCAGCGTTCGGAACAAAGCCACCGGCTCCAACCCACGGCGGGCGCACAGATAATGATACCAATGATTGCCGATTTGTACATGCCCCACTTCATCGCGGTAAATAATGTCGAGCACGGCGCAAGTTGCCTCATCACCGCGCTGCGCCACTTTGGCGCGAATGGCCGGGGTCACGTCCAACCCGCGCGCTTCCAGCACCCGCGGCACCAGCGCCATACGCAGCAGCGGATCAAACGCCGTTTTATAGGCCATGTCCCACAAATGGTTATGCGCCTCAAAATCACCATAATCAAAACCGTAGGCATTCAGACGGCCTCTCATCAGTGAAAAATGATATGCCTCTTCTTTTGCTACCCGAATCCAGTCGGCAGTAAATGCTTCCGGCAGATTGCGGAAACGGTAAGCCGCATCCAGCGCCAGATTGATGGCATTAAACTCAATATGGCAAATCGCATGCAGCATGGCCGCATAGCCTTCGGTGGTGCTCATTTTGCGCTTTTGCACATCGGCAGGCGCCACCAAAATCGGTTTTTGCGGGCGGCCGGCAAAGCGGAAATCCAGCGCCGCAGCAGCCGGTTTGCCAACACCTCCGGCGGCGGCAAGTTTTTCAAACAACTCAGCAGCCGCACGGCATTTGGCATCGGGGTCACTTTCAAGCAAAGCGGATTCAAGCAGAGGATAAGGGTTGTAAAGCATGAGCGGCAATCATCCGAATATCGGCAGAGGCATTATTATATAGCCGTTAAACCGAATCATTCTACTATGCCGGCCTTACCCCGCGTGCATACCGTCTGTTATCAACGGGCATGGTCGCTATACCTGCATGATTTTTTGTTAAGATGCATGTAAAGCCCGACAAAAACATTCAACAAGCGATTAAATAAATGTGAAAGCCGCCGCCTGCCTATGATACAAAATCCGATACAATTCAGAATACTAACCGGCAAGCCCGACCGTTTACACAAATTATCGACTTGATTGGGGGCTTGCCTGATACACAATAACGCCTATACTGGCGCCAACGGTCGGAATACCGGCACCATCAACAACAAGAAAGGAAGGAATACTGCATGAAACAACGCACTTTGCTGAAAACCATCACTGCATTAGGCTTCTGCGCCGCCATCGGCGTTGCACAGGCCGGCGCCATTGACGCGCTGAAAAAATTCAACAGCGACACCGACGGCATCAGCGGCAATTTCAGCCAAACCGTGAAAAGCAAAAAGAAAACCCAAACCACCAACGGCGCGTTCCAAATCCAGCGCCCCGGCCTGTTTAAATGGGAATACACCCGCCCCTATAAGCAAACCATCGTCGGCGACGGCAAAACCATTTGGCTTTATGACGTAGATTTGGCGCAGGTAACCAAATCATCGCAAGACCAAACCATCGGCGACAGCCCGGCTGCCATTTTGTCGAACAAAACCGCGCTCGACAGCAGCTATTCGCTGAAAGAAGACGGCTCTTCAGGCGGCATCGATTATGTGTTGGCCAGCCCCAAGAAAAACAACGCCGGCTACCAATACATCCGCATCGGCTTTAAAGGCGACGCGCTGGCGGCCATGCAGTTGAAAGACAGCTTCGGCAACGAAACCACCATCAGTTTCAGCAATTTGAATATGAAGCCCAATCTTTCCCGCAACACCTTTAAATTTACCCCGCCCAAAGGCGTAGATGTGTTGAGCAACTGATCGCCATTCATCATCAAGTGCTTAAAACACAGGCCGTCTGAAATATTTTTTCAGACGGCCTGTGTTGTCTAGGGTGTCCTGACAATTCGTTTATGAGGGGATTTTTGTTCCTGGAAATGCAGATGCCAGGCAAAAAACGCAGCAAGATTGGACATCTTGCGAGGCTTTTTAACGCAGCAGATGCGTTTGCAGGGGCAAAAAGCACCCATAAATCGAATGGTCAGGATACCCTAGGGTGTCCTGACCATTCACAAAAGTAAACCAACAAGGCGGCGAACCGGAGACAGTACACATATATGAGGCCGGTTGGCTTGGTGTTTCAGCACCTTAGCGAAACCAGCCTCTTCTAGCTCAGGCAAACCAACGCCGTTAAGCTATTTTTGTGAAAGAATATGATTCAATTAATGTTGCTGGCATCAATGTTGGTGGTGATGATGCGCAGGCGCTTGGCTTTGCGCCGGGGTTTTGGTTTCCACCGTCACCGTTTGGGCTTTGGCGTTTTTGAATTTCAACGTCAGCGGAAATTTCTGCCCTTCTTGCAGCGGTGCTTTCAAGCCCATCAGCATAATGTGGTAGCTGCCGGGTTTCAACACCACTTCCCGGCCTTTGGGCAGCGGCAAGCCGCCTTCCACTTCGCGCATCCGCATAACACCGTTGTCGTTGATGTGGGTGTGGATTTCCACACGTTCGGCCACAGGTGTGGAGCCGCCGAGCAAAACATCATCGGTTTTGCCGTCATTTTCAAGCGCCATAAACACGCCGCCCATATTCATGCCCTGCACCGTGGTGCGTGCCCAGGCATCGTCAACATCAATGCCTGCTGCAAAAGCAGCCTGGCAAGTGCCGGCAAGCAGCAAAGCTGCCATCAGTTTCTTCATAATTCATTCCTTTGAGATGATTGTTTGCTACACAGCCTTTATACGCTTAAAGGCCGTCTGAAAGCTTGACCTGCATTAAAAAAGATTCAAACCGTATTCACGCCACAGCGACATCAGCCACAGCAGTGCCAATAATACCAGCGCCAGCGTTTGCGCCGCCGAGCCGGCATCTTTGGCGCGTTTGGCCAACTCGTTTTTGGCTGTTGAAGTATGATCTACCGCCGCTTCGATGGCCGTATTGATTAATTCTACAATCAACGAAATAAACGATGCGCTGATCAGCATCATGCGTGAAGCCGGGCCGAAATCAAACACAAACGCCAGCACCATCAGCGTGCCGTTGAGCCACACCAGCTGGCGAAAAGCGCTTTCATAGCGGTAGGCGGCGCGAAAGCCGTCTTTGGAATATCCGGCCGCATTGATGATGCGGCGCAGCCCGCGCTTGCCTTTCACTTGATTTGCATAAGAATTGTCTGTCACGTTAATCCCCTGTAAAAGCCATCAGCCATAACACCGCCAACATCGCCAGCGTGATGTATTGCGCGGCGGAGCCGACGTCTTTGGCTTTTTTGGCCAATTCGTGCTGGTCTTGCGAAGTGTGGTCCACCGCAGCTTCAATGCCGGTGTTGAGCAGCTCGATCACAATCGAGGCAAACGAGCCCAACACCAAAATCATTTTCACAGCCGTGGCAAAGCCGGCAAAACACAGCATCAGCATCAATGCACCGTGCAGCCACAATAATTGACGAAACCCCTGCTCTTCACAGGCAAAGCGCACACCGTCGGCGGAATAGCGCAAGGCATTGATAATCCGCCGCAAACCTTGCTGCCCCTTCATGCGGCGGGCGTAACTGTCGGGCTTGAGCACCATCGTTCAGACGGCCTTTACGCTTTGGCCCATGCAGCCGCGGCATCGGCAAACATGGCGGCCACATCGAAATCTTTTTGTTTCATGATTTCCTGAAAACCGGTGGGGCTGGTCACATTCACTTCAGTGAGGTAATCGCCGATGATGTCCAAACCGGCCAGCAAAATGCCGCGCCGTTTCAATTCGGGCGCCAGTGTTTCAGCGATTTCACGGTCGCGCGCACTTAATGCCTGCGCCACACCGCGCCCGCCCGCCGCCAGATTGCCGCGTGTTTCACCGTTTTGCGGAATACGTGCCAACGCAAACGGCACCACTTCGCCGCCAATCACCAACACACGCTTGTCACCCTCCACAATTTCGGGAATATAGCGCTGCGCCATGATGGTGCGCGTGTCGAGCTGCATCAGCGTTTCGAGAATGCTGCCGATATTAGGGTCTTGCGCGGTCAGGCGGAAAATGCCCATACCGCCCATGCCGTCGAGCGGTTTCACAATAATATCGCCGTGCTCGGCCAAAAAGGCGCGGACATCAGCGCTTTGGGTGCTTACCAACGTGGGCACGGTAAATTGACTGAAGTTTAAAATCGCCAGCTTTTCATTAAAATCGCGCATCGCCTGACCACTATTAAACACCTTCGCACCCTGCTGCGCCGCCAATGTCAGCAATTGGGTGGCGTAAAGATACTGCATGTCAAACGGCGGATCGGTGCGCATAATCACGGCATCAAAATCTTTCAAGGCCGTCTGAACGGCATCTTGAGCTTCAAACCAATGATGGTCGTCATCATGTTTGACACCGGCAAACGCAAACGCCGCCGCCTGCGCCACCACTTCGCCGCCGCGCACCGACAGGCCGCTGCTCAAAACATGATGCAGCCGCCAGCCGCGCGCAGCCATTTCGCGCATCATGGCATAAGTGGTGTCTTTATAGGTTTTAAACGTCGCCATCGGGTCGGCGATAAACAGCACGTTCATGGTTTTTCCTCATTTGATAACGGCGTAATCATACCCTGCTTTAAGGCCGTCTGAAAGGCATTCCTTCACAGCAGAATCATCATGGCACAGCAAGATTAAACAAAGCTCAAAAAAAGACGTAAGAGACAAAAAAGGTGCTGAAAATAGCTGAAAGCCTTATCTTGCAAAGATTTCAAGGATTCAAAGGTTTTGAATACAAAAAATGCCCTTTTTGCCGCCCAGCTCAAACAAGGTCAAAAAAGACGGCAAACAAAATGGCCGACAACAGGCGTAAGGGACAAAAAAGGTGCTATTTTTGAGAGATATTGCTCTAAGGGACATTTTAGGTACTACTAAGGCTGTTTTTAGAGAAATAATCTTTAATAAACCTAATCTTATTATCCTTTTTCATGCCTTGATGGCAACGTAATTTTTGCTTCATATCCGGCGTAAGAGGCAAAACCGGCACTTCGATGCTTGGCAAAAATATATGCTTTAGATTCAAGTAAGTTTATGCAATTAAGTTATTTTTCGACTGCCGACACAAGCCAAAAGGCAATAAAAAAACAGCTAGTGTAAGTAGCTGTTTTTAGTGTTATTTTTGGTCGGAGTGAAAGGATTCGAACCTTCGACCCCTTGCACCCCATGCAAGTGCGCTACCAGACTGCGCCACACTCCGACTCAAAGAAAGACAGGATTATAGATTCAGACGGCCTGATTAGCAAGCTTTTTTTCGATTTCCGCTAATATTTTTTGCAGTGCATCACGCACTTCATCTGCCTTTAAAGACGGATTGCCTTCTGAATCAACGGCATTGCCGTTAAACTCATCAACAAATGGCGCAAAGGTGTCTTTCAGCTTGCGCAGCTTGATGACATCGCGGCGGGTATAGCTGTTGCCGCCATAGCCTATTACCTCGGCATGCTCATGCTGCCAGCGGGCAAACTGGGTAGGATTAATCTGCACCAGCTCGCACAATTCTTCAAGGCTGAAATAGCGTTGAGCCGGAATCGGGGGCAACAGATCAACGTTGTTTGTCATAGTAATGCTCCACCATGCCTTTAAGCTTTTGGCTGGCATGGAAAGTCACCACTCGGCGTGCGGTAATCGGCACTTCTTCTCCGGTTTTTGGATTTCGACCCGGGCGCTGCGGCTTATCGCGCAACTGAAAATTGCCGAAGCCGGAAATTTTAATTTCTTCACCGCGTTCTAAAGTGGTTCGGATTTCTTCGAAAAAGAGTTCGACGATTTCTTTGGCATCGTTTTTGGTTACGTTGCTTACTTTATCTACCAGAATATCGGCCAGTTCGGCTTTAGTCAAAGTCATTGTTATTACCTTTTATTTTCAACAGGAGCTGATTATCACTAATTTACATTTAAAATTCAAGCAAATATCAGATTTTTTATTGGCGCAATTGCGCGCCTGCACTTTCGGCCGCTTTAATGAGTTTATCCATTAAAGCTTCGACCGTTTCATCGGTAAGCGTGGCTTCACTGTCTTGCAGAATCACTTTTACCGCCATACTTTTCGCACCTTCCGGCAGGCCGGCACCGCGATAAACATCAAATACGGAAATTTCCCGCACCAGTTTGCCTGACGCATGGCGTAATGATAAGAGCAATGCATCATGGCTCATTTCTTCCGGCATCACAAAAGCTAAATCGCGGCGCACAGGCTGGAACTTGGATACGGCATGATAAGTTGTTTTTTCCTTGCCGAGCACAGCAGCCATGTCGATTTCAAATACCAAAGCGGCTTGCGGCAAATCATATTTTTGCAGCCATTGCGGATGCAGCTCGCCAACAAAACCGATGGGGCGGCCTTCAAATATGATTTCGGCAGTACGCCCCGGATGCAGAGAAGGATGTAGGGCTTTGACAAACTGCACCGCCTTACCCGCCAATAAAGATTCCACATCGGCTTTGATATCGTAAAAATCAACATTGCGGTTTTTTTCGCCCCATTGCTCCGGCAAAGCGGAGCCATACAGCAAACCGCCGATCCGCTCGTTTTGAATAAACAGGCCGTCTGAAGCTTTGCTGAAAACACGTGCAACTTCAAATATGCGTACTCGGTTTTGTTTGCGGTTGAGGTTGTTTTGTAAAATTTCTACCAAACCGCCAATCAAAGTGGAGCGCATCACGCTCAATTGCGCAGCCAATGGGTTTTGCAAGCGGATGGGGTCAGCATTGTCGGCAAAATCTTTTTCCCACTGCTCGTCTACAAACGCATAGCTCACCACTTCTTGATAACCGCGCGCTGCCATTTGACGATATACATCGATACGGAGCTGTCGGGTTTCGGGCAGGGGCAACATTTTCAGACGGCCTGAAGTTTGGTCGTCAGGAATATTCTCATAACCATACACGCGGCCGATTTCTTCGATCAAGTCGGCTTCGATGCCGATATCGAAACGGAAACTGGGCGAGACTGCTTTAAAGCCGCCTTCGATGGCTATGGGATTGAGGCCGAGATGCTGTAAAATGGTTTCCACTTGTTGGGCAGACACGGCCACGCCCAATATTTTTTCGACACGGCTCAAGCGCAGGTTGACGGTATTGGCGGCAGGCAGGTTACCCACTGCTTCAACTTTTTCACCGGCCCGGCCGCCACAGATTTCCAATACCAATTGAGTGGCGCGCTCAATCGCATCTGCCTGCAAAGTCCAATCCACACCGCGCTCGAAGCGGAATGAAGAGTCTGAACCGAACCCGTATTGGCGTGATTTTCCGGCAATAATTTCGGGGGCGAACCAAGCGGCTTCCAACACAATATTTTGGGTGCCGTCTGAAACTGCGCTGCCTTCACCGCCCATCAAACCGGCCATGCTCAACACACCTTTTTCATCGGCAACCACCAACGTATTGTCAGCCAAGGTAACGTTTTTTTCATTCAAACAAGCCAATGTTTCACCATTCACCGCACGGCGCACGATGATACGGCCATTGAGCTTGTCTGCATCAAATACGTGCATCGGCTGCCCCAGCTCCAGCATCACATAATTGCCGATATCGACCAATGCAGAAATCGAACGGACTCCGCTGCGTGCCAAACGCTGCTTCATCCAATCGGGTGTGGAGGCACGGGCATCAACGTCTTCAATCACGCGGCTGATAAAACGGCCGCAATCGGCAGCAGCATCAATCTGCACAGCCTGGGTTTTCGCACTTTTTACTGAGGCCGCCTGAAACACTGCCGGCGTATTTTCACATTGGGTCAGAGCAGCAACTTCACGAGCCAGCCCTTTGATGCTGAGACAGTCGGCACGGTTGGGCGTGATTTTCAAAGTCATCACCGCGTCATCCAAATCCAGGTAATCACGGATATTTTGACCGATAGGCGCATCGGCGGGCAGAATATGCAAGCCGTCTACACCATCGTCCGGCAGGCCCA
The DNA here is from genome assembly GCF_022870865.1 of Uruburuella testudinis. Lineage (NCBI taxonomy): Bacteria > Pseudomonadati > Pseudomonadota > Betaproteobacteria > Neisseriales > Neisseriaceae > Uruburuella > Uruburuella testudinis. The sequence goes on from NZ_CP091508.1 coordinate 1,778,715, forward strand.
GCTCATCGGTCGAACACAGCATGCCGTTGGAAACCTGACCACGCATTTTGGTAGGTTTGATTTTGAAATTACCCGGCAACACCGCACCCGGTAAAGCACACGGCACTTTAATGCCTGCTTTCACATTCGGCGCCCCGCAAACAATTTGAATCCACTCGCCTGTGCCCGCATCAACTTGGGTAATATTCAAGCGGTCGGCATCCGGGTGTTTGTCTACCGATTTTACTTCGGCCACAACAACACCACTGAATGCAGGCGCTGCAGTTTCCACTTCTTCAACTTCCAAGCCCGCCATGGTAAGCAGGTGCGCGAAGTCATCGGCAGAAAGATTCGGATTGGCCTGGGTTTTCAGCCAATTGTAAGAAAATTGCATGATATTCTCTTTATATTTTTCAGGCCGTCTGAAACGGCAGTCATAACATTAAAACAGATTCAAGCCGTCTGAATGACCAGACAGTTGTTATACGGCAGCAAGCATTCGACAGCCAAATCAATTGTTTTAAATGCAAAAGCATAAATTCGACCGCTAACCGCCTATTCAAATAGTCAGATTTTTACTTGAACTGCTTTAAGAAACTCAAATCATTATCGAAAAACAGGCGCAAATCGTTCACTCCGTAACGCAACATGGCAAAGCGGTCAAGGCCAATACCAAATGCAAAACCGGTATATTTCTCAGAATCGATGTTTACATTTTGCAACACATTCGGGTGAACCATGCCGCAACCGCCCACTTCCAGCCATTTGCCGTTATCGCCCATGATGTCGATTTCGGCAGAAGGCTCGGTAAACGGAAAGAACGACGGGCGGAAGCGCACTTGCAGATCATCGCGCTCGAAAAAGCGGCGGATAAAATCGGTAAACACGGCTTTCAAGTCGGCAAAAGTCACCCCCTCTTCTACCCACAAACCTTCTGCCTGATGAAACATCGGCGAATGCGTGGCATCGCTGTCAACGCGGTAAACACGACCGGGCGCAATAATACGGATGGGCGGATTTTTTTTGTCCAGCATATAGCGGATTTGAATCGGCGAAGTATGGGTGCGCAATACATCGCCGTTTTCCACATAAAATGTATCCTGCATGGCGCGTGCCGGATGGTTTTGCGGAATGTTCAGGGCTTGGAAATTATGGAAATCATCTTCGATTTCAGGGCCGTCGGCCACCTCGAAGCCCATCCCGTGAAACAGCTCAACCACACGTTGCAATGTGAGGGTTACCGGGTGCAGTCCGCCTTCGTTTTGGCCGCGCCCGGGCAAGGTAACATCCAGCGCTTCGGCTGCCAATTGGGCTTTCAATTTGGCTTCATTTAAAGCATCACGCTGTTTGTTTAATGCTTCTTGAAATTGGTTTTTGCATTCATTGATGTGGGCACCGATGGTTTTTCGTTCATCAGGCGACATTTGCCCCAAGGTTTTCAGCAGCCCGGTCAGCTCGCCTGTTTTACCCAGATAGCGGGCTTTAACTTGCTCCAGCGTATTAAAATCGGCTGCCGCCTCAAGAGCCGCAATGCCTTCCGCAACAATACGGTTTACATTTTCCATGATGTTTTACATTTCATTGCCAGTAATTTTATGATTGCAGAAAGCATCCAAACAACAAGGCCGTCTGAACCTGATCCAGACAGCCTGCGGCTTTCCGCTTCATTTGAAAGTTGGTTATTTTAACGCAACTAAGCCAAAAAAAACAGCGATTTAAAGAAAAAAATACACGCAATCAAGGCAAATTGAAATAAAAAAAAGGAAACCGAAGTTTCCTTTTTTAAATCTGTTTCAGCGTTAAGCTTAAGCCAAAGCAGTTTTTGCTTTTTCAACCAATTGGGCAAAGGCGGCTTTGTCAAACACTGCCAAATCAGCCAATACTTTACGGTCGATTTCAATCGCGGCTTTTTTCAGACCGTTCATGAATTTGCTGTAAGACAAACCGTTTTCACGGGCACCTGCATTGATACGCACGATCCACAATTGGCGGAATTGACGTTTGCGTTGACGACGGTCGCGATAAGCATACTGACCGGCTTTCATCACCGCCTGTTTGGCAACACGATAGACGTTTTTACGGCGACCACGATAGCCTTTGGCTAACGCTAATACTTTTTTGTGACGGGCACGTGCGGTTACACCGCGTTTTACGCGTGGCATAGTTTAACTCCTTAAGCGTAGGGTAACATTTTAGAAACAGAAGCCATATCGCGCTCGTTCACCATAGAGGTGCCGCGCAATTGGCGTTTTTGCTTGGTGGTTTTTTTGGTCAAAATGTGACGCTTGAAGGCATGAGCGCGCTTCACACCACCGTTACCCAGTACTTTAAAGCGCTTTTTAGCACCCGACTTGGTTTTCATTTTAGGCATGGGATACTCCATATCATTTATTAGATAAGGTATAAGGGGGCTTAGCAAACCCATTCGCCAAACACTTGAAGCCCTAATACCACGGTTTTTTTGCCGCTTTCCAAAAGCTTGCCCCGCACGGCATCAAGGCAAGCTGCGCATTATATCTTTATTTTTTCTTTGGCGCAATCATCATCACCATTTGGCGCCCTTCCATTTTCGGAAACTGCTCCACGGTGCCGATTTCAGCCAACTCTTCTTTCACACGCTCCAAAAGCTGGGCACCCAACTGCTGGTGCGCCATTTCGCGGCCGCGGAAGCGCAAAGTTACCTTCACTTTGTCGCCATCTTCCAAAAAGCGGGTGATGTTACGCATTTTGATGTTGTAATCACCCTCATCGGTACCCGGGCGGAATTTGATTTCCTTAATTTGCACCTGCTTTTGCTTTTTCTTAGCTTCGTCGCGTTTTTTGGCCTGCTCGTATTTGTATTTGCCAAAATCCATGAGTTTGCACACAGGCGGCTTGGCAGTGGGGGAAATCTCTACCAAATCAACATCCTGCTCTTCGGCCATAGCCAGAGCTTCACGGACTGATACCACACCAAGCTGTTCACCTGAACTACTGATTAAACGCACTTCTTTCACAGTGATTTCACCGTTGATACGTGCTTCGCGTTCTTGAGCGATGACAATACTCCTTATAAAAATTAATGATTAACCAAGGCCAGGGCGATTTCCTGCTTTAATTGCGCAATAAAATCACCTAAATCCAGCGAGCCAAGGTCTTCTGCTTTGCGGCGCACGGCCACTTTGTTTTCTTGCTTTTCTTTATCACCGACCACTATTTGATAAGGGAAGCGGTATTGGCTGTTATCACGTATTTTGTAGCCTATTTTTTCATTACGCAAATCCAGCGTCACACGAAAGCCTTCCATGCGTAGTTTTTCAGCCACTTCACGGCAATAATCTGCCTGATGCTCGGTGATGTTCATGATCACCAGCTGCACAGGTGCCAGCCACAACGGAAACGATCCGGCATGGTTTTCAATCAAGATGCCGATAAAGCGCTCAAGAGAGCCTAAAATCGCACGATGCAGCATCACGGGGCGGGCACGGTCGTTGTTTTCGGTTACATATTCGGCATCCAACCGCTCGGGCAGCACAAAATCCAGTTGCAGTGTGCCGCACTGCCAAGAGCGGCCAATCGCGTCTTTGACATGATACTCGATTTTCGGGCCGTAAAAAGCACCCTCTCCCGGCAATTCTTCCCATGTTACGCCGCAAGCGGTCAAAGCTTCACGCAAACCGTTTTCGGCTTTATCCCAAATTTCATCCGAACCGGCACGCAATTCAGGGCGTAACGATAATTTCACCGCCACATCATGAAAACCGAACTGTTTGTAAATACGCATCAACAATTCATTGAATGCACGGGATTCTTCCACAATTTGGTCTTCAGTGCAAAAAATATGCGCATCATCCTGCACAAAACCGCGCACGCGCATCAGACCGTGCAAGGCACCTGAAGGTTCGTTGCGGTGACAAGAACCGAATTCGGCCAAGCGCATCGGCAAATCTCGGTAAGAGCGCAAGCCATGATTGAAAATCTGCACATGCCCCGGGCAATTCATGGGTTTGACGGCATATTCGCGCTTTTCCGACAAGGTGATAAACATATTGTCTTTATAGTTTTGCCAATGCCCAGACTGCTCCCAGAAAGCTTTATCCATAATCTGCGGGGTTTTCACCTCCTGATAGCCGGCTGCATCCAGCTCTTTGCGCATATGCTGCTCGATGGTTTGCCACAGAGCCCAGCCTTTGGGATGCCAAAACACCATACCCGGTGCTTCGTCTTGCAAATGAAACAAATCCAACTGCTTGCCAAGCTTGCGGTGGTCGCGTTTTTCAGCCTCTTCCATGCGCACGATGTAGGCTTGCAAATCTTCCTTGCTGGCCCAGGCTGTGCCGTAGATGCGTTGCAGCATTTCATTATTGCTGTCGCCGCGCCAATATGCACCCGCCAATTTGGTGAGCTTGAAATTTTTTAAAAAACGGGTGTTCGGCACATGCGGGCCGCGGCACATATCGACGTATTCCTGATGATGATACAAGCCCATAGATTCGACCTCGGGCATATCTTCAATCAGGCGCAGTTTGTATTCTTCGCCGCGCGCCTGAAATTCTTTGATGGTTTCCGCCCGCGGGGTCATCACTTTGACGACATCATAATTTTGGGCAATCAGCTCTTTCATGCGGCTTTCGATTTTGGCCACATCTTCAGGGGTAAACGGCTTTTCGGTAGCGATATCGTAATAAAACCCATCTTCGATGACCGGGCCGATCACCATTTTGGCATCGGGGTAAAGTTGTTTGACCGCATGCCCCACCAAGTGGGCGCAGGAATGGCGGATGATTTCGACACCTTCCGGATCTTTCGGTGTGATAATCTGCAGGCTGGCATCTTCGCTGATTAAATCGGAAGCATCGGCCAATCGGCCGTTTACCTTGCCGGCCACCGTGGCTTTTGCCAAACCCGTGCCGATAGAAGCCGCCACATCATACACCGACACAGGGGCTTCAAATTGACGGACAGAGCCGTCAGGCAAGGTAATATTAATCATTAAAAACTCCAAACCGGTAAACACAATAAACAACAAAAACCGCTTGCTTTACCGGCTTTTGTTGTTCGCAAAAAATCAGATATTGCGGGTTATCATTGCGGCGGCTGCCCGACAAGCAAGGCAACTTAACCCGCAACTTTTCAATAAGCTTGTGATTTTATCCGATTGCCAAGCCCATTGGCAAGCCGGATGCGCTATATTTCAGACGGCCTGCCGATAATTCCGTTATAATCACGCCAATTTGAATCCACTCTGCAACAACCATGCTGAAATTCACCTTACACAATAAAGACGGCCATGCGCGCCGCGGCACGCTTGAGCTCAACCACGGCAAAATCGAAACACCGGTTTTCATGCCTGTCGGCACCTATGGCTCGGTTAAAGCGATGACCCCGCAAAACCTGCACGACATCAACGCACAAATCATTCTGGGCAACACCTATCATCTGTGGCTGCGCCCCGGCTTGGAAGTGATCGGCGGCTTTGGCGGCCTGCACGATTTTATCGGTTGGAACAAACCAATTCTGACCGACTCGGGCGGTTTTCAGGTATTTTCCCTTTCCGAAATGCGCAAGCTCACCGAAGAAGGCTGCACATTCAAAAGCCCGATTAATGGCGACAAATTGTTTTTATCGCCCGAAATTTCGATGCAGATCCAAACCGTGCTCAATTCCGATATCGCCATGCAGCTCGACGAATGCACCCCCGGCGAAGCATCGCACGAGCAAGCGCGAAAATCGCTGCACATGAGCCTGCGCTGGGCTGAACGCTCTAAAGCCGAATTTGAGCGCCTGCGCAACCCCAACGCCCTATTCGGCATCGTTCAAGGCGCAATGTATGAGGATTTGCGTGAAGAGTCACTCAAAGGTTTGGAGCAGTTTGACTTTCCCGGCCTGGCCATCGGCGGCCTGTCGGTAGGCGAACCAAAACCGGAAATGTACCGCATGCTGCGCGCCGTCGGCCCGATGCTGCCGGAACACAAACCGCATTATCTGATGGGTGTGGGTACGCCGGAAGATTTGGTTTACGGGGTGGCGCACGGGGTGGATATGTTCGACTGCGTGATGCCTACCCGCAACGCCCGCAACGGCTGGCTGTTTACCCGTTTCGGCGATTTGAAAATCAAAAACGCCAAACACAAGCTCGACAACCGCCCGATAGATGAAAGCTGCTCTTGCTATGCCTGCCAAAATTTCAGCCGCGCTTATCTGCATCATTTGCACCGTGCCGGTGAAATTCTGGGCGCCCAGCTCAACACCATTCACAATCTGCACTTTTACCAAGTGATAATGGCCGAAATGCGCGAAGCCATCGAACAGGGGCAGTTTGAAAACTGGCGGGCACAATTTCATGAAAACCGCGCCCGGGGTACGGATTAAAGCTGATTCACATCCATAAAGAATAAAGCAAAAGATAAGGCCGTCTGAAACTTGAATAGCAACCAAGTTTTCAGACGGCCTTAATCTAATCATTTGATTATTTGAGATTTAACAATCCACTCATGCCTAAACAGAGGCAGATGACTCCAACTCAATCGATGCAGCCAGCAGCGACAAACGTGCCATCACACCATAAACATACAAACGATTACTGCTGCAATCGGGGTTGTCGCCGCACACATGATTGGGCACCCCCATGGCATCCCAATGCTCAAACACGCGCTTGCTTTGGGCATCGGCAATTTCCTGCGCCGCTTCGCTGCTGCCGCTTACCGGAAAGCTTTGCTGCAACGGCACAAACAGCATACCCGATGCATTCAAGTTTTCGTCTGCACCGCGGCCTTCGTGCACCCGGAAAAAGCCGCCGATCACAAAGCGATCCATCATATACACCACCGGCTCCGATACTGCACCATGCAAGGTTTCATAAGTGTAGATGCCCTCTTGCACAATCACTTCCGTAACCTCCAAGCCCTCTTTTACTTTGGCCATTTTATTACGGTTTTTGCGGTTCAATCCGCGCACTTCATCAGCCGATTTTACGCTCATCACCCCCATGCCGTAAGTGCCCGCATCAGCCTTGACAATCACAAACGGTTGGTCGGTAATGCCTTTTTCATCATACTTGGCCTGAATTTTTGCCAGCATACGCGCCACAGCGTCGGCAAGCACATCCTCACCTTCGCGTTCCTGAAAATCCAGCCCGCTGATTTGCTCGAAATAAGGATTAATCTGCCACTCATCAATATCGATTAATTCGGCAAACTCGGCGGCCACCCGGTTATAAGCGGCGAAATGTGCCGTTTTACGGCGAGTGGTCCAACCACCGTGCAGCGGCGGCACCACCGTTTGCTGCAAATCTTGCAAAATTTCCGGCACACCGCCCGACAAATCATTGTTCAACAACACCACGCACGGCGAAAAGCCATCCGCCAAATGCACCCGCCCGCGCGTGCGCAGCAAAGGCTCAATCAGCAATGTATTGCCCAGAGCCGTTTCAAACTCTGTCGGCTCAGTGATTTCAGGATTCAGGCTGCCCAGGCGCACTTCAAAGCCTGCACTGCGCAAAATATGGCTCAACGCATACACATTTTGCAGATAAAAAGTATTGCGGGTATGGTTTTCCGGCACAATCAACATGGATTTAGCGGTTTCGCAAGCCCGCTCCACCGCATCTTGAGCCGCAATTGCCGCCAGCGAAATAAATTGCGGATTCAAATTATTAAAGCCGCCCGGAAACAGATTCATATCGATTGAAGCCATTTTATAGCCGGCATTGCGGATATCTACCGAACCATAAAACGGCGGCGTGTGATTGCCCCACTGCGCGCGGAACCAGGCCTCGATTTTGGTTTGATTGGCCAAAATTTTGGCTTCAAACGCCTGCAACTGCGGCAGGTATTTCGGTAACAATACGGGTAACGACATGATGTTTCCTTAATCAGCGGCCTGTTGAGACGGCCAGTAAACGATGGGGCTAATTATAGCAACTCCCATTCAAACTGAAAGCGGATATTTTATTTTTATAGCCTATAGGACATTCTGACCATTCATATCTCATCATCTTTTTTGCACTAAAGTGCATCTGCTGCGTTAAAAGTGCCTCGCAAGGTGCCCAATCTTGCTGCATTTTTTGCCTTGCATCTGTACTTTTATCACAAAAAATCTGATGAGATATGAATGGTCAGGATGCCCTCTAACTGAGGCCGTCTGAAACCGGCAACACCAAACGCAAACAAGAATTCATATTAATTCCGTATCAATAAAGCAACAAAATAACATGCCGCCGCATCAAACCGCCCTATTTCAGACGGCTTCAAAATACAAACGGCAGCCAATCCGCTATAATGCGCTCCGCAGTCAAGACCATTTCCGGTATTTTCTGACCAACACAATCAACTCATCTCTGAACCGCTTCGACATCAGAACGACAGATACATATACGTTTCCGCCGTTTGAAAACCGCTACCGGTTCTAGGGTGCCCTGACCATTCGATTTACGGGTGCTTTTTGCCCCTGAAAACGCATCTGCTGCGTTAAAAAGCCTCGCAAGATGCCCAATCTTGCTGCGTTTTTTGCCCGGCATCTGCATTTTCAGGAACAAAAAATTCTCTCATAAACAAATGGTCAGAAATGCCCAAATATTGATTAACACAACAACCGTCTCAAATACTGCTCCGCAATTTTCAGACGGCCTTATTATTCAAACAGAGAATAACATGAAACAACACACTATTTTCACCCGCAGCCTGCTTGCCGCCGCCGTGTTGGGTGCCTACACGCAAAGCTTCGCCGCTGATGAAGTCGCAAGCGCCGAATTGGAAACCGTCAGCGTGGTCGGCTCGATGAACAAACTCAATAGCGTGCCTTTCCGCCAGGCAAAATCAGCCGTCACCATCAGTGCGGAAACGCTTTCCGAAGAAGGCGTAGAAAAAATGGATGAAATCGGCCGTTATCAAGCCGGTTTCACCAACCAGCCTTTCGGCAGCGATACCAATACCAACTGGTTCCATATCCGCGGCACCGAGGCGAGCCAGGCAGTTGACGGCACCTTATCACCCGGCTACGGCTTTTTTACGCCTCGTGTTGAGCGCTATGGCGTGGAAACTGTTGAAATCACCAAAGGTGCCGATTCGATGACTTTTGGTGCCGCCAATGCGGGCGGCTTGATTAACTACATCAGCAAACGCCCGCATAAAGAGCAAGTCGGCAAAGGTGAAGTGAACGCTTCTGTCGGCAATAACGGCCAATACGGCATCGGTGCCGACTACACCGGCGCAATCAGTGCCGACCAAAATCTGCGCTACCGTTTGGTCGGCTCGTTTCGCGCTGCCGACGGCGAATGGGACGGCACCGACAATAAAACCGTTTACCTTGCGCCCTCTTTGTCTTGGGACATCAGCGATAAAACCCATCTGACCCTGCTGTCGAGCTACCAGCGCGACAAAGGCACGCCCAGCAGTAATTTTGTGCCGATGACCGGCTCATTGGTGGCCGTAGACGGCCAGACAGTCGGCCGCCATACCAACTTGGGCGACCCCGGTCTGGATAATGAAACCAACAAGCAATATTCGCTCGGCTATGAATTCAGCCACGATTTTGACAACGGCATCACGTTCAGCTCCAACTACCGTTATAACAAAGCCGACAACAAACACATGGGCGTATATGTGTGGTCCGGTGTGAGCAACAACGAAGCCACCCGCGATTTGGTGTATAACGATGGCAGCAACAAAACCCACAGCATCGACAACCGCCTCACTTGGCGCTGGAAAAATGAAAATATCGATAATACTTTAGTGGGCGGTGTTGATTACCGTCATCAAAAAGTAAACGGCTTATACCAACTGCTTTCTTGGCCTACCATTGTCAGCCCGGGCACAGTGAATATTTTCAACCCGACTTACGGCGTCACGGCCGATACTGCTGCGATTCCGCGAAATGATTTGAAAGCTACCCAATTGGGCTTCTACCTGCAAGACAGCGTGCGCCTGTTTAATAGAGTCGGCATTACCGCAGGCATCCGCCACGACCGTGCGAAAAGCGAAGAATACACCAACAACCAATCTGTGAAGAAAAACCATACTTCTTACTCAGGCTCGGTGATGTATTACGCCCCATACGGAATCAGCCCTTATTTTGCCTACAGCGAATCATTCCGCCTGCCGACAGGCCTGAGCAGCAATCAAACGCTGTATGATCCGCAAACCACCGAGCAATACGAAGTGGGTGTGAAATACATACCGAGCTGGCTTGACGGCACCATCTCCGCAGCAGCCTTTAAAGCCAACGATAAAGGCGCATTGATTTCCGGCGCCAACGGTGTCGGCAGCACGGTCAGCGGTGATTCCTCCAAGCGTAAAGGCGTAGAAATTCAGGCACAAGCGCAAATCACCGATAATCTGAGCGGCCAATTTGCCTACACTTATCAATCGCGCACCGACAAAGGCACAGACAATATCGACTACCGCAACACGCTGTATGCCAAGCATTCCGCCAGCCTGCGTGGTGTATACAGCTTTGACCAAGGCGCATTAAACGGCCTGTCGTTGGGCGCCGGGGTTCGCTATGTCGGCACCAGCACCGTAGACGGGCAATATGCAGATGCGGCTTACCGAGGCATGAAAGTTCCCTCTTCTACCGTATTTGATTTATTTGCCCGCTATGATTTCGCACGCAACTGGACGGCTCAAGTCAATGTAGACAATGTCGGTGACCGCAAATATATTGCAGCCTGCGATGCCTCATACTGCTATTACGGCCAAGGCCGCAGCATTTTAGGCTCTGTCAGCTATAAATTCTAACCGCTCTTAAAAGCTTTGCTCAGGCCGTCTGAAACTGTTTTCAGACGGCCTTTTATTTCAGACGGCCTTTTTACAACTTAAATATTAACTTTTAAAACAATAAGATATTTAACCACCCGTTAATCACGACAATTTCCGCACTGAAAACTTGACCCAACACAAATTTATGCATAAAAAAGTAAATCCGCATAATGACACCGATGTCATTACATGGTAATCTGCCTGCAATACCCACAAGGAATCTGTCATGACCACGATTTACGATGTTGCACGCCACGCCGGCGTATCTGCGAAAACAGTAAGCCGTGTGTTAAACAACGATGCGCCGGTCAAACCGGAAACGCGTGAAGCAGTACAAAAAGCAATTGGCGAATTGGGCTATATCCCCTCTTCCGCAGCACGCATGATGCGCTCCAACCGTTCGGGGCTGATCGGCTTGATTACCGGTGCCATTTCGCAATCTTCAGCCCGCACCGATACCGCACATCAACCGCGCGGTTTGAGCGATATGCTGCTGGTGCAAGGTGCGCTGCAAACGATTTCGGCCTCCGGGAAAACGCTGATGATTGCCGACACCGGCGGCGATGCCGATAAAGTAGCGCCGCTGATCCGCACTTTTTTGCAACACCGCGTCGAAGGCATTTTATATGTGGCCGACCAGCATAAAGAAGTGGCGCTGCCGAAAGTGCCCGATGACTGCCCAATTGTATTGTTGAACTGCTTCGACCGCCTTAACACGCCTTCGGTGCTGCCGGATGATGCCAACGGCCAAAAACAGCTTGTAGAAGCCCTTATCGGCCACGGCCACCGCCGTATTGCCTATCTAACGCTGCCGCCCGATGTGATTGCCACCCGTCTGCGCGCTGAAGGATACCGCGCGGCGCTGGCAGCAGCCGGCATCGGCTATGATGCTGATTTGCTGGTGGCGGGCTACCCGAACCAAAACAACGACAGCCGGGATTTATGGAACGCCATCGAACATCTGATGACATTGGCTAAGCCGCCCAGCGTGATTTGCTGCGGCAACGATGAAATGGCTTTGCGCGTCTACGGCATCTTGCGCACCCGCGGCCTGCGTATTCCTGAAGAAATTTCAGTAGTGGGCTACGATAACGATGTTTCGATTACCGAAACGCTGTTTCCACCGCTTTCAACGGCCGTTCTGCCTTATTATGAAATGGGCATGCAGGCAGGCAAAATTCTGCTGGAGCTTGCTTCCGGCAAACCTGCCAAAAAAACGGCACCCAATCCGCTCATTATCCCCTCGGAAGTGGCGTGGCGTTCATCGGTTATCACGATAGACAGATAAACAGACAGATAAGCCCGAAAGCAGCCCGACTTAATAATAAACACAACACCGGCCACACACATCACGAAATGGGCAACCCTTATCCCCCCCTATTTTGTTCATTCTCAAAGGAGAATAGTGTATGAAACTCGATCAGAAACTGGCCATGACCTTACGCCAGATTGTGCTGATGAACTTTGGTTTTTTCGGTATCCAATACAGCTTCGGCTTGCAGCAAACTGCGATTAACCCGGTATTCAGTTTTCTAAATGCCGACCCCGGATCGCTGCCCCTGCTCAATATGGCCGGCCCGGTAACCGGCCTTTTGGTACAGCCGCTTATCGGTGCGCTCAGCGACCGCACCTGGGTAAACGGCCTCGGCCGGCGGCGGCCTTATTTTTTAATCGGTGCCATCGGTTGCAGCATCTGCCTGTTTTTTTACCCGCACGTGACCGCTTTATGGATGGCCGTATTGCTGCTGTGGCTGCTCGACATCAGCAACAACACTGCCATGGAGCCGTATCGCGCCTTTATTGCCGACACCCTGCCCGAACACCAACAACCCACCGGTTTCCTGATGCAAAGCGTGTTCACCGGCCTGGGCATCACACTGGCCAACGTGTCATTGTATTTTTTTCAGCAAATCATCACCGGTTCGTCTGAAAACGGTATTCCTTACTGGGTATACGGCTCGTTTTATATCGGCGCATTCTGCTCCATCGGCTCTGTATTGATTTCCGTATTTTCCACACCCGAAAAGCGCCCTTCCGACGAAGAGCTGGCCGTTATGCGCGCCAAACCCAGAGGCCTGCTTCCCGCCGTCACCGAAATCGGCATGGCCATCAAAGACATGCCCAAAGCCTTGTGGCAGTTGGCGCTGGTTTATCTTTTCCAATGGTATGCCATGTTTATTTACTGGCAATACGTCACCCTCAGCATCGCCCAATCGGTGTGGGGCAGCACTTCGGCCGATAAAGAAATCTATGCGCAGGCCGTGGGCTGGGCCGGGCTGGTAAACGGCTTCTACAATATCGTAACCTTTATCTCTGCTTTCGGCCTGATGCTGCTGGCTAAAAAATATGCCGCCAAATACGTACACGCCTTCGCCGTATCGCTGGCCGCCGTTGCTTTATTGATTTTCCCCCACATCAGCAACAAATTTCTGCTGTTTGTGCCGATGATCGGCTTCGGTATCGCGTGGGCGAGCATGATGGGCGTGCCTTTCCTGATTGCAGTCAAAGAAATTCCGAAAGAGCGTTACGGTGTTTATATGGGCATCATCAATATGATGATTGTGATCCCGATGCTGATTGAAACCGTAACCTTCGGCTGGATTTTCAACCATATCCTGGGCGCCAATCCGGGCAATGCCATCACCTTTGCCGGTATCTTGCTGGCACTGGCTTCCATTGCCACACTGTTGATTAAAACCCGGCAAACGCCGGCAGCAACAGAATAACGGCAAAATAAAAACGGCAATTTTGCCGTTTTTATTTTTTTAGGGATAACCACCGAAAGATAATTTCAACGCCGTTAAATTATCTTGTGAATGGGTATGCGTTTATCAGCAAGCCAATACAATGAAGGCCGTCTGAAAACACACAAGTTTTCAGACGGCCTAACCAATTAAATTAATCTAAACTCATTCAAATATGATATCCATTCAAAAAAGTAAGCAAACAATGCGGCGAACCGAATACAGTACACACATATGGGCTGGTTGACTTGGCGCTTCAGTCCTCTTCAAGCTCAGGCGAGCCAACGCCTTGAGACTATTTTTGTGGATGAGCATTACGGCAATTCTTCCAACACATAACCTTCTTCATCCCACACGGTGCGCTTGATTAAATCGCCGTCACGGTATACCGTTTCTGATTTTTTGGCGCCGCTTTCATACCAATCAAGCACAATGCCGTTTTGTTTGCCGTGATCAATGCTTAATTCCGACAGCAGGCGGCCTTGTTCGTTCCAGCTGACAATGCTGGTCGGCTTGTCGTCAAGCATGGTCATTTCGGTTTTCGGGCTGCCGTCGGCATACCATTGTTTCCAAACACCGTTGGCCTTGTCGTTTTTAAACTGAATTTCACTTTCTTTATTGCCGTTGCGGTAATAGCGTGCGCCGGTGCCCTCACTTTTTCCTTCTGCATAAGGCATAACGGCCGAACGCTTACCGTTGGGATACCAGTTGATCCACTCGCCGTTGGGCTTGCCGTTTTTATATTGACCGGTCATTTTTTTCTGGCCGTTGAAATACCATAAAGTCAGCACACCGTTGCTCAACACCGGCACAAACGTTTGAATCTGCCCGGCCGGCACCTGATAAGGATCAGAATATTTTTTCATCGACGGGTAATAAAAATCCTGCGAATGCGCCACGCCCTGCTGCACACGGTATTCACGCACGTATGCCACCGAAGACATGGCCGGCGTTACCCGGCCTTGCTGGTTGAAATACAGTTTCTGCGTTTGCGCCAGCGCCGGCAGCGACACGGCCATCATCGAAGTTGCCCAAACTGCTTGCCCTAATCTGTTCATTTTCTCTACTTTTGCCAGTAAGATTTCACATTAACAAACTCATACAACCCGAATTCAGACAGCTCCCGCCCATAACCGGAAGCCTTCACGCCGCCAAACGGCAAACGCAGATCGCTGCTGGTATGGCGGTTGATGAACACCGCACCCGTGGTGAGTTGGCGCGCATATTTCCATGCCTGCACTTCGTCGGCCGAATAAATGCTCGCCCCCAAGCCAAACGGATTATCATTGGCCAGCGCCACCGCATGCGCTGCATCACGTGCGCGTAACAATACTGCCACCGGCCCAAACACTTCTTCGCGATACACACGGCAGGCCGGTGTCACATTATCCAATACCGTTGCCGGATAAAACCACCCCCTGCCCTCAGGCAAAACCCCGCCGCACAAGGCCGTTGCTCCATTAGCCAGCGCATCTTCCACCTGGGCGTGCACCCGCAGGCGCAAATCTTCACGGTGCAGCGGCGCCAGTGTGGTTGAGGCATCCAACGGATGACCGGTTTTCAATTTGGCGCATTCTGCCAAAAACAGCGGTAAAAACCGATCCGCCACCGCATCAGTGATGATAATCCGCTTGGCCGCGTTACACGATTGCCCGGCATCACGAAAACGCGAATAACACGCATCGGTGGCGGCTTGTTGCAAATCCGCATCCGGCATCACAATAAACGCATTACTGCCGCCCAGCTCCAGCACCGTTTTTTTCAGATGCGCTCCGGCATGAGCAGCGAGATGGCGGCCGGTATCGGTAGAGCCGGTAAAAGCCATCGCATCGCAATGCGCCACCGCTTGCAAAGTCGCTTCATGATCAAGCCATGCCGCCTGAAACGGCAGCTCAGTGCCTGCCAAATCAAACAATGCCGCAGTTACCCGCGCCACACTCGGCGCAGGCTTGACCACACAGGCATTACCCGCACATAAAGCCGGCACGGCAAAACGCAACACCTGCCACACCGGATAATTCCAAGGCATAACCGCCAATACCACACCCAAAGGCTCAAAACACACTTGGCTCAAACTTGCCTGCGTGGCAATGGTTTTATGCGCCAGCAATTCAGGCGCCAAACGTGCATAGTAGCGGATAAGCTCCACCGATTTATCCAGCTCGGCTTCACATTCACGCAGACAGCGCCCGACTTCTTCGCAAACCATATGCGCCAAACGGTTGCGCCCGGCCGCCAGCCGGTCGGCAAATGCCGACAACAAAGCCGTGCGCCCGGTTACCGGCAGGGCGGCAAAATGCTGCTGTTGCTCGCGCAAACCGGTCAAATCACGGGCAAACAGCGGCCACGGCTGCGCCGCACGTTCATACAAAGTTTCTCCGCTGACAACATTAACACTGCGAAACACTGCTTTCTCCATAATTTCAGACGGCCAAAAGCTTTGGCAAAATACTTTTTCCGCACGCAAAGATGCCCTGATGTGTCGTTTATGGGGGAGTTTTTGTTCCTGAAAATGCAGATGCCGGGCAAAAAGCACTCGAAAATCGACACATCAGGATACCCAAGCACTCAACCCACTCCGTCATTCCGGCGCAGGCCGGCAACCGGTGCCTTACCGAAAGTTTACTTTAAAACCATATACTTGAATCAAAAAAAAGATTTCAGCCCGCATCGAAATAACGTTAATCAAACAATTTCCATTGTTTCAACAAGAATTTTGCGAGGCTCTCGGTTTTTAAATGTTATGACAGATTCACAAGGTGCCGTCTGATACCCATTCACAAAATTAAGCCAGTAAGGCGGCGAACCAACGCAGTTAGGTTATTCTGGTAAATGAATATAAATGTTAAGAAAGACATTATGACAGCTTTGCCCGCCAATATATCAAGCCATTGCAAAACGATGGGGAATTATGCCGATCGGCATAGAAATTGTTGTAAAAAAGATACCGTATAATGACAGCAATATGAAAACACCCTGTTCAAAACATTGAACAGGGTGCTGGAATTGGCACGCCCACGGGGAATCGAACCCCGGTTACCGCCGTGAAAGGGCGATGTCCTAACCGCTAGACGATGGGCGCGGATATCTTGATGGCGCACCCGGAGCGATTCGAACGCCCGACCCTCTGGTTCGTAGCCAGATACTCTATCCAACTGAGCTACGGGTGCGTGTATCACTGCGCTTCGTTAGTGCCGTGAATCAAGAGAACCGAATAATATAGAAACTGCCAAAATCTGTCTACCCTTTTTTTCACATTTTCTCATCAAAATATTTACCCGATTGAATTTAATCTGAATTTAGGAAAGCTTTTTTCAGACGGCCTGATGCCAAAGCCAGAACGCCCTAAACCATACCGATGCCGGAAACTTCACGTGCCATTTTCGCTGCCGCGTTATCAGTCATGCCGCCGACAAAATCCAGAATTTTCATATAAGCCTGATACAAACTGTCGGCTTGAGTGAGCGGATCATCATTGTTCAGCAATTCCAGCGCCAGCGATTGGCGTGTGCCCACCTGCCCTTCCGTAATCAGCGCATGCGCAGCCGGCACCAACAAATCCAGAATCGAGCCCACACAGGGAAAGGCGGCGATTTCGGTCATCAACTTACTTTGATGGCGGAAAATCCGTGTGCGCGCCAATTCTTTGGCTTTTTCCAGCGTGTTTTGCACTTCAGGGCTGCACAAAGCCAGCAAGTCTTTACCTTGAAATTCGCCATGAAGCAAATCTGATTGATGGGTCATAAAGGTTTGCGCCACATCATCAATCGCCCGACCGATGGCGATGCCGCGCAGCATGGCGCAGCGCTGGCGGCTGCTTTGCGCGTGCCAGGTGGTTTCGGTAAATGTGAGTTCGG
The DNA here is from genome assembly GCF_022870865.1 of Uruburuella testudinis. Taxonomy (NCBI): domain Bacteria; kingdom Pseudomonadati; phylum Pseudomonadota; class Betaproteobacteria; order Neisseriales; family Neisseriaceae; genus Uruburuella; species Uruburuella testudinis. The sequence continues at coordinate 1,796,031 of NZ_CP091508.1, forward strand.
CCAGAATGCTTTCCACTTCGCTATCGCCCAACAGGCCGATTTCCACGGCATCTTCCAAATCGAGCAAAGCATAGCAAATATCATCGGCCGCCTCCATCAGATAAGAGAGCGGATGGCGCGCCCAACGGTCTTTTTCCAACTCCGGCAGCCCCAATTCGACTGCCACGCGGCGGATGTACGGCAGCTCGGTTTGATAGATATTAAACTTCTTGCGGCCGTTGGGCGACAGCGTGGTCCACGGGTATTTCAGCAGCGCACCGATGGTGGCAGCCGTCAGCCGCATGCCACCGCGGTTGCGGTACATCTCCAAGCTCGCCAGCAAGCGCAGGCTGTGGGCGTTGCCTTCATAAGTTTGCACATCATTGCGCTCGGCTTCACTCAAGCCTGCCAGATAGCGGCTGTGGGCGGGATTGCGGAACCAGTCGCGCAAAGCATCTTCACCGGTGTGACCAAACGGCGGATTACCCAAATCGTGCGCCAGGCAGGCCACCTGCACCACCGCGCCGATATCGCTGGGGGTATTGCCCAGAGGCAGAAATTCGCCTGCCTGCATCATCATGCCGACACGGTTGCCCAAGCTGCGCCCCACACTGGCTACTTCCACGCTGTGGGTGAGGCGGTTGTGGGTGTGGTCGTGTTCGGCAAACGGATGCACTTGGGTTTTGCGCCCCAAGCGGCGGAACGCGCCGGAAAATACCACCCGGTCGTAGTCGATATGAAAATCGGTGCGCAAGGCATCGGCGCCCTCTTGTGTAGACGGCGTGCTGGTGGGCACGATTTCACCGTCTTTGGGGCGGAAACGTTGGGTGCTGAGCAATTGCTGCCAATTCATTTTGGTGGTCATCGTGGGGTTTCCTAGTATTGGCGTGAAATGAAAAGCGGTATCAGCAGCATGCCCGCCACACCCCGAAATCTGACGGCATGCGTTCAAAACGGTTGATACCAAAAGATTTTTCTATCATTGCCATATGGTAATTAGGTTTACACAAAAACAGGCCGTCTGAAATATTTGATATTTCGATCAATCAAATATTTGGGTTGTTTGCAGAGCTTTACACTGAAATAAGCTATTCGGCTATAAAACAGGCCGTCTGAAAACTTTCAGACGGCCTCGGGCATTTATTTGCCGCGCATCATTTCAAAAAAATCGTTATTGTCTTTGGAATCTTTCAGCTTGCCCACCAAAAATTCGGTGGCCTCGATGTCGTCCATCGGATGCAAAAATTTGCGCAGCAGCCACATGCGCTGCAATTGATCGTTGGATACCAGCAATTCTTCGCGGCGGGTGCCCGAACGGTTGATGTTGATGGCGGGGAACACGCGCTTCTCGGCCAAGCGGCGGTCGAGGTGCAGCTCCATATTACCGGTGCCTTTGAATTCCTCAAAAATCACATCGTCCATACGGCTGCCGGTTTCTACCAGCGCAGTGGCGATGATGGTCAGCGAGCCGCCCTCTTCGATATTCCGCGCCGCGCCGAAAAAGCGTTTCGGCCGGTGCAACGCATTGGCATCTACGCCGCCGGTGAGGATTTTGCCGGATGCCGGCACCACGGTGTTGTAAGCGCGTGCCAGGCGGGTAATCGAATCAAGCAAAATTACCACGTCTTTTTTATGCTCTACCATGCGTTTGGCTTTTTCAATCACCATTTCAGCCACTTGCACATGGCGCGCCGCCGGTTCGTCGAAAGTGGATGAAACCACCTCGCCGCGCACAGAACGAGTCATTTCGGTGACTTCTTCCGGGCGCTCGTCGATCAGGAGCACAATCAGCTCTACTTCGGGGTTGTTGGCGGTAATGGCATGGGCGATGTTTTGCAGCATCACAGTTTTACCGGTTTTCGGCGGTGCCACCAATAATGCGCGCTGCCCCATGCCGATGGGCGACACCAAATCAATGGCGCGGCCGGTGAGGTTTTCTTCAGCCTTGATGTCGCGTTCGAGCTTGAGCGGGCGGGTGGGAAACAGCGGAGTCAGGTTTTCAAACAGAATTTTATGCTTGCACACTTCCGGCTTGTCGCCGTTGATGCTGTCGAGGCGCACCAAGGCAAAATAGCGTTCGTTGTCTTTGGGCACCCGCACGCTGCCTTCGATGGTGTCGCCGGTGTGCAGATTGAAGCGGCGGATTTGGTTGGGCGACACATAAATATCGTCGGGCCCGGCCAGATAGGAAGTGTCGGAGCTGCGCAAAAAGCCGAAGCCGTCGGGCAAAATTTCAAGCGTGCCGGAGCAGGTAAAATTTTCGCCCTGCTTCATCAGCTGGCGCACAATGGCAAATACCAAATCCTGTTTGCGCAGGCGGTTGGCATTTTCAATGCCGTGTTGTTCGGCCATTTCCAGAAGTTTGGAAATGTGCTGGGTTTGTAATTCGGAAACGTGCATAGTATGAGATATCTTAAAATGTGAGAAATGGCGGCCTGAGGCCGTCTGAAAGTAAAGATGAGGATAGGGTTAAGCCGATGCGGCTTGATATAGAACGACAAAGTGCTTGTCAGACTCGGATTGTATTCAGTCGCCCCTGTTGTGTCAAATTTAATTAAGAAGCTTGAATCTTATCTGCTGCCGAAAACACAAACAGCTCATGCTTTATTTTGCCACAATCCGACCCGTGGTTTGATCCACCCGATAACGATTAATCGTACCCTCTGCAATATAACCTGCCGCTTCTTCAATGCTTGCCAGCGGCACATCAAACCACTCATGCGGGCGGTAGCTTTGCCCGTTTTTCGCCGTTAATGTGATGTTCAAGCGTTGGCCGTAGAAAAAAGTGTGCAACAATCTTTCAAAAGTATGCGGATTGATGTTGCGGCATTCAAACGCCAACACCGGCTTCACTTCACTTTCCAAAAAGGCAATATCATTTACCGATTCCGCCAAGCGGGCGGCTACCGTGGTAGTGGTAAAGCCGATTTTGTGCACATGGCGGCAGCCCGCCAATTCCGGTTTGGCGGCAGTCAAAGCCGCCACATACAACCAGCCCGTTACCTCTTCACGGCATGGGTCGCCGGAAAGCAGATCACCGTTTTCAGACGGCTTCTGCATCATCACTTTGCGCCCGTTCGGATCTTTATATACCGCCCTGGCCAACGAGCGCATCAAAATATTCGATTCTGTGGCATTTTCATAAATCAAGCGCAGACGGAATTGGGCACGATTGCTTTTGCGCGCCTCTGCCTCCACCACATCGGCTATATAGCAAAGCTGGCCGCCCAATAAAAACAGCTCGCCTTTTTGCAGATTTTGCTCGGTTTTCAAGCGTTCCAAGTGCGCCCGCCCCGCTTTCAAAGCGGCATGGGTTTGTTGGAACAAAGCCTCAAAACGCCAAAAATCCACACATTCCCGCCGCTCTGCATTGCCTTCATCGGCATAAGCTTTGCCTTGTTGCTCGCTAATATGCGTAAAATCAAAAATCTCAATATTGCCCGCATCAAGCAAATCCAAATCATCATCGTCAAAAATATCAGCCAAACTGATTACTGCTGCATCAATATTCAGCAAACCAAACTCATCATATGCCTTGAGCATTTCGGCACATTCCCCATCACGGCACAAAGACTGCAAAGTTTTCGCCAACAATTCCTCTTGAAAATCGCCACTGCTTTCAGACGGCCTGCGCTGATGCCGTCTGAAAAAATCATTCACTTCTGCAAACTGTGCGATGCCGGTTTGGTGCCGCGCATCATGCTGTATTTTCGGTTTAACATCCGCCAACAGCCCCAAATCATCGTCCTCCCAAATATCATCCAACCCGCACCGGCTTTTTCTGCGCAGCACCAGCATCACACACCACCTTTCGACAAGCTTTCCGCTTTTTTATTGCGAATATAAATCAAGGCTTCAGCCATACGTTTTTCCATGATATCGGCAGCATTTTTTGAGGGTTCGCGGCCATTGGTCTGCACAAACGTCTTAATCCGCGGCCACAGCATTACCGCTTCATCCTCACTCATGCTGATTCTGCCTGCATCCACATAATTTTGAATCGCTTTCAACAAAGCACTGTCAACATTTTTCGACAAAATCTCATACGCCTGCGCAAACGGATTTACCGCCCGAATCAAATCTACGTTTAATTTTTCGATATTAATAAATTTCTCACCCAAACGCACAAACTGCGTGTTGCCCGCTATTGATTTCTCACCTGTTTTCGGATGAACAATTTCTGCTCCTGCCGGCAGCTCGTGCTCGCGCACAATCTTCTCCGGCTGCACATTCGCCTGCTCATCGGCAGAAAGTGTCTCAATATCCACAAACAAACCGCCCTGTTCCACAAAACGGCGCTCGCCTTCTATTTGCGCATTTTCAGGCAAGCTTCGGCCATCTATCAAACCGCCGCCGCTATTGGCCGTCATTATCGTTAAAATGCCGTCTGAAACCTGCTGACGTTCATCCGCATTCAAATCAGGATAACGATGCGCCACAATTTGCGGCAGCCGCACCTCATTTACCGTTTCAGACGGCATTTCGACATTCACATAACCCCGCTGCGCCTGCTGATCTTGCGTCAGCGCCGCAATAATTTCAGTGGAATCGCCGTTTAAAATCTCCACCACTTTGGCCGACACCGGCACCACCGTATCGTCCACCACCACCGTTCCGGCAGGCAACACCTCGCCTTTGCCCACATCCGAGCGGCGACGGAAAGTGATATTCGGTGCCAGCACCTGCTCCATCAGCAACGACAGCGTAATCGCTTTCAACAGATTGTTAACCGATACTTTCACATCTTCGTCCGCCGCTTCCGGCTGCGCAATCAAATTGGTAAACTGTGCGTGGCTTTTGCCCGGGCAATCACGGGTAGCCCGACCGATAATCTGCACCACTTCCGTCATCGAGCTGCGGTAGCCGATGGTAAGCACATGCTCGCAAAAGGGCCAGTCGAAGCCTTCTTTCGCCATGCCCAGCGCGATAATAATGTCCATATCTTCACGCTCTTTTACTCCGCGCAAATATGCCTGCACTTTCGGGCGCACCAGCGGATGATCGTCCACCAGATCAGCGATTTTCAAGTAACCGCCCGCATGGGTTTTAATCGTGATAATGCCCGTAGCCTCATCGCGGCCGACTTCCTCGCCCAAAATGTCGATGATGTGGCCGACGGCAGAATATTTGTCCACCGCCGCCTCGCCCGAATTCACATTCGGAATATGGATAATCGTTTTCTTGGCCGGGTCGAGCACCTCGCCCAAGGCATCCAGATAGCGCCCCTGATAAAAATGGTAGCCCAAGCCCAGCGATTTCAAATATTGATAACCGTTTAGCTGTTCGTAATAAGTGTAGGTTACCTTTTCGAATTTTGCCTCATCTTCTTCGGTAAGAATCGGCACCGCATCACCGCGAAAATACGAGCCGGTCATCGCCACAATATGCGCTGCCGATTGCTGCATCAGCGTATCCATCAGCCCGCCCAAACGGTTGTTTTCATCCGCCGACACATGATGAAATTCATCCACTGCCACCAAAGTATGGTCAAATGCCGCCGCATTGCCGATTTCATCAAAGGCAAAACGCAAGGTGGCATGAGTACACACCAACACCTCATCATCGCCGCGCATAAAGCGGCAAAATGCTGCCACCTTGCCTTTATCATCGAGGCCGTCTGAAACGCAAAGGTTGTTTTCAGGCTTCACCCGCCAATCGGCAAAGAAACCGAAACAGCGTAAATCGGTATCGGCAAACGAGCCGCCAATCGACATTTCCGGCACCGCAATCACCGCTTTTTTCAAACCCTGATTGTTTAATTTATCCAAAGCCAAAAACATCAGCGCCCGCGATTTACCTGAAGCAGGCGGTGCTTTCAGCAGCAGATATTGCGCCTGCCGCTTGGCAAACGCACGTGCCTGCATTTCGCGCATGCCCATATTGTTTTGCTTGGTGCTCGTGCCCGTTTGCGCATATTCGACATTGAGTAAGGGGATGGTCATGTTGTTTTCCTTTTTTTTGGTTTACGTCGCTTTGAAAGTTGCGATACCGGCCGTTATTTGCTTTCAGACGGCCTTTTCTTGCTTTTAGCTGCTTTGGCTTTCGTTTTCACTTCTGCTTCGCGTTGCTGTTCTGCTGCAATCAATTGCTCATACAAACCAAACAGATGCGCCACGCGCTCAAGGCCGTCTGAAAAAGGTTTGCTGCGGTAAAGCTTATCCACCGCCGCATCCAGCGTCTGATGGGCTTGGCGCAGATTAGCGGGCATTTTGTCGGGGTCGTATAATTCAGCCAGGGTTTTGCCGGCGTTTTCGGCACGGGCCCGCAAGATATTTTTGGCCAACTCGGCAATCTGTTCCCGCGCCGCTGCCGATGCTTGCGGCCACGGAAAAGTGTTGTAAACCAAAGTGCCGGAATAGCGGTAACGACTTTCCAGACGGCCTGCCACCATGCGCATCCAATCGTTGTGCATCATCGAATTTAAAATACCGAATTCGTAATAAGTGGCGTAGGGAATCATTAAATTAGCATTACTGCTAATTACATCGGCATTCAGAAAAGCCATCGGTATATATTGACGGCGCTCGGAAGATACAGAGGGGACGAGGATATATTGGCCGTCTGAAGGTTGGCGGATTTCAGTAAACAGATGGGCCTTCTCTGCCCATTCTTGCGTTTGCTTCTTTTTACTGCTCAAACGAAATGCACGCACAGCATGCACCCGCGCCATCACTTGCGGCATAGCAGCCAATTCATCTTCGCCAATCCCCACCAGCCACAAACACCAGCGCTCTTTGCCATTGAGAAATTCATCCGAACCAAGCAGCTTTTTCATCCATTTTGCGGCTTGCGGCTCAGCGGCAAGCAAAGCTTCTTTTTCAGCAGGGCTCAATATCAGATGGCCGCCGTCTACCGGTTTGTTGCCGTACACCATAGCCGACACATCGGCCAACGGCGTTTCTCGGCTATTCACAGCCAAATTGCTGCCCGCAACCAGATACGGGCTGATATTGGCCACTTCCTGCACCACCCATTCTTGTTCAGACGGCCTGAACAGGCGGCATGGCGGGGTTTTGGCGGATTCAAAATCCGGCTCGTTATTGCCGCCGTCACCAAACGCAAAGCCTGATTGTTGGCCGCGGTATACCCTTTCCCGTGTCGGTTCGGCCGCCAAACCGATAACCACCACATGCACGGCGGCCTTTTGCCTGGCATTGTTTGCCCACGCAAAAGTTTGATAGGCAAAAGCGATGCGTGCGTTCAATGCAAAAACCGGCGGCCACAACATCGCCACTTGCTCCCCTTGGGTGATCGAATTGGTGGCCACAAATGCGAGTTTTGCACGGCTGCCCCTGATGTATTGCGCGCCTTTCCAAAACCAGCAGGCCACGTAATCGAGCATTTTGAATTTTTTAAAGCCGTCAAACACGATTTGCATGTCTTCCGTTTGCGCATCAGTGCGGTTGCCCGAACCGCCAAACGGCGGATTACCGACCAGATACACTTCATCATCGCGGTGCGAATCGCGCGGGCAGAAAGTTTCCCAATCTTGGCGCAAGCTGTTGGCGGCGAGGATGTGGCCGCTGTCTTTCAGCGGCAGCGTCGGTAAGGCATTACCCAGTTGCAGTTGGTGGGCGCTGTTCATTTGATGTTCGGCCAGCCACAACGAAAGCTTGGCGGTTTCAGCGGCAAAGTCGTCGATTTCGATGCCGTAAAAACAGCCTAAATGGATTTGGCTGACGAAATAATCATTGCTGCCCAAATCTTTGATGGCTTGGAAAATCCGGATTTCCAAACGGCGCAATTCTTTGTAGGCGATAATCAGGAAGTTGCCGGAGCCGCAGGCAGGGTCGAAAATTTTGATGCGGGAAAGGCGCATATTGAGCGCGTGCAGCTTTTGGATTTTGGTATCGGCACGAGTTTGGCCGTTGGCCAGAATCTGCTCGAAGGCCGTCTGAAAGTCGTCTAGAAAAAGCGGGCGTATGACTTTCATGATATTGGGCACAGAGGTGTAATGCTGCCCCAAACGGCTGCGCTGCACGGGATCAATCACGGCTTGAAACATCGAGCCGAAAATATCGGGATTGATATCGGCCCAATCAAGCTGCCCGCATTCAATCAGCAGGCGGCGGGCGCGGGCATCAAATTGCGGCACGGGATAATCATCGGCAAACAGGCCGCCGTTTACATAAGGGAAAGCGGCTAAATGGGCGGCTGCCCGGCACCGCTCGGGATGGCTGTCGGGCTGGTTGAGGATGCGGAAAAGTTGCGTCAGATAAGCGGCGGTGTCGCTGCCGTTTTTTTGGGTGATATTGGCCAGCGTTTGCGTGAAGCTGTTTTTAGCGAAAATACCGGTGTCTTCGGCAAAGAAGCAAAACAGCAGGCGGGTGAGGAAAATATTGAGCGCGTGAATCGCTTCGACAGAAGCATCGGGATTCAGGCTGCGAATTTGATCGGAAAGCCGTCCCATTTTTTCGGCGGCTTTGGTATCGGCAGGATTTTCACTGATGTCGCGGCTTTTTTCATAACCGGCCAACGGCAGGAAAAAGGCATAGTTTTTGTGAAGCTCTTCAAAAGGGAAATCGACTGTGTCATCAACCTTGGCATCGTAAGCGGTAATGTCTTGATAATCGGTAACGATTAAAAAGCGGATTTTATGTTGGGCAATAGCAGGCGACTGTCGCAACTGCGCCAGCGCTTCGGCCACGTCGTGCCCCCCCCCCCGACAGGTTGGAAATACAGGCGCTGTTTAAGCGCTACGGCGCCGCAATCGATATTATCGGCCACGTTGCTTGCCGCATCACCTTTTTTCAGTTTGGTGATCGTGGATTTCGGGGTATCGAAAATGCGCAAAAATTCGTAGATAAAACTATTGCGGTCAGGCTCTTGAACAAGTTTTTCAAGCGCCTCGAAAATTTGAGTGGGATGGAGTGCCATATTATTGTAGTAAGACTGTTATCCGAAATAAATAAAAGAAAGGCCATCTGAAAACGTTTTCAGACGGCCTCGCAGAAGATTTTATGCTTTGGCCTGCCAACCGTCTTTCAACGTAACCGTGCGGTTGAACACCGGTGCACCGGGCTTGTGGTCGTGGCGGTCGGTAACGAAATAGCCGAGACGCTCAAACTGATAGCGGCTTTCGGGCGCGAGGGTGTTGGCTACCGGCTCCACCCAGGCGCTGATTTCGGTTACCGATTCCGGATTGAGAAAATCGGTAAACGGCACGTATTCGCCGTCTTCGCCGCGCACGGCATCGGGGCGGGCTTCAACAAACAGGCGGTCGTATTGGCGCACGGTGGCCTGCACGGCGTGCTCGGCGGAAAGCCAGTGAATCACGCCTTTAACCTTGCGGCCTTCGGGCTTTTTGCCCAAGGTGTCGTGATCGATGCTGCACTTGAGCGACACAATGCGGCCGCCGGCATCTTTCACCACTTCTTCGCATTTGATCACATAGCTGTAGCGCAAACGCACTTCGCCGCCGGGGGTGAGCCGCTGCCAGCCTTTGGGCGGGTTTTCGCTGAAATCGTCGGCTTCGATGTAGAGGGTTTGGGAAATCGGCACTTCGCGTTCGCCGAATTCGGGATGATGCGGATGATAAGGCGCACTGCGGCTTTGGGTGAGCGCCGGATCATAATTCACCAGCTCGACTTTAATCGGGTTGAGCACGGCCATCATACGCGGTGCGCTCTCTTCCAACTCTTCGCGGATGGCGCCTTCGAGCACGCTCATATCAACAATATTTTCTGATTTGGAAACGCCCACGCGTTTGGCAAACAAACGCAGGCCTTCGGGGGTGTAGCCGCGACGGCGCATACCGGAAATGGTAGGCATACGCGGGTCGTCCCAGCCTTTAACATGGCCTTCTGTAACCAATTGATTCAGTTTGCGCTTCGAGGTGATGGAATACAAAAGCTCCAAACGTGAAAATTCGTATTGGCGCGGATGGTTGTCGATGGGGATATTATCGAGCACCCAGTCATACAGCGGGCGGTGCGCTTCAAATTCGAGTGTGCACAGCGAATGGGTAATGCCCTCGATGGCATCGGAAATGGCATGGGTGTAGTCATACATCGGATAGATGCACCATTTGTCGCCGGTGTTGTGGTGGTGCACGCGGCGGATGCGGTAAATTACCGGATCACGCAGGTTGATGTTGCCCGAAGCCATATCGATTTTCAGGCGCAGGGTTTTGCTGCCGTCGGGGAATTCGCCCGCTTTCATGCGCATAAACAGATCAAGGTTTTCTTCGATGCTGCGCTCGCGATAAGGGCTGTTTTTGCCCGGCTCGGTGAGCGTGCCGCGATATTCGCGCATTTCTTCGGCGTTCAAATCGTCAACATAGGCTTTGCCGTCGCGAATCAGGCCGACGGCATACTCAAACAGCCGGTCGAAATAGTTTGAGGCAAAACGCGGTTCGCCCGCCCATTTGAAACCCAGCCACTGCACGTCTTCTTTAATGGCGCGCACGTATTCGTCGGACTCTTTTTCAGGATTGGTATCGTCGAAACGCAGATTGCACAAGCCTTCATACACGTAGGCCAAACCGAAATTGAGGCAGATCGATTTGGCATGGCCGATATGCAGATAGCCGTTGGGCTCGGGCGGAAAACGGGTGTGGATGGTGTTGTGTTTGCCGCTTTTCAAATCTTCATCGATGATGGTGCGGATAAAATGATTGTCGGCAAATTGGTCTTTGTTCATCATATAGGGTCGTTATTTATTGGAGATGTTTAGTTTTCAGGCGGCCTTTATGTATGAGGCCGTCTGAACAAGGGATAAATCAGATAATGGTGCATTGTACCTGAAAATTCAAGCCGCGTTCAGACGGCCTGCGGCAAACAGCAAAAAGCCGCCTGAAACGGGCGGCCTGTGGTTGCGCTGTGATATTTTATTTGGCTTGCTCACCGCCAAACCACTTATCGTAAATTTTTTGATAAGTGCCGTCGGCTTTGATGGCTGCAATGCCGGCATTGATTTTAGCCAGCAAATCATCATCGCGCCCTTTGCGTACGGCAAAACCGTAATGCTCGGTTTCAAAAGCCGGGTCGCTGACGGTGGTCAGCTTGACGTTGGGGTTGTTGTTGACAAAATTCTGAATCACACCGTTATCGCCCACAGAGGCATCTACACCGCCGGTGAGCAGCTCTTTCAAGGCCAGCGGCATGGTGTCGAAACGTTTGATGTTGGCGCTGCCGGCTCCTTGCTGTTTTTGCAGCACCAAATCGCCGGTGGTGCCGGTTTGCACGGAAGCGGTATGATTTTGCAAATCGGCAAACGATTGGATATTAGCACCTTTTTCATTGGTAACAATCAGTTGCGATGCTTCAAAATAAGGGTCTGAAAAATCCATCTGCCCTTTGCGCTCTTCGGTAATGGTGACGCTGGACGACACCAGGTCGCTGTCGCCTTTATCCAAGGTGGCAAAAATACCTTCCCACGGGGTGTTGGCAAAATCAAATTTAATGCCCTGATTGGCGGCGATGGCTTCTAAAATGTCTTTCGAAAAGCCGACTACCTGGCCGTTGTCTTGATATTCAAACGGCGCATAAGTGGCATCGGTGGCCACCACATAGGCTTTTTCGGCTGATGGTGCGGCGGCGGTGTTGTCGTTTTTAGAGCAAGCGCCCAACATCAGGGCGGCGGCGATGGCGGCCAATACGGCGGTTTTCTTAAACATGGCTTTCCTCAGTTAGTTTGTGTAAATCGTCATTTACTGAATCATACACAAGTTTGATGGGCATGAACACTCAAATTGTCAACAATAATATCTTTGTGCCGATTTTCTGCCTACAGAGGCATGATATTTTTCAAATATATTAATTTTAAATATAACATAACAATAAAAGGCCGCCTAAAGCAGAATATTTCAAACAATCGGCTGTTTTCTGCATCATAACGACAGACAACACCGGAAACAAAACACCCCTATCCGCAAATCCGTTAAAATCATATTTTCTCTTTTCAGACGGCCTCAAGCTTGCTATGCATGTGCGCAAAATCATCCACATCGATATGGACGCTTTCTATGCTTCGGTAGAATTGCGTGAGCAGCCGCAACTGCGGGGCAAGCCGGTGGTGGTGGCGTGGGATGGGCCGCGTTCGGTGATTTGCGCCGCCTCATACGAAGCGCGCCGTTTCGGCCTGCACTCGGCCATGTCGGTGGCGACGGCCAAGCGTTTGTGCCCGCAAGCGGTCTATATTGCGCCGCATTTTGATTTATACCGGCAAGTGTCGCAGCAGATTCATCAGATTTTTGCACAATATACCGACCTGATCGAGCCGCTGTCGCTGGATGAGGCCTATCTGGATGTTACCCGCAATCATCAGCATATTCCCTATGCCGTCGATGTCGCCCGCCGTATCCGTGCAGACATTGCTGCTCAAACCGGCTTAACCGCTTCTGCCGGTATTGCGCCCAATAAATTTCTGGCTAAAATCGCTTCCGACTGGCGCAAGCCCAACGGCCAGTTTGCCTTGCCGCCGCAAAAAGTAGCCGCTTTTTTGGAAACGCTGCCGCTGGCCAAAATACCCGGCGTGGGCAAGGTTACGCTGCAAAAAATGAATGCGCTGGGCATGCATACTGCCGGTGATTTGCGTGCTTTCGAACGCGGCGAGCTGCTCAATCATTTCGGCCGCTACGGCTACCGCCTGTATGACCTGGCCCGCGGCAACGATGAGCGGCCGGTTAAGCCCAGCCGCGAACGTTTGCAGATTTCCACCGAAATCACCCTGCCCGAAGATTTGCCGCTGGCCGAAATCAGCCGCCATCTGCCGCATTTGGGCGACGATTTGTGGGAGCAGGTCACGCGTAAAAAAATACAGGCGCGCAGTGTAACGTTAAAACTGAAAACCGCCGATTTCCGCATCATCACCCGCTCGCTCACCTATTCGTCTGCTCTGCCCGATGCGGCTTCGCTGCAACAGGCCGCCGCCACGCTCATCCGGCGCATACCGCGCCAGCATGATGACGCATTCCGCCTAATCGGTATCGGTGTCGGCCATTTGATGCCTGCCGGGCAGCAGCAAAGCTTATGGCATGAAGAAGAAAACGAACCGCAGACCAGTGAATCTGATCAGTCTGAGGCCGTCTGAAAACCGTCACGTTTGCTTAAAAATACGCCGCTCTCGATATGGTGGGTAAACGGAAATTGGTCAAACAATGCCATGCGCCGGATATCATGCGTTTGCGTGAGTATATCCAGATTGCTGCGCAGGGTTTCGGGGTTGCAGGAGATATAAATCACATAATCAAACTGCGCTACCAGCTGCAATGTTGCATCATCGATACCGGCCCGCGGCGGGTCGACAAAAATGGTGGAAAACGCATAATCGGCCAACACAATGCCCTGCTCTTGCAGGCGGCGGAAGGGGCGGTTGCCGCGATAGGCTTCGGTAAATTCTTCGGCCGACAAACGGGCAATCTGCACATTGCGGCTGCCGTTGGCCTGAATGTTCCACAAAGCGGCATTAACAGAGGTTTTCGACACTTCGGTAGCCAACACGCGCCGAAATTTATCAGCCAGCGGCAGGGTGAAATTGCCGTTGCCGCAATAAAGCTCAAGCATGTCGCCGCCCAAACCTTCGGCGCAGCTGCAAGCCCAAGCCAGCATTTTTTCGCACACTTGCGCGTTGGGCTGGGTGAAGCTGCCTTCGATTTGGCGGTAGCTGAACGTTTTGCCGGCCACATGCAGCTTTTCGGTGACAAAATCCTGATCCAACACCACTTTTTGCCCGCGGCTGCGGCCGATGATGCGGATGACCAATTCGGCCTGCAACGCCTCTGCGGCGCGATGCCATTGGTCGTCCAACTTTTTGTGGTAAATCATCGTTACCAGCATTTCGCCGCTGAGGGTGGATAAAAATTCCACCGCATACCAGCGGTTTTTCAACACCGGCTGACCATCCACGGCAGCCATCAGGCGCGGCATCAGCCGGTTGATGGCTTCAGATGCAGGAGCAAACTGATCGCAACGGATAAGTGAACCGCCGCCGGCCTTGCGGCCGCGCTCAAACATGGCGTAAAACATGGTTTCGCCTTCATGCCACACGCGGAATTCCGCCCGCATGCGGTAATGCTGCGGCGCTGATTCGAAAACTTCCGGCACGGGGGCATTCAGGCCGCCAAACAGGGTTTGAAGGTATTGTTTTTTTTCATTCAGCTGTTGCTGGTAGTCGCTGCTCATCATCGGTTCCGTATTTTTCAATCGCTGTGATTATACGGTAATCTTGATGGCTGCGCTGTATCGGAAAAATGGTTTTGCCAAGGCTGTATATTGATGATTGAACAGCAAACACCGTATAAGCAAATTCATCTTAAAAACAGGCCGTCTGAAAAGCTTTTCCACTTTCAGACGGCCTGATAAGGCTGATATTGCGCTTACGCGATTATCTGACCGGCAGCCATCACATCATCTAAGCTGCTGTTCTGCACGGTGAGGCTGAATTGCTGATAGGCAATCTGAACATCTTCACCGCGTTGCACAGAAAAATCGGCGAGGCTGCCGTTGTCGAACAACGCGGCGGCAAACATCAGCCGGTCGCCTTCGTTGTGCGATGAGTTGAAATCGCTGATCTGATAGCTGCCGGAAGCATCAAATACAAAAGTATCGTCTCCGATACCGCCTGAAAGGCTGATGTCGTTGCCGCGCGCATACAAAATATCATTGCCCTCCGCGCCATACAGACGGATGCCGTTTTCGCCGGCAACCAGCATGTCGTTGCCTTCGCCGCCGTGCAGCAAGCCGCCGCTTTCGTTGCCATAGAGGATATCGTCGCCGTTGCCGCCAAACAGGTTTTTGCCTTTCAAGGTGTCGCTGCCGCTGCCGCCTTCTTCATGCGTTTGGTATTCCACCGATTGATTGAAACTTTTAAACAGCTTGAAGCGCACATCGGCCAGCTCGTTTTCCTGCACTTGATAAGGGCGGGTATGGCTGAGCAAATCGCCGTTAAACGTTACCTGCTCGATATTGTGCGCCTGCACCAGCTCTGCATTGCCGGCCTGCTCGAAAAACACAGTGCCGTCATTCAGATGAAAAACCTGCCAATCAGCGGTTTTGCCGTCGAGCCACAAAGTATCGCTGCCGCTGCCGCCGTCGATGCGGTCATTGCCGCCGCCGGATTTGATGGTGTCGTTGCCGGCGCCGGCATCAATATAATCGGCGGCCGAACCGCCTTTCAGCTTGTCGGCATGCTGGCTGCCGATGAGGAAAGCCGGCTGGCCGTAGTGGTCGGACGTGATGGTGTTTTTGTCTTCCACCCAGCTTATCGGGCGCGCCAGATCGGAAAGATTGGAAACGATGATGGTGCTGTCTTGAGTGGTGTGCTCATAAAATGAAGATTCGCCGATGCGGGTAATGGCATCAGTCATCATGCCGTCGACATGGGCATACCAGGCAAAAGGCAGATTGAGCAATGAAAACAGCGGCGCCGGCCACAACGGCGAAGCATAGGCATCGCCATACAGCACGATATTGTCGACACTCGAATCATACGGGGTGTCGGGATGCACCAGCCCGGGCTTGGCGGCGGCCAGCGCTTCGGCCAAAGTGGCGTGGTCGCCCGCCGCACGGAATACCACATCGTTTTCATAGCCGTAATTGAAGATAGACGGATCATCAAAAATTACCGGCGCGGCATGGCCGATATAGTCGGCATCGCTGAAAAAGCCGTCGGCCAGCGTTTCGCGGAAGCGGGCCATGATATTGGTGTAGCCGCCGCCCAGGCTGTAGCCGGTTACCACAACATCTTCGCCGCTCAAACCTTGCGCTTGGGCATAGGCTTTAACGGCTTGCAGCAAAGGCTCCATATTCGGTGCGATGGTGCCTTCGTTGAGTTGCAGATAATCCAGAATATCTACCGGCGAATTGGTGGCCGTGAACGAAACGCCGATTTTTTGAACTGCGCCGCCCTCGTCAAACTGCGCCACAATCTTGGCTTGCGGCCCGGTCAGCAGCGTGCCGCTGATCGGGCTTTTGATAATATAGTGGCCGTGCGCATCCAACGCACTTTGCGGCAGCCCTAAATCGGCCGGCGCCAATTCACGCCAACCCGCCGGTAATTTGTTGTGGGAAAAGTTGTCGATAATGCCCTTGTCTTCCAGCCAGCCGACTATTTCACCCACCGGCAAGCCCATCGGTTTGCTGAGCGAGCTGTAGGTAGCCAGTGCATGTGATGTTTGCAATAAAGCCAGCATTTCTGCCGATGAATACTGCTTGTAGTCAAAAACCGCCATATTGTTTCTCCTCTTGTGATAGAACGGATTTGTTGCTATTTCAAACAACTGTTTGAAATAGCAAGAATAAACTAGCACAAGCCGTTTTCAAAAGCAATCGGTTTTTAATTTCATTATCACTTTAATAACAAATCAGGCCGTCTGAAAAAATGTTTCGGCAGATGTGGCGTGGTGGGCTCAGCCCAAGAGCTTCGTTTGGCTTGAGTATGTTTTTTTCGTGGCAAAGCCCTCACTCCAACGACTGATCAGGCCGTCTGAAAATCATTCAGACGGCCTGATAAAAAGTTCACTTAAGCCATTCATTAAAGCAAGCGCGGTAGTGCGTAATGCACCGTTTTAAGAAATTTTGCGGGCAGCACACAATCCGAAACATTCATTTTCTAAAAATCCAACCGACAGTATTTCCTGCAAACACTCAAGCCTGTTTTTGCATATGATGGCGGTAGGCAAACCAATATACACCACCCACAAACACCGCACCGCCGATGGTATTGCCGATAAACACCGACACCATATTTTCAGCAAACTGCACCCATGAAATGTCCGCGCCCGCCCAAATCGCTGCCGGAATCACAAACATATTCGCCACCACGTGTTGGAAACCGACCAACACGAAAATCATGATGGGAAACCAAATGCCGAGAATTTTTCCGGCGTAAGAATGCGCGCCGTAGCACAACCACACGCCCAAACACACCATCCAGTTGCAGCCGATGCCCGAAACCAGCGAGCGGCCGAAGCCGGCGTTGACTTTTCCTTCGGCAACAGCAATGGTTTTATGCAGCACTTCGCCTTCGGTGAGGCCGACGTAATGGCCGAAAAACCAAGCCACGGCCATCGCGCCCAGCAGATTGGTGAAGGTCACAATCAGCCAGTTGCGGCCGAGCTTGGGGAGTGTGATGCGCTTGGCCAGCCAGGCTGTCGGCAATACCATCATATTGCCGGTAATCAATTCACCGCCGCCGATCAGAATGCCGATCAGGCCGATGGGGAACACCGCCGCGCCGATAAACACGGCCAAGCTGCCCCATTCGTGCGGCATGCCGCCCACCACACGGATATAGGCCAGATAGCCCAATGAAATAAACGCACCGCCGAGAAAACCCAAAATGCTTAAATAAGAGATGCCGCCTGCGGCTTTGGCCTCGCCTTTTTCAATGGTGGCTTGCAGAATCTGATGGGGATAATAATCACTCATTACCGTCTCTTTTGTTTATCCGTAATAAAGATAGCGGCTATTGTAAAGTAATTTTCAGACGGCCTTTTGATATAACTCATTTTCTTTGTAGGTTAATTACAAAAAGCCGCCATACATGATGTACGGCGGCTTGCGCTTGATACGGCGTTATAAAAATCCGGCTTATTTGTTCAACTCTTTGGCCAGATAGAGCCAGGTTTCAATCACGGTATCCGGGTTCAGCGATACGGTATCGATGCCCTCTTCCACCAGCCATTTGGCAAAGTCAGGGTGATCTGAGGGGCCTTGGCCGCAAATGCCGACATATTTATTGTGTTTGCGGCAGGCGGAAATCGCCAGATGCAGCATCACTTTAACGGCCGGGTTGCGCTCGTCGAATGTGCTGGCAATCGGGCCGCCGCTGTCGCGGTCAACACCCAATGTGAGCTGGGTCA
This sequence comes from Uruburuella testudinis, assembly GCF_022870865.1. NCBI lineage: Bacteria > Pseudomonadati > Pseudomonadota > Betaproteobacteria > Neisseriales > Neisseriaceae > Uruburuella > Uruburuella testudinis. Next base: position 1,813,813 of record NZ_CP091508.1, read on the forward strand.
TATCGTTGGAGCCGATAGAGAAACCGTCGAAATATTGCAGAAACTGCTCGGCCAGCAAGGCATTGCTCGGCACTTCGCACATCATAATCAGGCGCAGGCCGTTTTTGCCGCGTTCGAGGCCGTTGGCTTTCAACGCTTTAATCACTTGCTCGGCTTCGCTCAAGGTGCGGACAAACGGAATCATGATTTCTACGTTGGTCAGGCCCATTTCATCGCGTACGCGTTTGAGCGCGTCACACTCAAGCGCAAAGCAGTCTTTGAAATCTTCCGACACATAGCGCGCCGCACCGCGGAAGCCCAACATCGGGTTTTCTTCATGCGGTTCGTAAATGCTGCCGCCGAGCAGATTGGCATATTCGTTTGATTTGAAATCAGACATGCGCACAATCACTTTGCGCGGATACACCGATGCCGCCAGCGTGGCCACACCTTCGGTAATTTTGTCGACATAAAAATCTACCGGTGAAGCATAGCCCGCAATGCGCTCGTTGATTTCGGCCTGTAAATCGGCATCTTGTTTGTCGAATTCGATCAGCGCTTTGGGGTGGATGCCGATTTGGCGGTTGATGATGAATTCCATACGCGCCAGGCCGATGCCTTCGCTGGGCAGGCCGGCAAACGAGAAGGCCAGCTCGGGATTGCCCACGTTCATCATGATTTTCACCGGTGATTTGGGCATATTATCTAAAGCCACATCGGTGATTTCCACATTCAGACGGCCTTCGTAAATCAGGCCGGTATCGCCCTCGGCACAAGACACGGTAACTTCCTGGCCGTCTGAAAGCTTGGCGGTGGCATCACCACAGCCCACAACCGCGGGAATGCCCAATTCACGGGCGATAATTGCCGCGTGGCAGGTGCGGCCGCCGCGGTTGGTCACAATCGCCGAAGCGCGTTTCATCACCGGCTCCCAATCGGGGTCGGTCATATCGGTAACCAGCACATCGCCCGGCTTCACAGTATCCATCTCGGAAGCATCTTTCACCAGGCGCACCACGCCCTGACCCACTTTCTGGCCGATGGCGCGGCCTTCACACAATACGGTTTTATCGCCGTTGATGGCATAACGGCGCAGGCTGCGGCCGCTTTCTTCCTGCGATTTCACGGTTTCCGGGCGCGCCTGCAAGATATAGAGCTTGCCGTCGGTGCCGTCGCGACCCCATTCGATGTCCATCGGGCGGCCGTAGTGCTTTTCGATAATCAGGGCATATTGCGCCAACTCAGTCACTTCGGCATCACTGATAGAAAACTGTTTGCGCTCGGCTTCATCAACATCAACCACTTGCACCGATTTGCCGGCCTGCGCCTGGTCGGTGAAGGTCATTTTAATCAGCTTGGAGCCCATGGTTTTGCGCAAAATAGCGGGCTTTCCAGCTTTCAGAGTGGGCTTGTGCACATAGAATTCATCAGGGTTGACCGCGCCTTGCACCACGGTTTCGCCCAAGCCGTATGAAGAGGTAACAAACACCACTTGGTCGAAGCCGCTTTCGGTGTCGATCGAAAACATCACACCGGCCGCGCCGCTGTCGGAACGCACCATGCGCTGAACACCGGCCGACAAAGCCACCACATCATGAGCAAACCCTTTGTGTACGCGGTATGAAATGGCCCGGTCGTTATACAAAGAAGCAAACACATGTTTCATGGCTTCTTTAACATTTTCCAAACCATTGATGTTCAAGAAAGTTTCTTGTTGACCGGCAAACGAAGCATCAGGCAGGTCTTCGGCAGTGGCGGAGGAGCGCACGGCCACGGCAATATCTTCACTGCCGGCTTCGGCGGTCATTTTATCCCATGCGGTTTTGATGTCGGCATCCAGCTGCTCGGGAAAAGGCGTGTCTAAAATCCATTGGCGGATTTCTTTGCCCACCCGCGCCAGCTCGGTTACGTCTTCCACATCTAAAGCCGCCAGGGCTGCGGAAATACGTTCGTTCAAACCGTTGTGCGCCAAAAAAGCGCGGTAGGCTTCTGCGGTGGTGGCAAAGCCGCCGGGCACGCGCACACCTTTTTCGGTGAGTTGACTGATCATTTCGCCCAAAGAGGCGTTTTTACCGCCCACGCTTTCCACATCGGTCATGCGCAGGTTTTCGAACCAAATAACGTAATTTGCAGCCATTGTTTAATCCAGTGTCACAAGTTAAAAAATAAATGAATCTCGCAACGGTATTCTAACCACTCACACGGGCAGTGTCATGTTTTTTTCATGACCTGCAAGCCGGCGCAATGTTTGCAAAATTGCGGAAACACGCGTTTGTAATTGAATGAAACCGTTTATCGCCAATGCCGTATTTTATGTTAACCGTTGTAAATCAGGGGCTTTAGAATACATTAACAACTTTCAGACGGCCAATTGAAGCTAAATTACTGGCATAATATGCCAATAATTTTCAAAAAACTTTCTGAAAATGGGTATTTAATTTCAAACAAATTTAAATGTAGTGCTGTGTAGTATTTGCCGCAAGGCTTTATTATCCTGCTTTTGCTTGGTATCATAAACCTATCTTTACAGGCCGTCTGAAACCCATTTAAAGACAAGCCGGCAGCGCCATGCAGCCCGCTTTAGTTTTAAATAAATATGTACCCGGTTTTCCGGCCGCCCACCCTCCTTCACGAAAGTACATTATGGCCCGCCGCTCCGCTTTTTTTATTTCCGACCGCACCGGTTTAACCTCCGAAAGTATGGGCGAAGCCCTGCTCGACCAGTTTGAAGGCGTGAATTTCAAACGCGCCACCTATCCTTTTGTCGATACGCCCGAAAAAGCCCGTGCCATGGTGCAGATTATCAACAACACCAACGAGCAAAGCGGCCTGCGCCCGTTGGTGTTTACCAGCATTATCGACAATCAGATTCGTGAAATCGTCAAAACCAGTGCCGGCCTGAATTTGAGTTTTTTCGATGCCTTTCTCGGCAAAATCGAAAGCGAATTGGGCGTTCAGGCACGCCATCAAGTCGGCCGCAGCCACGGCATTGCCGACACCGAGCGCTACGATGCGCGTATGGAAGCGGTGAATTTTTCACTCAATCACGACGACGGCATCAGCGGCAAAGATTTGAAAGACGCCGATGTGATTCTGATGGGCGTATCGCGTTCCGGCAAAACCCCCACCTGCCTGTATTTGGCCTTACAATACGGCATCCGCGCCGCCAATTACCCGCTCACGCCCGACGATTTGGAAAGCACCGACCTGCCGCGCATGGTAAAAGCTTATAAAAACAAGCTTTTCGGCCTGACCATCATGCCCGAACGGCTGCAAGCCATCCGTCAGGAGCGCCGCCCTGATTCCACCTACTCCAGCCTCAACACCTGCCGGCGCGAAGTGGCCGATGCGCAGGCCATGTTCCGCCAACACAGCGTGCCGTTTACCAACACCACCGACAAATCAGTGGAAGAGCTGGCCGTATGCATCATGCAGGCCTGCAAACTGAAACGGCGGTTTTAAAACAGCGGCTTGCGCCGTACCGGTCTTTTTCAGACGGCCTTTACGCTATATAATAGAGGCCGTCTGAAATATTGTTCAGACATTTGATTAAAGAAAGGCAACCGATGAAAAAACGCAACATTGAAATCAACAAAGGGCAGATTCAAGATAACGCCCTCAAAGCGCTGGTCAAATCCAACCTTTTCCGGCACAAAGTTTACAAAAACAAAAAAGGCAAAGGCGCCTACAGCCGAAAAGGCCGCCAAAGCCACACAGAATCAGGTTTTTTGCGTATCATGCAGAAACCTGATTTTTTATTGGCCGTCTGAAAATGCTTGCCCTGCTGATTATTCTCTCTGCCGCACTGATAGGTGCAGATATTTATGTGTGGCTCCAAGCCCGTGCCAAAAGCTACCAAAATGCAACCGCCATGCCCGCCGCCGAATTCGGCCTGATTTTGGGCACAGCCAAATATATCGGCGAACAGCGCGCGCTGAACCGCTATTACCAAAACCGTATCGATGCCGCCGTCGAATTATGGCGTGCCGGCAAAGTGAAACGCTTTATCGCAAGCGGCAGCGGTTTAGACAACACCCCCAGCGAAACCGTGTGCATGCAGGCCGACCTGGCAGCCGCCGGCATTCCCGCAAGCGCCATCTGGCAAGACCCGGCCGGCCTGCGCACGCTCGACAGCATTATCCGCTACCGCCAAAGCTTCGGCCGGCACAGCGTTTGCATCATTTCGCAACCTTTCCACAACCAGCGCGCCCTGATGCAGGCACAAGCCTGCAAACTCAATGCCTGTGCTTACGACGCCCGCATCATCGGCATCCGCGCCGGCTGGAAAATCCACGCACGCGAACGCGCGGCACGGCTGCGCTTGTGGTACGACCTGCTCTGCCGGCAAGCGCCCCGATACAGCATTGCCGAAATTCCAATCAAGCAATACCCCACTTCTTCATCAAGCAACGAATAATATTCACAACAATCACCTAACCACGTTAACGCGCCTTGTCGTATGTGTGTACAGTCTGCAAATAAGCAAAGGCCGTCTGAAAGTATTTTCTTTCAGACGGCCTTTGCTCACACAGGTTTTTTGTGAGCAGAACCCACGCAATACACCCTTTAGGGTGTTCTGATGTGTCATATACCATCATCTTTTTTTGCCCCTGAAAACGCATCTGCTGCGTTAAAAAGCCTCGCAAGATGTTCAATCTTGCTGCGTTTTTTGCCTGGCATCTGCTTTCAGGAACAAAAATCCCCTCATAAACAAATTGTCCGGACACCCTAGGTCGGATTCTTAAATCCGACATTTTTCAGACGGCTGAAATTATTTGGCATCATCAGAATATCGAACCATTTGTCGGATACAAGTATCCGACCTTGCTTCATCAACAATCGGCCAACCGCATCGCCAAACCTATGCAGTCCGCAACAAACAACAGAGCCGCAGTCTGCTGACGGCGGCTCTGTTCGGGCGGCAGCCCGATTATTGCGCATCACGTTGATTGTTTAGCAAACTCTCGGCGCGGTCTTGCTCAAACTCGCCCCACATGGCGTTCAACACCGCCAGCAATACGGCAAAGCCCAAGCCCAATACCCATGCAAAATACCACATAATCTTTATCCTTTGTCTGCGGTTTTCAGACGGCCTTTTAAAAGCTGAGGCCGTCTGAAAGCACCTGATTCGAAATCAATAAGCGCTGTGATCGTTTTCACGCACATATTCGGCGGTTACCTTGCCGCGCATCACCCGAAATGCCCAACCGGTGTAGGTCACCACAATCGGCATCATGATGATGGTGGCGAAAAACATCACTGTGAGCGTGAGGTGGCTCGAAGTGGCGTCCCACACGGTAAGGCCGGAGCGCAAATCGCTGCTGCTGGGCAAAATAAACGGAAACAGCGACACGCCGAAAGTGGCAATCACGCCGAGTATGCTCAGCGAAGAGCACACAAACGCCGCCAAAGTTTTACCGGCCCGCGCCAGCAGCAAAGCCGCCAACACACCCGCATAAGCCAGCAACGGCACCAGCATAACCAGCGGCCAGCGTTGGTAGTTGAGCATCCAGGCGCCGGCCTGCCGCACCACTTCTTTGCCCAGCGGATTGGCCAACTCGCCCGGTGCCAGCCCGGCCACAGCCACATAACCGTCGATACCGGTCGCCACCCACACCCCGGCCGCACTGAATGCCAGCAAGGTAATCAGCGCGCTGCCGATTAAAGTATGGCGGGTGCGCCGGTAAACAATGCCTTCGGTGCGGTGCATCAGATACACGCCGCCGTGAAACACCAGCATCGCCACCGACACCACGCCGCACAATAAAGCAAACGGGTTTAACAGCGCCCAAAACGAGCCGGTGTAAAACGAGCGCATGCTGTCGTCGAAATGAAACGGCACACCCAGAATCACATTGCCCAAGGCCACGCCAAACAATAGAGCAGGCACAAACGAGCCGACAAACAAACACCAGTCCCACGTTTTGCGCCAGGTATCGTTTTGAATCATGCTGCGGTATTTAAACCCCACCGGGCGGAAAAACATCGCCCACAACACCGCCAGCATCGCCCAGTAAAAACCGGAAAACGCTGTGGCATATACCATCGGCCAGGCGGCAAAAATCGCGCCTGCGCCGGTAATCAGCCAGGTTTGGTTGCCTTCCCAGTGTGCGCCGATGCTGTTGATGACAATGCGCCGCTCTTCATCGGTTTTCGCCACAAAAGGCAGCAGCGTGCCGATGCCCATATCGTGGCCATCCATAATGGCAAAACCGATCAGCAGAAAGCCGATAAACAGCCACCAGATAAATTTCAGCGTGGCATAGTCGAATAAATTAATGATATCCATGTTCCGCTCCCTTAATGATTGTGTTCATTATCGTAACGGCCGGTGCCCAACGAGCCCGGGCCGATGCGGATATATTTCTGCATCAGATACACTTCCACAATCAGCAGCACGGTATAAAAAGCGATAAAACCGCTTAACGAACCGATGAGCGAGCCGATGGAAAGCGAAGAAGCGGAAAGATGAGTGGGTAATACGCCGTAAATCGTCCACGGCTGGCGGCCGTATTCGGCCACAAACCAACCCGATTCAATCGCCAGCCACGGCAGCGGCAGCGATACCACAGCCACTTTCAGCAACCACGGTTTGGCGGCAAACGTGCCTTTCAGCGAAGACCAAAAGCTCAAGCCGAACACCAGCAACATCGCAAAACCGCAAGCCACCATAATGCGGAAAGTAAGGAACATCGGCCATACGGTCGGCACCGAATCGCGCGCCGCCTGCGCCACCATTTCGGGCGTGGCCTGATCCACATCCTGCACATATTGCTTCAGCAGCAGGCCGAAGCCCAAATCTTCTTGGTGTTGGCGGAACACGGCTTGCGCTTCGGTATTTTTGTTGTCTTTGCGCAAAGCTTCCAGCGCGGTTACGGCATGGCGGCCGGAATCAATCCGTTTTTCGTTTTCCGCAATGATTTCCTTAATGCCCGGAATCGGCGTATCGAGCGAGCGCGTGCCGATAATGCCCATCACATAAGGAATATGAATGGCAAAATCGTTTTTCATTTCTTTTTCGTTGGGAATGGCAAACAGGTTGAACGATGCCGGCGCCGGCTCGGTTTCCCACATCGCCTCAATCGCCGCCATTTTGGTTTTCTGCGCATGGCCGATGCTGTAGCCCGATTCGTCGCCCAATACCAATACCGACAAAATCGAAGCCATGCCGAATGCGGCGGCAATGCGGAAGCTTTTCTTGGCAAATTCCACATCTTGTTTGCGCAACAGATACCAGCTTGAAATCGACAGCACAAACATCGAGCCGGCCACATAACCCGCCGACACCGTGTGCACAAATTTATTCTGCGCTTCGGGGTTGAAAATCACCTCGATAAAGCTGGTCATCTCCATGCGCATGGTTTCAAAGTTAAAAGCCGCGCCCACCGGGTTTTGCATCCAACCGTTGGCCACCAAAATCCACAAGGCCGACAAATTAGTGCCCAGCGCCATAAAGATGGTCACCAGCAGATGCTGGCGGCGCGACATTTTGTCCCAACCGAAGAAAAACAAGCCCACCAGCGTGGCTTCGAGAAAAAACGCCATCAGCCCTTCCAGCGCCAGCGGCGCGCCGAAAATATCGCCCACATAATGCGAGTAATACGACCAGTTGGTGCCAAACTGAAATTCCATGGTGATGCCGGTGGTTACCCCCAGCGCAAAGTTGATGCCGAACAGCTTGCCCCAAAATTTGGTCATGTCGCGGTAAACCACCTTGCCCGTCATCACATAAACCGCTTCCATAATCACCAAAATCCATGCCAGCCCGAGCGTGAGCGGCACAAACAAAAAGTGATACAAAACTGTGATGGCGAACTGAAGCCGCGATAATTCGACTAAGTCCATAGTGTTGCTCCTGTGTGTCAGGTTTGTTTGAAGTTTTATTACAAAAATACAGCTTCCGGTATTCTACTCTCCCCCATCCGCCGGCAAAAGGTCGTTTACATTATCAGGAAACCCCTAGGGTATCCTGACAATTCGATTTATAGGTGCTTTTTGCCCCTGAAAAATCAGAGGCTCATTTATCTTTCAGACGGCCTCTTGCAGATGCAAACGCTCAAACGCCCAATCGGCCTGCACTTGATGGCTGGCCAATATCAACAGGCCGTGTTTTTGCTCGGCAACCAGCATATCGGCCAAGCGGCTGCGGTTGGCGGCATCCAGCCCGGCAAACGGCTCATCCAGCAGCAATAAGGCGCGCGGTTTCAACAACAGCCGTGCCAGCGCAATCCGCCGCGCCTGCCCGCCCGACACCTCGGCGCCGTATTCGCCCAAACGGGTATGCAGGCCTTGCGGTTGCGCACGCGCCCAGCCGGCCAGCTGCACTTTTTCCAACACCTGCCACAAAGCCGCATCGCTTGCCGCCGCATCGCCCAAACGCAGATTTTCCGCCAGTGTCAGATCAAAAATATCCACCTGCTGCGCCAGATAGCCGACCGCATCATGCTTTACAAACGCACCCCAATCCTGCCCATTGAGTTTCAGACGGCCCCTCTCAGGCAGCAACTCGCCCGCCAGCACATCCAACAGCGTTGATTTGCCCGCACCGGAGCGCCCGCTAATCAGCAGCACTTCGCCGCTTTTAAGCGTGAAATTTACGTTTTCCACGCCATTTAATGCCCCCGCCTTTTTGGCGCTGACGGCTTCTGCACTGAATGTCAGACTATCTTGCGGCCAAACAGCGGCGGCTGTTTCTGCGGCAGGCGCTGCGCTGCCCAGCGCATTTAAGCGGTCGCGGGCGGCCATGCTGAAGCCGAGCGCCATCCATTGCGATGCCTGCGGTGTGAGCACTTCGTTCAAACCAAACACCGCCAACACCAGCGCCAGCAGCAGCGGCACACTCAAAGCTCCACTCTGCAACAGCGGCCAGGCCTGCCACAGCAACAAGCCTGTCAACAGCGCCAACAGGCATTGCTGCAACCACACATACACGCTGGCCAGCTGCTGTTGGCGCAGTTGCAGGCGGCCGTATTCCGCATCGGCCTCAAGAAACTGCCGCCCGCAATCCGCCCAGCGCTGCCACAACAGCAGTGAAGTGAGGATACTCAAGGGCATCAACAGTAAATGGCGCCGCCGCTCCGCCGCCTGCGTGTCGGCGCGGGCGAGCGCGATGCCCTGCCGCGCCGCCAATGCAGGCAGCAGCACACCCGCCGCCAACAAAGGCGGCAACACATAAACCAGCAACCCGGGCGCAGCCAGCAGCAGCCACACCACAAAGGCCGTCTGAAGCAGCAACGCCCATAACCACGGCATCAGAAAACGCAGCGGCCATTGGTCGAGCAAATCAATATCGCCGGTGAGCCGGTGCATGGCCTGTGCCGACAACACACCGGTGCCGGCAGATGCCGCAGCCAAACGGCTGAAAAAACGCACCCGCAAATCACGCAGCAGCGCCAACACTGCATTGTGCGAGGCCAAGCGCTCGCCGTAACGCCCGGCGGTGCGGGCAATCGCCAGCGTGCGGATAATCGCGGCGGGGCGGAAATAATCAAACGTATAAGCCGTTGCCATTGCCGCCAGCCCGGCTGCTGCTGCCGCGCTGATAAACCAGCCCGACACCGCCAGCAGCGCCACCGTGGCCGCCAGCGTGATTGCACCCAACACCCATGCCAGTGCCCACATGCCTTTGCGCCCCTGCCACAATTCGCGCAAACGGATATCTTGTTTACCGCTCATCAGGCGCTCCTTCCAGCATCACCACCTCATCCAGCCACGGCACCGCCGCCAAATCGTGGCTCACCAGCAACACGGTTTTGCCGCGGCTGATCTGCCCCAACACGCGGTATAAATCTGCCGCCGTTTCTTCATCCAAATGCGCCGCCGGTTCGTCGAGCAGCCATAAAGGCGCATCGTGCAGCAGCAGTTGCGCCAGCGACAAACGCTGCTGCTGCCCGCCCGACAAGCCTTGCCCGCGCTCACCCAGATAAGTGTTCAAGCCGTCGGGCAAACGCTGTATCAAATCCCACAAACCCACCGCCTCCAGCGCCTGCCGCATCTCTTCTGCTCCGGCAGCGGCATTTGCCAGGCGCAGATTGTCGGCAACCGTGCCCGGCAGCAGCGTGGCCGTTTGCGCCAGATAAGCGGTTTGCCGTTGCAGGCAGGCCCGATCGAAGCCGGCGCAATCTTCACCATTCAACCAAATCCGCCCGCGGTAGGCGCAAAAACCCAGTAGCGCCTGCAACAGGCTCGATTTGCCCACACCGCTGCGGCCGCCGATACCGATGCGCGCGCCGGCGGCAACGGCAAACGAAACCGCCGCCAGCCGCTCGCGATCGCCTTCGCCGCCGATGGCAAGCTGTTCCAGCCGCAGCGACGGCGCAACTTTCAGAGCATCTTGGTGTGTTGATTTCCGAGTGTTTTCCGTTTCTGGAATGGATTCATGAAAACGCTCTGAGGCCGTCTGAATACCATTTTCAGACGGCCTTGAAGATTCAGCCGCCATATCCAGCAAAGGCTGCACTGCTTCGGCTGCCGCCTGCGCCTGCGCTTTGGCATGATAATCGGTGCCGAGCTGGCGCAACGGCGCATAAAATTCCGGCGCCAGCAGCAAGATAAACAAGGCGCTGCGGTAAGGCACCGGCACTTCGCCCTGCGCCCACGGCAGCACCCCGATCAGCCCCAGCCCCAAATACACCGCCACCAGCGCAATCGCCAGCGAGGCAAACAATTCCAACACCGCGCCCGACAAAAAAGCCAGCCGCAACACGCCCATCGTGCGCCGCTGATACGCCTCTGCCGCCGATGCCACCTGTTTTTCCGCCTGCGTTGCGGCATTCAAGCGGCGTAAAGTCGGCATGCCGCGCACCAAGTCTAAAAAACGCCCACCCAGCTGCGCCAACGTGTCGAGCTGCTCGCGGCTTTTTCCGGCTGCCGCCGAACCGACCAATATCATAAACAGCGGCACCAGCGGCGCCGTGAGCAGCAACAGCAGCGCGGCCAGCTTACTGTGTGCAAACACCGCCGCCGCAATCACCAGCGGCGTAGCCACAGCCACCGTGCGCTGCACATAAAAACGGCTGATGTAGCCGTCGAGCGCATCCACCTGCTCCAAAACCCGGGTGCTCAACGCCCCGTCGCTACCGAAACGGCTGCGTGCCGGCCCCAAGTCTGCCAGTGCATCCAACAACCGGCGGCGCAACTGATGGCGCACATCTAAGCTCAGGTTTTGCAACCGGCGCTCTTTATAAAGGGAAAGCAAAGGCCGTAACAGCAAACACACCAACAGCCACGGCAACACGGTATAAAGGCCGTCTGAAGGCAAACGCTCCCCCGCCGCCGCCGCGTTGAGCCAGCCGGCAAACAAATCGGCCAGCAGCGCGCTTTGCCATATCAACAGCGCCAACGCCACCCATGCCGCCAAAAGCGGCAGATACAGGCGGCGGCGGTAGGGGCGCATCAGCGCATCCAGCAAAGCGGCAGAACGGGGGGCTCGGCGCATCATGAAAACCATCCGGGTAATGAGGTGAAAAACAGCAATAAAAGATTAACAGCGTTCAGACGGCCTGATACCTTTAGATGAGGCCGTCTGAACAATCGAATCGGATTATAGCAGCCGTTATCAGACAAAATGCCGCCCCGCCCGATGTTTACATGAATTAAGAAAACGCTTGAAACACTGCCCGTGCAACAGCGGCAAACCCGGCAAAGCGCGCTTGAAAAGAATCGTAAAGACCGTCTGAAACAATAGGTTCAGACGGCCTTTACCGGTGTTTGGGTTATACCGCCGCACACCACAGCTTTGCCGCAAATGCAATAAACAAAGCCCCCACACCGCCCTTGCCCGCTGCTCCGGCTCTACGGTGGCGCGCCACCATTTGCGTGAGGCGGCGGGCGGCCGGAGCGGTGAGGTTGAGAAAAATCAGGCTGATGGTTTGGAAAATCAGCCCCAGCACGAGAAAGCTTGTTAACGGATGCGGATAGCTGATGTCGACAAACTGCACCATCATCGATGGAAAAAACAACAGCCCTTTCGGATTGAGCAACGCCACCATCAGCGCTTTTTTAAAGACTTTCGGCTTGCCGCCGGCCGGCAAGGCGCCGGCGGGCACGGCCTGCGGTGTGCCGTTGCACCAGCGTTGCCGCGCACTGTATAAAAGCTTGATGCCGAGCCAGGCCAGATAAGTGCCGCCCACCAACTTCAGGCCGTCAAACAGAAACGGATAAGCTTTCAGCAGGGCGCCGGCGCCCAAAGCCGAAGCGGCAATCAGCGTGCCGTTGCCGAGAAACGTGCCGGCAATCGCACGACGGGCGGTTTTGGCGCCGTATTGCCCGGCCACGGCCAGGCAAAACATCGAATTGGGCCCGGGCAATAAAATCAACACCGTTACCGCCAGCGTGTAAGCAACAATATCGGTAATACCGAACATGGTTTTTCCTTTCCCGTCATTCAAAAAAAGCCGGCTGCTTTTTGAATGGCCGGCGCCTTCTTTGCGCTCAGATGAAATAACGAAACAGAATGATTCAGCCGGACGGTTTATGATTTCAGACGGCCTGCATATCGGAGAATACAGCCGCCGGAGTGCCCTGACCATTCACAAAAACAACCTGACCGCATCAGCCCGCAGCCTGCCCCGCCTGCTTTTGCAAATGGGCTTCAGACGGCACTATACACAGCCGCCGTTCATACATAAAATACCAATCAAGAAACCCTGTGATAGGAAAACCGTATGATAAATTTCCGCCTGATTCGTCATCTGTGGCTTTTTCTGGCGGTGGCAGAGGAAGAGCATTTCGGCCGTGCCGCTGCAAAACTCGGCATGTCGCAACCGCCGCTGACCGAGCAAATCAAGCAATTGGAACACGCATTGAAAGTCAAATTGTTTGAGCGTTCGCGCCGGGGCACGCAGCTTACTCCCGTGGGGCGGGCGGTTTTACCGGCGGTGCAGCAGTTTGCCCGACAATTGCAACAGCTTGAAAGCGCCGTGCAGGAAGCCGTGACCGGCCACAGCGGCACACTCACGTTCGGCGCGATTACCGTGGCGATGCTGGAGGTGTTGCCGCCCTTAATCGAGGAAATCAAACGCCGCCATCCCGATATAACGGTGCGGGTGCGGGAAATCGACAGCGCCGAAGCCGTGCCGCTGTTGCAGGCCGGCGAAATCGATATGGCGTTTGCCCGGCTCGACGGCTATCTCGGTGCCGACATCCGCTCCAACACCCTGTTGCGCACGCCCCTGGCTGCTGCCGTGCCGAAAAGCCACCGTTTGAGCGGCAAAGCGCAAATTTCACTGGCAGATTTGGCCGATGAAGCCTTTGTGATGTTCGAACGCAAAGTCAGCCCGGCCTCATTTGATGCGCTGCTCGCCACCTGCCGCCAGGCCGGTTTTTCGCCGCGCATTCTGCATGAAGTGCGCTCGGTGAGTTTGCAGATTGCTTTTGTCGGCTGCAACCAAGGCGTGGCGCTGGTGCCCGCTTCATTGACACAGCTTTTGCCCGCCAACGTGGTGCTGCTGCCCTTGCAGGAAGCCACCCGCATCACCACTGTAGCCGCCGCATGGCAACACACGCGTGACAACCGGCTGATAGCAAGCGTGCTGACTGTATTAGACCAACAATGGCCGAAGGCTGTTTGATACCCGGCATGCTCCCCACCGGCCTGTGAGTTGTCAGGACACCCATCTGCCGGCTTGCTTTTTTTAAATGGTTTTCAGACGGCCACATGTGATATAAAAGGCCGTCTGAAAACCATTTGCACGAGCATATCATGAACACACCCACGCTGATTTCCCGCCATAAAATGTTCAACGGCCATCACGAGCGCTACCGCCACGCCTCAGCGGCCACCGGCACCGACATGACGTTTGCCGTTTATCTGCCGCCGCAAGCGCTGCAAGGTTATCAAGTGCCGGTGCTGTATTGGCTCTCCGGCCTTACCTGCACCGATGAAAACTTTTCCACCAAAGCCGGTGCGCAACGTTTTGCTGCCCAATGGGGCATGGCGCTGGTGATGCCCGACACTTCGCCGCGCGGCGATGATGTGGCAGACGACGAGCGCTACGATTTGGGCCAAGGCGCGGGGTTTTATGTAAACGCCGTCGAAGCGCCGTGGGCAGCACATTATCAGATGTATGATTACGTGGCACACGAGCTGCCCGCGCTGATTGAAGCGCATTTTCCCGTAACCGACAAACGCAGCATTTCCGGCCACAGCATGGGCGGCCACGGCGCGCTGCAAATCGCGCTGAAAAACCCCGGCCGCTACGCCGCCGTATCGGCCTTCGCCCCGATTGTTAATCCGAGCGAAACGCCGTGGGGGCAAAAAGCCTTTACCGCTTATTTGGGCGGCGATCAAACCACTTGGGCGCAATATGACAGCACCAAATTGGTTCAGACGGCCTCTGCCAAGCTGCCGATACTGATCGATCAAGGCGGTGGCGATGATTTTTACCCGCAAGAGCTGCAACCGGAAAAATTCGCCGCCGCCGCCCGGGGCAACGGCTTTCATGTTCAATTCAACCTGCGCCCGGGCTACGACCACAGCTATTACTTTATCGCCAGCTTTATCGACAGCCACATTGAATTTCATGCCGATGCGCTGGGCTTATGATTAAAACAGCTGAGGCCGTCTGAAAGGATGAATGCTTGAACTGCCCCCCAAATCTTGGACATTTTCAAACCGCTGAATCAATCACGCTTCAAGCGGCGGTTGCAAACTGAGTTCTGTATGCCACAGGGCTCAGTTTTTTCAAATTCAAACTCAATCGCTCATAGTTGTAGTAGCGGATATAGTCATGTATTTCCGCCTCCAATTCCTCTATCGAAGCAAAAGTCCGGTTGTAGAAACATTCCGTCTTCAATATTGCGAAAAAACTCTCCATCGGCGCATTATCCCAGCAATTGCCTTTGCGCGACATGCTTTGGGTGATGCCTGCCTCTGCCAATTGCTCACGATACGCATGGCAACGATACAATACGCCCTGGTCGGAGTGCAGCATCGGTTTGCGTGCGCCCAGTTGCGCCACTGCCTGTGACAGCATGGTCGTTACCATTTCGCTGTTCGGGCGGCGCGACAGGTGATAGCTGCGGATTTCGCGGTTATACAAATCGAGTATCGGCGACAGATACAGCTTTTGACCGTCGCATTTGAATTCGGTGACATCGGTCAGCCATTTCTCGTCGGGTGTGTTGGCGTTAAAGTTGCGCTTCAACAGATTCTCGGATGTTTCGCCCATCGCCGGCGGGTAGTATTTTCGCTTGGCTCTGACGATGGCTTTCAAATTCATTTTTTTCATCAGCCGCGCTACTTTCTTGGTGTTCCATGACAGTGCGGCGGCAATGCGCCTTTGTCCGTAACAGCCTTTGTGCTGCTGGTAAACGGCGTATACTGCTTCCATATCTGCCTGATCTTTGTCGGGCTTTTGGTTGCTTTTTCTGCTGAAGTAGAAGCTGCTGTGTGACAGTTCGGCAGATTCGCAAAGATATTTTAGCGGGTGTTCTGTTTTTAATGCTTCGATGATGCGGGCTTTTTCTCGGTTGGGTTTGCGCGCTTCATCAGCGCATCGAGCTTTTTTAGATAAGCGTTCTCCGCTCTGAGGTAGGCGACTTCTTCTAATAGCTCTGCCTGTGTTTTTTCGGCATCGGGTTTGTCGGTAATAAAGGGGTTTTTGCGTTGTTTGGACATGGTGCTTTGAGGGTGCTCCAGCGCGTGGATGCCTGCTCGTTCGTAGGCGGCAATCCATCGGCGTAAGTGGGTTCGGGATATTTGAAGCTCGTCTGCGGTGCGTTGTTGGCTTCTGAGTGCAGAATAACGCATCACGGCCTGATGTTTGAAGTGTAGGCTGTATTTAGACATAAGAAAACTGTACCTTTCATGGGTTGGTGGGAGGTGTCCAACTTTTGGGGTACAGTTCACTTTTTTCTATTTCATCAAACTGCAACACAAATGCCCCACAATCAGCGCTTCTCCGGCCGATATGCGGCAACAGCGCCCATCCTGCCGGCTGTTTCTTGAATATTGTCAAACCCACAGGTAAATACACATGCGTTACTCACGTTTTCTGCTCGCCGCTCCGCTTATCGCATTGGCCGCCTGCTCCGGCCAAAGCGAAACGGCCGCACAACAACCCGCCGCTGCCGCTCCGGCCGCAACGCTCACTTTAGAACAGATTATCGAAAAAGCCCGTGCCGAAGGCCGCATCAACAGCGTGGGCATGCCCGACACCTGGGCCAACTGGAAAGAAACTTGGCAAGACTTGGCGCAAGAATACGGCCTGCAACACCAAGACACCGACATGAGCTCGGCGCAGGAAATCGCCAAATTCGCCGCTGAAAAAGACAACGCCACCGCCGATATCGGCGATGTCGGCGCCACCTTCGGCCCGATTGCGCTTGAAAAAGAAGTGGTGCAGCCCTACAAGCCCACCACTTGGGATCAGATTCCCGATTGGGCAAAAGATGCAGACGGCAACTGGGTGATTGCCTACACCGGCACCATCGCCTTTATCGCCGACAAACAAAAAGTTACCGATGTGCCCAAAAGCTGGGCCGATTTGAAAAATTCGTCTTACCGCATCACCGTGGGCGATGTTTCCAGCGCCAGCCAGGCGGTTAACGGCGTGCTGGCGGCCAATTATGCGCTGGGCGGTACAGAAGCCGATTTAACCCCCGCAATGGATTATTTTGCCGATTTGGCCAAACAAAAACGCTTGGCAATGGTCGACCCTTCGCTGGCCAATCTGGAAAAAGGTGAAGTGGAAGTGGCGGTGGTGTGGGATTTCAACGGCTTGAATTACCGCGATCAAATCGATGCCAACCGCTTTGAAGTGGTGATTCCGAGCGACGGTTCGGTTACCTCGGGCTACGCCACCATCATCAACAAATACGCCAAGCACCCGCACGCGGCCATGCTCACGCGCGAGTTTATCTTGTCTGACAAAGGCCAGCTCAATCTGGCGCGCGGCTATGCCCGCCCCATCCGCATCGAATCCTTAACCATTCCCGCCGAGGTGCAGGCCAAACTGCTGCCGCAGGTGCAATATGCCAAGGCGCGCCCGGTAGCCGATATGGCCGCTTGGGAAAAATCGGCTAAAGCGCTGCCTTCGCTGTGGCAGCAGAAAGTGTTGATTAATCAATAAGCGTTTGTCTGATACACCCCGATAAGGCAGAGTTTCAGACGGCCTGTCGGGGTTTTGCTGATTATCCGGTTTTACCCTATGGAGCCGCACCATGAACAAAGTGATTCTGGTTCTGCTGGACGGCCTCAATGCCGACACAGGCCGCAACTGTATGGGCTATCTGCAAGCCTTGTGCCAAGATCAAAAAGGGCGCTGTTACACGCTCGAATGCGAGCTGCCCTCGATGTCGCGCCCGCTCTACGAATGCGTGCTCACCGGCATTGCGCCGCATATCAGCGGCGTTTACCACAACAATATCGTGCGCCTTTCGCGTGAACAAAGCATCTTTCATTATGCCCGCCAAGCCGGATTGAAAACCGCGGCGGCGGCTTATCATTGGGTGAGCGAGCTGTATAACGCCGCGCCTTTCGATGCCGGGCGCGACCGTCACACCGCCGATGAAACGCTGCCCATTCAATACGGCCATTTTTACTATGCCGACCACTACCCCGATTCGCATCTGTTTGACGATGCCGAACACCTGCGCCGCGCCTACGCGCCCGATTTTCTGCTGGTGCATCCGATGAATATCGACGATGCCGGCCACAAAGCGGGTTTCGACAGCGCCGCCTACCGCAACGCCGCCCGCAAGGCCGATATTTATCTTTCGCATTATCTGCAAACATGGCTGGATGACGGCTATCAGGTCATTGTTACCGCCGATCACGGCATGAACAATGATAAAAGCCACGGCGGCATTTTGCCTGAAGAGCGCGAAGTGCCGCTGTATGTGTTCGGCAGCGCATTTTCGCTGGCCGGTGCCGATATCCGCCAAACCGAAATCTGCGGCACGGTTTGCGCTTTATTGGGTGCAGCGCACGACAAGCCCCTGTGCCGGGAGCTGCTGCGATGATTCAGACGGCCTTTGCCGCGCGCA
Organism: Uruburuella testudinis; assembly: GCF_022870865.1. Classification (NCBI taxonomy): domain Bacteria; kingdom Pseudomonadati; phylum Pseudomonadota; class Betaproteobacteria; order Neisseriales; family Neisseriaceae; genus Uruburuella; species Uruburuella testudinis. Next base: position 1,831,780 of record NZ_CP091508.1, read on the forward strand.
AAGCGCGTATCGGCAAGCATTGGGGCACTTATGCCGCCGCCGTGCCTTTTGTTTTGCTGGTGGTGCTGTTTTTATTCGCACCGCTGGGCTGGGTGGTGGTCAATGCCTTTCGCAGCGATGCCGGCGCGTTAACCCTCGCCAACGTGCAGGCGGTGTTCGACAATGCTTTTTATCTGCAATCGGTCAGCATTTCACTCAAGCTCAGCTTCATCAGCAGCGTGGCCGGCCTGCTCATCGGCTTTCAAGGCGCTTATTCGCTGTATGCCGTGCGCAACAGCCGTTTCGGCCGCGCATTGGTGCTGCTCAACAGCCTGCTGAGCAATTTCAGCGGCGTGCCGTTGGCGTTTGCCATCATGATTGTGTTCGGCTCCAGCGGCGTGATGACGCTGCTGCTGCAACATTTCGGCATCGGCGAAGTGTTGGACGTGTATTCCTACAGCGGTATTTTGGTGAGCTATATTTATTTTCAGATTCCGCTGGCGGTGCTGCTGCTTTATCCGTCTATCGAGGCGCTCAAGCAGGAATGGCTCGAAAACGCCTATCTGCTCGGTTCGTCGTTTGGCGGCTATTTTGTGAAAGTGGCGCTGCCGGTGCTGATGCCGGCGCTGTTGGGCACGTTTATCATTTTGTTTGCCAACGCCCTGGGCGCCTACGCCACCGCTTATGCGCTCACCACCGGCAATTTCAATATTCTGCCCATCCGCATCGCCGCGCTGATTGCCGGCAACCTCACGTTAGAGCCAAATATGGCCGCCGCGCTGGCTTTGGTGCTGGTGTCGCTGATGCTGGTGATGACGCTGGCGCACCAATACCTGCTGCGCCGTTATCAGGAGTAAAACATGAGCCAAACCCGTTCGCGCGCGTTTCATTACACTTATCTGACGGTGCTGATGCTGGTGATGCTGGTACCAGTGGCGGCCACGCTGATGTATGCCACTTCGAGCAATTGGTCGCGCACCATTCTGCCGGAAAACTGGACGCTCAAATGGCTGCTGGAAATTTGGAGCAACCCGCGCTTTCTCAAAGCCAGCCTTTATTCGGCGCTGCTGAGCACCACGGCGGCGGTGTTGAGCATTGTGATTGTGTTCCCCGTGTTGCTGGCGGTGCACACCAGCCATCCGAAATGGGAAAAATGGATCAGCCCGGTGCTGGTGCTGCCTTTCACGCTGCCGCCGGTGGTGGCTTCAGTGGGCATGCTGCAACTGTATTCGGGCGTGTTGAGCACGTTTGCCGGCACTTTTCTGGTGCTTACCGGCTGCTATTTCACCATTGTGCTGCCGTTTGTTTACCGCTCGCTCGATAATAATTTCCGCGCCATCAGCGTCAAAGACTTAATCGAAGCTTCGGCGCTGTTGGGAGCAAGCCGTCTGCAAACGGTGAGGCATATTCTGATGCCCAACCTCAAACGCGGGCTGACAGTGGCGTTTTTTATTTCCATCGCCTTTTTAATCGGCGAATTTGTGTTTATCAATATTCTTTCAGGCGGCCATTTGGAAACCATCCAGATTTATCTCTACAGCCTGAAAAACCGCTCCGGCCATTTGAGCAGCGCGGTGGTGATATCTTATTTTATGGTGATGCTGCTGATTACCCTGCTGGTCAGCCGCTTGAGCCGGGAGAAACAAACATGAGTGAATTAATCATTAAAGATGCCTATAAAGCCTTTGGCGGATTGGTGGTTATCGACCATTTAAACATCCACATTCCGCAAGGCTGCCTGCTCACGCTGTTGGGCCCCAGCGGCTGCGGCAAATCTACACTGCTGCGCTGTATCGCCGGGCTGGAAACGCTCGACCGCGGCCAAATCCTGCTCGACGGCGCCGACATCACCCGCAAGCCGCCGCAAAAGCGCAATATCGCTATGGTATTCCAACACTACGCGCTGTTCCCCAACATGACCGTAGCGCAAAATATTGAATTCGGCTTGAAAATCAAAAAAATGCCGTCTGAAGTGCGCGCCGCCAAAGTGCAGAAAGTGTTGGAACTGGTGGAGCTGCAAGCCTTTGCCGCTCAAAAACCCGCCTCACTTTCAGGCGGCCAGAAACAGCGTGTGGCATTGGCGCGCGGCTTGGTGATGGAGCCGAAACTGCTGCTGCTCGACGAGCCGCTTTCCGCACTCGATGCCCGCATCCGCAAAAACCTGCGCAGCCAGATTTGCGACATTCAAAAAGAGCTCAACCTCACCACCGTATTTGTTACCCACGACCAGGAAGAAGCGCTGGCGATGTCCGACCAAGTGGTATTGCTCAACAGCGGCCGCATCGAGCAGCATTGCAGCCCCGAAACGCTTTACAACAGCCCCGCCAACGAATTTACCGCCGGTTTTATCGGCAACTACAATATGGGCGCGCTGCCTTCGCTGAAACACCCCGACCGCAACGCTTCGCTGGTGGTGCGCCCCGAAGCGATACAGATTCACCCCTCACAAGGCGATATTGCCGCCGTGATTCAAACCCGCACCCTGCTCGGCAGCATCGTGCGCTACCGCGTAGCAACCGATATCGGCGACACCCTGCATGTCGACGTGCTCAATTACGGCCCCGCCAGCAGCCTGCCCGAAGGCAGCGCAGTCTACCTCACCGTGCCGCCGGCCGAAGTGATTGCCCTGCAAAAAAGCGCAGCCGTTTAACAAGCTTTTCAGACGGCCTGCGGCGTGCATACCGTATTGCAAGGCCGTCTGAAACGATTTATTTGGAAACCCTGATGAACCTGGCCATTTTCGACCTCGACCACACCTTAATCAGCTGCGACACCGAAGTTTGCTGGATTGATTTTCTGCACCGGCGCGCTCTGCTGGATGATGATTTTTTACAGCGGCGCGATGCGCTGTTTGACCAATACGCCGACGGCAGCGTAGATGCCGATGAATTCGTGCGCTTTCAGCTCTCCAGCCTCACCCCCTTCAAACGCCGCGATTTAGAAGCCCTCTACCCCGAATTTCTGCAAACATTCATTCTGCCCGCCGTGTATCCGCAAGCGCTTGAATTAGTCGATAAACACCGCCGCCAAAGCGACCGACTGCTGCTGCTTTCCGCCAGCAACGAATTTCTCATCCGCCCGATTGCCGCCGAATTCGGCATCAGCCACATCATCGGCGTGATTCCCGAAGAGGACGGCAACGGCGGCTTCAGCGGCAACGTATGCGGCACCGCCAGCTTCCGCGAAGGCAAAATCACCCGCCTGCACCAATGGCTGGCACAACACGGCCGCACGCTAAACGATTTCGGGCAATGCTGGTTTTACAGCGATTCGGTCAACGACCTGCCGTTGCTGCATCAGGTCAACCGCCCCGTTGCCGTCAACCCCGACCCCAAACTGGCCGCCACCGCCACCGCACAGGGCTGGCCGGTATTGCATTTTGCCCATGCAGCACCACAAAAGGCCGTCTGAAACGGAAAGGCCGTCTGAAAAACTGGTTTTCAGACGGCCTTTCATACCTTTCGCTCAAAGCATTCCGCTCAGGGCCGCACATGTTCGCCCGCATCATTAACCGGGTCTTGATGCACAATCACATCCGCCCTATCAAACAGCGCCTGCACGCGCTCGGCCACCGTTTCGGCAATATCGTGCGCCGCCACAATATTCAGCTTATCGCTCAAATCTACGTGCAGTTGGATAAAATACTGCGCCCCCGCCACCCGTGCCTGCAATTTATGAATGCCGCGCACACCGGCCACCGCCAATGCCGCCGCTTCGATTTGCGCCATGATTTCAGGCGGCGGGGCTTTATCCATCAGCGTATTGACCGCATCCGCCGCGATATGCCAGGCGCTCTTGAAAATCCACAAGCCCACCAACACCGCCAACAACGGATCGGCGAGCGGCCAACCGTAAGCCGTGAGCAACAACGCCGCCAGCACCACGCCGTTGGAAAGCAAATCGGTAACATAATGCAGGCTGTCGGCACGCACCGCTTGCGACTGCGTGCGCTTCAGCACCCAACGCTGAAACCACACCAGCGCCAAGGTGAGCAACACCGACACCACTATTACAGCCATGCCCAAATCGGTTTGCAGCACCGGCTCCGGCTTAAACAACCGCTCGACCGCGTTTAAAATCAAAAATACCGACGAGCCGCCGATAAACGCCGACTGCGCCAACGCCGACAAACCCTCCGCCTTACCATGGCCGAACTGATGATCTTCATCGGCAGGCTTCAGCGCCCAATGCACAGCAAACAGGTTAACCAGGCTGGCCAGCGAATCGGTGAGCGAATCAACCATGCTCGCCAACACACTCACCGAGCCTTCGGCCAGCCAAGCCCAGGTTTTCAAGCCCACCAGCAACACCGCCGTGCCCACCGAAGCATAAGTGGCGAGCTTCAACAGCTTTGCGCGTTGGTTTTCCATAGATTCCCTTGAGATTCAAGCTGATAAAGAAAGAGATTATAACCTCAAACCGCCGCTCCAAACACCAATCCATCCCACAAATGAAGCTTGCATAACAGCCCCGACAGCCGGCGTCCTTGTGCTACAATCCAAGCAAACCCACTCTTCCCGTTTCAACGTAAAGGAAATCCCCATGGCACAAATCGCCCCCGATATTTTCAAAGCTTACGACATCCGCGGCATTGTCGGCAAAACCCTCACCAACCAAGCGGCGTACCTGATCGGCAAAGCCATTGCCGCCAAAGCCGCAGAAAAAGGCGTGCAGCAAATCGCCATCGGTCGCGACGGCCGTCTGAGCGGCCCCGATTTGATGGAAAACCTTGCCCGAGGCATCACCGAGAGCGGCATCAATGTGCTCAATGTCGGCATGGTGGCCACACCCATGCTCTATTTCGCCGCCACGCAACACAGCGCCGGCAGCGGCGTGATGATTACCGGCAGCCACAACCCGCCCGACTACAACGGCTTTAAAATGATGCTCGCCGGCGACACCCTCTCAGGCGAAGCGATTCAAACGCTGCTGGCGGTAATTCAAAACGATGAATTTGTGCAAAACGCCGTCCCCGGCAGCATCAGCGAAAAAAACGTAGCCGCCGATTATCAAGCGCACATCGTCAACCACATCAAACTCGCCCGCCCGATGAACATCGTGATTGATGCCGGCAACGGCGTGGCCGGCGCTTATGCCGGCGATCTCTACCGCGCGCTGGGTTGCACCGTGAGCGAGCTTTTCTGCGAGGTAGACGGCAACTTTCCCAACCACCACCCCGACCCGGCCAAGCCCGAAAACCTGCAAGACCTCATCGCGGCCCTGCACAACAGCGATGCCGAAATCGGCCTGGCGTTCGACGGCGACGGCGACCGTTTGGGCGTGGTCACCAAAGAAGGCAACATCATCTACCCCGACCGCCAGCTGATGCTGTTTGCACAAGACGTGTTAAACCGCAACCCCGGCGCCAAAGTGATTTTCGATGTCAAATCCACCCGCCTGCTCGCCCCGTGGATTAAAGAGCACGGCGGCGAACCGATTATGGAAAAAACCGGCCACAGCTTCATCAAAACCTCGATGAAGCAAAACGGCGCCCTGCTGGCCGGCGAAATGAGCGGCCACACCTTCTTTAAAGAGCGCTGGTTCGGCTTCGACGACGGCATGTATGCCGGCTGCCGCATGCTGGAAATCCTTTCCCGCAGCGACAACCCCTCCGCCGTATTAAACGCCCTGCCGCAAAGCACTTCCACACCCGAATTGAACATCAAGCTGCCCGAAGGCAGCAACGGCCACGAAGTGATTGCCCGGCTGGCCGAAACCGCAAAATTTGACGGCGCCCGTGAAATCATCACCATCGACGGTTTGCGCGTCGAATACGCCGACGGCTTCGGCCTGATGCGCGCATCCAACACCACACCGGTGCTGGTGCTGCGTTTTGAAGCCGACAGCCAAACCGCCATCGAACGCATCCAGAACCAGTTTAAAACCGTTATCGAAAGCTTCCCCGGCTTAACTTGGCCGCTGTAAGTTTCTGATATTGCAATAAAGGCCGTCTGAACATATTTTGTTTCAGACGGCCTTTTGTCATCTGCCGTGCAGGCGTACAATCTGAACACGGCCGCACCGGCACACACAGAAAGGATCACACCATGCAATACCGACCACTCGGCACCACCGGCATTCAAGTGAGCAAAATCTGCCTCGGCACCATGACCTGGGGCGAACAAAACACCCAAGCCCAAGCCTTCGAGCAGCTCGATTACGCGCATTCGCAAGGGGTGAATTTTATCGACACCGCCGAAATGTATCCCGTGCCGCCCAACCGCGACACCTACAGCACCACCGAGCAATACATCGGCGCATGGATAAAAGCGCGCGGCAAACGTGATGATTTCGTGCTCGCCAGTAAAATCGCCGGCCCCACCGGCAACAACAACCTCGACGGCTATATCCGCGGCGGCAACAATAATTTCTCGCGCGCGCAAATCATCGAAGCCTGCAACGCCAGCCTCAAGCGGCTCAACACCGATTATCTCGACCTCTACCAACTGCACTGGCCCGAGCGGCAGGCCAACTTTTTCGGCAAACTCGGCTTATCCGGCCTCAGCACCGACGAGCAATTCACCCCGTTTGCCGAAATCATCGAAGCCATGAGCGAATTGGTGCAGCAGGGCAAAATCCGCGCCTACGGTTTGTCGAACGAAACCGCTTGGGGCACGCTGCGCCACCTGAGCGCCCATGAAGCGCTGCCCGGCTCCGCCCGCGCCGCTTCGGTGCAAAACCCCTACAACCTGCTCAACCGCAGCTACGAAGTGGGCATGGCCGAAGTATCATTGCGCGAACACGTGCCGCTTTTGGCCTATTCGCCGCTCGCTTTCGGCGTGCTTTCCGGCAAATACCGCCACGGCCAAAAGCCCGCCGGCGCACGGTTAACGCTGTTTGAACGTTTTCAACGCTACACCAAACCCAAAGCCGTAGAAGCGGTGGAGCGCTATGCCGCCATCGCCGATGCAGCCGGCCTTTCCCTCACCACTCTGGCGCTGGCGTTTGTGAGCGAACGCGCTTTTGTTGCCAGCAACATCATCGGTGCTACCACCATGGCACAGCTGCGCGAAAATATCGCCAGCGCCGATGTGGTGTTGGGCGACGATGTTTTAAACGCAATTGATGAAGTGCACGCCGAAATCAGCAACCCCTGCCCTTAAGGTGTTTTGATGTGCCGTTTACGAGGGGATTTTTGTTCCTGAACGCAGAGGCAAAAAACACAGCAAATGCGCTTTCAGGGGCAAATACACCCATAAATCGAATGGTCAGGACACCCTAATACTGCCGAGCACATAAACAGGCCGTCTGAAATGCTATAATCGCCCTCTTTCAGACGGCCTTTCTTTTCAAGCAGCACACATGAAACTCAATCCCCAGCAGCAGCAAGCCATTCATTATCTCGGCGGGCCTCTTTTCGTATTGGCCGGCGCCGGCAGCGGCAAAACACGTGTGATTACCGAAAAAATCGCCTACATGATCACACAGGCCGGTTATGCGCCGCACAGCATCGCCGCCATCACCTTCACCAACAAAGCCGCCAAAGAAATGCAGGAGCGCATCGGCCACATGCTCAGCAAAAAGCAAACGCGCGGGCTGACGGTGTGCACATTTCACTCATTGGGCATGAAAATGCTGCGCGAAGAAGCGCCGAACATCGGCTACAAAAAAAACTTTTCCATACTCGATGCCACCGACAGCAGCAAAATCATCAACGAATTATTGGGCAGCAGCGGCCGCGAAGCCATCTTTAAAGCGCAAAGCCGCATTTCACTGTGGAAAAACGATTTAAAAACGCCCGAACAGGCGCTTCAGACGGCCTCAAACGAATGGGAACGGCAAATGGCGGTGATTTACGCCAGCTATCAAGCCACGCTCGAAAGCTATCAGGCGGTGGATTTCGACGATCTCATCCGCCTGCCTGCCGTGTTGTTGCAACAAAACAGCGAAGTGCGCCTGAAATGGCAGCACCGCCTGCGTTATCTCTTGGTCGACGAATGCCAAGACACCAACACCTGCCAATACACGCTGATGAAGCTGCTCACCGGTGCCGAAGGCCTGTTTACCGTAGTCGGCGACGACGACCAATCAATTTACGCCTGGCGCGGTGCCAATATGGAAAACCTGCGCAGCCTGCAAACCGATTTTCCGCAGCTCAAAATCATCAAGCTCGAGCAAAACTACCGCTCCACCGCCCGCATTTTAAAAGTGGCCAACAAAGTCATCGAAAACAACCCCAAGCTGTTCCCCAAAACCTTGTGGTCGCAATTCGGCATGGGCGAAGCCGTGAAAGTGGTTGCCTGCCAACACGAACAACACGAAGCCGAATGGGTGGTCAGCCAAATCGCCAAGCAAAAAATCGTCGGCGAAGGCAAAATCAACTATGCCGATTTCGCCATCCTCTATCGCGGCAACCACCAATCACGCGTGTTTGAAGAAGCCTTGCGCAGCGCCCGCATCCCCTACCAGCTTTCAGGCGGCCAAAGCTTTTTCGACAAAGCCGAGATTAAAGACGTTTTGTCCTACATCCGTCTGATTGCCAACCCCAACGACGACCCCGCCTTCCTGCGCGCCGCCACCACCCCCAAACGCGGCATCGGCGACACCACCTTAGGCCGTCTGAACGCCTATGCCCACAGCCACGGCGGCAGCCTTTACCAAACCGCGCTGAGCATGGACGCGCTGGCCGAACTCAACAGCAAAAACCGCGAAGCCGTGCAGCAGTTTATGTCTCTGATGGAAGAAAACCGCCGCCGCGCCGAAAGCGCCGATGCCGGCGAACTGATTCAGACCCTGCTCACCGACATCGGCTACGAAGCCCATCTGCTCAACAGTGAAGAAGGCAAAGCCGGCGAAATCAAATGGCGCAACGTGCAGGATTTGGTCGGCTGGCTGGCCAAAAAAGGCGAAGAAGACGGCAAAAACATCCTCCAAATCGCCCAAACCATCGCCCTGATGACCCTGCTCGAAGGCCGCGACGGCGAAGAAGTCGATGCGGTGAAAATGTCGACCCTGCACGCATCAAAAGGGCTGGAATACCCGTTTGTATTTCTGGTCGGCTGCGAAGAAGGCCTGTTCCCCCACGGCGACAGCGTCGAAGAAGGCAACCTCGAAGAAGAACGCCGCCTGATGTATGTCGGCATCACCCGCGCCAAACGCCAGCTCACGCTCACCCACTGCATCAAACGTAAAAAACAAGGCCAATGGCAATTCCCCGAACCCAGCCGCTTTATCGATGAAATGCCGCAGGAAGATTTGAAGATTTTAGGCCGCAAAGGCGGCGAACCGATCGTCAGCAAGGCCGAGGGCAAAAGCCACCTCGCCGGATTAAGCGCCATGCTGGCCGGAAAAAGCAAAAGCGGCTTGTAAGCAACTGTTTGTGAGCACCACTTATTTGATGAATGGGTATTATTAATAAGGCCGTCTGAAAATTCTTTTCAGACGGCCTTTGTTTGATGCTGTTGAAACCATATTAAAATAAACACAAGATATTGCAGCGATTTTCCATTTCATGCGCAGGTATGGCACAAGTCACGCACGCGGTTGCGGGAACCCGAACTTTTGTAGGCCGGATGCTCGAATCCGGCATTCTGGGCATTGCAGCAATGACTCAAAATCGCAGAAACATCGAATATTTGGTCGGATACAAGTATTCGGCCTACACAAAATAGATTACCTTCGTTCAGCGCAAACGCCTCTGCTTTTACTCCTCCACCGCACCAAACAACAACCCTTCTTTAATCCCGCGAATCTTATCCCGCAACACCGCGGCTTCTTCAAACTGCAAATCGCGGGCGGCGGCCTGCATGGCTTTTTCGAGTTTGGCGATTTCTTTGAGCGCATCGTCTTCGTTGCGGATTTCGCCTACTTTCACTTTGTTTTTGCCTTTGCCGCGCCCTTTGCCGCTGCTTTCTTCATGATAAACGCCGTCGATGATGTCTTTGACTTTTTTCACGATTTGCTGCGGCACAATGCCGTGTTCGGTATTGAACTGGATTTGTTTTTCACGGCGGCGTTCGGTTTCGCCGATGGCGGCCTTCATGGAATCGGTAATTTTGTCGGCGTATAAAATCGCCAAGCCGTTTACATTGCGGGCGGCGCGGCCGATGGTTTGAATCAGGCTGCGGTGGCTGCGCAGAAAGCCTTCTTTGTCGGCATCAAGGATGGCCACCAGCGACACTTCGGGGATATCCAAACCTTCGCGCAGCAGGTTGATGCCGACCAATACGTCAAACAAACCCAGGCGCAAATCGCGAATGATTTCAACACGCTCGACCGTGTCGATGTCGCTGTGCAGGTAGCGCACTTTGACGCCCAATTCGCTGTAGTAATCGGTGAGCTGTTCGGCCATGCGTTTGGTGAGCGTGGTCACGAGGGTGCGCTCGCCTTTTTCTTTGCGCAAGTTGATTTCGCTGAGCAAATCGTCGACTTGGGTGCCGACGGGGCGGATTTCGATAAGCGGGTCGACCAGGCCGGTGGGGCGTACTACTTGCTCGACCACTTGGCCGGCGTGTTCTTCTTCGTATTTGGCCGGGGTGGCGGATACAAATACGGTTTGCGGCATGATGCGTTCGAATTCGTGAAATTTGAGCGGGCGGTTATCGCGGGCGCTGGGCAGGCGGAAACCGTAATCAACCAGGTTTTGCTTGCGGCTGGCATCGCCTTTATACATGCCGCCGATTTGGGTAACGGTAACATGGCTCTCGTCGATAAACATGATGGCGTTTTTGGGCAGGTAGTCCATCAGCGTGGGCGGCGGTTCGCCTTCTTTTTTGCCGGAAAAATGGCGTGAGTAGTTTTCAATGCCTTTGCAGAAGCCCATTTCATAGAGCATTTCCAAATCAAAGCGCGTGCGCTGTTCGATGCGCTGGGTTTCTACCGGGCGGTTTTCTTGGGTGTAAAACGCTACGCGTTCGCGCAATTCTTCTTTGATGCTTTCGCAGGCGCGTAATACGGTGTCGCGCGGGGTAACGTAATGGCTGGAGGGGAATACGGTGTAGCGCCCTACCCGTTGCAGGCTGCCGCCGGTGAGCGGGTCGAATAAATCGAGGCGGTCGATTTCGTCGTCAAACAGGCTGATGCGCAGCGCCCAATCGGCACTCTCGGCGGGGTAAACATCAATCACATCGCCGCGCACGCGAAAGGAGCCGCGTTTGAAATCCATTTCGCCGCGGTCGTATTGCATCGAAACCAGAATGGAGATGATATCGCGCTGCGAGAGCGTGTCGCCCTCTTTTACCGACAACACCATTTGCTGGTATTCGGTGGGGTCGCCGATACCGTAAATGGCGGATACGGTGGCCACGATAATCACATCGTTGCGCGTCATCAGGTTTTTGGTGGCGCTCAGGCGCATCTGCTCGATGTGTTCATTAATCGCCGAATCTTTTTCGATAAACAGATCGCGGCTGGGCACATAGGCTTCGGGCTGGTAGTAATCATAGTAAGACACGAAATATTCCACCGCGTTTTCGGGGAAAAATTCGCGCATCTCGGCATAAAGCTGCGCCGCCAGCGTTTTGTTGTGCGCCATGATAATCGCGGGGCGGCCGCTCTGCGCAATCACGTTGGCCATGGTGTAGGTTTTGCCGGAGCCGGTTACGCCGAGCAGGGTTTGGTAGGCGAGGCCGTCTGAAAGCCCTTCAAGCAGGCCGGAGATGGCGGTGGGCTGGTCGCCGGCGGGCGGAAACGGGCGGTGCAGTTTGAAAGGGGAATCAGGGTATTGGATGATATCCATATTCGGCTCTGATGCGTTGTGCGCTCAATAAAAAACAGATTATAGCAAACCGGACGGTGTTTTCAGACGGCCTGATTGCATGCCTGAATCACTTCTGCCTGTGGTTGGTATTTTCTTACAATAAAAGCATGCATTTGTAGTCAAATACACACGTTTTATGCACAGATTGAGTGAAAAGCAGCAAAGAAAGGTAAAGCAACACACGGTGTTCACAGCATTATTCTTATCATTGGGCGGTGGTAATCGCCTTCAGACACAATATTCTCAGGAAGGATATAGAAAATGAAAAAATATTTCGCCGAATTCTTCGGTACGTTTTGGCTGGTTTTCGGCGGCTGCGGCAGCGCCGTGTTGGCTGCGGCTTTCCCCGAGCTGGGCATCGGTTTTGCCGGTGTGGCGCTGGCTTTCGGTTTGACCGTATTAACCATGGCTTATGCAGTCGGCCATATTTCAGGCGGCCATTTCAACCCGGCGGTATCGGTGGGCCTGCTGGTGGGCGGCCGTTTCAACAGCAAAGATTTGCTACCCTATATTGCGGCACAAGTGATCGGTGCCATTGCTGCCGGTGCCGTGCTTTACTGCATTGCTTCGGGCAAAGCCGGCTTTGATGCCGCCGCCTCAGGCTTCGCCAGCAACGGCTACGGCGAGCACTCGCCCGGCGGCTACAGCCTCACCGCTGCGCTGCTGATTGAAATCGTGTTGACCGCCTTTTTCCTGATTATCATCATGGGCGCCACCGATGAGCGCGCACCGCAAGGTTTTGCGCCGATTGCCATCGGTTTGGCGCTGACACTGATTCACCTAATCAGCATTCCGGTTACCAACACCTCTGTTAACCCGGCCCGCTCTACCGGCGTGGCTTTGTTTCAAGGCGGTTGGGCTGTCGGCCAGCTGTGGCTGTTTTGGGTGGCGCCGATTATCGGCGGTGCCATCGGTGCGGCCATTTACCGCTACCTGTTGGCCGGTTTCAAACCGGTTCGTTTAGACGATTAATCTATCTTTGACCGGGCATCATCTCAGCCCGGCCGCTGCGGTTACCCATCCGAAAAATGCAGCCTGCAATTGCAAGGCTGCATTTTTTACATACGGTTTCGGCTATAATACCGTCTGAACACAACAGCGGAATTCTGATTATGCAAACCCTGCCTTTCCAAACCGAAATCGCCGACCGCATGCTTGCGGGCACCGAAGGCGAACACATCCACCCCGATGCCGTATTCGTGCAAACCGCCAACGGCTACTGGCTGGCCTGGCACAACGGCACAGCCGCCATGCTCGCCCCCAACACCCCGCCCGATATCCCCTGCTTTTGGGTAGAAGGCGCGCACTCGCTGGAAGAGCTTGCCTCCATGGTGGAAAACGGCGATTTTGACGATATGGAAGAATTCGACGGTGATGACGAAGCCTGGCAGCAGGCGCTGGCCGAACACGAAGCCCATGAGCACGACGAACACTGCGGATGCAAACATTAATAAACAAAGCCAAAGCCCCTGCTGCAACTGCATGGCTGGCAGCATGTTTGATGTTAAGCGGCTGCGTGGTCGGCGCGGCGGTCGATTTAGCCGCCACCACCGTAGCAACCGCCGGTAAAATCGCTATCAAAACCACCGGCGCAGTGATAGAGGCCGTGATTCCCAACCAAGATAACAACACAAAAAAGCAAAAGCAACCGCAAACCCAACCACAGCCCGCCCATCAAGACGGATATCAACCTGCGGCTGCCGCTTATCAGCCCAACCCGCAATATCCGCTAAGTGATGAAACCGGTGATGGATATAGATACCGCTGACACCCCGTGAACATGATTATGGCAAACAAAGGCCGTCTGAAAACTTTCAGACGGCCTTTGTTTGCCATATCAGATTGAAAACCATCAGCTATCTGAACCATGCTCATGCTGCAAATGTGCCCGCAGCTTTGCCTCGTCCAAAAACCAATGGCAGATTTCCACATCGCCGTCGAGCAGCACCGGCACCCGTTCGTTGTATTTTTCTTCCAACACAGGATCATCGTCAACATCGAATATTTCCAAGCCAAAGCCGTATTGCTGCTGAAAAGGCTGCAAAGCATCGCGCATTTTGTGGCACAAGCTGCAATATTCGCGAAACATCAAGGTTAGGGTAAAGGGCGGGTTCATGATTCAAAGGCCGTCTGAAAAAAGAGCTTTTATTATAAAGCAAAACCAACAAATACTTGAGCATCCCACAATTTGTTGCCAGCCCCTACACCCTCCGCCGCCAAACACAACAGCAACTTGAAGCGCCCTGATCACGCAAACGGCAACATAGCGGTTTATGCCTGCCAAACCAAGCCATCAGCCCGGATTAAAGTAAAGCAATGGCAAAAATATCGCAAAAAGCAGTACAATACCCCGTTATACGATTTATTTGACAAAGCTAAAGCCCGATTATGAAAATCAGTACCCAATTTGATGCAGGCGCCGTTACCGTAAGCGACTTGAGCGATCCGCAAAACATCCGCCTCAAACTGCGCCCCGACAACGCTTCCGATTTCGCCCAATGGTTTTACTTCCGCCTGCAAGGTGCCGCCTATCAAAACTGCATCATGCACTTTGACAACGCCGCCGAAGCCGCCTACCCCGAAGGTTGGGAAGACTATCAGGCATGCGCTTCTTACGACCGCCAAAACTGGTTCCGAGTGCCGACCCGTTATGAAAACGGCGTGCTCACCATCGAACACACACCCTTGGCCAACAGCATTTACTATGCTTACTTCGAACCTTATTCCAGCGAGCAGCACCTCAATCTTTTAGGCGATGCACAAGGCAGCGGCCTGTGCCAAATCGACGATTTGGGCAGCACGGTGCAAGGCCGCGACATGAACCTGCTGACCATCGGCAATCAGGTGGAAAGCGATTTGAAAGTATGGGTTATTGCGCGCCAGCATCCGGGCGAAACCATGGCCGAATGGTTTACCGAAGGCCTGCTCGCCCGCTTGCTCGACCCGCAAGACCCCACCGCCCGCGCCCTGCTCGATCAGGCAACGTTTTACGTGGTGCCGAATATGAATCCCGACGGCTCGGCGCTGGGCAATCTGCGTACCAATGCCGCCGGCGCCAACCTCAACCGCGAATGGCACTCGCCCAGCATCGAAAACAGCCCCGAAGTATATTATGTGCGCGAAAAAATGCAGGAAACCGGCGTAGACCTGTTTCTCGACATCCACGGCGATGAAGCGATTCCGTATGTGTTTGTGGCCGGCACCGAAGGCGTGCCAAGCTACAACCCGCACATTGCTGCGCTAGAAAGCCGCTTCAAAACTGCTCTGAAAGCCGCCAGCCCCGACTTTCAAGACGAGCACGGCTATGAAAAAGATGCCCCCGGCGAGGCCAACCTCAGCATGGCCACCGCTTGGGTAGGCGAAAACTTCGGCTGCTTGGCCTATACCTTGGAAATGCCGTTTAAAGACAACCTCAACCTGCCCGATGATGATTTCGGCTGGAACGGCCAACGCTCATTGCGGCTGGGCGAAGCCATGCTTTCGGCGGTGTTAAACGTCTTGCCTGTGTTGCGCCCGGCACAGTAAAACAGTGATTTGCATGCTGTAGCAATGAATTGAGATTTAAAGGAATACAGTTAAGAAACATACAATCACTCAGAGAAATGTATCACTTAATTTGCCCGCAAAAGGCACATAAAGAGGGTGCACAAGTGCCCCCCACCCTAAGGGGTTCTGACCATTCGATTTATGGGTGCTTTCTGCCCCTGAAAACGCATCTGCTGCGTTAAAAAGCCTCGCAAGATACCCAATCTTGCTGCGTTTTTTGCCTTGCATCTGCATTTCCAGGAACAAAAATCCCCTCATAAACGAATGGTCAGCATACCCTAATCCTTTCCCGCCGGAATGGAGAGGGAACAGAATGTTGCTACAGCAAGCGGATGCTGCCGGATAATACCAAATCACATGTTGCATACAATAAATCTTCAGGCCGTCTGAAAATATTCAGACGGCCTGAAGATTTAGTGCAGCATTGCAGCCTCTTGGCAACTTTCTATCCGTCCAAATGCTCGGTGCTTTGTGCCAAAATGGTGCGGTTGCCGTTGCTTTCCGGCGCCGACACAATACCGTCCGCCTCCATTTGATCAATCAAGCGGGCGGCTCGGTTGTAGCCGATGCGTAAATACCGCTGCACCGAAGAAATCGTGGCTTTACGGGTTTTCAACACACACGCCACGGCATCGTCATACATCGGGTCTTGCTCACCGTCGTTATTGCGGCCGCTGTTGGCATTGCTGAACATATCATCGCCGCCCACACCGGAAGTCAGAATATCGTCGATATAATCCGGCTCGCCGAATTGTTTCAGGTATTCCACCACATGATGCACTTCATCATCCGCCACAAATGCGCCGTGTACGCGCTGCGGGTAGCCTGTGCCCGGCGGCAAAAACAGCATATCGCCCTGACCGAGCAGGTTTTCCGCCCCCATTTGGTCGAGAATAGTGCGGCTGTCTACCTTGCTTGACACTTGAAATGCCAGACGGGTGGGAATATTGGCCTTAATCAGGCCGGTAATCACGTCTACGCTGGGGCGCTGGGTGGCCAAAATCAAATGGATGCCGGCCGCGCGGGCTTTTTGTGCCAAACGGGCAATCAGCTCTTCGATTTTTTTGCCCGCCGTCATCATCAAATCGGCAAACTCATCCACCACCACCACAATAAACGGCAGTTTTTCCAACGGCTCGGGATGATCGGGGGTGAGTGAGAAAGGATTGGCCAGGGTTTCGCCGCGTGCCGCCGCATCGGCCACTTTTTGGTTGAAGCCGGCCAGATTACGCACGCCCATATGGCTCATCAGGCGGTAGCGTTTCTCCATTTCGTTCACACACCAATTGAGTGCATTTGCAGCCAGCTTCATGTCGGTTACTACCGGAGCGAGCAGATGCGGAATGCCTTCGTAAATGCTCAATTCGAGCATTTTCGGGTCGATCATAATCATGCGCACTTCTTCAGGCGTGGCTTTGAACAGCATAGACAGAATCATCGCGTTCACCCCCACCGACTTACCCGAACCGGTCGTGCCCGCCACCAGCAAATGCGGCGCTTTGGCCAAATCGGTGACCACCGGCTGGCCGGTAATATCTTGCCCTAATGCCAAAGTAAGCTTCGATTTTGACTCTTGAAACACCGGGGCATTAAAGATTTCACTCAAGCGTATCATCTGCCGTTTGGGATTGGGCAGCTCCAGCCCCATGCAGGTTTTGCCGGGAATGGTTTCCACCACGCGGATAGAAGCCACGCCGAGCGAGCGCGCCAAATCTTTTTCGAGATTCAGCACTGCATTGCCGCGCACGCCGACATCAGGCTCGATTTCGTAACGGGTAATCACCGGCCCCGAATAAGCATCCATCACCTTCACTTTTACCTTGAATTCGGCCAATTTCTCTTCGATGGTGATGCTGTTTTCCAGCAAGGCATCTTCGGTTTGCATGGCGCTGTGGTCAAACTGGGGCGGTTGCAGCAAAGCCACGGTCGGCAGCTGCGTTGCTTCTTGGGCATACGGTGTGGCTTCAGACGGCCTCATCTCTATCGCGGCGGTATCCGCTTCATCGCTTGCCGGATAATCCTGCCACGGCGCGGGTTCCGCATAAGCAGAGGCCGTCTGAACAGGTGTCGGCAACCCGCTGTCTTCGGCGTCTACGGGGGCCGATTCGCTAATCAAACGGTCGGTAATCGACCAGCTGGGCGTATCGCTGACATGTGCGTTAACTTGCGCCGGTAAGCTTTCAGACGGCATCGGGCGCATTTCTTCCACATCATAATGGCTGCTGAATGCCGGCGGTTCGGGAATATCGATGGGCGGCAAGCTGACTTCGGGCACCGGCGGCGGCTCGACAATCATCGCATCAGGAGCAGGCATGCCCGCCGCAACGGCGGCGGCATACGGCGTAAAGCGGGTGGAAATCGGCGCCGTGCTTTTAGGCGTTTGCAGCTTGATGGCATGGCTCTGCTCGACACGGGCGGCATCGGGAATCACGCTCTCACGCGTTGCGGTGTTGACACGACGGATGCGCTGGCGGTTGACCGGCGAATCGGTTTTGGCCAAATTGGCAAACACCTCGCCTTCGGGAATCACATTGGGCTGCACCACCGTTTGCACCGGTGCTTGAGCCGATGCCTGACGGCGGCGCGCCATACGCTGGCGCATCAGATTGGTGCGGATGTCTTCCACACCGATGGTTTCGGGGTTATTTAAGGCTTGTGCCACCGATTGGGTGATTTCGCTGCGGGGCACGTCATGAGTGAGCTTTTGCACTTCAGACAACACCCGCTCGCGCGTGCGCACCACCGCCGGGTCGTTGGGGCTGATGATTTTGGGTTCTACCGGCGGTTTGGGCGGCGCGGCCGCTTCGAGTGCGGGCTTAAACTGCCAGTTTAATTCAACCACTTCCATATCGGGCGTGGGCTTGGAAACCGGCTCAGGCGGTCGGGCAACGGTTTCTTTTTCGGCCAGCTCCGCCAGCGGTATTTCGTTTAACGCGCGGGTGGCCTCTTCCAGCGTAATCACCGGCAAAGCGGCATCCACCACTTTGGCAGGCCGGTATTCGCTCTCTTCAAAATGCACATAAGCGGCCGGTGCAATCGCTTTGGCACGCGGCAATGCGCGCTCGCTCTGCTGCGACACCGGCGGCACCACTGCGCCGAACATGGGAATATCATGGCCGGAAACAGCGGCGGCTGTCGCTTGCTCTGCTGCTTGCTCGGGCGCCGGCGGCAGCGGTTCCGGTTTTAAAGCCCGCACCGGTGCATCTTCTACTTCGGCTACTTCGGCAATATCATCTGCTTTCGGTGCGGCGGCAAAAATCGGCAGCTCTTCCAGCCCGTCATCCGTATGGGCGCCAACCCGTCGGCCCAAGCCTGAAGTGGCATCCAGCTTGCGGCTGTGTTTGGGCGAGAGTGCGCGGAATTTGGCCACGGTTTTATCGTATACCGCTTTGGCCTCTTCAGCTGCCTTGTGGCTTTGGCGGATGTTTTGCAGATTAGGCTCCACACCGCGCAATACTTTAGGCTGCTTCACGCCTTCTGCTTCAACGGCATCCGGCGCGGCTTCGTGGCGGCTCAGATAAGTGAGTTCGCGCAACCATTCCTGCTCTTGGCGGTAACGCCACCACAATACGCCGGCAATCGCGCACAGTAAGATAATCAGTAACAACGTCCACAACATAAATACGGCAGCCTTAAGTTGGTTTCGGCAAAGTGGTTATTTTAGCGTGTTTTCGGCTTAAACAGAACTGCTTTAACGCGCCCGCTTCTGCCCTGCCCGATTCGGCGTATAATGCAGACGGTCGCAGCGGCATCATAGTCATTCAAACAAAGCAGACCCATAAAGCAGCGGATGGAAAACTGTGCGGATGGCACGGCAAAACAGGCCGGCCAAACACCCGGTGCCATAAAATCCGCACCTGCTGTTTGTTACTCCGATTATTCAAGGGTGAACATTTGCCCGGACAACGTATCGGGCAAAAGATCTGCCAATCAAATCTTCAGAATGTCTACAGGCCGTCTGAAACCGTTTATTCAAGCAAATTGCGCTTTTATCGGATATTGTCATGAATTTTCTTGCCCATTGGTTCGACCCGTTTACCCTGCATGTTGCCAACGGCATCTTGCTTCTGCTGCTGGCTGCTGCCGCCAAACCGGCCTGTTTGGCAGTAGCCGGGCGTCCGGCTGCGGCGGCCGGTGCGGTGTTGATATTGGCGGTGCTGTGGGGCTTGCATGTGGAATTGGGCAGCGGCCATTTGGCCGGCATCACCTACCATCTGCTCGGCATCAGCCTGATTACGCTGATGGTGGGCGCACCGGCCGCTTTATGGCTGGGCACGCTGATGCTGCTGCCCTACACCTGGCTGCTGCACGGCGCGGGCAATCTGCATGTTGTCGGATTGAATGCCCTGCTGTTGCTGCTGCCCGCCATTTCGGTCAACCTATGGTTGCGCCGCTGTTGCACCAAGCTGCCGCCGAACTTATTTATTTATATTTTTGTCAACGGCTTTATCTCGGCCGCTTTGGGGCTGCTGTTTACCGGCGCATTATTGGTTGCCGCCTTGCAGGCCGCCGCGGTGTATTCTGCCGAAACATTATGGCGCGGGGCTTTTCCGGTGTTTTTCCTGCTCGCTTGGGGGGAAGCTTTTCTCACCGGCATTTTTACCGCCGTTTTTGTGGCATTGGCGCCGCAATGGTTGATTACTTTTGATGATGGGCATTACTTACAACAGCGCAATGAAATCTGGAAAGCTTAAAAATTTTCAGACGGCCTAGGGTGTCCTGACAATTCGTTTATGAGGGGATTTTTGTTCCTGGAAATGCAGATGCAAGGCAAAAAACGCAGCAAGATTGGACATCTTGCGAGGCTTTTTAACGCAGCAGATGCGTTTTCAGGGGGCAAAAAGCACCCGTAAATCGAATTGTCCGGACACCCTAACACAACATGTCGGTATTTAAATCAAACAACACTGCACCCTGGGAAACCAACCCTATGTTGACACACATTATCATGATTGCCGCCGGCGCTGCCATAGGCGCCGTTTTACGTTGGGCATTGGGTTTGTGGCTGGCATCAGCCTCGTCCTCAATGGCATTGGGCACACTGGCGGCCAATTGGCTGGGCGCTTACCTTATCGGCATAGCGGCTGCGCTGGTGATGCATACCGAAATGCTGCCGTCGCACTGGCGTTTGCTGGTGATCACGGGGTTTTTAGGCAGCCTCACCACTTTTTCGGGCTTTTCGTTGGAAGTGGTCGGCATGTTGCAGGCGCAACGTTGGGGTGCCGCCCTGGCCACGATTTCGCTGCACCTGCTCGGCTCGCTGCTATTAACCGCAGCGGGCATGTTCACCGTTGCCTTTTGGCGGGCTTGAACCTGGGGTATCCCGGGCATTCGATTGATGAGTGCTTTTTGCACAAAAAATCTGAATAATTCTGAATTGTCAGCACACCCTAGGGTGTCCGGACAATTCGATTTACGGGTGCTTTTTAGCCCCTGAAAACGCATCTGCTGCGTTAAAAAGCCTCGCAAGATGTCCTATCTTGCTGCGTTTTTTTTGCCTGGCATCTGCATTTTCAGGAACAAAAATCCCCTCATAAACAAATTGTCCGGACACCCTAGCAGCGCTTACCCGATGCCGATATCCAAACAGATAATTTCGCCGCACACCGCCTGCCCGGCATCGGTAAGATGCGCCGGCTTGTAGGCGGCAAAGGTATAAGTGATATCGGCGCAGAAAACATCAGCATCGGTTTCGGCAGTATCGCCGTTTAAGCCGGTGGGAATATCCAACGCGATTTTGAGGCCGTCTGAACGGTTGAGCAAACGGCAGCAGGCCGCCACTTCTGCCGGCAATTTGCCGCTGAAGCCGGTGCCGAATATGCCTTCGATAATGATGTCGCACCTTTGTTGCAGATATTCGGGCAGCGACTCGGCGGTTATAAAATCAACATCTGCCAACGGCAGCAGGCGGCGGCGGTTGGATTCGGCCAACTCGGATAATTCGCTGCCGAGCAAAAACACAATGCTGCAATGCCAGCCCTGCGCCTGCAAAATCCGCGCGATAACCAGGCCGTCGCCGCCGTTATTGCCTTTGCCGCATACCACCAGCCCCCGCCCCGGCTCTGGGTGGCGCTGCAAAATATCGGCGGCGGCCGCCCGGCCGGCATTTTCCATCAGCTGCTCAAAGCTGGTGCCGGCATCCACAGCCATTTGCTCGTGCCGGCGCATTTGTTCGGCAGTATAAACTTTCATACATTCCTCCGCAGTTCAGACGGCCTCAGGTTCACTGTGTTAATCATAGCGCAGACAGGTTGCGGAAATATGATAAAGCAGGCCGTCTGAAATTTATCCCCATTCACAACATTTATCTAACAGCGTGCTCGCTTCAGCTTACTTTTGTGAATGGGTATTATTCGTCGGCAGCGGCACGGCGTTCGATTTCTACCCCGACTTCGCGCACATTAGCCAAAATGCCCGGCTTGACCACGCGCACACGCACCCATACGGCGCCGAAATCCTGCAATACCAATTCGGCAATGTGTTCGGCCAGCGCTTCCAGCAGCAAAAAGCTTTGCTCGCGCAAGCTTTGGCGCACGGCTTCGCAGACATCGCCATAATGAATGGTGTCGTCGATATGGTCGGATTGTGCCGATTTTTCGGCCACGCCGATGTCCAGATCAATCAGCAGCGTTTGCATCTGCTCGCGCTCCCAGCCGTATACCCCGATAAGCGTATCGGCTTTCATGCCGTGCAAAAAGATTTTATCCATTTTGTTTTGCGCCGTTTCACGTTAGAATCACCGCTTCATTCTAAATCAAAAGTATTCGCAATGCTGCTAAATTTACTGGCCGTGCTGGCCGCTTATCTCATCGGTTCGCTTTCGTTTGCCGTTATCGTGTCGAAATTTTACGGCATGGACGACCCGCGCACTTACGGCTCGGGCAACCCGGGCGCCACCAACGTGCTGCGCAGCGGTAAGAAAAAAGCCGCGGCGCTCACACTTGTGGGCGATGCACTGAAAGGCCTGGCGGCAGTATGGCTGGCCAGAGCGCTGCAAGATTCGCTGGGGCTGGGCGATGCCACTGTTGCGGCGGTGGCGGTGGCGGCGTTGGTGGGGCATATGTGGCCGGTGTTTTTCAGCTTCAAAGGCGGTAAAGGCGTGGCAACGGCGCTGGGCGTGCTGCTGGCCTTATCGTGGCCGGTGGCGTTGGTGTGTGCGCTGGTGTGGCTGGTGATGGCGTTCGGCTTCAAGGTTTCATCGCTGGCGGCATTGGCGGCAACCGCGGTCAGCCCGGTGGCGGCTTATTTTTTAATGCCGCACCCCTCTTGGGTGTGGGCCACGCTGATCATCGCTCTGCTGGTTTTATTCCGTCATCAGAGCAATATCCGCAACCTGCTCAGCGGCAAAGAGGGTAAAATCGGCGAGAAAACCGAATAAGCGCCCTTGTTTTCCTGATAAACATATAGAAAAACTGCCATGAAAACACGCAAACCACTTTCAGACGGCCTGTTGAAAAAAAGCCTGGCCGTATCCGCCGTGCTGGCTTTGTCGGCCTGCTCGCTGGTGCAATATCAACCGCTGAAAACCATTTCCAAAGTGGATTTGAACAGCGGCTACCGGCTGCAAAAAGTGATGGACGAAAAACGCGACGCTGCCGAAAACGATATGCTGGTGGTGCTGATGTTTTCAGGCGGCGGCACCCGGGCGGCGGCATTGGGCTACGGTGTGCTGGAAGAGCTCAACAAGCAGAAAATCTGGGTAAACGGCAAAGAAAGCAGCCTGATCGAGCAAATCGACTTGGTTACCGGCGTGTCGGGCGGATCGGTGTTGGCCGCCTATTTTTCACTGCACGGCAAAGACACCATTCCCTCGTTCGAGCGCCGTTTTCTCAAGCAGAATTTCCAGCGCCAGGTGGCCAAACAAGTGTTTTCGGCGGCCAACCTGCCGCGGCTTACTTCGCCCGAATTCGGCCGCGGCGATTTGCTGCAAGAACAATTTGAAAGCAGCCTGTTTCGCAATGCCACATTCGGCGATTTGGAAAAACACCGCAAAGGGCCGTTTGTGATGATCAGCGCCACCGATATGTCGCGGGGCAGCCGTATTGACTTTACCCAAGAGTATTTCGATGCCATGTGCCTCGATTTATCAGCCTTACCGCTGGCACGCGCAGTGGCTGCATCCAGCGCCGTGCCGCTGGTGTTCGCGCCGATTACCTTAAACAATAACGGCGGTAACTGCGGCTACACCCTGCCCCGCGAAATCAAGCAGGCCGCCGAAACCGACCCCGACAAACTGCAAAGCAAAACCCGCCGCGAATTCGGCAACCGGCTGCAAGACTACAGCAACAGCAGCGAGCGGCCGTATATCCATCTTTTAGACGGCGGCCTCACCGATAATCTGGGCTTGCGCAGCCTGTTGGACACAACCGAAATCTATTCCGACAATATGGTTTACCGCCAATTTAACGACGGCACGGTCAACAAAATCGTGGTCATCAACGTCAATGCGCAAAACCAGCTGGCCAGCCAAATCGACCAAAGCGCGGCAGTGCCGGGCGTAACCGAGGTGCTGAATGCGATTATCAATATCCCCATCGACCAATATTCGCAAGAATCGCTGCGCCGCTTCCGTGCCTTTACCGACCGCTGGAACGAAGAAGCCCGCAGCAATAGCGGCCATGAAGTCAATATGTATTTCATCAGCCTCAACCTGCGCGATTTGCCTGAATCGCAATTGCGTGAAAACGTGCTCAATATTTCCACCAGCTTTTATCTGCCGGGCAATCATGTGAATGATTTGAAAGAATCTGCACGGGTGCTTTTGCGCCGCTCGAAAGAATACAACCGCCTGCTCGAAGCCTTGGCCGCCCCGCCTGCCGAACCGGAGCCGGTCTCCCAACCGGTTTGGTTTGTGGGCGAAGGCCCGGTGCAACCGCCCAGCCGTGAGCAGATGCAGGGTTATGATGCGCTGTTTGAAGCGGCCTCTGCTGTAGATTAGGGTGTCTGACCACACGTTGATGAAGGTGTTTTTGCTCCTGAAAACGCATCTGCCGGTTAACAAAATGATGATTAATAAAGAATGGTCGGAAAGCCTTAGGGTATTCCGACCATTCTTATCCTGATCATCGCCACCGCCATTATCGAATTGAAAAATGGCGGCACAGGGTATAGCTATGGCTTCACGCCGAATGCCCCATCCCCACTTTATTAAAACATTATTATTTTGCTTTATATCAAAAGGCCGTCTGAAAAAAGCTACCGGCCGGTGTTTTGCTGTTGCCCCGTTCCAAAAGAGAATTCTATAATTCAAGCAGTTTTGTTATTTTCTTTCCATCAGGATTCTCGCCATGAAACAATATATTCTCGACCCGAAAGCTCTGCTCGGCGGAGTAATTGCCCGCGACGACGACCAGGAGCTGGTGCAACTGGCCTTGCAAAAAGACAATGAAATTCCGCCTTATCAGAGCGATGCAATCATTTTATTAATCGTGCTCAACGGCAGTGCGCAGATTGTTACCGAACAAGAAAGCATTGAAACCCAAGGCCTGCAAGTGGTGCGCATCGAGCCGAACGAAACCCACAGCATCCGCGCGCTGGAGAACAACACCACCATTTTGGTATTCAAACAACTGACGCACGATTTGGTATTCAGCAAAAAATTGCGTTTCGGCAACTGCTGTCTGTAATACCCATTCACAAAAACAACCTAACGGCGTTGGCTTACCTTGCCATACTCGTTGCACTGCCTTCGATTCGCCGTCTTGTTTAACTTACTTTTGTGAAAGCGTATCAAATCTGCCGGACAAAAAAAGGCCGTCTGAAATGCTTTCAGACGGCCTTTTATAATAAAAATCAGATAGATGCGTTAACAAATGCCACCAATTGGCCTTTTGCCAGCGCACCCACTTTGGTGGCCACGTTTTTGCCGTCTTTAAACACCATCAGCGTGGGAATGCCGCGAACGCCGAATTGTGACGGAGTTTGCTCGTTTTCATCGATATTGATTTTAACCACTTTCAATTTACCGTCGAATTCGGCGGCCACTTCGTCCAGAATCGGGGCGATCATTTTGCAGGGACCGCACCACGGCGCCCAAAAATCCAGCAATACGGGTACGTCTGATTTCAATACGTCTTGTTCGAAAGAAGTGTCGGTGGCGTGTACGATTAAGTCGCTCATGGTATTTTCCTTATTAAAGTGAACGGGCAGAAAATGCCCATTCGGATGGATGACTTTCTGCATCTAGAATAGGGGTTTCGGGTGGAAATTTCAAGGGGCGGCATGCAGCAATAGTTTTTTCGTATAATCCGCATCAGGTTTGACAAACACTTTTTCCACTTCGCCGGCCTCTACCACACGCCCGTCTTTCAACACCAAAACGCGGTGCGACAGGGCGCGGATTACCGCCAAATCGTGGCTGATGATGATTAAGCTCAAGCCGTATCTGCGTTGCAGGCCGGCGAGCAGCTCCAGAATCTGCTGCTGCCACTGCACATCCAGCGCGCTGGTCGGCTCATCAAGCACCAACACTTGCGGGCGCACGATAATCGCCCGCGCAATCGCCAGCCGCTGTCGCTGGCCGCCGGAAAACGCATGCGGATAACGGCCTAAGATATCGTCGTCCAACCCCACCTGCCGCAATACCTCGCGCACCCGCTGCCGCATGGCCTCTTGGCTCATTTCCGGTTCATACACACGCAACGCTTCGGACACGATGTCAAACACATTCATGCGCGGATTAAACGCACCGAACGGGTCTTGAAACACCATTTGAACGGCACGCCGGCTTTCGGGCCGCCACGGTTTGCCGTTGATGTTCAGACGGCCTGTTGAAGGCATCAGCCGCATGATGGCTTTGGCCAATGTGGTTTTGCCGCTGCCGCTCTCGCCGATAATGCCCAGCGTTTCGCCCGCTTTCAAATCAAACGACAGCGGTTGCAACAATACCTTTTCGCGCTTTTTAAACCAACCTGCCCGCTCGACAACTGCCACGCTGATGTTTTCCGCGGCCAATACCGTTGCCGCCTCCTTCGGCAAGGTTTGCACCTGCCGTTTGGCGCCGATACCGAGCAGCATTTTGGTGTATTCGTGCTGTGGGTCGGCAAACACCGCCTCTGCGCTGCCCTGCTCCACAATCCGCCCGCCGCGCATCACCGCCACATCATCGGCAAAACGGCGCACCAAATTCAAATCATGGGTGATGTAGAGCATGGTCATATTGTGTTCGGCTTGCAGGCGCGACAACAAATCGAGAATCTGCGCCTGCACCGCCACATCCAGCGCCGTGGTCGGTTCGTCGGCAATCAACAGCTGCGGCTCGGCCGCCAGCGCCATCGCAATCATTGAGCGCTGGCGCTGGCCGCCCGAAAGCTCAAACGGATAAGCCAAGGCTTTTGCTTGCGGCTCATGAATGCCGGTTTGCTCCAGCAAAGCCACCGCCCGCTGCCACGCTTGTTTGGGCGGCAAACCCAAATGCAGCGTGAGCACTTCGGCAATCTGTTTGCCCACCCGCATCACCGGATTAAGCGCCGTCATCGGCTCTTGAAATACCATGCCGATGCTTTTGCCGCGCAGCTTTTGCAATTGGCGCGGCGTTTTATCGAGCAGGTTTTCGCCGTTAATTTTCAGACGGCCTGTAAACGATACCGCCGGATTAAGCTGCATAATCCCTTGCGCCAACACGGTTTTGCCGCTGCCGCTCTCCCCCACCACCGCCAGTTTGCGGCCGCGCCTGATGGTGAGGTTGATGTCGTGCAATACCTGTTTGCCGGGAAACGCGGCGTTGAGATTTTCGATTTCGAGGATATTCATAAGCACTTTATTTTCAGACGGCCTTGATTCAATGAATGGTGCTTTACTTATAGAAACGACAATTAAATAACTGCATTCTTTTCAATCAATCTAATTGTTTTTAAATAGAAATTAAAAAAATATTTTTAGAATTAAAATTGCCGAATCTATAGCAAACCGCAGATAAAAAAATCAACCGCTGCGCGTCCGCACATCAAATGCCTGCCGCAGCCCTTCACCAATCATCACCAGCAACAGCAGCATCAGCGTCAACGCACCCACGGCAGACAAGCCTATCCACCAAGCATCAAGATTATCCTTGCCCTGCGCCAGCAGTTCGCCCAAGCTGGCTTGTGAAGCAGGCACGCCCAAGCCCAAAAAGTCTAAGCTGGTGAGCGCCAATACTGCGCCTGAAATCCGAAACGGCAAAAATGCCAGCACCGGCGTGAGGCTGTTGGGCAGAATATGCCGCCACATAATCGTGCGGTCAGCCACGCCCATGCTTTTGGCCGCGAGCACATAATCAGCCTGGCGGTTTTTCAAAAACTCGGCGCGCACATAGTCTGATAAACCCATCCAGCCAAACAGCGCCAGTATCGCCAGCAACACCAGCAGGCCGGGGTTGAAAAAAGATGAGAGGATAATCAGCAGGTAAAGCTCCGGCAAGCCGCCCCAGATTTCCAAAAAACGCTGCATCAGCAAATCAACCTTACCGCCGAAATAACCCTGCACCGCTCCGGCAAACACGCCGATTATTGTGGTGACGGCGGTGAGCGCTAAGGCAAACAAGAGCGAATCGCGAAAGCCGTACACCAAGCGCGCCAACACATCGCGGCCGCGGTCGTCGGTGCCGAGCCAATGCTGTCGGGAAGGAGAGGCAGGGTCGGGTTGGGTGTCGAAATCATTAAGGGTGTTGGCGGCATAAGGATTGGGCGGATACACGGCATGGTTGCCGTCTGAAGTGATGTTGCGGCTGATCAGCGGATCGAGATAGTCGGCGGGGGTGTCGAAATCGCCGCCGAACGCGGTTTCATGATAATTTTTCAGCAGCGGAAAATAATAGCTGCCCTGATAGCTCACCCATAAAGGTTTGTCGTTGCTCCACAAAGGCGCCAGCAATGCCAGCGCAAACAATACGGCCAGCAAACGCAATGCCCGCATGCCGCGTTTATGTTGTTTGAACGCCTGCCAGGCAGATGTAGGAGAATGGTTTGGCTGCATGAATCTTAACTTTATGGTTGAGGCCGTCTGAAAACTTATTTCTGTCCGCCGAAATGAATGCGCGGGTCGACCCACGAATAGGAAATGTCCGACAATAATTTCGCCAACAAGCCCATCAAGGTAAACACATACAGCGTGCCCATCACCACCGGATAATCGCGCTTCATCACCGCTTCGTAGGAAAGCAGGCCTAAGCCGTCGAGCGAAAACAGGGTTTCAATCAAAATGCTGCCGGTGAAAAACGCGCCGATAAAAGCGGCGGGAAAGCCGGTAATCAATGGAATCATGGCGTTGCGGAACACGTGTTTCAGCAAAATCTGCCGCTCCGGCAAGCCTTTGGCGCGCGCGGTGTAAACGTATTGGCGGCGGATTTCTTCGAGAAACACGTTTTTGGTGAGCACCGTCATCACCGCCAGATTGCCCGCCACCGAAGCAGTTACCGGCAGCACCATATGCCAGAGGTAATCTTTAATCCGCATCGGCCAGCTCATTGCCTGCCAATCGTCGCTCACCAATCCGCCCTGCGGAAACCACGAAAAAAAGCTGCCGCCGCCAAACAAAACCAACAGCACCAGCCCGAGCACAAACGGCGGAATGGTGTAGCCCACCAAAATTACCATGCCGGTGGCCGCATCAAAGCGCGAGCCGTCACGCACCGCTTTCATAATGCCCAGCGGAATACAAATAAGATAAGTGAGGAAAAACGTCCACAAGCCCAAACTCATCGACACCGGCATTTTCTGCTTCACCAGCTCAAACACGGTTTGATGGTGGAAAAAACTCTCGCCCAAATCAAAACGAGCAAAACGGGCAACCATATCGGTGAAGCGCTCCAGCGGCGGTTTGTCGAAGCCGTAGAGCGTATTGAGTGCGGCCAAATCTTCCGCACTGATGCGGGCGCGCCCCTGCCCCATACCGCCGCCCTGCACCGCCGTTTCAGCACCGGGCGTGCCGCCGCTGAGCTGCTGCACCATCTGCTCCACCGGCCCGCCGGGCACAAACTGGATGATGGCGAAAGTAATCGCCAAAATACCCAGCAAGGTGGGAATCAGCAGCAACAAGCGTTGGAAGATATAGCGCCACATAGGGTTCGGCTTTCGGTATGTCAATCTATTTGATATATGTTAGCAAACATTGAGGCCGTCTGAAACCACAACGGCTTTCAGACGGCCTTTTTAATGGGATGGCAGAAGGCTGACAGACAAATCCACTCCTACACAAACAAGTCGCTTCTGCCGGTCGATGCTCAAATTGAATATTCCCAACCACATGGCAATGATTTGAAATTTCAGAGCAATCATACGATTTGACGAATACAAGTATCCGGGCTGCACCGTTTTGGTGAATGGGTTTCAGACGGCCTCAAATAATGATGACATAACGGATTCGGCCATTCAGGTGAATGATAAAATCTGTTATTTTAAACGCATATACTTATTTCGACAGCACAAAAAACTCAATCAATACGTTTTTGAAAATAAAACCGAATACCCCCAAGCCCAACACCAAAAACAGAATAAAAGTGCCAAACTTGCCGGCTTTGGATTCTTTACCCAAATGCCAAACAATAAAGCCCAAAAAAATAATCAAAACCGTCAGGCAGATTTTCAATGCCCATTCGGAAAATACTGCTTCATCCATAATCTTTCCTTATCACACAATTATTTCAGACGGCCTGTTATACCCATTCACAAAAATAATCTAACGGCGTTGGCTCGCCTTGTCGTACATGTGTACTGTCTTCAGCTCGCCGCCTTGCCAGCTTACTGTTGTGAATGGGTATTATTCTACAGCAGGCCGTCTGAAAGCTTATTTTCCGCATTCAAGCCAAAGCCTGTTTTAAATCCTCAATCAAATCATCGGCATGCTCCAAACCGATGGAAAGGCGGATCAAGCCCGGGCGGATGCCGGCTGCTTCTTTGGCTTCGGCACTCATTTTGCCGTGCGTCGTCGTCCACGGGTGGGTGATGGTGGAGCGGGCATCGCCGAGATTGGCCGTGCGCGAAAAAATTTCTACAGAATCAATAACTTTCCATGCCACATCTTGGCCGCCGTCTACTTCAAACGCCACCACAATACCGCCGGCGGTTTGCTGTTTTTTCACCAAATCGGCTTGCGGATGATCACCGAAACCGGCGTGATACACATTCAGCACCTGCGGCTGCCCACGCAGCCAGGCCGCCACTTTATCGGCATTGGCGCATTGCCGTTCGATGCGCGGCGACAGGGTTTCCAGCCCGCCGAGCAACACCCAGGCATGAAACGGCGCCATCGACAAACCGCCGGCGTTCATATACATCTGCACCTGTTTCATCAATTCGGCATTACCCACCACCACCCCGCCCTGCACGCGCCCTTGACCGTCGATTGCTTTAGTAGCCGAATGCAGTGAGATATCCGCGCCCAGCGCCAGCGGTTTTTGCAGCAAGGGGGTCAGGAAGGTATTGTCCACGGTTAAAAGCGCGCCGGCATCATGGGCGATTTGCGCCAAGGCTTCCAAATCGGCAACTTCATTGAGCGGGTTGGAGGGTGTTTCGAGAAACAACATTTTTGTGTTCGGCTTCACGGCCGCGCGCCATTCGGCCAAATCGGTTTGCGACACATAGCTCACTTCGATGCCGAAGCGCTTGATGTGGTTGTCAATCAAATTGATGGTGGTGCCGAACAGGCTGCGGCTGCAAATCAGATGGTCGCCCGCGCTCAAAAAGGTGAGCAAGGCCGCCTGAATCGCCGACATGCCCGTGCCGGTAGCAACAGCGTGTTCGCCGCCTTCCAGCATCGCCACGCGTTTGGCAAAAGTGGCGGTGGTGGGATTGGCGGTGCGGCTGTAGGTGTAGCCTGATTTCTGGCCGGAAAACAATGCGGCGGCATCGGCGGCGGTGGGCCACATAAAACTACTGGTGAGAAACAGCGCCTGATTGTGTTCGTTGTATTCGGTTTGCTCTTTAAAGCCGCGGATGGCGAGGGTTTCGGGGTGGAGTGTTTTGCTCATGGTGTTTTCCGTAAATTCAGTCGGGGCGGCAGATGCTGAATCTGCCTGAAAATATCGTTAACATTTTGCGCTTATTCGGAGCTGCTTTCAACCACCTGCGCCGGATTGATGCAAATTTGCCGATATCTATAGTGGAATGAAGAAAAAAGTCATACAAGGCAACAGGCCGCAGACAGTACAGCCGCTATGACAAGACAAGGCGCTGCAATGCCGCCGCACTTTTTTCATTTCACCATGTTTATCCAAGCCAGCGGGAAAAGCGGTAAACACCCTATAGAAACGGCAATTAAACAACTGCATTCTTTTCAATCAATCCAATTGTTTTTAAATAGAAATTAATAAAATATTTTTAGAATTAAAATTACCGAATCTATAGTGATTTAAAACCTTTGCAAAATCTTTGTCGGGCCGGCAAACATCTCTATATCTTATAAATGAGCATGATTGACAACCGAAGTGCCACGGCTAAACATAAGGCCGTCTGAAAACAATTTTCAGACGGCCTTCAATATATAGGCGCTTATTTCACCAGGTTTTTCAATACCAACGAAGCCAAATCGTCTAAGCCGAAGCCGTCGGCATCTTGGGCAGTGCCGTTGGGCGTGGCGCTGTCAACCAGATTAGGCAGGTATTGTGCCAACAAATCGCCGGCCTGCTGACCGCTCATGCCGAACTTGCCGGCCAATTGGTCGATCACACCGCCGCCGAGTGCCGACTGCAAATCATTGCCGGATACGCTCTGATTGGCGCTGTTGCTGGAAATCCAACTTTCCAACGCACCGCCCAAGCCGCCCTGCTGCAACTGATTGATCAGATTGCCCACACCGCCGTTTTGGCGCACCAGCTCCATCACCATCGCAATCGCATCATTTTGCTGGCCGCCTTGGCCGTTTTGATTGCCGAGCGCCGAAGCGGCTGCATTAATTAAACTGTCCATCAAAGCCATAATGTGTTGCTCCTTAATCCAAGTATAAAAGCATGTGTTCAAACAGCCGTGAGTGTAGGCAAAGCCGGCAGATTCTGCATCTGTTTTAACCTGATTTAATCATCATCCGTTGGAAACAACCGCCAGGCTGCGCAGATTTGCCGTCTTGTCTGCAGGCTTTTATCAATAGGCATCCCATATAAAGGCCGTCTGAAAAGCTGCTGCATACTTTCAGACGGCCTCAAAATCAAGATTGCCCTTCTTCACGGCCATTGAAATATTCCGCCGCGCCGCCGTCAAAAAAACCTTGCAAAATAGCCTGCGCCGCCACCTGATCAAGCACCGTTTTTTGCTTTTTGCCAAACACCTGCGCTTCAGCCAGCAAGCTTTCGGCGTATAACGACGACATGCGTTCGTCCACCCAATACACCGGCAGATTGAAACGCCCGTGCAGACGACGGCCGAATTTGCGGCTCAAGCGCGTCAGCTCGTGCTCGGTGCCGTCGGCATGTGTGGGCAGCCCCACCACCAACTGCCGGGGCTGCCATTCGCGCACCAACACGGCAATGGCTTCAAATTTTACCTCATTATTCTGGCCGCTTACCGTCGCCAGCGGGTGCACAATGCCCACTTCTGCATCGCCCTCGGCCACGCCGATACGCGCTTCGCCGAAATCAAACGCCAGTGTCGTGCCCGTTGGCGCTTTATGCACGGCCGGCTCCCTGCAACAGATTGGGGTTGATGCCGATTTTGGCAAACGCGGCATCGTAGCGCTGCGCATAAGGCAGATCAAACAAAATATGGGTATCCGCCGGCACGGTCAGCCAGGCATTTTGTGCCAATTCTTTTTCCAGCTGTCCGCCTTCCCAACTGGCATAGCCGATACTCACCACCGCTTTTTCTACCGCACCGGGCTTGGCCAGGCTTTCAATAATATCGCGTGAAGTGGTGAGCGCCACCTCGTCATTAATCAGCAGGCTGCTCTGCCACGAGCCCACCGGCGTATGCACCACATAGCCGCGGTCAATCTGCACCGGCCCGCCCATCATCACCCATTCGTTTTGAAAACGTTCGGGAATATCCGCATCGGCCGCCGCAAAAATCAAATCCATTGTGACCGGCGAAGGCTTGTTGACCACAATGCCCATAGCCCCTTCTTCATTATGCTGGCACATGTAAATCACACTGCCCTCAAAAAAAGGGTCGTCCATCGACGGCATTGCCACCAAGAAATGGTCTGCTAAATTCATATCAAAATATCTCTCTCGTCAATGCACCGTAAATAAGGGCAAATACCGTTTTTACAAGCCGCTGCAAGCCCGGCAGACAGCAATGTTTCAGACGGCCTGCCAATCCAGTATAATCACCACATCCAATCGTTAAGCAGATGCACCGCCATGCCGTTCAAACCCTTGCTGCTGGCCGTTTCACTAGGCCTTTCTTTCCCCGCTGCCGCCGCCCCCGAAGCCGGAGCCGCACCGGTTACCGGTGATTTGCAGGAAATCCAAAAAGCCATCAATGCCGCCCAAAGCGATCTGAAAGAAAAACAGGCCGCCCAAAAAAACGCCCGCCAAACGCTCGACCAAACCCGCGCCGCGCTGGCCAAAGCACAACAAGAGCTGGCCGCCGTCAACCGCCAACAGCGTGATACCTGGCAAAAACTGCAAACGCTGCAAACCGAATTAGGCCGTCTGAAAACCGAAGTGGCCGGCACCAAAGCACAAGTGGCGCGGTTGCTGGCCGGGCATTATAAAAACCGCCAGCCCAACGCCGTGATGCTGTTTTTAAAAAATGCCGAACCCGGCCAAAAAGCGCGCTATCTGCAATACGCCCGCTACATCCATCAGGCCAACGAAAAAGTGATCGCCGAGCTGGTGCAGCAACAGCAGGCACTGGCGCAGCAAGAAAGTGCCATCGACGGCGAACTGGCACGGCTCAACCGACTCAAAACCCAGAAACAAGCCGCACTCAACAAACTCGGCCGCAGCCATTCTGCCGCACAAAGCGAAAGCAGCCGGCTGAGTGCCCAAATCGAAAACCAAACCAAACGCATCGCCTCACTGCGGGCCGACGAACAACGGCTCAACACACTCTTGGCCGATATCGCCAAACGCAACGCGCAAAAACGCAAACAAGAAGCCGCCGCGCGCACAAAAGCCGCCCAAGCCCGCATTGCCGCCGCCAATAAAGCCCGCGCCGAACAAGCCAAAAAGCAGCAAAACGCCAAAAACAGCGCGCAAACTGCCAAACCCAAAACACCCCCCCCCCGCTCCACCCTCACCGCCGAAGACCGCGCATTGCAGCCGCCATCTGAAATTCAAGTCGGCAACAGCGGCTTCAGTGCCATGCAAGGCCGTTTGCGCCGCCCCATCGGCGGCAGCATCAACGGCCGCTTCGGGCAAGCGCGCGCCGGCGGCGGCACATGGAAAGGCGTATTTTTTGCCACCGCGCCCGCTGCGGTGCAAAGCATTGCCGCCGGCACCGTAGCGCATACCGGCCCTTTGAGCGGCTACGGCAATATCGTGGTTATCGACCACGGCAACGACTATGTCAGCGTTTATTCCGGCCTGAGCAACATTTCAGCCGCAGCGGGCAGCAACATTGCCGCAGGCCGCACCATCGGCCGCAGCGGCAGCCTGCCCACGGGCGAACAAGGGCTTTATCTGGAAATCCGCTACCGCGGCCAGCCGATGAACCCGCTCTCATGGCTGCGCTGAACCCTATCGCTGTTCAACTTAACCATCCGAACACCTGTTAACAATATTTTTACCCGAATACAGTTGCCCGCCCCCGATAAATCACATAAAGTGCCGAAATCACAAACACAGGCCGTCTGAAAGCCTGGGCAAGAAGAAAGAGAAAGCAAAACAATGGCAAAATCCACTTTGAAAAAAGTCGCCCTTTACACGCTTGGCGCTTTCAGCGGCGTATTGCTCAGCTTGAGCGTGCAAGGTTATGCCGCCGGCAAAGACCAAGCCGATCAAGCCTTGCCGGTGCAGTCGATCCGCACCATGGCTGAAGTATACGGCCAGATTAAAGCCAATTACTATCAAGACAAATCTGATGACGACTTGCTCGAAGGCGCCATGAAAGGCATGGTTGCCGGGCTTGATCCGCATTCCGAATACATGACCAGCAAAGACTATGCCGACCTGAAAGAATCCACTACCGGCGAATTCGGCGGCTTGGGCATGGAAGTGGGCGCTGAAGACGGCTTTATCAAAGTGGTTGCCCCCATTGAAGACACCCCCGCCGAACGCGCCGGCGTGAAAAGCGGCGATTTGATTGTGAAAATCGACGGCGCATCCACACGCGGCATGAGCGTGAGCGAGGCAGTGAAAACCATGCGCGGCAAGCCCGGCACCGACATCACCCTCACCCTTTCACGCAAAGACGCCGACAAACCGATTGTCATCAAAATCACCCGCGCCATCATCAAAGTAAAAAGCGTCCGCCACCACCTGCTTGAGCCCGGTTACGGCTATATCCGCATCAGCCAGTTTCAAGAACGCACCGTGCAGGCGCTCAACGAAGCCGCCCGTGCGCTCGAAACCGAAAACAAAGGCCCGCTTACCGGCCTGGTCATCGACTTGCGTGACGACCCCGGCGGCCTCTTAAACGGCGCCGTAGGCGTATCCGCCGCCTTTTTACCGCCCGACGCCACCGTGGTCAGCACCAAAGGCCGTGACGGCAAAGACGGCATGACCTTAAAAGCCGTGCCCGAAGACTATATGATCAGCTCCGGCCGCGACCCGCTCTCCGGCCTGCCTGCCGAGCTGAAAACCATCCCGATTACCGTATTGATTAACTCCGGCTCCGCTTCCGCCTCCGAAATCGTAGCCGGCGCACTGCAAGACCACAAACGCGCCGTCGTGGTAGGCACCCAGAGCTTCGGCAAAGGCTCGGTGCAAACCGTGTTGCCGCTTTCCAACGGCAGTGCCGTCAAGCTCACCACCGCGCTTTACTACACCCCCAACGACCGCTCCATTCAAGCGCAAGGCATCGTACCGGATGTAGAAGTCAAAGACAAAAACCGCCTGTTTGAAAGCCGCGAAGCCGATTTGCTCGGCCATATCGGCAACCCGCTCGGCGGCAGTGAAGTCAACGGTGGCTTCTTCGAGCCCGAAACACCGGCTGCCGACGAAAAAACCGATAAAGAGCAAGAAGACGACATTATCGCCCGCCGCACACCCAATCCGGCCAAAGACGACCAGCTCCGAAAAGCATTAGAGCTGCTGAAAAGCCCTGCCGAATGGCAAAAATCACTCGGCCTGGCCACCACCAAACCGGCACCTAAAAAAGAAGATAAAAAAGCAGACGAATAAAACCACTCTGCCTGGCTTCGAATGAAACAAACCGTAGTAAAGAGGCCGTCTGAACAAACTAATGTTCAGACGGCCTTGGTTTATATCCGTCAGCCGACCAGGCGGCAAACCAAATACAATACACATACGCAACCCGCAAAGCGGGAGCAGAATAATACCCAACCACAAAAATTACCTAACAGCGCAGGCCCGCCTTGCCGCACTAAGGTGTCCTAACCATTCAGAATGACTCAGATTTTTTTGCGATAAAAGTACAAATGCAAGGCAAAAAACGCAGCAAGATTGGGCATTTTGCGAGGCTTTTAACGCAGCAGATGTGCTTTTAGCGCAAAAAAGATGATGATATATGAATGGTCAGGACGCCCTAGTCGTACTGTCTTCGGCTCGCTGCCTTGGTTAGCCTACTTTTGTAAATGGGCATAACGCCTGAAAATTGCTTTCAGAATAGACATGAAAGCACAACAGCCGCCAATACCGATATAAATTATTTTACGATTCAAATCATTACCACCAAACCGCTAAAAAGCACCCGCCAAAGCATTGACACTTTCCAGCGCGCCGCTATAATACACGCTTCTTCCCTGATAGCTCAGTCGGTAGAGCGACGGACTGTTAATCCGCAGGTCCCTGGTTCGAGCCCAGGTCGGGGAGCCAAATCAATAAAAAAGCCCGAACTACCGGTTCGGGCTTTTTTACATTCCCAACATTTCCCATCCGATTAATTACAAACAATCAACAACAAGCTTTTCAGCGCAACGGCTAATCTGCCAAATACCAAATACCAATAAATCACACTAATTTCAGCTTCATAATTGAAATTAAATGGCAAATTACATCAAAACAAAATTTATCGCCATAATTTACATATCCAATGCTTGCAATGATAACCGTTAGTATTTATATTAACACCTACGAATAAGACTAAATCTCATTATATGAGTGCAGCACATTATTTTAGGAGCACACCATGTTTGTATGCATCTGCAATGCCATTACCGACCGCCAAATTCAAGAAACCGTTGCCGCCGGCGCCTCAACATTGAGCGATTTGCAAGCACAATTGGGCGTGGCTACTTGTTGCGGCTGTTGCAGCGATTTGGCCTCTTCTTATCTCACCACTGCCAACCAAAACACCCAAACCGCCATTACTGCCGGTATCCGCGTACAAAGCTGACCTTATCCGCCCTATTTCCAACCAGGCCGTCTGAATGTTTTTTCAGACGGCCTGTGTGATTTTACCGATATCATCAATCTGGCTGCGTGATTTATGATATAGTTTTTATGCATATCATACCCATTCAGACCACAAGCTAGGGTGCCCTAGAGTATCCTAACAATGCGGCAAGCCAACGCAGCCGGATGGTTTTCACATGGGTATCACACATCAAACCACATCAATCACAGCACAAGGAATTATGATGGAATACATCAAAACCCGCGCCGCCGTTGCCTGGGCGCCCAACCAACCTTTAACCATCGAAGAGCTGGATTTGATGCCGCCGCAAAAAGGCGAGGTGTTGGTGCGCATTGTTGCCACCGGCGTCTGCCACACCGATGCCTACACGCTGAGCGGGCAAGACAGCGAAGGTGTGTTTCCCTGCGTACTCGGCCATGAAGGTGCAGGCATTGTCGAGGCGGTAGGTGAAGGCGTTACCAGCGTCGCCGTCGGCGACCATGTGATTCCGCTCTACACCGCCGAATGCGGCGAATGCAAATTCTGCACCTCCGGCAAAACCAACCTCTGCTCGGCCGTGCGCGCCACACAAGGCAAAGGCCTGATGCCCGACGGCACGGTGCGTTTCTTTAAAAACGGCCGGCCGGTGTATCACTATATGGGCTGTTCCACGTTTTCGGAATACACCGTCGTGGCCGAAGTATCGTTGGCAAAAATCCAACCGGAAGCGCCGCTTGAAGAAGTCTGCCTGCTCGGTTGCGGTGTGACCACCGGCATGGGGGCGGTGATGAATACCGCCAAAGTAAAGCGCGGCGACACGGTAGCCATCTTCGGCTTGGGCGGCATCGGCCTGGCTGCCATTATCGGTGCACGAATGAGCGGCGCAAGCCGTATTATCGGTATTGATACCAACCCGACCAAATTTGCCATGGCAACAAAATTAGGCGCTACCGAATGCATCAATCCCAAAGATTTCGACCGGCCGATTCAAGATGTGGTGGTTGAAATGACCGATGGCGGAGTGGATTATTCGTTTGAATGCATCGGCAATGTCGAAGTTATGCGCGCCGCACTCGAATGCTGCCATAAAGGCTGGGGTGAAAGCGTTATCATCGGCGTGGCGCCTGCCGGTGCGGAAATCAGCACCCGCCCCTTCCAACTGGTTACCGGCCGTGTTTGGCGCGGCTCGGCTTTCGGCGGTGTTAAAGGCCGCAGCGAATTGCCCGGCATTATCGCGCAATACATGAACGGCGAATTCGCCCTGAGCGACTTCATCACTCACACCATGCCGCTCGAAGACATCAACCAAGCTTTTGATTTGATGCACGAAGGAAAATCGATACGCAGCGTGATTCATTATTGAAATTGAACAAAACCCGCACCCACCTGCCATCACGCATGATCATCAGCTTATACCCATTCACAAAAATAACCTAACGGCGTTGGCTCGCCTTGCCGTACTCACTACACTGTCTTCGGCTCACCACCTTGTTAGCTTACTTTTATGAATGGGTATGAAACAGCCATAGAAGGCCGTCTGAAAACAAATCTTTCAGACGGCCTTCTATTTAGTTTACAATAACCACCATTCCGATTTCACATGATTTAATGAGAAAAGCATAATGTTAGACATCCAATTGCTCCGCAACAATACCGCCGCGATTGCCGCCCGCCTGGCCGAGCGCGGTTATGATTTTGATACCGCCCGCTTCGAGGCCATCGAGGAGCGCCGCAAAGCGCTGCAAGTGCAAACTGAAGAGCTGCAAGCCGCGCGCAACAGCACGTCCAAACAAATCGGCGCACTCAAAGGCCAAGGCAAACATGCAGAAGCCGAAACCGCCATGGCCGAAGTGGCTGCGATTAAAGCAAAACTGGAGCAAACTGCCGCCGATTTCGAAGCAGTGCAGGCAGAATTGGATCACTGGCTCTCCGGCATCCCCAACCTGCCGCACGAAAGTGTGCCGCAAGGCAAAGACGAAAGTGAAAACATCGAAGTGCGCAAAGTGGGCACGCCGCGCGTATTCGACTTTGATGTGCAGGATCACGTTGATTTGGGCGCACCGCTCGGCCTGGATTTTGAAGCCGGTGCAGCTCTTTCCGGCGCACGCTTTACCGTGATGAAAGGCCAAATCGCCCGCCTGCACCGCGCGCTGGCACAATTCATGCTCGATACCCATACCCTGCAACACGGCTATACCGAGCATTACACGCCTTATATTGTGAACGACAGCACCCTCTTCGGCACCGGCCAGCTGCCCAAGTTTGGCGAAGATTTGTTCCACGTAACCCGCGGCGGCGATGAAAGCAAGCTGACTCAATACCTGATTCCCACCGCCGAAGTTACCCTCACCAACACCGTGCGCGACAGCATTCTGGCTGCCGACACCCTGCCGTTAAAATTAACCGCCCACTCGCCCTGCTTCCGCTCCGAAGCCGGCGCTTACGGCAAAGACGTGCGCGGCCTTATCCGCCAACACCAGTTTGACAAAGTGGAAATGGTGCAAATCACCCACCCCGATGCTTCTTATGATGCCCTTGAAGAAATGGTGGGTCATGCCGAAAAAATTCTGCAATTGTTGGAACTGCCTTACCGCGTGATTACCCTCTGCACCGGTGACATGGGCTTCGGCGCCGCCAAGACCTACGATTTGGAAGTCTGGGTGCCCGCGCAAAACACTTACCGCGAGATTTCCAGCTGCTCCAACTGTGAAGACTTTCAAGCACGCCGCATGAAAGCCCGCTTTAAAGACGAAAACGGCAAAAACCGCCTCGTGCACACCCTTAACGGCTCCGGCCTTGCTGTCGGCCGCACTTTAGTGGCCGTGTTGGAAAATCATCAAAACGCCGACGGCAGCATCAACATCCCGGCCGCGCTGCAACCCTACATGGGCGGCGTAACCAAACTGCAAGCAAAATAAACGCTATTTCATATCATTAAAAACAGGCCGTCTGAATCATTTCAGACGGCCTCTGCATTTCCCCATAAGGGTATTGCAATCATTCGGTTTAGGGATATTTTTCGCTTTGCATCTGTATGTTATCACGAAAAAATCTGAATCATTCTGAATAATCAGAACACCCTAAAACGCATATTCCAACTGCGCACGGAACACATTAACATCTTGGCGCTTGTCGCCCACGGTTGCATTCACTTGTTTGCCGTGCAGATAAGAAGTTTGCAATTTCAGGTTTTTCCACAGCATATAATCCACCCCCAATTGCGCGCCCTGCACGTTTTTACTGTAATCGTTTACAGACGAAATGCCCGACATAGCACCTACCCGGCGCAGGTTGAAAAACACATCATATGAATTGCGCACCGCCCAATCGGCATTTTTAAATTTCACCTCGGTAAACACACCGTCCGGCGATGCTTTACGGCCGGCGCTGTCGCGCACATTATCGATATTGGAGCGGCTGTAGGCGGCCATCCAACGCCAATCATCGTTAAATTTCACATCCAAACCGATTTCGCCGAGCACGGCATCTTTGCTCGAATCGCCCGGGCGTTTGACATTTTTCAGATACACAGCAGTGCCGGCCAAATTAACATTTTCAGCCACCGGAATCACCGTTTGCGCATACACAATCGGTTCACGGCGCACTTCGGCACCCCACGGATTATCATTCAGATGCTTGGTCACACGCGCCACGGCCACTTTGGTGGGATATTTGTAATCAAAGAAAAGCTCGGCACCGGTAACTTCATTATCCAACACACGGCCGTAAGACGAGAAAGCGCCATATTTACCGATGCGCGCTTTCACTTTATCGTAAACCGTGCCTTCGACATAAAGCTTGTTCATCGGAATATCATGGTCGCCGTTCATCTTGCCGGTTTCCAAATCCATCTGCGGCTCAATCTGCAACACGGCCCGCCAATCATGGTAAATGCGCGCCGAAAACCACAAATCCGCGTTCAAATGGCTGGCCGTATCGCGCGGCTGATCTGCGCTGCCGGCATAAGCGCTGTTGATGTCGCCGCTGTCGACACGGGCGCGGATGGTGCCGGTAGCCTTAAAGCGGTCGTCAAAGAAGCTTTTATCTTCATACGCCCGATCAACAGTGGCATTCACATAATCATCAGTAGTAGCCAGCGCCGCAGCAG
Organism: Uruburuella testudinis; assembly: GCF_022870865.1. Taxonomy (NCBI): domain Bacteria; kingdom Pseudomonadati; phylum Pseudomonadota; class Betaproteobacteria; order Neisseriales; family Neisseriaceae; genus Uruburuella; species Uruburuella testudinis. The sequence goes on from NZ_CP091508.1 coordinate 1,873,478, forward strand.
TATTATCGGCCCAAGCCGTTGTCGGAAACAAAGCGGCAACCATCAACGGCAAAGTGTTTTTCAGTTTCATACGGGTCAATCTCCAGATAAGGCATTGTTAAAAATATTATCCATTTTGCTGCTTTTACCGATATATCGTGAAATGAATAAAAGGTGCTACGGCGTTGGCTGCGCCTTGTGCCACTTCTTCATTTCAATATAGATACGCGATGACACCGATGTCAACGCCGGATAAAAAAAAGAGAAAACACAGCAAATCGGTTTTTTAAGTTATTTTATTTTTTTAAAATTAATGTATGTAATCCTATTTAGTTTGGGTAGCAACGTCAAGCATCATGGTCATATTTATTACATCATCTTGATAATAATTTGATTTCAATCAACACAAAAAGGCCGTCTGAAACTGTTTTTCAGACGGCCTTAAACATCATTAATATCATTTAAAATACAAAGTACTATTCCACTTTTTTCAAACCGCGCGACCGCAATGTGGCAATCGTGCCGTCAACACCCTGCTGTTTGATTAAATCATTAAACTGATTGCGGTATACCGTAACCAGGCTTGAGCCGTCAACCCGGATATCATAGATTTTATACACCGCACCCACTTTATACAGCCGATAACCCACTTCATATTTATTGCCGCTGCCGGTGCGGATTTCAGTGAACACCTCCACCCGGTTATTGCCGCTGTCGACAATTTTGGGCAACAGCTTCACTTGTGCATCAGCGGCGCCCATCAAAGCCGCGTGGGAATACATGCCGATCATCATGTTTTTAAACGCGCTGATAAAATCGGTTTTCTGCTTGGCGCTGAACTGGCGCCACGGCAGGCCGACGGCCAACGCAGAAATACGCTGGTAATCCAAATATTGGTCGGCATAGCGCTCGATGCGCTGAATCTTCTGCGCCTCGCTCAACTGCTTGTTGCGCGCCACAGCCAACACCGTATCCATATTCTGCTGAAACTGCACCTGCGCCGGATGCTGGGTGGTTTGCGCCGCCATTGCAGCCGGTGCCGCCATCACAATCGGCGCAGCCATCAAAGCCGCCATCAATTTATTCATTCACAACTCCCTCTTGCTTGTTTGCCGCCATACGCCGGCAGCTTGGTTGAAACACACTTTATTAAACAATATATCCATGTTAGCTGCGATTAAATCCTGCAAATTGTCGGCAAAAAGCACAGGCCGTCTGAAATCCATTTTCAGACGGCCTTGAGATACTCACTCATCAATCATTCACCCCAACCGTGTAGGCAAGGGCCCTATCCACGATTTAAAGGCTAAATCTATGTTTATCACTTTCAACTGTTTACGTTCAACTCTGTTGTTTCAACAATATTGACAAAAACTACAGGCCATCTGAAAAGGTTTCAGACGGCCTGTAGTTTAATCAAAAAGTGGTCAATCAAGCCAGCTTGCCGTTAACCCAGTCGTTCACGCTGGCCAGCGCCTGCGGCAGTTTATCGGCATCGGTGCCGCCTGCTTGCGCCAAATCAGGACGGCCGCCGCCTTTGCCGCCGATTTGCTCGGCAACAAATTTCACCAAGTCGCCCGCTTTCACTTTGGCGGTAAGCGGTTTCGATACACCGGCGCAGAGGGAGACTTTGCCTGTATTTACCGCAGCCAGCAGCACCACGGCTTGATCAGATTTGCCGGTGAGGTCGGTCACGATATCGCGCAATGCGCCTGCTTCGGCATCGATTTGGGCGACTACCAGCGAGGCGCCGGCGAGGTCTTGGGCGTTATCGAGCAGTTTGGCCGCGGCATATACGGCCAACTCGCTTTTGGCTTGCGACAAGGCTTTTTCCAGCGCTTTGGTTTGGGCGGCGTTGGCCTGAATTTTGGCGAGCACGTCTTTTTCGGTTTGCGCTTTTACTTCGCCGATGATGTCGCGCACCAAACGCTCTTGATTTTGCGCCCACTGCAAAGCATTCAGGCCGGTGATGGCTTCGAGGCGGCGGATGCCGGCGGCGATACCGCCTTCGCTGATAATTTTAAACAGGCCGATATCGCCGGTGCGGGCAACGTGGGTGCCGCCGCAGAGTTCAGTGGAGAAATCGCCCATTTTCAACACGCGCACTTCGTCGCCGTATTTTTCGCCAAACAGCATCATCGCGCCGGCTTTTTGCGCGTCTTCCATGCTCATCACAGCCGCATCCACGGCCACGTTGGCGAGAATGGCGGCATTCACGCGACGCTCGACTTCGGCAATTTCTTCGGCCGTTACGGCTTGCGGATGGGAAATATCGAAGCGGGTCAGCTCGGCAGTTACCAGCGAGCCTTTTTGTTCGACATGGGTGCCGAGCACATCGCGCAGGGCGCGGTGCATCAGGTGGGTGGCGCTGTGGTTGCGCATATTGGCGTTGCGCACATCGTTGTCGATTTTGGCGGTAACGGCATCGCCCACGTTCAGACGGCCTGAAACGAGAATACCAAACTGGCCGGTAACGGCAGCCTTGATTTTTTGGGTATCGCGCACTTCAAAACGCTTGTCGCCGCTGAAAATGTAGCCGACATCGCCCACCTGGCCGCCGCTTTCGGCATAAAACGGCGTAAAATCAATCACCACTGCGCCGCTGTCGCCTTCTTCCAGCGTGTTGACCGGCTCGCCGTCTTTATACAAAGCAACTATGGTGGCTTCGGTTTGGCGCTCGCTGTAGCCTTTGAATTCGGTATCACAACCTTCATACGTCAGTTGGGCGTTGGCTTTAAAGCTTTGTGCGGCACGGGCGCGGGTGCGCTGTGCTTCCATTTCGCGCTCGAATCCTGCTTCGTCCATGTCGATATTGCGCTCGCGGCAAATGTCAGCGGTGAGGTCGTAGGGGAAGCCGTAAGTGTCGTAAAGTTTGAAAATCACGACGCCGTCGAGTTTTTGCACGCCGCCTTGCAAAGCTTCTTCCAACAAGGCCATACCGGTTTCCAGCGTTTGCGCAAACCGGGTTTCTTCGTTTTTGAGCGCTTCTGCAATTTGGCTTTGTTTTTCTTGCAATTCGGGATAGGCTGCGCCCATTTCCGCCACCAAATCTTTCACCAGCTTATAGAAAAAGGCTTGTTTTTGGCCGAGTTTGTAGCCGTGGCGCACGGCGCGGCGGATGATGCGGCGCAACACGTAGCCGCGGCCTTCGTTGCTCGGCAATACGCCGTCTGCAATCAGAAACGAGCAGGCGCGGATGTGGTCGGCAATCACTTTCAGGCTGGGGATTTCCATGCTGAATTCAACGCCTGTTTCGCGCGCGGCGGCTTTGAGCAGGTTTTGAAACAGATCGATTTCATAGTTGGCGTGCACATGCTGCATCACTGCCGCCATACGCTCCAAGCCCATGCCGGTATCTACGCTCGGCTTGGGCAGCGGATTCATGGTGCCGCTCTCGTCGCGGTTGAACTGCATAAATACGCAGTTCCAGATTTCGATAAAGCGGTCGCCGTCTTCTTCGGCGCTTCCCGGCGGGCCGCCCCAAATGTGGTCGCCGTGGTCGTAGAAAATTTCCGAACAGGGGCCGCAAGGGCCGGTGTCGCCCATTTGCCAGAAATTGTCGGAAGCATAGCGCTCGCCTTTGTTGTCGCCGATGCGGATGATTTTTTCAGACGGCATACCGATTTCGTTCAACCAGATATTGTAGGCTTCATCATCATCGGCATACACGGTGGCGAGCAGTTTTTCTTTCGGCAGATTAAGCCACTCGGGCGATGTGAGGAATTCCCAAGCAAAATGAATGGCATCTTTTTTGAAATAATCGCCAAAGCTGAAATTGCCCATCATTTCAAAGAAAGTATGGTGGCGGGCGGTGTAGCCCACGTTTTCCAAATCGTTGTGTTTGCCGCCGGCGCGCACGCATTTTTGCGCGGTAGTGGCGCGGCTGTAAGCGCGTTTGTCGAAACCGAGAAACACGTCTTTAAACTGGTTCATGCCGGCGTTGGTAAACAGCAGCGTGGGGTCGTCGTGCGGCACCAACGATGAGGAAGGCACAATCTGATGGCCTTTGCTTTCAAAGAATTTCAAGAATTTTTGGCGTAATTCAGCGGTTTTCATAATATTTTCTATGTAGGTTAAACGTTTTTCAGACGGCCTCAACACACTCGCAAAGGCCGTCTGAAAAAGCAAAATAAAATCTTTGGTATCTTACCGCAAAACTGCGCCGCCGCCTACCCAAATCCATGCCTGTGCTTTATACTTTGCTGAAACCCGAAAGCCCGTGTTGCCTCAACACACGGCGGGTTTGCAAAGTTTTCCAACCCACTTTTCACATAAGGAATCATAATGGTTAAAAAATTATCATTACTCGGCCTTGTGGTGCTGGCACTTTCGGCTTGCGGCGACAAGTCGAACGAAAAACCCCCAAGCGCCGCGGCTTCCGCATCCGAAGGCGCACCGGCCGCCGCCCTGCCCGAAACGGCCTCTCTGAAAATCTACAACTGGTCGGATTATGTCGACCCTGAAACCATCGCCGATTTCGAAAAAAAATACGGCGTTAAAGTGACTTACGATGTGTACGACAGCGATGAAGCCTTGGAAGCCAAAGTGCTTTCCGGCAAATCCGGCTACGACATCGCCGGCCCTTCCAATGCCTTTATCGGCCGCCAAATCAAAGCCGGCGCCTATCAAAAACTTGATAAAAGCCTGATTACCAATTATAAAAACATCAACCCCAAGCTTTTAGCGCTGATGCAGGAAGTCGACCCGGGCAACGATTATGCCGTGCCTTTTTTCTGGGGCACCAACACCTTTGCCATCAACACCGAACGTGTGAAAAAAGCGCTCGGCAGCGACACTTTGCCTGATAACCAATGGGATTTGGTGTTCAATCCCGAATACACCGCCAAGCTGAAACAATGCGGCATCAGCTATCTCGACAGCGCCGCCGAAATCTACCCGATGGTGCTCAACTATATGGGCAAAAACCCCAACAGCAGCAATCTGGACGACATCAAAGCCGCCACCGATTTGCTCAAACAAAACCGCCCGAATATCAAACGCTTCACCTCATCGGGCTTTATCGACGACCTCGCCCGCGGCGACACCTGCGTCACCATCGGCTTCGGCGGTGATTTGAACATCGCCAAACGCCGCGCCGAAGAAAGCGGCGGCAAAGAGAAAATCCGGGTGATGATGCCGAAAGAAGGCGTGGGCATCTGGATCGATTCGTATGTGATTCCGCACGATGCAGCCAATCTGCTCAACGCCCACCGCTACATCAACGAAAGTCTCGCACCCGAAGTCGCCGCTAAAAACGGCAATTACGTAACCTACGCCCCCGCCAGCCTGCCCGCACGCGCGCTGATGGATGCCGAATACCGCGACGACAACACTGTATTCCCCAGCGATGAAGACATGGCCAACAGCTTCATTATGGTGCCTATCGAGCCTGAAAGCCTGAAATTTATGGTGCGCCAGTGGCAGGGCATCAAAGCCGGCAAATAAGCGGCACACGATCGCCATCATTATCAATCAGGCCGTCTGAAACAAATTGTTTTCAAACGGCCTTTTCTTTCATCCGTTTTTTTATCATAACGGCACGGCCAAACATGAATATTTTTGAGATGTCTGCCTGTATTTCATGCCGGTTTGATAACAGGCAAACAGTACGGCAAGGCCTTAAGCGCGGCTGTCGTCAAGCTTTCCGCTGTTTGCAAAACTCAACCGAAAAAGCCCATTTTTACCTGAATCAGCTTTTCTAATTCACGCAACACACGGCGGCGCGACACAAAGAAAATAATATGGTCGCCATCAGCCATCACCGCATCTTCCTTATGCCCCATAATCACCTCTTTTCCGCGCACCAGTGCGGCAAAATGGCAACCTTGCGGCCAATTGATTTCGGATACGCGGCGGCCGACCAACGCCGAAGTTTTCACATCGCCGTGCACCACCACTTCAATCGCCTCTGCCGCACCGCGCCGCAGCGGGTGCACCGCCACCACATCGCCGCGGCGGATATGCGCCAAAATCGAGCCGATGGTCACCAAGTGCGGCGACACCACGATATCGATTTTATTGCCTTCGAGCAAATCCACATAGCTGGAGCGGTTAACAATCGCAATCACGCGCTTGGCTCCCAGATTTTTTGCCAGCAGGCTCGACATAATATTATTTTCATCATCGTTGGTAAGTGCGCAAAACACATCGATTTCATCAATGTATTCTTCAGTCAGCAAGCTTTCATCAGTGGCCGAGCCGTTGAGCACCAAGGCGTTGTCGAGATGTTCGGCCAGCCATTCGGCTCTGCCGGGGTTGTATTCGATAATCTTGATATCGACTTTACTTTCCATCTGTTTGGCCAACCGGTAGCCGATATTGCCGCCGCCGGCAATCATCACTTTGCGGGTGCGCTGCTCCAGCGGGCGCAATTCGCGCATAATCGCCTGCACATTATTGGCAGCCGCCACAAAACACACTTCGTCGCCCTCGATAATCACCGTCTGCGCCGAGGGCACAATCAGGCGGTTGTTGCGGTAGATGGCGCTGATTTGGCAATCGACGCCCTCAGGCAGATGGCGGTTGATCTGCGAAATTTCTTTATTCACCAGCAGCCCGCCTTTGTGCGCCTGCACAATCACCATTTTGGCTTTATCTTCGGCAAAACGCAGCACTTGCAAAGCGCTGGTATAGTTGAGCAGGCCGGCCAGCCGTTCGGTAACCAGCTGCTCGGGGCTGATGGATTCTGTAATTTCAAACAGCGCCAGGCTGTTTTCGATGTCTGCCTCTTCCGAACCGAATTCAACATAATCGGTAGAGCGCACCCGCGCCAGCCGGCTGGGAATATTGAACCAGTCGGCCGCAATTTTGCAGGCCACCAGATTGGTTTCATCGCTGCGGGTCAGCGCCAGTATCAAATCAGCATCACCGGCGCCCGCCCGTTCCAACACCACCGGTGATGCACCGTTGCCGACCAAGGTCTGCACATCGAGCTTGCTGCCCAAATTGCGCAAAGCATTCTCGTCGATATCGATAATGGTAACATCGTTATTGGGTATGGCCGCCAGATTGTGCGCCACGGTCGAGCCGACCTGGCCGCTGCCGAGTATCAAAATTTTCACGTTTGCATGCCGTCTGAAAATAAACAGCTTGTATTGTAAACCAACTCTGCGGCAGCCGCACCGTTTCAGACGGCCTGATTTATTTGTGTACAGCCGGCAGGCAAACTGATTAAAATACTGTACACAATATGTAAAAAGCCTCCGAATACCACGGCTATGCCCGCTTTGGCCGCAGCATTTCGGAGCCGCCACAATAAGGCCGTCTGAACGCGCCACTACCCAAGGAACCCACCATGACCGTCATCCGACAAGAAGACTTCATCCAAAGCATCGCCGATGCCTTCCAATTTATCAGCTACTACCACCCCGTCGACTACATTCAGGCGCTCACCCGCGCGTGGGAAAAAGAACAAAATCCCGCCGCTAAAGACGCCATGGCCCAAATCCTCGTCAACAGCCGCATGTGTGCCGAAGGCCACCGCCCCATCTGCCAAGACACCGGCATCGCCACCGTGTTTCTCAAAGTGGGCATGAATGTGCAGTGGAATGCGCAAATGAGCGTGCAAGAGATGGTCAACGAAGGCGTGCGCCGCGCCTACACCCATCCCGACAACACCTTGCGCGCTTCGGTATTGGCCGACCCCGCCGGCAAACGCATCAACACCAAAGACAACACCCCCGCCGTGGTGCACATGGAAATCGTGGCCGGCGACAAAGTGGAAGTCACTTGCGCGGCCAAAGGCGGCGGCTCGGAAAACAAATCCAAGCTGGCCATGCTCAACCCTTCCGATTCCATTGTCGACTGGGTGTTGAAAACCATCCCCACCATGGGCGCCGGTTGGTGTCCGCCCGGCATTTTGGGCATCGGCATCGGCGGCACGCCTGAAAAAGCCATGCTGCTGGCGAAAGAATCGCTGATGAGCCATGTCGACATTCAAGAGCTGCAAGACAAAGCAGCCTCGGGCGCCGAGCTTTCCGCCGTAGAAGCCCTGCGCTTGGAGCTGTATGAAAAAGTAAACGCACTGGGCATCGGCGCTCAAGGTTTGGGCGGCCTGACCACCGTGTTGGATGTCAAAATCCTCGACTACCCCACCCACGCAGCCGGCAAACCGGTGGCGATGATTCCCAACTGCGCCGCCACCCGCCACGTAGAATTCGAATTAGACGGCTCCGGCCCCGTCGAACTCACCCCGCCCTCGCTCGACGACTGGCCTGATATCACCTACAGCCCGGATAACGGCATCCGCGTCAATGTCGACGAAATCAGCAAAGCCGACGTGGCGCAATGGAAAACCGGCGACGTGTTGCTGCTCAACGGCAAAATCTACACCGGCCGCGATGCCGCGCACAAACGCATGGTCGATATGCTCAATAAAGGCGAAAAACTGCCGGTCGACTTTACCGACAAAATCATCTATTACGTCGGCCCCGTCGACCCCGTGCGCGACGAAGTAGTCGGCCCCGCCGGCCCCACCACCGCCACCCGCATGGACAAATTCACCCGCCAAATGCTCGAACAAACCGGCCTCTTGGGCATGATCGGCAAATCGGAACGCGGTGCCGAAGCCTGCAAAGCGATTGCCGACAACAACGCCGTGTATCTGATGGCAGTCGGCGGCTCGGCTTATCTGGTGGCCAAAGCGATTAAAGAAGCCAAAGTCGTGGCCTTCCCCGAATTGGGCATGGAAGCGATTTATGAATTTGAAGTGAAAGATATGCCGGTTACGGTGGCGGTCGACAGCAGCGGCACATCCGTGCATGCGATTGCGCCGAAACAATGGCAGGCTAAAATCGGCATTATTCCGGTGGAAGCGTAAGCTTGAGCTGACTTTAGCTATAGAAACGGCAATTGAACCACTCCACTTTTAAATCAATCCAATTGTTTAAAAAGAGAAATTTTTAGAATTAAATTGTCGAATCTATCAATACGCCGGCAAAGGCCGTCTGAAACCCGTGAACGTGCCGTTCACATTTCAGACGGCCTTTCTTCGATAGAATTGCTGCTAACGGTTGGCAACGCCAGCATAGCGTCAGCTCCGCCCGCACACTTTCTGCTTAAATGGGTATTAACTTGAATTGATATTAATAAGATAAACCGAGGCCGTCTGAAAACCATAAATCAGGTTTCAGACGGCCTTGTTATGGCCGAAATATATAGCCGAACCGCTTGGGTTACCGATAACGAAGAAATCTGATTATTCAACATCAGGCCGTCTGAAAGACAATGCTTTTCAGACGGCCTTTACTCCATTTCAATCAGCTATGCCGAAGCTTACCAATAGCCCAAAGCTTTCCACCACATCAGGCCTACGGTGCCGAATACCAGCAATTCAAACAAGCTCATCAGAAAACCGGCTTTCCACCACTCTTTCATGTTTACATAACCCGAACCGAAAATCACCGGCGAAGAGCCTGATGCATAATGGGTCAGCGACATCATGATAGAAGTAGCGGCCGCCATCATCAGAGCAAACAGCATCGGCGGTGCGCCCAGCGCCAAACCGGCAGCGTAAAACGCGCCGAACATAGCGGTTACGTGGGCGGTGCCGCTGGCAAACATATAATGTGCGTAGAGATAAGCCAGCATCAGCAGGCTGCAACCGGCCACCCAATTGAGGCCCAAGCCGGAAATACTGCTTTCCAACAGGCCGGAAAACCAGGCAATCAGGCCGAGCTTGTTCAGAAACGTTGCCATCATCACCAGCGCGGCAAACCAGGTAATGGTATCCCATGCGCTTTTTTCTTTCAGCACTTCATCCCAGGTCAGCACACCGCTGATTAACAACAATGAAAGGCCGATAAACGCAGTGGTGGTGGCATTAACCGCCCAAGCGTCGCCCAAAATCATGGCCGGAATCCCTGCCCACAGCGCCAGCAGCAGGGCAAAAATCACCAGCATAATCCATTCGCCGCGGCTCATCGGCCCCATTTCACGCAAACGCTCTTTGGCAAACTGGGTAGCATTCGGGGTTTTCTTGATTTCGGGCGGATACATCCAGTAAAGAATCAACGGCATCACAAACAATGCCAGCAAACCCGGCACCAGCATCGCCAGCGCCCAAGTGCCCCACGAAATCGAAATCTGCGAATCAGTGGCTTTGGCAATCAACTCCACCACCAGCGGATTGGGGGCGGTGGCAGTGATAAACATGGAACAACAAATAATATTGGCATGATAATTCACCAGCGCCAGATATTTGCCCATACGGTTTTCGGTGCCCTTTTCCGGCTCGGATTCAAAGCTGGTGGCAATCGCCCGCATCACCGGGTGCACAATGGCACCGCCGCGGGCGGTGTTGCTCGGCGTAATCGGTGCCAGCATCAGGTCGGAAATCGCCAGGCTGTAGGCGATACCGATGGTGCGCTTGCCCCAAATCGCGATAAACATATAGCCGAAACGCATGCCCAAGCCGGTTTTCAGCAACCCGCGCGAAATCATAATGGCCACGCCGATCATCCAAATCAGCGGATGATTCAGGCTGCTCAAAGCATCTCTGGCTGCTTGCGCAGGGTTGTCGCTGGTTACGCCGCTCAAGGCCACCAGCGTGATGGCAATCATGGCCACCGCACCAATCGGCATGGCTTTGCCGATAATGGCAGCCACCACACCCACAAACAATGCCAGCAGATGCCAAGCTTCCGGCGTAACACCCTCCGGCACCGGAATGGCGAACCAGATAAGCAGCGCCAACACGACCGAGACAGCAGTAGGAATCGGTTTAAAGCCCATAACAATATACCTCCCAGGTATTGATAAAAGAATTTTTTTATTTCATATGCATATCAATAGAATGCAGTTCCCCGCAAATCGGGCAGTTGCCGGATTTGCGGGTAGCGGGCTGCCGGATCGGCAGCGTGTATTATTGTTGTGCCGGCAAGCCGTATTCTTCCGGAAACGTGCGTAACGAGCTTTTCAACACAGTTACCGCGCCGTCAATCAAGCCGCAGCGACCGCTGCCGGGCAGAATCTGACACAGATTTTCCAGCGCACGCAAATCATCGGCAGAAGCCACGCCGCTGTCGACACGGTCAATCAAACGGGCCAACTGGAATGTGCCGCTTTTGCAGGGCGGGCATTGTCCGCAGGAATTGGCGGCAAAAAATTCTACGTATTCAGACACTTTACGCACCACGCTGGTGCCTTCCGAAATCACAATCATGGCGCCGGTGCCGAGGCTGGAATGACGGGCGCGCACCGATGTGAAATCCAGCGGCACATCCAAATCGGCAGCGGTGAGCAAAGTATTGGAAGGGCCGCCGGTAAACACGGCTTTAAACGCGCGCCCCTCCAACATGCCGCCGCCGTAATCGAAAATCAGCGATTGCAGCGTGGTGCCCATCGGCAGCTCATACAAGCCCGGATTTAACACATCGCCTGAGAGCGAATAAAGCTTGGTGCCCGCAGCCTCGCCGATGCCCAAATCACGATACCACTGCGCACCATTGCGGATAATATGCGGCACATTGGCAAAAGTTTCGGTGTTGTTAATCAGCGTCGGATCGTCGTTGACGCCGCTTTCGGCAGGATACGGCGGTTTACGGCGCGGAAACGGAAAGCCGCCGTTCAGCCATGAAATCACCGCAGTTTCTTCACCGCCGATATAGCGGCCGGAAGTGGGTACCAATTGCAGATTAACCGGTGCGCCCACGTGCGCCTCCAGTTTTTTAAACAATTCATGCGCCTGCCATTGCGGAATCGCGGCGGTAAGTGCGGCAATCGATTCTTTCTGATGCGGGTTAACATACAGAATCGCATGGTTGGCCCGGGTAGCCGCCGCGGCAATCAAAATGCCCTCAATCACTTGATGCGGCGTGTGTTCCAACAGATAGCGGTCTTTAAATGTGCCCGGCTCGTCTTCATTGGCATTGCACACCACATAACGGCCGCCGTTGGTGGTGGCAGCGTTTACCGCAGCCTCCCATTTGCGCCAAGTGGGAAAGCCCGCCCCGCCCATGCCGCCCAAGCCGGATTCCTGCAAAGTGGCCACAATGGCTTGCGGATTTTCCAGTGCCGCCAGCAGACCTTCCCCGCCGCCTACATTTATCCAAGCAGCCAAATCTGCGCCCACCAGGCGGGAAGGATGTAATAATAATTGATTAAGCTTTTGCATGAGCATTCTCCTGAATACCGGCGTGTTCGCGCAAATCAAACCGACCATAATCGGGGTAAAGCACCGGCGCTTTGCCTTCGCTTTGAATGCCGGCACGGGTCAGCTCGCGCTGTAATTTATAAACATGTGAAATACCGCCGCGGGCTTTTTTCAAAGGCAGGCCGGTTTGTGCCGCTGCCTCGCCGGCACGGCGGCCGAAGCTGATAATATCGAGCAACGCATTACCCATCAGACGGTTACGCCCGTGAATGCCGCCGGTGACTTCGCCGGCGCCATACAAGCCCGGCACGGTAGACTGGCCGTTGCCGTCAATCAGCATACCGCCGTTTTGGTAATGCAGGGTCGGATGAATCAGCAGCGGTTCTTCTGCCGGATTGATGCCGCATTTGTGTGCCACATGTGCCAGCGAAACCAAGCGTTTTAACACATCGGGATCTTTGGCAATCAAGCGCGGCGTATCCAAAAACACACCAACCTGGCCATCGCGCAACACGCCGCGGCCTTCGGCACACTCGCGCAAAATAGCCGCCGCCACCACATCACGCGGCTGCAATTCGTCGACAAAACGTTCGCCCAAGCCGTTAACCAAATGCGTGCCCGCCGAACGGACGGCTTCAGAAATCAGCGCCCCGGCCAGGTGCGGCGGATGCGCCACACCGGTGGGGTGGTATTGGAACGAATCCACATCGCGCAGCTTCGCGCCCATGCGGTAAGCCATCACCAAGCCGTCGGCCGTGGCGCCATAATGATTCGATGTTGCAAAATCCTGCAAATGCAAGCGGCCGCTGCCGCCGGTGGCCAATACCACTGATTTGGCATGCACCATCAGCAATTTGCGGCGCTCCAAATCATACAGCACCGCACCCACACAACGGCCATGCTCGTCTGAAAGCAATTCGATGGCCGGGCAACGGTTCAGCTGAGTAATATTGCGCTCCAATTCCACGGCTTCACGCAATACGCGCATCATTTCCAAGCCGGTAAAATCGCGGTAACACAATACACGCGGCGTGGTGGTGCCGCCGGCGCGTTTGCGCTGCAAGCGGCCGTTATTGTCGGAGCCGGCCGCCAAATCAAAATTCATGCCCAGGCCGATCAACCAGCGGATGGCGGCGGGGCCGTCGGTAACCATTTGCGCCACCAGCGCTTTATCGGCAGCATGGTGGCCACCTTTTACGGTGTCTTCAAAATGGCGTTGCAGGCTGTCTTCCTCGCCCACGGCCGCCTGAATACCGCCTTCGGCCATCACCGTATTGCTGTCGCCGATACGCAGTTTGTTGGCCATCACCACATCCGCACCGGCTTCGGCGGCGGTTAATGCTGCCGCCGCACCGGCACCGCCGCCGCCGATAATCAGCACATCGGTATTCATTTGCAGCGCACCGGCCAGATTGAAATCATCAATCAACGGGCGGCTCAGCAGCAATTTGGCTAAATCGGGATGACAAAATTCGCCTGCGTTGGCGCCCACCGGCAAGGTGATGCGCGCATCGGCACCATAATCAGGATGATAATCTTGTAACAATATTTCTTTGGCCGGCAAATCATTGCGCATTTCCAACGCAGAGGTGCGCAGAGTTTGCAGTGCTTGGGCGTAATCCACGCCTTGACGTTCGGTATTCATTAGTGCGCCTCCCCGGCAGTTGCATGGATGTCTACACTCATCGCGCCGTTATCGATCTGCTGTAAACGGCGCATCAAATCAATCGGACGCAGTGTGCGTGCAGCTTTCATGCGGCGGGCAAACAAACCCAAATGGTTGGGGCGGATATTTTCGGGGCAGGCCAATGTGCATAAATTGCACATCACGCATTCATCGAATGTTGCTGCTGCGGCCACAAAATCACCGGCCACCACCTGCGCAACGCCATCCTGCACATGCAGGCCTTTCGGGCATGAGCGGTCGCAACCGCTGCAATGGCGGCAATGCGAAGCTTCAGGAAAAATACGGGCGGTGTCATCAAGCCAGTTCCAGCCGTCGCCCACTTCGTCTACATCATAATAATGCACGTGCTCGGGCATAAAATAATCAACAAAGCTTACCTGCATGCCCGGCTCGATTTTGGTTTCACAAGCCAGCGCAGTCGTCACCTCGCGCTCGCCCTCTTTGCGGATCAGGCAGCGGCAAGAGCCGCAAACGCCCTGCCCCATACAGCCTACATTGGCGGTAATGGCATTACCTGCGCGGGCGTAAGCCTGAATAATGGAAGATTCCGGCGAAGCTTCAACTTCATGCCCGTCGATGACCAATTTGTATAATTCATTGCTCATATGCTCATCCTAAAACGATTTGGTGTGGATTGGAGTTGTGTTGTCGGCCGTTGTCATGTTGTTTTCCGACAAACCAGATAATGGTTATCAAATTTATTATGTAAATCAACAATCATGCAACAATGAAATTTTATCAGAAATTGCCTTGCAGCCAGATAAATCGGAATATTTCGGCACAAAAAAGCATCTGCCTGCACCTTGTGAAAATAAATGTTAAATAAACACTTAACCCAATGTTTTTCATCAATTAAATATTCAATATTGAGTATAAAAATGAGATGAATTTTTATTAAATTTAATGATGAATTTTTAAAAACAAACACAAAAATAAAAATATCCATATGATTTAAATAGAAATTTTTAAAAATGCATACCAGGTTGATTATTTTGTTGCTTAGTTTCAGATAATGAAGCTGATTTAATCTAAATCAAATTAATACTGCTATTTTCTGACAAAAATGAAACATTTTTGTAATTTTATAACTTGCAAACCTGATTACCCCACAAATAAGGCCGTCTGAACGCGCCATTACCCAAGGAACCCACCATGACCGTCATCCGACAAGAAGACTTCATCCAAAGCATCGCCGATGCCTTCCAATTCATCAGCTACTACCACCCCGTCGACTACATTCAGGCGCTCACCCGCGCGTGGGAAAAAGAACAAAATCCCGCCGCTAAAGACGCCATGGCCCAAATCCTCGTCAACAGCCGCATGTGTGCCGAAGGCCACCGCCCCATCTGCCAAGACACCGGCATCGCCACCGTGTTTCTCAAAGTGGGCATGAATGTGCAGTGGAATGCGCAAATGAGCGTGCAAGAGATGGTCAACGAAGGCGTGCGCCGCGCCTACACCCATCCCGACAACACCTTGCGCGCTTCGGTATTGGCCGACCCCGCCGGCAAACGCATCAACACCAAAGACAACACCCCCGCCGTGGTGCACATGGAAATCGTGGCCGGCGACAAAGTCGAAGTCACTTGCGCAGCCAAAGGCGGCGGCTCGGAAAACAAATCCAAGCTGGCCATGCTCAACCCTTCCGATTCCATTGTCGACTGGGTATTGAAAACCATCCCCACCATGGGCGCCGGTTGGTGTCCGCCCGGCATTTTGGGCATCGGCATCGGCGGCACGCCTGAAAAAGCCATGCTGCTGGCGAAAGAATCGCTGATGAGCCATGTCGACATTCAAGAGCTGCAAGACAAAGCAGCATCGGGCGCCGAGCTTTCCGCCGTAGAAGCCCTGCGCTTGGAGCTGTATGAAAAAGTAAACGCACTGGGCATCGGCGCTCAAGGTTTGGGCGGCCTGACCACCGTGTTGGATGTCAAAATCCTCGACTACCCCACCCACGCAGCCGGCAAACCGGTGGCGATGATTCCCAACTGCGCCGCCACCCGCCACGTAGAATTCGAATTAGACGGTTCCGGCCCCGTCGAACTCACCCCGCCCTCGCTCGACGACTGGCCTGATATCACCTACAGCCCGGATAACGGCATCCGCGTCAATGTCGACGAAATCAGCAAAGCCGACGTGGCGCAATGGAAAACCGGCGACGTGTTGCTGCTCAACGGCAAAATCTACACCGGCCGCGATGCCGCGCACAAACGCATGGTCGATATGCTCAATAAAGGCGAAAAACTGCCGGTCGACTTTACCGACAAAATCATCTATTACGTCGGCCCCGTCGACCCCGTGCGCGACGAAGTAGTCGGCCCCGCCGGCCCCACCACCGCCACCCGCATGGACAAATTCACCCGCCAAATGCTCGAACAAACCGGCCTCTTGGGCATGATCGGCAAATCGGAACGCGGTGCCGAAGCCTGCAAAGCGATTGCCGACAACAACGCCGTGTATCTGATGGCAGTCGGCGGCTCGGCTTATCTGGTGGCCAAAGCGATTAAAGAAGCCAAAGTCGTGGCCTTCCCCGAATTGGGCATGGAAGCGATTTATGAATTTGAAGTGAAAGATATGCCGGTTACCGTGGCGGTCGACAGCAGCGGCACATCCGTGCATGCGATTGCGCCGAAACAATGGCAGGCTAAAATCGGCATTATTCCGGTGGAAGCGTAAGCTTGAGCTGACTTTAGCTATAGAAACGGCAATTGAATCACTCCATTTTTTAAATCAATCCAATTGTTTAAAAAGAGAAATTTTTAGAATTAAATTGTCGAATCTATTAAGATAAACCGAGGCCGTCTGAAAGCCATAAAATCAGGTTTCAGACGGCCTTGTCTTGATAAAATTGCTGCCAACGGTTAGCAACGCCAACCTAGCATAAGCTCCGCCCGCGCACTTTTTGCTTGAATGGGCATTAACTCGAATTAGCATTAATTCAGATAAGCCGAGGCCGTCTGAAAACCATAAAATCAGGTTTCAGACGGCCTTGTGATAACCGGAAGAATAACCGATTCACGTGGAGAACCGATAACAAAAAATCTGATTATTCAATATCAGGCCGTCTGAAAGACCATGCTTTCAGACGGCCTGATACAACGGTTTCACAGCCTTGCACTTTAACTTAACTTTTCAAACCGCCCGATGAAACTGTGTTAAATTTATCGGCGTATTGATTCATTTGAAAGCAACCGCATGTTGAAAAAAACCTTGCTGTTGGCTGCTTTAGCCGCCACTGCCGCCTTTCCTGTTGCGGCTGAGCCGTTGAATTACAACATTGTCCAGTTTGCCGAAAGCGCCAATGCAGAGGTGCCGCGCGACACCATGATTATCCGCCTGACCGTTAACGAAGAAGGCCGCGACCGTGCTGTAGTCAACCGCGCTTTTGTACGCAAATACAATACCCTTACCCAGCGTATCGAGGCCAACCGCGCCTTTAAAAGCGAACTGCTCGGCCGCAACGCCTACCCGCGCTACGAATATAAAAACGGCAAGCGCACCCAAATCGGCTGGCAGGAAACCGCACAAATCAAAGTGGAAAGCAAAGATTTCACCGCATTAAACCGCCTGATTGCCGAAGCGCAAAACGAAGCCAACCTTCAAAACACCTCGTTTAGCGTGTCCAAACAAAAACGCGAAGAAGTGATTGATGAAGTGAGCAAAGCCGCGCTGGCACGCTTTCAATCCCGCGCTGAAACGTTAGCGCGCACATTGGGCTTTCGCGGCTACAAAATCGTGAGTTTGGATCTCGGCCAAATCGGCAATCAGGAAGTGATGTCTGCATATGCCGACGCAGCCGCGCCGATGGCCTTACGCGCCATGAAAGCCGGCAGTGCCGGCGAAATCGCCGAAACGCCCAACCCGGGCACCGAACAAATCAGCATTACCGTTAACGGCACGATTCAGCTGTAAGCTTTTAGAAAAACGCCGATATCCTGAAGGCCGTCTGAACAATTGGCAGATTTGTCGCATCAAACCATCCAGACGGCCTTTTATGCGGTTTTTATAAATGATATGTTACTTAACCCTGTCTTAATATCCTGCCAAACATACGGAGCGCCACATGAATAAAACCCGTTTCCTACGCCTGAGCACCTTTATTGCCACCGCCGCCGCGCTTTCGGGCTGCACCTCGGTAGCCGATATGGTGGGCTATGACAGCGCCACCCTCAACGCCAGCGCCGCCAAAAGCTACACTCAAGTGGTACAGCAGGCGCAAAGCAAGCAGATTCTCGACACCACCTCGCAAACCTCGCGCCGCATCCACACCGTATTCAACCGCCTCAAGCCTTATGCCAACCAGGCCAACAAAACCGGCGTGCCGTTCAACTGGCAGATGAGCGTGATTAAATCCA
This sequence comes from Uruburuella testudinis, assembly GCF_022870865.1. Lineage (NCBI taxonomy): Bacteria > Pseudomonadati > Pseudomonadota > Betaproteobacteria > Neisseriales > Neisseriaceae > Uruburuella > Uruburuella testudinis. The sequence continues at coordinate 1,891,590 of NZ_CP091508.1, forward strand.
ACGAGCTCAACGCATGGGCCATGCCCGGCGGCAAAATGGCGATGTATACCGGCATGGTTGACCGCCTGAAACTGAGCAATGACGAAATCGCCGCCGTGGTCGGCCATGAAATGACTCACGCCCTGCTTGAACACAGCAAACGCGCTGTCGGCCAGCAAGTGCTCACCGGCCTGGCTGCCAATATCGGCGGCGCGGTGCTGCAATCCACCACCGGCATCAGCAGCAACGCCGCCGGGCTTTCCACCGAATTGCTGAGCCAATACGGCGTCAACATGCCTTTCTCGCGCAGCCAGGAAAGCGAAGCCGATGCCGGCGGTGTGCGCCTGATGGCAGAAGCGGGCTACAATCCGCAGGCGGCGATTACGGTGTGGGAAAAAATGAACAACGTGCGCGACAACAACAACACGCTCAATGCCATCACCTCATCCCACCCCACCAACAACGCGCGTATCAACGCCATTCGCAGAATGCTGCCTGAAGTGATGCCGATTTACGAACGTAATAAACGCCGCTGAATGAAATTGCGCCCAATATACGGCAGCAATTGATTGAATGCACCACGCATAACGGTGCTTTTACTAGGGTGTCCTGACAATTCAGAATTACTTAGATTTTTTGTGATAAAAGTACAGATGCAAGGCAAAAAACGCAGCAAGATTGGACATCTTGCGAGGCTTTTTAACGCAGCAGATGTGCTTTTAGCACAAAAAAGATGATGATATATGAATTGTCAGGACACCCTAAAGCTTCAGGCCGTCTGAAAACAGGCAAGCGGATCACTCCGGCTTGCCTGTTTTAATATTGTTTTTGACCGTTCGGATGGCAAACAAGCCCTACTGCCTGATTAAAGGATAAGGATTCACCGCCCCTTCACGGGTGTAAACACCATAATGCAAGTGCGGCGGCGTGCCCTTGGCGTTACCGCTGTCGCCCACATAGCCGATAACCGTGCCCGCTTCAATCCAGTCGTTTTCCTTGATTTCGGCAAAGCTTTCCAAATGCGCATAATAATGCCACACCCCGCCAGGGCCGGTAATGCCGACAATATTGCCGCCCAGATTGTTGCGGCCGACACGGTTGACCACGCCTTTGGTGGTGCTCAAAATCGGTGTGCCGCGTCGGGCAAAAATATCCACGCCCTCATGCCTGCGCCCGTTGTTGCGCGCGGCACCCCAGGTATCGCTGAAACGTTGGCCGGGCAGCGGATTGGGCAGACTTTGCCATGCAGGTGCCGGCTCCTGCAACAGTTTGGCACGCCACCAATAAGGCGCCCAATAAGGCTGCAAACCGATAACCAACGTTACGGCCACCAGCAGCCAAAGCAAATGTTTGAGCAATTTTTTGGGATTCATTTCACAGATACTCAAAAGCAGGCGCCGGCAAACGGCTCATCACGGCTTGCGGCGGATTATCATGGTTATCCAATATGGCTGTTACATTCTATCAGCATCATTCAATATTCACTACCGGCAGCACGCCCTAGGGTGTCCGGACAATTTGTTTATGAGGGGATTTTTGTTCCTGAAAATGCAGATGCCAGGCAAAAAACGCAGCAAAATTGAACATCTTGCGAGGCTTTTTAACGCAGCAGATGCGTTTTCAGGGGCAAAATACACCCGTAAATCGAATTGTCGGGACACCCTAGGGTGTGCTGATATACCGGGCAACAAAGCAGTGCGCACAATGATGATGCCGCCAAACAGCCATAGCGGGTTGGCACCAACCTTATCAATGCAGTTATCAATGCAGCTAAAACCGCTTCAAACCACCGCTTTCAGACGGCCTCAACCAATAAGGTTTGACAGGCCGTCTGAAAGCATACACACTTGCCCGTTTGATTGTTTGCCCGTTTTTTTATGAACTGGAACCAGCATTTTCAAGCCGCTCTGGCGCAACAGCACAACCGGCAGGCCTACCGCAGCCGCCGGGTGCGCCGTGCCGGCATACGGCCGCCTTTTCTGGAAAGCGGCGGAGTTTACTATGTGAATTTTGCAGGCAACGATTATCTCGGCCTCAGCCATCATGAAAACATCATTGCCGCCTGGCAGCAGGCATTGGCGCAATATGGCTGCGGCAGCGGCGGTTCGCCTCTGGTCAGCGGCCACACCGATGCCCACGAAGCATTAGAAAACCAATTGGCCGATTGGCTGGGCTATGACCGCGCCCTGCTGTTTGCCAGCGGATTTGCTGCCAACCAAGCCCTGCTGCTCGGCCTGCTCGACAAACACAGCGTGCTGCTGGCCGACAAATACTGCCACGCATCCATGCAGGAAGCCGCAACGCTGAGCCCCGCCGTTTTCCGGCGTTTTCCGCACCAAAACCATCAGATGCTGGCCGGCCGGCTGGCCGAATACAGCGGCCGCCGCATCATCGTGGCAAGCGAGGGCGTATTCAGCATGGACGGCGATTGCGCCGACCTGCCCCGTCTGGCAGCACTTTGCCGCCCCCACCAAGCCCTGCTGCTGATTGACGATGCACACGGCATCGGCGTATTGGGCGATGAAGGCAAAGGCAGCGCCGCGGCAGCCGGCGTGCAGCCTGATGTGCTGATCATTACTTTCGGCAAGGCGCTCGGCAGCATGGGCGCTGCCGTATTGTGCAACCGCATCACCGCCGAATACCTCACCCAAACCGCCCGCCATCTGATTTACAGCACCGCCATTCCACCGGCGCAGGCCGCCGCACTTACCGCCGCATTCACATACATACGTACGGCCGATGATTTGCGCAGCCGGCTGCAACACAATATCGCACTGTTTCAGACGGCCTTACATCATTACAACCTCGCCGAGCGGCTGCTGCCTTCACACACACCCATCCAACCCTTTATCTGCGGCAGCAATGAAACCGCGCTTGCCCTGGCGGCCAAACTGCGCAAGCAAGGGCTGTATGTGCCGGCCATTCGCCCGCCCACCGTGCCGGCCGGACAGGCGCGGCTGCGCATCACCCTCAGCGCCGCACACGAAGAAAGCCACATCATGCGCCTGGCAGAAAGCCTGTATCATGCCATCTGAAAACGCCAAACACCACATCGCCCGCGCCTTCAGCCAAGCCGCAGCCGGTTATGACCAAGCCGCGGCTTTGCAGCGCCAAAGCGGCATGCGTCTGCTTGAGCTGCTGGATGCCCCGGCACACATGCCCGGACAAACCGTGCTCGATATTGGTGCCGGCAGCGGCCATTTCAGCCGCATCATGCAAATGCAGGGCGCTCAAGTATGGGCGCTGGATCTGGCGGAAGGCATGTTGCGCCACATCAGCGCACACCGCCATGCCCACGCCTGCCTGCTGGGCGATGCCGAAGCCTTGCCGCTGGCAGCCGGCAGCATCGGGCTGTGTTTCAGCAATCTGGCTGTGCAATGGTGCGGCAACCTGCCCCGCGCCGCCGCCGAAATGCACCGCGTTACCCGCCCCGGCGGCTGTGCGGCAGTGGCCACCATCAGCGCAGACAGCCTGTGGCAATTGCGCCATGCCTGGCAAGCGGCCGACGATGCACCGCACGTTAACCGCTTTTTGAGCGAAGCCGATATCCGCGCCGCTTTTTCCTGCTTTACATCGGTGCATGTTCACACCGAAACCCTCACCCAAACCTTCGACAGCCTGCGCGGGCTGCTGCACAGCCTGAAAAGCACCGGCGCCAACCATGTGCTCGGCCGCAACCAACGCGGGCTGACCGGCAAACACCGCTGGCAGCGCTTTTGCACCGCTTATGAAAATTTGCGCACACCCGAAGGCAAACTGCCGCTGGACTACCGCATCACCTACCTCATCGCCCACACCTAAACCGAAAGCCGCCCCGCCGCATTGGCGGCAGCCCTTACACTCGGCGCCGATTGGCTCAGCACTTCGGTACCCTCTCGAAACCGGCTCTCTTCAAGCTCAGGCAAACAAGCAAGTTAAACGACGATAACACGTAAAATCAGGCATACATACCACAACTTCCCGTAAAAACACCCCCAAAACCTTGCAAATCCCCGTGTTTGCCCCTACTCTGACAACCTACCAAGTGTGATTTCACACGCCATAAAGGAAAACCCGATGAAAAAAACCAAAATCTTTGCCTTGCTTGCCGGCGCCGCCGCACTGGCCTTCGGCGTTAACGCCTACGCAGCCAAAGACATCAAAGTAGCCGCCAACAACACTGCCTACACACAAGACGACGTGCAAAAACTGGCCGCCACCGCAGTGAGCATGGGCGTGAAAGAGCCGGTCAACTTAAACCTTGCCGGCGGCAGCCTGACCGTATCCGGCAGCAGCGCAACCAAATGTGTATTTAAAGTGGGCAGCGGCAGCAAACCGCAAATTCAGGGCGTAAACTGCAAATAAGCGCCCATCGCCTGATTGAGGCCGTCTGAACCATTGTTCAGACGGCCTCAATCCTTATCTGCCTCGCGACAAGCTTTTAACCAGCCCAGCCGCCTAGGGTGTCCTGACCATTCGATTGATTACACGACACAGCGGCAGCCGCCAAACAGTTGTGCCTCCACCACAAACTCAGGCACAATAAACCTCTATCACGCAGCAATGCTGATACGCACAGCCATCCCGCCCGCTTCAGACTCAATAAACGCAGGCCGTCTGAACGAAACGCCCGCCCGAAAGGAAACCCACATGACCCAACGCGTGTTTATTGTACACGGATACGAAGGCAGCCCCAACGGCAACTGGTTCGACTGGCTTTCCGCCAAAGTGCGCGAACACGGCGCCGAAGCCAGCGCCCTGCACATGCCCGACCCCGGTCATCCTTCCGCACCGGCCTGGCAGCACAAACTCGACCAGCACATCGGCGCGCCCGCCGGCAACACTTTCTTGGTCGGCCACAGTTTGGGCTGCATCACCCTGCTGCACTTCCTCAGCCGCCACCGCCCCGAAAAAATCGGCGGGCTGGTGCTGGCGGCAGGCTTTGCCGCAACGCTGCCGCCGCTGCCCGTATTAGATGATTACATCCGAGCTTCGGCACCGGATTTTGAAGCACTCATCAACATTGATATGCCGGTGCATTGTTTGATTTCCGACAACGACACCCATGTGCCGCCGCCCCTTTCCGAGCAGATGGCCGCGAAACTCGGCAGCCCGGTCAGCTGGATTGCCAATGGCGGCCATTTGATGGCAAGCGACGGTTTCACCGCTTTGCCACCGGTGTGGGAAGCGCTGATGCCGATGCTGGCCGTCAGCCGATAAGAGATTTGCCGGTGGCCGTTTGATGAATCAGTATGCCTTTGATGATTGGTTTTATGATTCAAGAAACCTTTTTCAGACGGCCTTTTCTTTACAAAGTTAATGATATATTATAACATTTGATTTTCTTGTAAAGGAGCCAAAATGAAACGCATTCTCTTCAGCGCAGCATTGCTGTCGGCCGTTATCGGCAGCGCCCACGCCCATGAAATTTGGGTAGAAACCGCCCACACACACGGCGGAGAAATTTTGAAAGCCGAATTGGGCTACGGCGACTTTCCCGAGCTGACGCCGATTCCGCAAGACCGCAAACATATTTTCAGCCAGCCCTTACAGCTGGTTACCGAAAAAGGCACTGAAAACCTGGTGCAAAAAGGCACGCACAATTATCAGTATCAAAGCAAAAAGCCTGTTGCCGAAGGCAGTTTTTTGGTGTTGGGCACCTACCGCCCCACTTTTTGGTCGAAAAACAGCGCCGGCTGGAAACAGCAAAACATGGTTGAAATGCCCGATGCCGAATACTGCGAACAAACCCGCATGTATGCTAAAAATATTGTAAACGTCGGCCATGAAAGCGCCGGCAAAACCGTAATTACCCGCCCCGCCGGCCAAGGTCTTGAAATCGTGCCGCTCGATAACCCCGCCAACATCCGCGTGGGCGAAGCGTTTCCGGTCAAAGTGCTGTTTAACGGCGAACCGTTGCCCGGCGCCACCCTCACTGCCACCTTCGACGGCTTCAGCCAACCCGATCCGAAAGTGCATAAAGTGGAAGCACAGGCTTTTTCAGACACCACACTTGACGACGGCAGCACCCAAATCATCCCCTTGCGACAAGGCTTTTGGAAAGCCCGCGTGGTGCACAAATCACAGTTCCCCGATCAAAAAACCTGCCAGAATCTGGCCAGCTACGCCACGCTGACATTCCAAATCGGCCACGCCCATCATTGACCGCCGCCTATAGCGGAATTCTGATATCTGCGACAGGCCGTCTGAAACCCATATTTCACCCGGTTTCAGACGGCCTGTAGCATACTGAATTCTATTTATTCAAAAAATCAGCTGATATCTTTGCAAAACTCCTGTTGCAGCGGCGGCAATCGTTCGGTTAACGCCATTCCGATAACTGCCGGAATAACGGCATGATAAATGCTTCTACCAAAACAGTATTTTACAAAAACCGGCACCGAAACTCTGGCTTACCTTACCGTGTGTGCCATGTTTCATCTTGCCGGCCGTTTTTTTTAAATCAGCATCCGCCATCAGTATGATACCGCTCCATATTTGGTAGTAATTATTAAAATATTTACTACAGTTTGTTTGAAGTCAAAACACTTTGGCCGGGCGTTCCTTACAATCCGCCCACACCCGTTTTTAAGGAAAAAAATGAAACTGCTCTTATCAACCGCCCTGCTCGGTTTGGCCTTACCCGCTCACGCACACGAAGTGTGGGTGAACGCGCCCGCCCATTTGCCCGCCGGCGCAGTGTTGCATGCCGATTTGGCTTATAACCACGACTTTCCCAACCCCGAAACCATAGCGGCCGACCGCGAACATATTTTTCTGCCCTTGCAACTTACCGGCGCCCACAGCAGCCGCAAGCTGACACAGCACGGCGAAAATTATCACTACACGTCTGCCAAGCCTTTAGCCCAAGGCACTTATTGGGTGAGCGCCACCTACCGCCCCACGTTTTGGAGCAAAAACGACAAAGGCTGGCAACAAGGCAGCCTGACCGATGTGGCCGGCGCACATTATTGCGAGCGCAGTGAAATGTTTGGCAAAAGCCTGCTGGTTGCAGGCGGCGGCAAAGCAGATATGGCGGTTGCAAGCCGCGCCATCGGCCAAACGCTGGAAATTGTGCCGCTGGCCGACCCGAACCAAGCCGCAACCGGCGCACTGTTTCCATTGCAAGTGCTGTATCAGGGCAAACCGCTGGCCGGCGCCACGGTCACAGCCACGGCAGACACGGTTGTGGAAAAAGATCTTGCCGCCACCCACGACCACCGCGAACCGCAGGCCTTTTCAGCAAAAACCGATAAAGCGGGAAAAGTCAATCTGATTCCGCTGATTGAAGGCTTGTGGAAAGTGAAAATTGTGCATAAAACGCCGTTTGCCGACAGCGCCGTCTGCCAACATTCGGTAAGCTATGCCACGCTGATTGTGCCGGTGGGCACTCAACGCCGTTAGGGTATTCTATAGATTCGGCAATTTTAATTCTAAAAATATTTTCTTAATTTCTATTTAAAAACAATTAGATTGATTAAAAAAATGTAGTTATTTAATTGCCGTTTCTATAGGGTGTCCTGATGTGTCGATTTACGGATGCTTTTTGCCCCTGAAAACGCATCTGCTGCGTTAAAAAGCCTCGCAAGATGTCCAATCTTGCTGCGTTTTTTGCCTGGCATCTGCATTTTCAGGAACAAAAATCCCCTCATAAACGAATTGTCAGGACACCCTAGCCTTTAGCCACAATAAGCACCACCACTGATATTTGCCGATAAAGCATAACAGGCCGTCTGAAAACCTTGGTTTCAGACGGCCTGTTATGTTTTATACCTCATACGCAGCAACACAACCGGATGATTGGTGCATCATATGATTCGCGGGTTATCAACAGAGGCTATTTTTTCACAAACACCAAATCCCACACCCCATGCCCCAAACGCTTGCCGCGTGCTTCAAACTTAGTTTCGGGGCGGTAAGCCGGCGTCGGCGCATAATCGGCAGCGCTGTTTCGCAATTCCTCAAAACCGTTCAACACTTCCAGCATCTGCACTGCATATTCTTCCCAATCAGTGGCCAGATGGATATAACCGCCCGCTTTCAGTTTCGGCAGCAATTTGGCCACAAACGGCGTTTGCACCAAGCGGCGTTTGTTGTGGCGCTTTTTGTGCCACGGGTCGGGGAAAAAAATGTGGATGCCGCCCAAGCTGCCGTCGGCCAGCATATTTTCCACCACTTCCACCGCATCGTGGCGCATCACACGGATGTTGGCCGCCTGCTCTTCTTCCATCAGTTTCAACAGATTGCCCACGCCGGGGCCGTGCACGTCGATGGCCAGAAAATCTTTTTCCGGCAGACGTTTGGCGATTTCCACCGTGGCCACGCCCATGCCGAAACCGATTTCCAATACTTTATCATTATCGCGGCCAAAGCAGGTGTTTAAATCCACATGTTGCGGCTGATAGTCTAAACCGAATTGCGGCCACAGCGTATCGATGGCGCGTTGCTGCGCCGCCGTCATATGCCCCTGACGCAACACAAAACTGCGGATACTGCGCTTGTGTTCTGCGGCGGACGTTTGTTCTGAATATTGGTTTTGTTCAGTCATGTTTACTCAATAATTATCTAATCGGTTATTCTGCTCATTCAAAAAGCCAACCCTCAAGGCGGCGGGGGTGCAGACACGGGGTTGACCCGGCGGGCACTTCCACCCAATAAAACAGCCCTCTTCATATTCAGGCTGATGTCATCAAGTTGTTTCTTGAATGGGCATCAGGCCGTCTGAATGCTTCAATCCGTTTCCCACGATTCTTTCAGACGGCCTCAAATGATCTTGCCCGCCGTATTATACCTTATCGGCAACAACACAACAGCACCCCGCCTGCACGGGCAATCAGCAGCTTATCGGTTTATCCGCCACGGCATGATGTTATCGCTGATATCGAATATTGATAGCATGTTCAAAGCGGCAATAAAATGCAGACTCGGCGCAATCACCGCCCACCCATTGCCCCCGCTTGCCGGCACACCTTTCTCTTTACGCATATCGTTTTCAGACGGCATTATCACTGCATATTAACAGTCAAAAAAAAAAGCCGATGCTTGAGGCCGTCTGAAATAAACATGCCGATATCGGCTATAATAAGGCCGTCTGAAATTACCGTTCCGAAAGCTTGCATGAACCGCATCGCCGCCCTGCCCGACCACCTCATCAACCAAATCGCCGCCGGCGAAGTGGTGGAACGCCCCGCCAACGCACTGAAAGAAATCGTAGAAAACAGCATCGATGCCGGCGCAACCGAAATCGATGTCGAGCTCTCGGGCGGCGGTATCAAGCTGATACGCGTTACCGACAACGGCGCAGGCATTCATGCCGATGATATTGCGCTGGCACTCTCCCGCCACGCCACCAGCAAAATCGCCAGCCTTGCCGATTTGGAACACGTCGCCAGCATGGGCTTTCGCGGCGAAGGGCTGGCCAGCATTGCCTCCGTTTCACGCCTCACCCTCACCAGCCGCCGCGCCGGCAGCAGCCACGGCCAACGCATCAGCGCCACAGACGGCAAACTCAACCCCGGCGGCGCGGCGGCACACCCGGTCGGCACCACCGTAGAAGTGGGCGAACTGTTTTTCAACACCCCCGCGCGGCGCAAATTCCTCAAATCGGAAAGCACCGAATACGCCCATTGCGCCACCATGCTCGAACGCCTCGCGCTGGCTCATCCGCAAATTGCCTTTTCACTCAAACGCGACGGCAAAACCGTGTTCCACTACCCCGCCCAAAGCCTGCACCAACGCGTGGCGGCCATTATCGGCGAAGATTTTCAGACGGCCTCTATCGAAATCGACAGCGGCGAAGGCATCATGCGGCTGACCGGCGTGATTGCCAAACCCACATTTTCCAAAGGCAAAAGCAGCCAGCAATATTGCTTTGTCAACCGCCGTTTCGTGCGCGACAAAGTGATGCTGCATGCGGTCAAACAAGCCTACCGCGATGTACTCCACAACGCACTCACCCCCGCTTTTGTGCTGTTTCTCGAACTACCGCCCGAAAATGTCGACGCCAACGTGCACCCCACCAAAACCGAAGTCCGCTTCCGCGACAGCCAGGCCGTGCACCAACTGATATTCCACACCCTCAACAAAGCGCTGGCCGGCACCCGCGCCGACCAAACCGACAGCGTGGGCAATGCCGGGCAGGTGTTGCACCAAATCATGGGCATTGAAACGCCGTCTGAAAACCCTTCAGACGGCCTCAAGCTGCAAACCACGCCTGTGCAAAACAGCTTCGGCAGCTTTGGCAACAGCGGCAAATCCGCCCCTGCAGCCTACACACCCGCATCCCGAGTGCCGCAACAACGCGGCCTGAGCCTGCGCGAAAGCCAGGCGGCGCTCAACACCTATGCCGAGCTGTACCGCCCAACCGCCACGCCCGACGACATCGAATTAGAGCAATTCGAGCAAGCACGTTTCAACACCGGCAACAACAACGACAGGCCGTCTGAAAACCTTTCAGACGGCCATGAAACACCGCCCGACACCCCACCGCTGGGGTTTGCCATCGCCCAACTTTTAGGCATTTACATACTCGCCCAAGCCGAAGAGAGCCTGCTGCTAATCGACATGCACGCCGCCGCCGAACGCGTGAATTACGAAAAAATGAAAAGCCGCCGCACCGAAGCCGGCAGCCTGCCCGCACAACAACTGCTGATTCCCGTGACCTTCGCCGCCAGCCACGAAGAAGCCGCCGCCCTTGCCGACCACGGCGACACCCTGCGCGAATACGGGTTGGAGCTTTCCGACCTCGGCAACAACACCCTCGCCGTCCGCGCCGTGCCGCAGATGCTCGGCAAAAGCGACGTAGCCGCACTCGCCCGCGACATGCTGCGCGAAGTTGCCGAACACGGCAGCGCCCAAAGCCTCGAAGCCCGTGAAAACGCCATCCTCAGCACCATGGCCTGCCACGGCTCCGTACGCGCCGGCCGCCAACTCACCCTGCCCGAAATGAACGCCCTTCTGCGCGACATGGAACGCACCCCCCGCAGCAACCAATGCAACCATGGCCGCCCCACCTGGATAAAACTGACCTTAAAAGAATTGGACGCGCTGTTTTTGCGCGGGCAGTAACAACAGTTCATACTGTCGGCAACCGGAACAACATCTGCATCAGTGTTGTTCTTTTCTGCCGTTTCTGCATCATCAAACAAAGCCACAATCAACCAAAAAAAAAACACAGATAAAACAACAGAGTAAAATCATTTATTCAATCCGCTAATGGACAAAATGGTTTTCAGACGGCCTGCAAAGTCGTTTGCCTGACCGCTTTCGCCATCCTCCGTATAGTTAGCTCAAAACAAGCTTTCAGGCCGTCTGAAAATCATTCACAACAATCACCTAACTGCGTTGGTTCACCTTGCCGTACTCCTTGTACGGTCTTCAGCGTGCCGCCTTGTTGGCTTATTGTTATGAATGGCTGTATGCAACGCCCATGCCGTTGCTGCTATTGTTTTTGATTTGCGGTTTTATATGACTACCCGATGCAATCGCTATAGTTACCACTATCGTTAAAATGTCGGGTTATTTTTTTGAGCAGACACCGACCGCTTGGCAAGTTAAAAAGCATACCTGTAAAAATATTTACAGGTCGATTTTCTATTTATTCCACACCATTATTCCCCATACCGATATGCGTCAAACACAATACCGGCGCGGCTTAAAAATATTTTTATGCTATTAATGAATTTTTTAAAATATTCATACCCACTAAAATTTATTTGAACTTCTTTCCAATCCCTCACTCCTAGCAACAGAAAACGAATAGCACATTGCTTTAATCATTTATTGTTAACTTATTGATTAAATATAAAAAGTGCTAAAGTTTTCTACGGTTGCGCAGCCGAATACGGGTTCTACAGTCTCGCTTCAACAGTTTGACCGCCACTTCAAACAAGCCATTGAGTTTGTTTGAAATAAAACGGTTATATTTACTTTGAATTGCAAGAAAGGTTTGAATCATGAAAAAGCGTTCTATTTCTTTATTTTTGGGTTTGATGCTGGCTGCTACAGGTGTGCAGGCCGGTGGTCTTGGCGGCGGCCTAGGCGCAGCAGCGCTCGGAGGTAATGCTAACGGCACAGTTACCGTCGGCACTATTACCAATTCCAACGTTGATGCTACCGCAAATGCAACCGGTAAGGATTCTGAAGCCATGGCCGGCGGTGTGATTTCTGCCACACCGAAAGGCCAGCAAGGTGTCAACGCTAAAATAACGGTAGGTGTTATCGACAATTCTACGATTAGAGCCAAAGCCACTGCAAAAGATGGCGGAGCTGCTTATGCAGGCGGTGTGATTTCCAAGTAATTTCCCCATCCATTTTATCTAAAAGCCGTCGGCATCAACCGATAGTGCCATTCATCTGAATCAACAATACTTTGCAGGTCGGGCTTTGCCTGCCTCAGTCTCGGCCTGCATCGTATTTTCTGAAACAGATGCCGTTAGCGGCACACAGCCAATCATTTTTCAGCTTAGCAGGAGCGATATCATGAATATCCGACACCAACTGATATTGGGCACTTTGGGCAGCGCATTGCTTGCAGCCGCAGTTTCCACAACAGCAGCCCCCAACTCCATCACAGATAAAGGCTCCGTCAGCCAAAAAGCCAGCGTTGCGGCCAACAAACAAAAAATCAACACCGAGCAAATCAAAATCAACGGCCTGCAAGGCGGTAAAATCACCACCAAAGGCAATAAAATCATTGTGCAAGGCGGCACGATTGTATCGAAAGCGGGCGACAAAGAGCCTGCTATCCGCATCGACAACCCGAAAAACAAGCAGATTCTGATTCAAAACACCCGCATTCTTTCAGACGGCGTTACCCAAAACAATAAAAACGGCAGCGCCGGAATTGTGGTGATTGAAAACAATCAGAAACAAGGCAACAACCAATCGCGCGTGCAGATTGACAACGTGCGGGTAGAAGCGCGCAACAGCACCATCCGCGCCCAATCCAGCAGTGGCGGCAGCGCTTGTGCCGGTGTGGTATGTACCGGCTTCGGTGATGATGATGACAGCGATATGGTGGTGAATATCCGTGGCAACAATACTTTTGAGGCTATTTCAAAATGAGCGCACGGTCTATTCTGAAAACCCTTACTGCCTGCGGCGCTCTTTTTACGCTGAGCGCATGCAGCACCGCAACATTGCAGGCCACGCGCGCGCATTATGCCTCGGAAAACAGCCGCAATAAAACGCAGGAAGTAGCCGATGCGCGGGCACAGCAAATCAGCGACGGCAGCACGTTTTACGGCAAAAAGCTGCAATGTTTGAGCGATTTGCACAAAGATTTCTTTTTGGCACAGCGTGAAGCCCTATTGAAATCGGGTGAAGCGAAAGGCGAAGGCTGGTTCCGCATGGCGGTGGCACCGATTCGCGACAAAACCGGTAAAGTGTTTGATCTCAATTCTACCGTGCTGTCAGATATGGTGATGGACTCGCTGGCACATTTTAAATATTTCGATGTGGTCGAAACCCCGCTCTATCCCGACGGGCTTACCGACTCACGCAATAATTTCCTCGACCCGCGCTATGTGATGCCCAACGGCATTATTCAGAATTTTTCATCAACCATGACCACCTTGCAGCATTTGCCGGTGGGCACTATCTTCCCCTCTAATTACTACATCAGCGGCGCGGTAACCCAATACGATGAAACCAACGTATTGCCCACCAATAAAGACATCGGCGTAGATATCTACCAATATCAGTTTTCACACAACACCCAAGCCATCACCGCCACCGTCAATCTGCGCCTGATTGATTCATGGACCGGTGCTGTGGTGCGCATGCCTGAAAATAACGACTTAGCCAGCGTCAGCATGACCAATACATTCTATACCATCAAAACCGGCAACAACTTTTTCCGTCTTATCGGCACCAAAGATTACGGTATTGATTACTCGGTGGAAGTAGGTGACCCGAAAACCGCCGCCGTAAAAGAAATGGTGGATAAAGGCGTGTATCAGCTGCTCGAAAAATTCCTGCGCCCCTACCAAGTGCGTGAGTCTGATTGCTAGGAGCAAAAAAATGTCAAACACTCAAAACAAAATCCGAACAGCATTAATAGCCTTCAGCTTATTGTGTGCATGGCCAGCTCAGGCAGAAATTTATATCATCAATACCCAAACACTCGACCCTGAGCAATTGGGCCCCGGCAGCGGCCACTCATTAAGCAACATCGAAGCCAACCGCAGAATTTTACTGGATTACTACCATTACACCGATCAGCAGCAAGCCGTATTAAACCGCCGTCAGGCAACACAGGATTTGGCCTATAAAATAGAGCATCTGAAGCAAACCGGTGCCGACAAACAAACGCTGGCCGACATCAACAGCCAGCTCAAACAGCTTCAAAATGCCGCCCATACTGCCCTGCCCGAATTGTCGAAATTCGCCCTGCCGGAATTTAAGCAACTGCATCAAATCGAGCAGGAAAACGCTGCCCAATTGGAAAACCTACAACAACAGTCAGCAAAAATTCCCACCACGCCAAATATTACAGACCCGCCGGCCCGACTGCCTGTGGAATGATTCGGTTTGTGCAGCTTCAGGCTGTGCGGATTTCGCCGCAAGTGATATCAATTCATGCCCAAGCACAAATTCGATGATGGAGGGTGTAATAAAAATGCGCGATTACGAAAGCTTGCCAGTTCACAAATCCAGGGCGAACGATAATCGCGCATTTCAAGTGGATAAACCGCTTAATCAGAACGTTGCATTTGATTCCGTTAATGCTCAAAATGATTGATTTTAAAGAAGAAGGCAAAGCACATATCTTTAGTAGGCTAACAAAGCGATAGGCCAAAGGCTGTACAGTTGCTACGGGTATGCTTGCCTACTCGCTGCCTTGTCAGCTTACTTTTATAAATGGGTATCCGTTATTTTGTTGGCTCGGCATCCAGCTGCTTTTCAGGCGGCCTCTGTTATAATGGCTGATTATTTATCAGGCCGTCTGAAACCATGCCCCACCCCAAAGCCCTTGCCCTGCTCGGCCCCACGGCCAGCGGCAAAACCGGCCTTGCGCTGCAAATTGCCGCGGTGCTGCCGGCGGAAATCATCAGCCTCGATTCGGCGCTGGTCTACCGCGATATGAACATCGGCACTGCCAAGCCGAGCATGGCGGAGCGTGCTGCCGTGCCGCATCATTTAATCGACATTATTTCGCCGCTGCAAAGCTATAGTGCCGCCGAATTTGTGGCCGACTGCATGCGGCTGGTGAATGAAGTGCATGCGCGCGGCAGGCTGCCGTTGATTGTGGGCGGCACCATGATGTATTTTCATGCGCTCACGCAGGGGCTCAATGCGCTGCCGCAAGCCGATGCCGCCATCCGCGCAGCATTGCAGGCCGAAAAAGCGGCGCATGGGTTGGCCTACTTATATGCGCGTTTGCAAGCCGTCGACCCGGCCACGGCCGCGCGGCTGCAACCGGCCGACAGCCAGCGTATCGAACGGGCGTTGGAAGTGTTTGCGCTGACCGGCAAGCCGTTAAGTGCGCATTTTGCCGCACAGCAAACCCATACGCCGCCGCTCGATTTGCTCAGCATTGCGCTGGTTCCCGATAACCGTGCGCTGCTGCATGCACAGATTGCCGCTCGTTTTCATGCCATGTTGCAACAGGGTTTTGTGGAAGAAGTGCGGCAGCTTCAGACGGCCTATCCCGACTTAAACGCCGATATGCCGGCTATGCGCTGCGTGGGCTACCGGCAGGCGTGGGATTATCTGGCCGGTGCTTGCGATTATAATGCCTTTGTTGAAAAAGGCATCGCCGCTACCCGCCAGCTGGCCAAACGCCAACTGACCTGGTTGCGTAAAATACCGTTGGCGCACAGTATTGATCCTTATGCTGGCGATGATTATGTTCAGACGGCCTTAACGCTTGCCCACCGGCATTTCCAAGTATAAGGCCGCGCTGTTTCTGATGCCGGCCTAGGGTGTCCTGACCATTCGATTTATGGGTGCTTTCTGCCCCTGAAAACGCATCTGCTGCGTTAAAAAGCCTCGCAAGATACCCAATCTTGCTGCGTTTTTTGCCTTGCATCTGCATTTCCAGGAACAAAAATCCCCTCATAAACGACACATCAGGACACCCTAGGGTTCCTAACCATTCAGCAAACTCTCAGGTGCAGCAAAATATCCTCCAACTTTTTTCCGGTTTTCATCATGCAGAATCTTCCTTCCGTTTCCTTCAAACGCCGCCTGGCTTCGCTGCTTTACGAAGCCTTGCTGGTTGGTGCCGTTACCGCTGTAGCGGCGCTGCTGGCCGGCATTGCGGCCACTGTGTTCAACACGTTGTCGCCGCTCTTGTCGAGCCTTGTTGTCAGCATTGTGTTGCTGGCGGTCTGGTGGCTTTACTTCAAACTCAATTGGGTCGGGCAAGGCCAAACGCTGCCGATGCGGGTATGGAAAATCGGCCTGACCGACCACCGCGGTGCGCGCCCGCCGCTGCCGCAATTGCGCCTGCGTTTTATGTGGGCCTGCGTATTGATTGTGTTTGTGCCGCTGCTGGCTTATCTCGGCCTGCGCCATCTCGGCGGCATTCCGCCCAAGCCGGCATTTGGTGCGGCGCTGATTTGGTGGATACTGCCGTGGGGTTTTGCGTTTTTCAATGCCGACCGTCAATTTCTGTATGACTACCTGGCCGGCACGCGGCTGGTGGATGTTAAACTGCGGCATGAAGCCCATCAACAAAAATGAGCGGCCCCATCGCCGCTTCATACCCCTTCACAAAAGCAATCTGAGCGCATGAGGCCCGCCCTGTTCTACGGGTTGTCTTGTCTTTAGCTTGCTGCCTTGTTGGCTTACTTTTGTGAATGAGCATGAAGCATCTGACATTAAGGCCGTCTGAAACACCGAAAATACGGTGCTTTCAGACGGCCTGATGTGTTTTTGGAAGCAAAAACCAACTATTAAGCTAAAAACAGCCGGTAAGCCTGATTGTGGGTTTCATCTTCATACACATAACCGAGCTTTTCCAAAAAATCGTGAAATGCCTGCTCGTCTTGCGGCGGCACATCCACGCCGGCCAACACACGTCCGTAATCGGCGCCGTGGTTGCGGTAGTGAAACAAGGTAATGTTCCAGCCCGTTTGCATGCGGTTGAGAAAGCAGGCCAGCGCACCCGGGCGTTCGGGAAACTCAAAGCTCACCACCCGCTCGTTCTGCACTTTATGGGTGCGCCCGCCCACCATGTAACGGATATGGATTTTGGCGATTTCATCGTTGGTCAGGTCGGTATTGGGCAGGCCGGCCTCGGTAAGCTCTGCGCTGATTTTGGCCAAATCCTGCACGCCGGCGGTTTGAATGCCCACAAAAATATGCGCGGTTTGATCGTCGCCGTAGCGGTAGTTGAATTCGGTGATATTGCGGTTGCCCAAAATATGGATAAATTTCAAAAAACTGCCCGGCTGCTCGGGAATCGACACCGCGAAAATGCCTTCGTTGCCCTCGCCCAATTCGCTGCGCTCGGAAACATGGCGCAAACGGTGGAAATTCATATTGGCGCCACTGGTCACCGCCACCAGCGTTTGCCCTTGGGCATGATTGCGCGCGATATATGATTTCAAACCGGCCAATGCCAGCGCGCCCGCCGGCTCGGCGATGCTGCGGGTATCGTCGAAAATATCTTTAATGGCACCGCAAATGGCATCGGTGTCGACTGTGATGATGTCGTCGAGCAAATCACGGCAGATGCGGAAAGTTTCCTCGCCCACCAGCTTGACCGCGGTGCCGTCTGAAAACAGCCCCACATCTTTCAGCTCCACCCGTTCGCCTTTGGCAATCGAGAGTTTCATGTCGCAAGAATCATTGGTTTGCACACCGATAAGCTTGATTTCCGGGCGCACCTGTTTGATAAAGGCCGCCATACCCGCCGCCAGCCCGCCGCCGCCGATGGGCATAAAAACCGCATCGATGCGCCCCGGGTTTTGGCGCAAAATCTCCATGGCAATCGTGCCCTGCCCGGCAATCACATCGGGGTCGTCAAACGGCGCGATATAAGTGAGCCCGCTCTCTGCCACCATTTTCATGGCATGATCATAGGCATCGTTATACGACACCCCTTTGAGCACCACCTTGCCGCCACGGTTGCGCACCGCATCAATTTTGATTTGCGGCGTGGTGGCCGGCATCACAATGGTGGCTTCGCAGCCCAAATGCTGTGCAGAAAGCGCCACGCCTTGCGCATGGTTGCCCGCGCTGGCAGTAATCACGCCTTTTGCCAGCGCCTCTGCGGGCAGCTTGGCCATTTTATTGTAAGCCCCGCGTATTTTGAACGAAAACACAGGTTGCAAATCTTCGCGTTTGAGCAATACATTATTGCCCGAGCGGCGCGACAAAATACGTGCCGGCTCGAGCGGCGTTTCCACGGCCACATCATATACCGAAGCGGTGAGGATGCGGATCAGATAATCAGAATAAGAAAGCGTGTTGGCATTCATGGGCGTTATAGCAATTGATAAAGGCCGGCAAGCGGCGCGGCCAAAGGTAAAACCATACCTTGCAGACCGCCCGAACGCAAGAAAAATGTTAGCAACCGTAACGATTATAGGTATAATATGCACCTGAGCGCCTGCACATAAATAGCGCTGCCAGGCCGGAAAACCGCCGAATATTGCCCAAAGCGCCCCGGCTCATACCGGCCTGATGCTGCACTTTCGGGAAAACACGTGCAAATACCACCTTTTATCGTCGGGCCGTCTGAAACGGGCGGCCTGTATCTTTATTCAGAACATTGAGAAGTTTGACCCCATGAAAAAACACCTGATCGGCCTCAGCCTGGCCGCCATGATGCTCGGATACGCCGTTGCCGCTCCCGAAAGCACCGCTTCAGCACCGCAAACCGCCGCTTCGGCCGCCCAAACAAACACAGCTGCAGCCGCCCCCCAACCCGCCGTTACCGCCCCTCTGCCCGAAATTGCCGCCACCGCCTATATGGTCAAAGACTTGCAAAGCGGCCAAGTGTTGGCACAAAAAGACTTAAACGTGCAAGTAGAGCCGGCCTCGCTGACCAAGCTGATGACCGCCTATCTCACCTTCAAAGCGCTCGACAACGGCACCCTCAAGCCCGACCAAATGCTCAGCGTATCCGAACAAGGCTGGAAAGCCGAAGGCTCGCGCATGTTTCTCGAACCGCGCACCCCTGCCAGCGTGAGCGACTTGATTAAAGGCCTGATTGTGCAGTCCGGCAACGATGCCGCCATCACTCTGGCCGAAGCCATCGGCGGCAGCGAAGCAGGCTTTGCCACCATGATGAACGCCGAAGCCAAGCGCCTGGGCATGAACCAAACCTTCTTCGCCAACAGCACCGGCCTGCCCGCCGAAGGCCACCTGACCAGCGTTAACGACTTGGCCACACTGGCCGGCGCCATTATTCAGGATTTCCCCAAGTATTACCCGATTTACTCAATGAAATCATTTAAATACAACAACATCGAGCAACCCAACCGCAACCTGCTGCTCTACCGCGATGCCAGCGTAGACGGCCTGAAAACCGGCCACACCAGCAGCGCCGGCTACAATCTCGTCGCCTCCAGCAAACGCAACGGCCGCCGCGTGGTATCGGTAGTGGTGGGCACCGCCAGCCCCGAAGCGCGCGCCGCCGAAAGCAGCAAACTCCTAAACTGGGCGCTGCAATCTTTCGACACCCCCAAACTTTACGATGCCAACCAAACCATTTCGCAAGTAAAAGTGTATAAAGGCGCCGCCAACGCCGTCAACGTGGGCTTTATCGAACCGGCCTTCATCAGCATTCCGCGCGGCGAAGGCAAAAACATCAAACCGATTCTCGAAACCGTGCAGCCCGTATTGGCGCCGATTCAAAAAGGCCAGGTATTGGGCAAACTGAAAATCGTCAGCAACGGCCAAACCCTGGCCGAAAAAGAAGTGGTGGCGCTCAACGCCGTTGAAGAAGCCGGCTGGTTCGGCCGCACTTACGACAGCATTGTGCTGTGGTTTAAAAACCTTTTCTCCGACGAATAAACCTGCCCCGCTCCAAACAAAAACCGCTTTCCCAAAAGCGGTTTTTTAGTTTTCAGACGGCCTGGGCGCCATTCAAAAAAGTTATACCCATTCATCAAAGCAAGCCAGCAAACCGAAAGCCGAAAGCAGTACACACTGATCTGGTTGGCTTGGCGTGTCTGCGTTTTAGCGAAACCGACCCGCTTCAAACACAGATGAGCCGATGAATGGGTATGAAAAAAAGCGCCAATCGTCAAGCGTTAGCGGTTTTGAATCAACTTCAGGCCGTCTGAAAAACGTTTTCAGACGGCCTGATAATACAACAGATTGCAGATCCATTATTTTTATACCCATCATTCACAAAAGTAAGCCAGCGCCATTAGGTTATTTTTGTGAATGGATATTATTCGGCAACAGCAGACGGCGGCTTGCGTTTGCGCGGGCGGCGCTTGCGTTTGCGTTTCGGCTTGTCCTCTTTCACCTCTTCATCCGGGCTGTCTGCATAATGGGCGCCCGAGCCGCCGCTGCTGCTCATGCTCATTTCATGACGTTTATCGTCATTGGCATGTTGAAACACCGTCCACCATTGCGCCAACGCCTCATCCACTTCGCCAAGCTGGGCGCGCAATACCAGAAAATCATAAGCGGCACGAAAGCGCGGCTGCACCAGCAAACGGTGCGGGCGGGCGCCTTTGCGGTTGGCAAATTGCGGCTGCAACACCCAGATTTCGCGCATGGTTGCGGCAAACCGTTGCGGCACGCCCCAACCTTTTTCAATCTCATCTCGCAAATCGGCAATGGCGCTGTTCATGGCCGCCGCCGATTTCTGCCCGGCGGCTGAATTCCGCAGCCAATGCGCGTTCAGCTGCGGCCACAAAATCGCCGCCAACACAAACCCCACCGACACCGATTTGTCGGCACGCAAGCGCTCGTCGGTGTTTTTCAGCGCCAGCGACACCATATCCGCGCCCTGATTGCCGGTGTTTTGCAAGGCATCAAACAGCGGATGGATGCCGCACTCAATGCCAAGTTTGTTTAATTGCTGCAAACATTCGCGCGAATGCCCCGAAAACAGCAGCTTCATAATTTCGTCAAACAAACGCGCCACCGGCTCCTGTTTCAGACGGCCTGCATAATGCGGAATCGGCTCGGCTGTTGCCGCATCTACTTCAAAGCCCAGCTTGCCCGAAAGGCGCACCGCCCGCAACACCCGCACCGGGTCTTCCTGATAGCGCTCGGCCGGATTGCCGATCATCACCAGTTTGCGCGCGCGGATGGCCGCCACCCCTTGATGAAAGTCGATAATCTGCTGGCGCATCGGGTCGTAATACAAAGCATTGCAGGTAAAATCGCGGCGCATCGCATCTTCTTCCATGCTGCCGTAAGTGTTGTCTTTCATGATGCGGCCCTGCTCGTTTTGCTGCACTTTGCCGCCGCCGCGGAATGTCGTCACCTCGATGGTTTCCGGGCCGATCATCACATGCACAATCTGAAAACGCCGCCCGATGATGCGGCTGCGGCGAAACACCTTGCGCACCTCTTCCGGCGTGGCATTGGTGGCCACATCAAAATCTTTCGGCTCGATGCCCAACAACAAATCGCGCACCGCACCGCCCACCACATAAGCCTCAAAGCCTTCATGGTGCAAACGGCGCACCACTTTTTCGGCGGCAAAGCTGAGCATATCGGCACGGATGCCGTGTTCGCCAAAAGGCACGGTTTGTTTGTGTGCACGCGTTTTCGCGGCCCTGCCCGGCAAAACCTTGTGCAGAATTTTTTTAAACATATCGGGTTCACAATCATTCAGTAACAGCGCCTCAGAATCTTACCGGCACGGCCAAAATACCGGCACAACTTGATTCACCAACGCTTAAGGCCGCCTGAAACACAGCGGTTTCCTGAAACCTTTGCACGATCATCTGCAAAAAATGCCCGTGCAAAAGTTTCAGACGGCCTCACAATCCATTAACAATCTGCCGGCATTATACCTGAGCCGCCGCCGGCATAAACCGGTTTCCGTTATTTTTCCCGTCTAGAGTGTCCTGACCATTCAGAATGATTCAGATTTTTTTGTGATAAAAACACAGATACAAGACAAAAAGCGCAACAAGATTGTATGAAAATACCCACGCCACACACCTGCCCACAGCTCAAAACCACGGCAAAAACACCACCGCCGCGCATCAACACTTTTTAGCGCTGTTTTCACAAAAATTATCGGCTATAATAAGCGCTGTTAACAGGAGAACAGCATGTACAACTACCAATCCGACGTCACTCAATTTATCGACAACTACATCGAACAAAACCCGCAAGAAGCCGAACAGCGCCTGAAAAACCGCGCCCTGCTGTGGGATGTCGAGCTCAACCCCGAAGAGCAGGCCGATTTTGAAGCAGCCGCGCTGCCCAAACCGCCCTACGCCTACCAATCTGTCAAATAAACCGCCAAACGGCTACGGCGCATATGAGCACCCACACCCGTAACATCGATGCCGCACTCACCAGCTATCTGCGCAGCATCGGCGAACCCGAACACCCCGCCCTGGCCGCATTGCGCACCCGCACGCGCGGCCACCGGCTCGGCAAAATGGCGATTGCGCCCGAACAAGCCGCGCTGCTGGCATGGCTGGCGCGGCTGATGCAGGCCGAACGCTATCTCGAAATCGGCGTATTTACCGGCTACAGCAGCACCGCCGTGGCCTTGGCGCTGCCGCCGCACGGGCAAATCAGCGCCTGCGACATCAACGTCAGCTTTACCGATATCGCCCGCCAAAGCTGGCACGAAGCCGGTGTGGCCGATAAAATTACCCTGCACCTCCAGCCTGCGCTACTCACACTCGACGAATTAATCGACAACGGTGCCTCAGGCAGCTACGACATGGCCTTTATCGATGCCGACAAACCGCCCACCCCGCAATACTACGAGCGCTGCCTGCAACTGGTGCGCCGCGGCGGCCTGATTGCCATCGACAACATATTGCTCGGCGGCCGCGTGATGCAGCCGGCCGATGCCGACAGCCCGCCCAGCCTGAAAATCTTACAAAATTTCAACGCCGCCCTGCCGCAAGACCCGCGCATCATACCGATTACCCTACCCGTTGGCGACGGCCTTACCCTATTGCTGAAAAAATAATGCAGGAACCCACATGAACCACACCGCGCTGCTAACCTTATCCGCCCTGCTGCTCACCGCCTGCGCCGCCATCGAACCGGCCGCGCCCGCGCCTGCCGCACCGCTGCCGCCGGCTCCCGCCATTGCAGCAGAAGCCGACGACGACACCATTCCCTACCCCACGCTGGACACCCAAAGCCAAATCGACAATCTCGGCATGCAGGTGGCACGGCTCGAATACCAGCTCAACAGCCTGCAAACCCGCATCCGACAGCTCGAACGCCAATCCGCGCCGTCGGCAGCCGCACCGGTGCGCCGTGCAGCCGCCCTGCCTGAACCGTCTGCCGCCACCGCCGCACCGGCCTATCCGGCGGCACCGCCTACCGACAACGCACGCTACACACAAGCCTTGCAGCAATACCGCCTCGGTAATTATGTTGCCAGCGCCGAATTACTGAAAAATGCCGAAAGCGGCGGCAACGGCAGCGAAACCGCGCGCAAAAGCATGTATCTGCTGCTGCAAAACCACCGGCAGCTGGCCAACTGCGAATCAGCCATCAACATCGGCCGCCGCTACGCCAACCGTTTCCGCAGCAGCGCCACCGCCCCCGAAGCCCTATTTGCTGTGGGCGAATGCCAATACCGCATGCAACAGCGCGACATCGCCCGCGACACTTGGCGCAAACTGATGCAGACCTACCCCGACAGCCCCGCAGCCACACGCGCCCGCCGAGCGCTCAATCTGCGCTGACAGGCCGTCTGAAACAGCAGGGCAGGCTTACCCTTATGCCGCCGCGAGCATCGGCTAAAACATATAAAATCATTTTTACAGCAAAATCACTGACATAAAAGGAAAATCCAATGATTCAAGTCGGCATCATTATGGGCAGCAACAGCGACTGGCCGGTTATGCAGCATGCAGCGCAGTTTTTACAACAATTCGGCATAGAATACGAAGCTCGCGTGGTCTCTGCCCACCGCACCCCCGATTTGATGTTTGAATACGCCGAAACCGCCCGCGAACGCGGCATCAAAGCCATTATCGCCGGCGCCGGCGGCGCCGCACACCTGCCGGGCATGGTAGCTGCCAAAACCACCGTGCCCGTGTTGGGCGTGCCCGTGCCAAGCAAATATCTGCGCGGCGAAGATTCGCTGCTCTCCATCGTACAAATGCCCAAAGGCGTGCCCGTGGCCACCTTTGCCATCGGCGAGGCCGGCGCCGCCAATGCCGCCCTGTTTGCTGTAGCCATATTGGCCTGCGACAATCCCGAATTGGCACAAAAGCTGGCAGAATTCCGCACCGCGCAAACCCAAACCGTGTTGGCAATGGATTTGCCCGCAGCAGAATAAAGCAAAATCCGAGGCCGTCTGAAAGCAGTTTGCGTTTTTCAGACGGCCTCAAATACTGCCCTGTTTGCTGTAGCCATGTTGGCCGGCGACAACCCCGAATTGGCACAACAGCCGGCCGAATTCCGCACCGCGCAAACCCAAACCGTGTTGGCGATGGATTTGCCCGCAGCAGAATAAAGCAAAATTCGAGGCCGTCTGAAAGCAGTTTGTGTTTTTCAGACGGCCTCAAATAGTGCCCTGTTTGCTGTAGCCATGTTGGCCGGCGACAACCCCGAATTGGCACAACAGCCGGCCGAATTCCGCACCGCGCAAACCCAAACCGTGTTGGCGATGGATTTGCCCGCAGCAGAATAAAGCAAAATTCGAGGCCGTCTGAAAGCAGTTTGCGTTTTTCAGGCGGCCTCAAATAGCGCCCTGTTTGCCGTAGCCATGTTGGCCGGCGATAATCCCGAATTGGCGCAACAGCCGGCAGAATTCCGCACCGCGCAAACCCAAACCGTGTTGGCGATGGATTTGCCCGCAGCAGAATAAAGCAAAATTCGAGGCCGTCTGAAAGCAGTTTGTGTTTTTCAGACGGCCTCAAATGATGGCAAAATCTATTTCACAGGCAATTGCCGCGCTATTTTCATCACAGTACCATTTGGCGATAAAAATTGTTTATCCCCTGTATATCTTGCCAAATTTCAGACGGCATTCTAAAGTAAAGGCCGTCTGAACATTTTTGAAAGCCCGTTATGTTTTTCGTATTGTCGCCCGCCAAAAACCTGAATGAAAAAGACCCGGCTCCGGTATCGCAATACACCCAACCCGCGCTGATTCAAGAAGCCGAACAACTGATGGCCGAGCTGCGCCGGCTGGCACCCCAGGATTTAGCCGCGCTGATGCATGTATCCGACAAAATCGCGCTACTTAATGCCGAGCGCAATGCCGCCTGGCAAACCCCTTTCACACCCGAAAATGCCAAACAGGCAGTTTATCTGTTTAACGGCGATGTCTATGAAGGCATCGATGCCCAAAGCCTGCCCGAGCAAGGCGTGCAATATCTGCAAAACCATGTGCGCCTGCTCTCCGGCCTCTACGGCCTGCTGCGCCCGCTCGATTTGATGCAGCCCTACCGCCTCGAAATGGGCACGCCGTTTGCCAATGCGCGCGGCAAAAATCTGTATGAATTTTGGGGCGGCCGCATCACCGACCTGCTCAATCAAACCCTTGCCGAAGCCGGCAGCGATACCTTAATCAACCTCGCCTCGCAAGAATATTTCAAATCGGTGGATACCCAAAAGCTCCAAGCCCGCCTGATTACGCCGGTGTTTAAAGATGAAAAAAAAGGCCGATACAAAATCATCAGTTTCTACGCCAAAAAAGCGCGCGGCCTGATGGTGCGCTATGCCGCCGACCACAACATCAGCGAGCCTGAAGCGCTCAAAAATTTTGATTACGAAGGCTATGCATTCAATGAAGCCGCGTCATCAGAAAACGAGTGGGTGTTTTTGCGCGCCGAACAGCAAAAATAAACGATGCCAATAAAAACAAAATATTAAAACCAATCACAGGCAAACTGCTTGGCAAAAGCAGCAATTTAAGCTAATATGCCCGTCTTCAAGAAACGGAAGCGTGGCAGAGCGGTTTAATGCAACGGTCTTGAAAACCGTCGAGGGTTGATAGCCCTCCGTGAGTTCGAATCTCACCGCTTCCGCCAATTCTTGAACTGGTTTCATACCCATTCATAAAACAAACCGGCCGGGCAGCACCACACAGTCGGGTTATTTTGATGAAGCGGTATAAAAAAACAGGAAGCGTGGCAGAGCGGTTTAATGCAACGGTCTTGAAAACCGTCGAGGGTTGATAGCCCTCCGTGAGTTCGAATCTCACCGCTTCCGCCAAACATGAAAACCCGCCGGCAAAACGGCGGGTTTTCTTTATTCAAATATACCGCAGCAAATATGCCGCAGTATGTTATAGTGAAATGGAGAAAAAAGTGCTGCGGCGTTGCGGCGCCTTGTCGTACTAACCGTATTGTCTGCGGCTCGCTGCCTGGTATCACTTCTTTCTTTATTCCACTATATATTTGAAAAATCACGTGTATTTCAAGCCTGCTTTATGACCGAACCAGACTACACTTTTACCCGTGCCGATGCCGCTGATCTGCCCGCCATCGTTGCCATCTACAACAGTACCATCCCTTCCCGCCGGGTAACCGGCGAACGGGAGCCGGTCAGTGTTGAAAGCCGCCGGGCGTGGTTTGAAAGCCACCAACGGCCGCACCGCCCGATTATTGCCGCCAAAAACAACAATGGCGAAGTGGCCGCATGGGCCAGTTTCAATGATTTCTATGCGCCGCACGATTATGATATTTTTGCCGAAATCAGCATTTATGTGCATGAAAACCATCGCGGCAGCGGCTTGGGCGCACAGCTGCTCCAACACATGGAAAGCATCGCCCCCGAGCTGGGCATCCGCAGCATCATGGCCATGATTTTTGCCCACAATCCGCCCAGCATTACCCTGTTTGAACGCGCAGGCTACACCCTTTGGGGCAGACTGCCGAAAGTGGCCGACATGGACGGCCTGCTTGCCGATATTGTGATTTACGGCAAAGCCTTATAAGGCAGTTAACATTGATGAATACCCCGCACCCCTCATCCGATAACCAATTACGCAAAAACGCTGCTGTGGCGGTGTTTGCACTTTCCCTGCTTATCAATCTGGCAGCAGCAGCTTTGTTCAACAGCCACAGCTTGGCGGCGTCGGCGGGCGCTGTGGCGGCGCTGCTGCTCAATGCCGTGCTGGCGGCCGCGCTGCTGCGTTTGTTCAAACTGATTCATTTTGATGCCGACCGGCCTGAATTGGTGGTGCAACGTTGTGTGCTGCTGGCAGTATTGGCGGCCATCACCGCCACACCGGCAGCGCTTTTAGCCGCGTGGCTGGCGGCAGATTTGCTTTGCGCGCCCATCATCCAGCTTGCCGTTTTGGCGCTTGCCTATGTTTTTATCCGCAGGCTTGCCCGGCAACGGCTGGCTTGATGACTTTACACCCCGTCCGATGCGGCTTTTTCCGTTAAAAAATCCACCACCACGCCGATACGCCGCGCTTTTTGGCTGTGCTGCGGATAATAAAGATACACGGCCGGATAGCGCTGCCAATAATCCTGCAACACGGGAATAAAATCTTCACGGTCGGGCAACAGCCGCCATGTTAAATCGAAAATGCGCCCGATACCCAAGCCCTTTCTCACGGCATCATTCATCACTTCAATATCGTTAACCATGACCGAAACCGGCATATCCACCGTCAAATCCTGCCCTTTATCATCCAACACCAGCGGCAATATCCGGTTGGCGGTGATAAAGCGGTAGCCGATCAGACGGTGATTGCTCAATTCGGCAGGCGTTTGCGGCAAACCGTATTGCGCCCGATAATCCGCAGACACATACAAACCCTGCATCACCGGCTCGCTCAGCCGCCGCGCCACCATATTTTCACCCACCGTATCACCGAAACGAATACCCAAATCAAAGCCTTGCTCGATAATGTCCACCGTGCCGTCGTTTACCGAGATTTCCAGCTGCACATGCGGATAGCGGCGGCAAAATTCAGCATAATGCGGCCGGATAATGCTTTGAAAGGCAAACCGCGGCACAGTCATTCGCACGCTGCCGGCAGGGTTGCCGCCCAAATCCTGCACGCTTTCTACTGCCGAAACCAATGATTGCACAACATTTGCCGTACGCTCCTGCAACAGCCTGCCCGCTTCGGTCAACTCGATTTTGCGGGTGGTGCGGTGAAACAGTGGCAGGCCGATATGGGTTTCCAGCAGTTTCAGCGATTTGCTGACCGAAGGCGCTGTGGTTTCCAGCCTGCGGGCCGCACCCGAAATACTGCCCTCGGCAACAATCGCCTGAAATACCGTTAATTGGCCGTAAATGGCGCTGTTCATAACCGCTCCTATTCTTCACTTTTACGAAAAAGTGTTTTATCCGATCTTCATCTAAACACCGTTCACCGGCTTGTTATACTATGCACCAACACATTTATCAAGAAACGGGCTGAGCGGCGGCATGCATTTCATGCCCGCTGTTATGCCCATGGTTTGTCAACAAGCAAAGGAACGCCATGAAACCGCAACTCCTCTTAGCCGCCGCCCTGCTGACCTGCTCCGGCCTCGCCGCTGCTGCCCGGCCGGCTTATTATGTGGCCGAATTCCAGCCCGCCGGAAACGAGAGCATCCGCCCCTACAGCGCCGCAGTCGAAAACACCTTCAAGCCCTACGGCGGCCGCTTTATCGTGCGCGGCGGCGAAGCCGATGTGAAAGAAGGCTTCGGTGTGCAGGGGCGCCTGGTGATGATTAAATTCGACAGCCTCGCCCAAGCGCAGGCTTGGTATCAATCGCCCGCATATCAGCAAATCATCCCCATCCGCCAACGCGCCGGCAATTCGCGCACGTATATTGTGGAAGGTTTGGAAGAATAAATCTCAGGCCGTCTGAAAGCTTTCAGACGGCCTGATTATTTCCATAACAGAAAAAATGTTTATACCGGATGCCCTCTAAAAACCGCCTGCGCGCTCCGCTATACTCTGCCCTATAGCAACACTTTTTCTTTAGGAACAAAATCATGAGCAAAGCATTAATCGTATGCGGCCACCCGAATCTGCACCAATCCACCGCCAATCAAACCATTATCGAAACCTTGCGGCAAACACTGGGCGACACCGCGCACATCCGCCTGTTGGGCGAACTTTACCCCGACTCTCAAATCAACGTTGCCGCCGAGCAGGCCGCGCTGCTGGATGCCGATGTAGTAGTGTGGCAGTTTCCCTTTTATTGGTACAGCCTGCCTGCACTGATGAAAAAATACCTCGATGACGTTTATCTGCACGGCTTTGCCTATGGCAGCAACGGTACCGCATTGGCAGGAAAAAAGCTGATTGTCTCGTTTACCGCCGGCGCCCCTGCCGCCGCCTATCAATACGGCGAAGCCATGAATTATCCGGTAGAAGATTTTCTGCCGCCCTTACGCCAGAGCGCAGTGATGTGCAGCATGGATTGGCAGCCGCCGGTATATTCAACCGACATTATGTATGTGCCCGGTGTCAGCAGCGAAGCCGACCGTGAAGCCGTCGAACACAAAGCCCGTGCGCATGCCGGCCGGCTGGCGGCGCAAATCCGCACCTTAATCAATCAAGAGGCCGCCGCATGAAACGATTAAAAACCCTGATAAGCGCCGCCGCACTGTCCGCCGCCGTTGCCGCGCAAGCCGCGCCCGTGGTGAACTTGTTTGAGCTGGGCGTGCAACCGGGCAGGCCGGCCGAATATAACAAGGTAGGCGAAAACAATATCCGCCAATCGATTAACGGCGAGCCGGGCACACTGGTGATGCATGCTTTGCGCCATGCCGATGATGCAAATCTGGCCTATATGTTTGAAATCTATGCCGATGAATCCGCCTATCAAGCGCACTTAAAATCGCCGCAATATCAGCATTTTTTACAACAATCGCCGCACATTCTCACCGAACACAAAAAACGCATCGGCTTGGTGCCGCAATTTCTCGGCGAAAAAACCGCTCCCTTGCGCTTAACGGAAAACATGCAGGTAAACCTGGTTACCGTTACGCTCAAACCCGAAGCCGCCGCCGCATTTGCCGCTGTGGTTTTGCCTGAAATGGCGCAGTCGCTCAAAGTGGAAGACGGCGTATTGGCAATGTATGCCGCCACCGATCAGGCCGAGCCGCTGAAATGGTATTTTCTGGAAATCTATGCCGATGCCCAAGCGTATCAGCAACACCGCAACACGCCGCATTTTCAAGATTATCTCGCCCGCACGGCAGACATGAGCACAGACAAAGCCTTTATCCCGATTAAGGCCGTGATGCTGGCGAACAAAGGCGGGCTGATGTTTCATAGTGATTCACAAAAATAACCCAAGCGGCGTTGGCCCGCCTGATTAACTTACTGTTGTGAATGAATATAATTTCAGACGGCCTTACCGCAGTAAGCGCTGTAGCCGAAACTTCAAACTGTTTGAAAGGAGCATAAGATGCCGATTAACCGACGCAATCTGATTAAAGCCGGGCTGGCGCTGGCCGTTCCCGGCGCCGCTCTGGTGGCCGCAGGCGCCTCCGATACGCCGCCCGATACCCGAAACACACCCGCACCACAAACAGACACACAGGAAAAAAACGCCGTGAAAAAAACCCTTGCCTATGTTTCCCACCCCTACCCCGAGCGCTCCGTGATGACCAAAGGCCTGCAACAGGCTGCCGAAAGTATTAGCGGCGTTACCGTACGCAATCTGGAAACCCTCTATGGTTTCGACACCCGCGCCATCGATGCGCAACAAGAATACGAGCTGACCCGGCAGCACGAACGCATCGTGTTTATGTTTCCCACCCACTGGTTCAATATTCCGCCGATGATGAAAGCTTATCTGAACGATGTATGGGGCAGCGTGGGGCCGGGCTTGTGGCAGGGCAAAGAAATGCTGCTGGTTACCACTGCCGCCGGCGGCGACAGCACCTACGGCCCATCCGGGCGTATCGGCATACCGCTGGCCGATGTGTTTGCACCGATGAAAGCCAGCGCCGCCCACACCGGCATGATTTACCTGCCGCCGCTGGCGTTTCAAAATGTGAGCGCATCACGATTGCCGCAATATCAGCAGCAACTGATTGAACGTTTGAGCCGGTAAACCGCCAAAGGAGTATACAATGAACGACCAACGCAACCCGCACACCCGTTTAAGCCGCCGCCGTTTTTTACTGGCCTCCTCGCTCATCGGCGCCGGCGTGGCGCTCAGCCCGCTGGTCATGTGCGCACCACGCAACCGCAGCACCACAACAACCGGCAATGCCGCGCCGCAGGGGCAGGCAGCCGCCTTCGATTTCAACCGCCGCACCGTCAGATTAAACGACGGCCGCGACATGCCGATTATCGGCATCGGCATGTTTACCCTGAGCAATGCAGAAGCCGAAAGCGCCACGCGCCATGCCTTGCAAAACGGCTACCGGCTGATCGACACCGCCCACATCTACGGCAACGAAGCCGCCGTCGGGCGCGCCGTCAAAGCCTCCGGCATACCGCGTGAAGAAATCTTTATCACCAGCAAATTATGGATGAACGATTTCCCCAATGCCGCTGCCGAAATCGACAACATGCTGCAACGGCTCGATACCGGCTATATCGATTTACTGCTGCTGCACCACCCCGCCCCGCACGACCAAGCAGCCTACCGGGCCATGGAGCAGGCCGTAAAAGCCGGCAAAGTGAAATCCATCGGCTTATCGAATTATTACGAAAAAGAATTCACACAAATCATGCAAACCGCCACCATTCCCCCCGCAGTGGTGCAAAACGAAACCCATCCGTATAACCAATGGAAAAACCTCAAACCCTTCTTTGCCCGCTACGGCACAGTGCTCGAATCATGGTATCCGCTGGGCGGACGCGACCGTTACGGGCGCGGCGGCAAAGACACACTGTTTGCCGACCCGACCATCGTTGCGCTGGCACAGAAACACGGCAAAACACCGCCGCAAATCCTGTTGCGCTGGCATCTGCAAGATGGCAACATCGCCATTCCCGGCTCCGCCAACCCCGCCCATATCCGCGAAAATATCGATATTTTCGATTTTGCCCTGAGCGATGAAGACATGGCCGCCATCAGCAAGCTCGACAAACAACAGCGGTTTTCCACATTCTAAAAAAGCCGAGATTTTTGCAAATGCCCGCTGAAACCGCCTCGCAACCTGATTCCGACTGATGAAGCATTTTCAAGCTGAAAAGCCCTCTACTAAACACTAGGGTGCCCTGAATGTGTCGATTTGCGGGTGTATTTTGCCCCTGAAAACGCATCTGCCGCGTTAAAAAGCCTCGCAAGATGCCCAATCTTGCTGCGTTTTTTGCCTGGCATCTGCATTTTCAGGAACAAAAATCCCTCCATAAATGACACATCAGGACACCCTAAAGGCCGTCTGAAAATAAATTTCAGACGGCCTTTAGGGTTTACCGATACTGCCTATCCGATTATACCCATGCCCAAAATACGGATGGCCATATCACCATAATGTTGGTTCTCCAACAACAAATCTTAATATATTTCAAATAAAATTGATTTTTATTGACAAAAAAACCATCTCACATTAACATTTCGCGCATCAACAGGAATGATTATTAATAATCCTTATTTAATTTGTATTAATAGTGATGCGGAGTAGAAATGAAGAAAACCATACTGGCTGTTTTAATCAGCAACGTATTTGCGGTATCGGCTTGGGCCGATACTGAAACACCGACAACAAATTTGGAAGAAGTAACGGTTGTCGGCGACCGCCAAGGCGCGAAAGTGCGCACCAATGTCGTGACGCTGCAAGCAAAAGACGAAAGCACGGCCACCGATTTGCGCGGCTTGTTGGAAGAAGAGCCCGCCATTGATTTCGGCGGCGGCAACGGCACTTCGCAATTCCTGACCATTCGCGGCATGGGGCAAAACTCTGTTGATATCAAAGTGGATAACGCCTATTCCGACAGCCAATTTTTGTATCACCAAGGCCGCTTTATTATTGACCCCGCATTGGTGAAAATCGTATCGGTACAAAAAGGTGCAGGTTCGGCCAGCGCCGGTATCGGTGCCACCAACGGCGCGATTATTACCAAAACAGTTGATGCTTTAGACTTGCTCAAAGATTTGGATAAAAACTGGGGCGTGCGCCTCAATAGCGGCTATTCCAGCAACGACGGCCGCATTTACGGCGCCAGCGTGTTCGGCCGCGCCGGCAATTTCGACGGCTTGCTCTCTTACAGCCGCAACAATGAAGACGATTACAAACCGGGCAAGGATTTTACCAATTACAACGGCGGCAAAACCGTACCCTACAGCGGCTTGGACAAACGCAGCTATTTGGCCAAACTGGGCGCAACCTTCGGCAACCACCGACTGGTATTGAGCCGCATGCAAGACCAACACCGTGGCGACCGTTTGGTGCGTGAAGAATTTGCCGTTACCGACAATCCCCGTCTGAGCCTGGCACGCCAATCACCGGCTTACCGTGAAACTACGTTGGAAAACAACAACCTGGAGTGGACAGCCACCGATTTGGGCTTTGTTGAAAAACTGACTGCCAACGCTTATCTGATGAAAAACAAGCGCTATTCCGCCGATGACAGCGGCAACGGTTATGCAGGCGGTATTGCCGGCCCAACCACCACCACCATCACCACCAAAGGCGCCAATGTCGGCCTCGACAGCCGCCTCGGCGAGCATACCCTGTTGAAATACGGCATCAACTACCGTCATCAAGAAATCGAACCGCATGCTTTCCTCAGCACTGCTTACACACTGACCAATCCGAAAAAAGCCGACTCCGGCGTGTATGTGGAAGCGATTAACAACATCGGCGATTTTACCCTCACCACCGGTTTGCGTTACGACCACTTTAATTTGAAAACCCATGACGGCAAATCGGTATCGGATGGCGCAGTGAATCCGAGCGTCGGCGTGATTTGGCAGCCGCTCGACACACTCAGCTTCAGCGCCAGCCACAACTACGCCACCCGCAGCCCACGCCTCTATGATGCGTTGCGTACACATGGCCGAAACAATTCGATTACCTCGATTGCCGACGGCACCAAAGCCGAACGCGCACGCAATACCGAAATCGGCTTCAACTACAACAACGGCGCATTTGCCGCCAACGGCAGCTACTTCTGGCAGACCATCAAAGATGCTGTAGCGGGTCCGCAACAACGTCATGATGCCAACGGCAACCCCATTTCCGGTGTCCGTGAAATCACCAATGCCGGTTACATTAAAAACCGCGGCTACGAATTGGGCGCGTCTTACCGCACCGGCGGCCTGATTACCAAAATCGGCGTGGCACAAAGCAAACCGCGTATTTACGATACCCACCCGGAAAACCTGTTGAGCGCCAACCCCGAGTTTGCCGTACAAGTCGGCCGCACTTGGACTGCTTCCGTAGCCTACCGCTTTGCCAGACCCAATCTGGAAATCGGCTGGCAAAACCGCACGGTTCAAAAAGCCGGCGGCTCAGTATTGGTTCGTGAACGCAATGACGGCACGCTGACACCGGTTGAGCGTAAAAGCTACAACGTCAACGACATTTTTGCTAACTGGAAACCGCTGGGCAAAGACACTTTGAACGTGAATTTCTCAGTTAACAACGTGTTCAATAAGTTTTACTACCCGCACAGCCAACGCGGCGAAACCCTGCCGGGCATCGGCCGTGATTTCCGCTTAGCGGTTAATTACAAGTTTTAACCGGCAGCAGTAGGTTTTCAGCAAAACCTGCTTACCGCAGTGTAAAAAAACCTTTCAGACGGCCTCATCATATTCAAGGCCGTCTGAAAGGTTTTTTAATGCACCAGAATAATGATATTGTTGTTTTTTAAATAAAAAAGTATTCCACAAAGGCTTAAGGCGGATTATGCCCAATCACAAAAATAAACTAACGGCGTTGGCTTGCCCGGTTAGCTTATTTTTGTGAATGGGCATTATTTCTTATTTGGAAAATATTTCGGTCGCTGCCACGGTCTTATATACATCAAGCCAAATGTCTATACTGTTTGCATTCTCAGACGGATCGGCCGCCTGATATCCATATTCAAGGAGCAGACAAATGGACAATCTTCCCAAAATCGCTTTAGGCACTTGGTCGTGGGGCGCAGGCTTTGCCGGCGGCGATCAGGTATTCGGCAATCATTTGAGTGATGAGCAGATGCAGCAAGTGTTCGACACCGCCATGCAGCAGGGGCTGAACCTGTGGGATACCGCCGCTGTTTACGGCATGGGCACGTCTGAAACCGCCTTGGGCGCGCAAACCCGCCGCTATGCGCGCGAAGATTTGCTGTTGTCGACCAAATTCACCCCCAATATTGCCGACACCGCTTCCGCCACGCCGGTAGCCGATATGCTGGCCGCCAGCTGCGAGCGCTTGGGCACCGACTATATCGATGTTTACTGGGTGCACAACCCTACCGCAGTCAATACCTGGACCGAACAATTTATCCCGTTGCTCAAAAGCGGCAAAATCAAGCGTTTCGGCGTATCCAACCATAATCTTGAGCAAATCAGGCTGGTAAACGACACACTGGCGCAGGCAGACTGCAAAATTTCTGCCGTGCAAAATCACTACAGCCTGCTCTACCGCGCTTCCGAACAAGCCGGCATTCTCGATTACTGCCAGGCCAACGGCATTACCTTTTTCGCCTATATGGTGTTGGAACAAGGTGCGTTATCCGGCCGCTACAACCGCCAAAACCCCTTGCCCGAAGGCAGCGGCCGCGCTGCTACTTATAACCCTATTCTGCCGCAACTCGAAACCTTAACCGATGCCATGCATGAAATCGGCAGCCGCCACAATGCCTCCGCCGCACAAATCGCCATCGCCTGGGCAATTGCCAAAGGCACGCTGCCGCTGATCGGCGCCACCAAGCCGCACCATGTCAGCGATGCCGCCGCTGCCGCCCAAATCAGCCTGAGTGCCGAAGAAATGAGCGTGCTCGAAACCTTGGCTGCCGATGCCGGTGTCGACACCAAAGGCGCGTGGGAACAGACGATGGCGTAAGCGTTTCCAGGGTATCCTAGGGTATCCTAGCAAAGGACGGCGCGGCAGATAAAATGTAGCCCGCCAACCGGTTTTCATACCCATCCATCAGATACAACTATAGATTGATTTGGAGAATCAGGCAAAAAACACCGAGAAACAGGATAATGCACCCGACTGCCTGCGGCGTATCATACTTTTAATAATTCAACAGCAGGCAGCCGCAATGGCGCTGCATTTTTTCACGTTTTAAAGGTATGGATGATCATGAATATTTCATTTTCCAATCAAGTGGCATTGGTTACCGGAGCTGCTTCCGGTTTGGGTTTGGCAACCGCCAAAGCATTTGCAGAAGCCGGTGCGGCAGTGGCAATGGCCGACTGGAACGAAGATGCCGTGCGGGCGGCTGCGGCAGAATTGGCGGCACAAGGCCACCGCACGCTGGCGATTCGCTGCGATGTTTCCCAAGATGCCGAAGTGCAGGCTATGGTGGCGCAAACGGTGGCCGAATTCGGGCGGCTGGATGCGGCATACAACAATGCCGGTGTTCAAAACGTGCTGGCGGATACTGCCGACACCAGTGCCGAAGATTATGACCGCGTTACCGGTGTCAATCTGCGCGGCATTTGGAGCTGCATGAAATTTGAATTGCAACAGATGCGCCGGCAAGGCAGTGGCGCGATTGTGAACTGCTCGTCGTTGGGTGGCCTGGTCGGTGGTGCGCAACGCGGCATTTATCACGCTGCCAAACACGGTGTGTTGGGCTTTACCAAAAGCGCTGCGCTGGAATACGCCGAACAAGGCATTCGCATCAACGCCGTATGCCCCGGCCTGATTTGGACGGCGATGGCGGAGCAGATGGTAGCAGGCGGCCAGCAAGCCGCGCTGGATGCAATACTGGAAAACGTGCCGATGCGCCGCCACGGCCGGCCGGAAGAAATAGCCGCCACGGTGCTGTGGCTGTGCAGCGATGCAGCCGGCTACATCACCGGCCAATCGATTTCTGTAGACGGCGGTTTGATTATGCGCTAACCGCTCAGCCATCGCCCTTTCAGGCCGTCTGAATATGATTGCCGGCAAAATCAGGCAATATTCGTGAACAAGACTGCATGTTTTCAGACGGCCTGCTTGTGATGATGCCGGCGTCTCTATTTATCTGATAAGGAGCCTGTTGTGAACGATTTTAACCATTCTTTTTCCCGCCGCAGATTCGTGCAATACGGCTTGGCTGCCGGCGCAGGCATGCTGTTGAACGCTGCCAAGGCGCAGACGGTTAGCGGGGGTCATGCATCTGCCGCCCCGGTTTACCGCCCGATCACCGCCAAAGGTTATGCCGCGTTTGACAACTCCGGCAAACTCGCCCCATGGATATTTGAGCGCCGTGCAGTGGGTGATAACGATATTTTGATTGACGTGAAATACGCCAGTATCTGCCATTCCGACATCCATCAAATGAAAGGCGATTGGGGGCAGCAGCAATATCCGCAAGTGCCCGGCCATGAGATTGCAGGCATTGTGGCCGCCGTGGGCAAAAATGTGACCAAATTCAAAGTAGGCGACCGCGCCGGCGTGGGCTGCATGGTAGACAGCTGCATGCGTTGCGAAAGCTGCCTCGCCGGGCTGGAACAACATTGCGACAACAACGCCACTGTGTTTACCTACGGCTACCCCGACCCAACCTCGCCCTCCGGCATCACCCAGGGCGGTTATTCCACCAACATCGTGGTGCGCGACCATTTCGCCGTACACATTCCCGACAGCATCAAGCTGGAAGAAGCTGCGCCGTTGCTGTGTGCCGGCATCACCACGTATTCTCCGCTGATGAAAGCCGATATCAAACCCGGCGACAAAGTCGGCGTGGTCGGTATCGGCGGCTTGGGGCATCTGGCGGTGAAACTGGCCGCGGCAAAAGGCGCAGAAGTGTATGCCTTTACCACTTCTCCGGAAAAAGTACGCGATATCAGGCGCTTTGGTGTCAAAGAAGTGATTGTGGTCGATAATCTAGACAAATTGCAGCCGTATAAAGGCCGGTTGGATTACATGATTGCCACCGTGCCGGTGCAATTTGATGTTGCCGCTTATGCCGCCACTGTCAAACCTTACGGCAGCTTCACGCTGGTGGGGATGCCTGATGCGTTTAATATCACACTGAGTAATATTGCTCTGTCGCAATCGCGCGTCAACTTCAACGCCTCGCTTATCGGCGGCATTCCGGAAACGCAGGAAGTGGTGAATTATTGCGCTGCCAACAATATCCGCCCCACGATCCAAATGATCAGCGCGGCACAAATCAACGATGCCTGGGAAAATGTGGTCAACAAAAAAGCGCGCTACCGCTATGTGATTGATGCCGCCACTTTTTAATAAAAAACGTTATGCCCTTTATTCAAACAAGCCCGCAAGCCGTGCCAACACAGCCTGGTTGTTTTTTTGAACGGGTATGGCTTTGTGAAACAGCTCATGATGCTGTGGCCTGCAAACGGTGAATATCTTGGGCAGGCGGTGCGCCGAAATGGCGGCGGTATTCGCGCGAAAACTGGCTGGCGCTTTCGTAACCGACACTGAAGGCGGCACCGCCTGCATCACATTCGCCGCTCAGCATCAAACGCCGGGCTTCTTGCAGGCGCAATTGTTTCTGAAATTGCAGCGGTGTGATGCCGGTTACACTGCGGAAATGAGCATGAAAGCTGGAAAGGCTCATTTGTACATATTCAGCCAGGGCTTGCACGGATAAAGGGCGGCTGAAGTTGTGGCGCAGCCATTCGGTTGCGCGGCGGATACGGTAGCTTTGGCTGCCGCTCAATGCGGCTTGAAACAAAATGGCCGCAGCGGGCAATTGCAGCAGCCAATAATGAATTTCGCGGCGGATCAGCGGCGCGAGTATCGGGCAGGCGTCCGGGCGGTCGAGGAGAGCAAGCAGGCGGCGAAAGGCATCGCTAAGCTCGGGCGTGGTGTCGGCCAGTGCAACATGGCTTTGTTCGCCGATACTTGGCGGTTGCAAATGGTGTTCGCTGATCAGGTGGCTGATTTCATCGAGATCAAGGCGGAAAATCACACCCAAATAAGGCTGCTCGGCGCTGGCGGTAACGATACTGGAAGTAATCGGCATGTTGGCAGCGGCAAGATTGATGTGGCCGGCACGAAGCTGCATGCGGCGGTTGTCGGCCAACACATTTTTTTCACCTTGCAACACCAGTGCGCAAAACGGCGTTTCGATGCAGGTTTCCGGTTTGGTGGGCGCAGAAAAACGGTAAGGTGTTACATCTGCCAGCAAGCGGTGCGGCGGATAATCGGTGGTGCCGGGCATGATATCAACGGCGTGGCGTGCTGCCAGTTTGAATAAAGTATCCATCCTATTTCCTTTTCTTTTCAGACGGCATAAGATTAGGCAAACTTTTCCATCAGACAACCTTTGCCTAATCGGCTGAATCATCAAGCTGCAAGCAAACTAAAAGTGAAGCCGCCTACATTTTTTCAGATAGATATCAAACAGGTATGATTGAAAACACCTTACCCTTTGATAATAAGCATCACCCATCAAGCTTGCCTAAAATTTCAGATGATTCTACGCTGCCTTTGCAAGCGCACCAAGCAAAAAAACATTTTTTCAGACAATCAGGCAAAAATTGGCGAGAAATAGGCTAATGGCCGTCTGAATAACCGAGATACACTTTAAGCAACAACAGATTCAAATAAAATTATTCACACTATCTTCCAACCCGCCGTTTAACTTTCAAAGGATACCGCCATGAAACCTTATGCTTTGCTGATTGCCCTCGCCGCATCCGCCCCGACTGTGTTGTCAGCCGCCGCAACGGAGCCGGTGCAAACCGTTACCCGCGCTGCCGCACAGCAATCCTTCGCCGGCCCCGAGCAATATTTCACCGGCAATGTGCGTGTGGATATGCTGTTTGACCCGAATGAACACAATCACGAATCCGGCGCTTATGTTACCTTTCAGCCCGGCGCACGTTCGGCCTGGCATACCCACCCGAAAGGGCAGCGGTTGGTTGTGACCGCCGGAAGCGGCTATACTCAGGAATGGGGAAAACCGAAGCAGGCCATCGGCCCCGGCGATGTGGTTTGGTGCCCGCCCGGCGTGAAACATTGGCATGGCGCCGCACCCGGCAGCAGCATGACCCACCTCGCCCTCACCGCCAGCGATGAACACGGTAAAAACGTTGAGTGGCTGGAAAAAGTGAGCGATGCCCAATATCACAGCCATTAAAAGTGAAACAAACCCAGCAATAGGCTCGGCGGGCAGATAAACCTGTCGATACCGTTACCGGATGCCACAATCAGGAGATTGAAATGAACAGCCACCCTTTTGCGCAAATGTTTGCCCTTGGCGAAAAAAACGATGCCTACGCCCAATATTTCACCGGTCAGAGCTATCTTGCCAATCTTGCCGACGGTGATGCACCCGCCCACAACGTTACCTTCGAGCCGGGCTGCCGCAACCATTGGCATATCCATCACGGCCAGCGCCAACTGCTGATCTGCACCGCCGGGCGCGGCTGGTATCAAGAAGCGGGCAAGCCCGCGCAAGCCATGGTTCCCGGCGTGGTCATCGATATTCCCGCCGATGTCAAACATTGGCACGGCGCGGCAAAAGACAGCTGGTTTTCCCACATCGCCATCATGGTGCCGCAAGCCGGCGCCCACACCGAATGGTGCGCAGCGGTTACCGAGGAAGAATATGCCGCTGTTGAACATGCTTGATGACACCCGTTTGATCACGCCCAAGAAAGGAAAGCCGATGCCCCTCACCAAACCGCTCATCACACTTGCCTGCCTGTTTGCACTTACCGCGTGCGCACAAACGGCCGCTGCGCCCGCGATTCAGGCAACAGAAATCAGTAGCCGTAGCACAGGAGCCACCATGTTGACCACCCGCCAACAAGACCTCGCCCTCATCGGCAAATACACTGCCCGGGGCGACCAAACCGCACTTGCCGCCGCGCTCAATCAGGCGCTGGATAACGGCCTGAGCGTCAACGAAGCCAAAGATGCGTTAGTGCAGCTGTATGCTTATTGCGGCTTTCCCCGCAGCCTCAATGCGCTGACCACCCTGATGAACGTCACAAACAGCCGCAAGGCGCAAGGTATTGCCACCCGCGAAGGCCGCACCGCCACGCCCTTGCCTGCCGATACCGATATCTTGCACAAAGGCACGCAAACCCAAACCGAGCTGGTCGGCCAGCCCGTGAGCGGTGCGCTGTTCGACTTCGCCCCCGATGCCGACCGCTACCTGAAAACCCATCTTTTCGGCGACATCTTCGCCAGCGACCTGCTCAACTGGCAGGAGCGCGAAATCATCACCATCGCCGCACTGGCGAATATCAACGGCGTGGAATCTCAATTAAACGCCCACAAAGCCATCGGCAAACACAACGGCCTCACAGACGAACAACTGCAAGCCATTGAAGCGCTGTAACCGGCGCTGCTGCCGATATCCGAAAGCCTGTTTGATGCCCATTTATGTCTAACCGGGTATCAAACAGGCTTTTTTATCGGGCGGATTATTGCCTTTATGGAAAATATCTTTACAACAAAAGCAGCCTACACTTCATCCAGCAAGCCGTTTAAACTGCATCTTGTCGAAACGGATACCCCCTTTGCACTCCGTTTCAGTTTTAATTTTATCTTCCACACTCAGGAGCAAAAAATGAACAACCCTGCTTTATTTGTCGCCGAATTTGAAATTTCCGATGCCGAAGGCATGACCCCCTACCTCACCCAAATCGGCGCAACACTTGAGCCGTTCGGCGGCCGTTTGGTTTCCCTCGACCACAATGTGGTATCGTTGGAAGGCGACACCGTTAAAGGCGGCATGGCCGTGATTGCATTCGACGATATGGAAAAAGCACAAGCCTGGTACCACTCGGCCGCTTACCAAGCCATTATCCCCATCCGCCAAAAAGCCGCGCGCACCCGTGCCTATATTATCGACGGCTTGGCGCAGTAATCGGCCAACAACTTCAGGCCGTCTGAACACCGCAGGCACAACTTGTTTTTCAGACGGCCTCATCTATCCCTATCCACACACAGGAGCCCTATTATGAACACGCCAAACAAACCCGTATTATTCGTTGTCACCAGCCAAGAGGTAAAAGGCGACACCGGCATTCCCACCGGCTTCAACCTGGCCGAAGTTACCCACCCGCTGGAAAAACTGCAACAAGCCGGCATTGAAGTAGAATTTGCCTCCATCAAAGGCGGCGCCGCACCGCTGGACGGTTTGGAAGACATGAACGACCCGGTCAACAAACATTACTGGGCCGATGAAAATTTCCGCCATGCCATCGCCCACACCTTGCGCATCGACGATATCGACCCCGGCCGCTACGCCGCGATTTTCTTTGCCGGCGGCCACGGCACCATGTGGGATTTTCCCGACAATGCCGCTGCGCAAAAAGCCATCCGCGAAATCTATGAAGCCGGCGGCATCGTTTCCGCCGTATGCCACGGCCCTGCAGCGCTGGTAAACGCACGCCTTTCAGACGGCAGCCTGCTGGTCGCCGGTAAAAACGTGGCCGCGTTTACCGATGCGGAAGAGGAAGAAGTGCAATCCACCGATGTGGTGCCGTTTTTGCTCGCCTCTACCCTGAACGAACGCGGCGCACATCATCAGGATTCGCCGAACTGGTCCGACAAAGTGGTAGCAGACGGCCGCCTGATTACCGGCCAAAACCCGCAATCCGCCGCCAGCTTGGGCGAAGTGCTGCGGGATGCGTTAAACGGCCGATAAACAGCAAAACCTCAGGCCGTCTGAACACTGCCGGTTATGTTTCAGACGGCCTGGGTTTCAGACGGCCTATTTTCTCTTCACAAAACGTTAGCTGCCGATAAAGCCGCCGCAAACCCGCCTACCTGTATTTTTAAGCATACCATTTGCACAAACTTCAACCCGCCGGCTTGCTTTTGTGAATAGAATTTATCCTCCGCCACACCACTGCCCGTTATGAACCGCCGCCGTTTTTTAAAAGCCGCCGCCGCATGGATATTGACTGCCGCCGTGCCGGCCGCACACAGCGCAACACACCGTTCCGAATCACACCGCCGACCCGTTTTAACGCCCGCCGGCAAGGAAACCCTTATGAAAATCATCTGTATCGAAGAACACCTGAACACCCCCGCACTGGCCGCCGCCACCCTGCCCGCCATGCAGGCCGAAGCCGCACCGATGTTCGGCTGGGGCAGCCGTATCGACGACGGCACCGTGCCGCTGCAAAAAGGCCGCGCCGGCATCGCCTCGCCCAAACTGATTCCCGGCATGACCATCGATGTCGGCGCCGGACGGCTGGCGCAAATGGATGAACACGGTATCGACATGCAAATCTTGTCATATGGCGGCGCACCGCAGCTGGCCGCCGCATCTCAAGCCGCCGGGCTGATGCGCACCGCCAACCAACATCTGGCCGATGCCGTCAGCCGCCACCCCGACCGTTTTGCCGGGCTGGCCACCCTGCCCTGGCAAACACCCGAAGCCGTGGCCGGCGAGCTGGAGCACGCGGTTACCCAATTGGGCTTGCGCGGCGCCCTGATTAACGGCAGGCCGTCTGAAAACTTTCTCGACCACCCGCGTTACGATGAAGCGCTGGCCGCTTTCGCCGAATTGGGCGTGCCGCTGTATGTGCACCCCGGCCTGACCGCTGCGCCCGTTCAGCAAGCCTATTACGCCGGCTTCGATGCCGAAATCGATGCCCGCCTGGGTTATTTTGCCTGGGGCTGGCATCATGAAGCCGGCGTGCAAGTGGTGCGCATGATGGTCGGCGGCGTATTCGACCGCCACCCCAAGCTGCAAATCATTTCCGGCCATTGGGGCGAAATGGTGCCGTTTTACCTCTCCCGCCTCGATGTGGCGCTGCCGCCCGAAGTAACCGGCCTGAGCCGCAGCCTCTCGCAAACCTACCGCGAACACGTTTACGTTACCCCCAGCGGCATGCTGGAGCCGGCCATGCTGGCATTTGTGCGCGACACC
Organism: Uruburuella testudinis; assembly: GCF_022870865.1. NCBI lineage: Bacteria > Pseudomonadati > Pseudomonadota > Betaproteobacteria > Neisseriales > Neisseriaceae > Uruburuella > Uruburuella testudinis. The sequence continues at coordinate 1,935,502 of NZ_CP091508.1, forward strand.
GTTGGTGCCGAGCGGCTGATTTTCTCAATGGACTACCCCTACCAAACACTGGAAAACGGCCGCAGCTTTGTCGAACAAGCCGATTTGAATGAGACACAGCGGCAGGCATTCGCCCACGGCAATGCCGAAAAACTGTTCGCTCTGGGGGACTAGGGTGTCCTGACCATTCAGAATGATTCAGATTTTTTGCAATATAAAGTGCAGATGCCGGGCAAAAAACGCAGCAAGATTGGACATCTTGCGAGGCTTTTTAACGCAGCAGATGTGCTTTTAGCGCAAAAAAGATGATGATATATGGCACATCAGGACACCCTAGGGTGTCCTAACGCACACTCAGGCCGTCTGAAAATATGGTAAAATCTCACTTTACCGATTATTTCAGACGGCCTCTGCTTTAAATTGCAGCGGCTTTCCCCATATTTGCACCATGCACACTCAAAACAACCCTCAAAACATCATCGTCGGCCTCTCCGGCGGTGTCGATTCTTCCGTAACCGCCTATCTGCTCCAACAAGCCGGACATCAGGTACGCGGCGTGTTTATGCAAAACTGGGAAGACGACAACAACGACGAATATTGCAGTATCAAAGAAGATTCACTCGATGCGATGGCGGTGGCCGACATCATCGATATCGACATCGACATTGTGAATTTCGCCGCCCAATACAAAGACAACGTTTTTGCCTATTTTTTGCAGGAATATCAAGCCGGGCGCACACCCAATCCCGATGTGCTCTGCAATGCCGAAATCAAGTTCAAATGCTTTCTCGATTATGCGGTTGAGCAAGGCGCCGATGTAATCGCCACCGGCCACTATGCGCGCAAAGAAATCCGCAACGGCATCCATTATCTGCTCAAAGGCCTCGACCCCAACAAAGACCAAAGCTATTTCCTCTACCGCTTGCAGCCCTTCCAACTCGAACGCGCGATTTTTCCGCTCGGCGATTTGGAAAAACCCGAAGTGCGCCGTTTGGCCGCCGAAGCTCAATTGCCCACCGCCGCCAAAAAAGACAGCACCGGCATCTGCTTTATCGGCGAGCGCCCGTTTCGCGAATTCCTGCAAAAATACCTGCCCACCAACAACGGCAACATGGTAACGCCCGAAGGCAAAATCGTGGGCGAACACGTCGGCCTGATGTTCTACACCCTCGGCCAGCGCAAAGGCCTGGGCATCGGCGGCGCAGGCGAGCCGTGGTTTGTGGCCGGTAAAGATTTGGCCAAAAACGAATTAACGGTAGTGCAGGGGCACGATCATCCGCTGCTCTTTACCGACACATTAATCATGAACGACTTGAGCTTCACCCTGCCCGAGCGCCCCGCCGAAGGCCGCTACAGCTGCAAAACCCGCTACCGCATGGCCGATGCCGCCTGCTCGCTGAAATACCTCGATGAAAACACCATCGAGCTGACGTTTGACGAACCGCAATGGGCGGTAACGCCGGGCCAATCCGCCGTATTGTATGACGGCGAAATCTGCTTGGGCGGCGGCATCATCATGAGCACCGACAAACCGGTGATTATCACCGGATAACACCAGGCCGTCTGAAACCCTTTCAGACGGCCTTTATTGACTGATACAAAAGGGAAATCAGATATGGAGAAAGTCTGGCTGCAAAGCTACGAACAAGGCGTGCCCGCCGAAATCGACCTCACCCGCTACCACTCGATTATCGATGTATTCGAACAAAGCGTGCAAAAATTCGGCAGCAACCCCGCATTTCAAAATATGGGCAAAACCCTCAGCTATGCCGAAACCGACAAACTGGTGGCTGATTTTGCCTCTTTTCTGCAAAACACACTCAAGCTGCCGCAAGGCGAGCGCGTGGCCATCATGATGCCCAATGTGTTGCAATACCCCATCGCCCTGTTTGGCGCCCTCAAAGCTGGCATGATGGTGGTCAACACCAACCCGCTCTACACCCCGCGCGAATTAGAGCATCAACTGAACGACAGCGGCGCCACCACCATCGTCGTGCTGGAAAACTTCGCCAACACACTGGAGCTGGTGCTGCCGCGCACACAAATCAAACACGTGATTATCGCCAACATCGGCGAAATGTTCGGCACCCTCAAAGGCGGGCTGATGAATTTCGTTATCCGCAAAATCAAAAAAATGGTGCCCGAATACCGCATTCCCAATGCCATCGCCTTTCAGACGGCCTTAAAACAAGGCGCGGCACAAAGCTTCCGGCCGGTTGCCCTCAACCGCGACACCCCCGCCTTTTTACAATACACCGGCGGCACCACCGGCGTGGCAAAAGGCGCCATACTCAGCCACGGCAACATCTGCGCCAATATGCTGCAAGGCGCGGCATGGATTAAAAACCAACTGCGCGAAGGCAAAGAAACCGTGATTGCCGCGCTGCCGCTGTATCACATTTTCGCGCTGACGGTTAATCTGATGATTTTCACCCAAGCCGGCGCCAAAATCCTGCTGATTACCAACCCGCGCGACATGAAAAGCTTTATCGGCGACATGACCAAAAACAAAATCAGCGTGTTTATCGGCGTCAACACTTTATTTAACGGCATGGTCAACCGCCCCGAATTTGCCGGGCTGGATTTCTCCGGCCTCAAGCTTACCCTCGGCGGCGGCATGGCCACCCAAAAAGCCGTGGCCGAAAAATGGAAAAGCATCACCGGCACCCCGATTGTAGAAGCCTACGGCCTCACCGAAGCCAGCCCCGGCGTCAGCTGCAACCCCCTGAATATCCCCGCCTACACCGGCAGCATCGGCCTGCCCGTGCCCTCTACCGACATCGAATTGCGCGATGAAAACGGCAACCCGGCCGCACAAGGGCAACCCGGCGAAATGTGGGTAAAAGGCCCGCAAGTGATGCAGGGCTACTGGCAGCGCCCCGAAGAAACCGCCAAAGCCATTGATGCGCGCGGTTTTCTCGAAACCGGCGATATTGCCGTAATGGATGAAAAAGGCTGGTTCAAACTGGTTGACCGCAAAAAAGATTTGATTGTGGTGTCGGGCTTCAACGTTTACCCCAACGAAATCGAAGAAGTAGTGGCACATCACGACAAAGTGCTCGAAGTGGCCTGCATCGGCGTGCCCAACGAAAAAACCGGTGAAGCGCTGAAACTGTTTGTGGTCAAAAAAGATGCCTCCCTCACCCAAGAAGAATTAACCGCCTTTTGCCGCAGCGAGCTAACGGCTTACAAAGTGCCGAAAAACATCGAATTCCGCGACGAGCTGCCCAAATCAAACGTCGGCAAAATCCTACGCCGCGAATTGCGCGACAGCGAACAGAGCTGATGGCCGCCACACCGATCACTTCCCACCAATCAAGGCCGTCTGAAAGATAAACTGCACTCCAAAGCGATGGTTAAATTCAAAATAAGTAGTTTACGATAGGAAACTGATCGAAAATGATTTATACGCACGGGCAGGCATTACGGCGCACAGTATTTTTATACAAATCAGATAATTACCCGACTGTCGGGTTAGCGGAATGAAGTTATCCGGCCGCATTCGGTTGAGGTTGCCGCACTCTGTCCCCTCCCCCGTTCCAGCGGGAGAGGGTTAGGGTGGGGGTAAAGCAGTCAAGGACTCTTTATGCAAAAATAACCTGATGCTGTTGACCCGCTTCATTCGCTTACTTTTGTGAACGGGTATTATTCTGCACACAAGCAAGGCCGTCTGAAAGCATCTTCGTTCAGACGGCCTTTATACCCATTCACAAAAGTAAGCTAACAAGGCGGCGAGCCGAAGACAGTACAGCTAGTACGGGGCTAGTTGACTTGGCGCTTCAGCGCCTTAGCGAAACCAGTCCTCTTCGAGCTCAGGCAAGCCAACGCCGTTAGGTTATTTTTGTGAATGGGTATTACACGCGCAGGGTTTTCGTGAGCAAAACCCACATGATACACGATGTGGGGCGAATGATTGAATCCGACATTTTTCAGACGGCTGCAATCATTTGAAATCACAAGAATATCAAACCATTTGCCGGATACAAGTACATATTCTTGCTTGTTGGTATTTGGTATGAGTCTTACCGCCGACAGAACTGAATGATTTGCAGCCACTAAAAAACCGGACATTATCAGCTACCCGATAATATCCGGTTTTTTGTAAACCGTTCAAACCTTCAGACGGCCTTAACTGTTCCGTCAAAAGTATTTTGACCCCTTAACGCCTGCTCAAGCAAACGGATGTTGCAATACAATGGTTTCTTCGCGGTCGGGGCCGGTCGATACAATCGCCACCGGCGCGCCGCACACTTCTTCGATGCGTTTCAAATAGGCTTTGGCATTTTGCGGCAGCGCATCGTAGCTTTTCACACCGAAAGTCGATTCGCTCCAGCCCGGCAGGGTTTCGTAAATCGGTGTGCATTCGGCCACCAAATCGGCGCCAAATGGCAAAATATCGGTTTTTTCGCCGTTGGGCAGCTCGTAGCCCACGCAGATATTGATGTTTTCAATGCCGTCCATCACATCCAGCTTGGTGATGCACATACCGGAAATACCGTTGACCTGAATCGAGCGTTTCAGCGCGGCAGCATCAAACCAACCACAACGGCGGGCGCGGCCGGTTACCGAGCCGAATTCGTTGCCGCGCTCGGCCAAGCCGGCGCCGATGTCGTCAAACAATTCGGTGGGGAAAGGGCCGGAGCCTACGCGGGTGGTATAGGCTTTCACAATGCCCAACACATAATTGAGCATTTGCGGCGGCACACCGGCACCGGCAGAAGCAGCGCCGGCCAAGCAGTTGGAAGACGTTACGAACGGGTAAGTGCCGTAGTCGATATCGAGTAATGTGCCTTGCGCACCCTCAAACAGCAGCTTTTCACCTTTTTGGTTTTTATCATACAGCGTGCGCGATACATCAGTCAGCATCGGCGTGATGCGCGGCGCCACTTTTTCAATCAGCGCCATCACATCTTCCAGCTTTACCGGTTCGGTATTGTGCAGGTGTTGCAATTGCACGTTGTAATAAGCCAGATTCGCTTCAACCTTGGCTTTCAACGCTTCGGGATTGAGCAGATCAACCATACGGATGGAGCGGCGGGCAACTTTATCTTCATAAGCCGGGCCGATGCCGCGGCCGGTGGTGCCGATTTTACCGGCGCCGCGTGAAGCTTCGCGGGCTTGGTCGAGCGCGATGTGGTAAGGCAGAATCACGGTACAGGTCGGTGCGATTTTCAGACGGCCTTCCACGTTTTTCACACCGGCGGCATTCAGTTCATCGATTTCACCCAACAGTGCTTCGGGGCTGACCACCACACCGGAGCCGATAAAGCAGTCGAGTGATTCATGCAGAATGCCGCTCGGAATCAGGCGCAAAATGGTTTTTTTACCACCCACTACCAGAGTGTGGCCGGCGTTGTGGCCACCCTGAAAGCGCACCACACCGCTGGTTTCTTCCGCCAGCCAGTCTACAATTTTGCCTTTACCTTCATCACCCCATTGGGCGCCGATTACTACCACGTTTTTTACCATTTTCCGATACCTTAAATATAAATGTCGAAACTAAAAATCTTGACTTCAAGCCTGCTCAACGATGGTCCACTTGCCGTCTTGTGCCACCAAACGGGCGTTGATGTCGCGGCTGGCATTCGATTCGATGCCGTAATCCACCACCACGCACTGCCCCTCAGCACGCAGCTGGGCAATAATTTCGGCTGCCTGCGCCGCATCCTGCTGCGCCACGGCAATGGCCGGCAGGCGCTCGCTGCGCGGCAGGCGGCCGGTGAAGGTGCGCAGGTCGAAGCTGAAGCCGGTGGCCGGGCGGGCGCGGCCGAAATATTCGCCCAAGCCGTCATAACGGCCGCCGCGTGCCACCGCATCATGACACTTGCTGCCGTAGGCGGCATAAAGCAAGCCGGTGTGGTAGTTATCCACCCGCAGCTCAGACAAATCGATGTGTACATTTTGTCGGGGAAACGCTTCGCAAACCGCTTGCAAATCATCCAGCGCTGCGCCCACTGCAAACAAATCGGGCAATTTTTCACGCGCTTCATCCAGCACTTCACGGCCGCCATAAAGCGTGGGCAACAGCGCAAATGCTTTCGCCCACATGCCGTCGAGTTTCCACACGCTTACCTGCGCGTGCACCGCCGCCGCATCTTTATCCTGCATCAGCGAGAGCAGTTGCGCCGACTGTTTTTCATCCAGCTCCGCCGCGCCGGCCAATGCGCGGAACACGCCGACATGGCCGAGCGAAAGCAGCAAATCGCCGATTTCGCCGATTTGCAGGCTTTTGAGCATTAAATCAATCAATTCGATGTCGGCCTCAATGCCGGCCAAGCCGTACAACTCTGCCCCAACCTGCAAAGGTTCGCGGGTATTTAAAAAACCATCGGGGCGGGCATGCAGCACCGAGCCGGCATAGCACAAGCGGTTGATGCCGTTGTTGGCTGACAACAGATGTGCATCGATACGCGCCACTTGCGGGGTGATGTCGGCACGGATGCCGAGCTGGCGGCCGCTGATTTGGTCGACCAGCCGAATGGTTTTCAATGCCAAGCCCGCATCGATGTGAGTAAGCAGCGAGTTGCTGTATTCCATCAGGGGCGGGTGCACCAATTCGTAGCCGTGTACACGGAACAGAGCCAACAGCTGCTCTTTCGCGCTTTCAAGCTGGCGCGCGGTCGAGGGCAGAATGTCGGCAATGTGCTCGGGTAATTGCCAAGACTGCATGGGATTCTTTCTATTATCGGTAAACGTGGCAAGGGCTGCTTACATTTAAAATCAAGCGGCGCGACAACGCCGGATATACCTGTGTGTGGTCATTATCGCCTGATTTTAAATCTAAACAGCCCCTGTGGCGGCATAATCCGCCGTGTTATTAAAATCAGACTTTAACATAAAAATACACTTTCGTGCAGCCTGTTTTTCATCCGCAAAGCGCTTGGGCACGGCAGATACTTTCAGACGGCATCCGGCATCATATCTGCTACACAAAGGCCGTCTGAAACCCTATCGTTTCAGACGGCCTTATGCCTGATTTTGCCCATCAATCAGAATCAGTATGTGCCTTTAACCAAAATATCTTTGGTAACATTCTGAATGTCGCGGTGGCCGGTAAATGCCATCGACACATCCATTTCTTTATACAGAATTTCCAGCGCGCGGGTAACGCCTTCTTCGCCGTAAGCGCCCAAGCCATAGAGGAAAGCGCGGCCGATCATGGTACCGCGTGCGCCCAGCGCCCAGGCTTTCAGAATATCTTGACCGCTGCGGATACCGCTGTCCATCCACACCTCGATATCGCTGCCCACCGCGCTCACCACGTCAGGCAGGGCTTTGATGGTCGACGGCGCGCCGTCGAGCTGGCGACCGCCGTGGTTAGACACAATCAATGCGTCCGCACCGCTTTTTACGGCCATTTCGGCATCTTCCGGTTCCATAATGCCTTTAATAATCAGCTTGCCGCCCCATAAATCTTTAATGCGCGCCACATCGTCCCAGCTCAAACGCGGGTCGAACTGCTCGGCTGTCCAAGAAGAAAGCGACGACAAATCGCCCACATTTTTAGCATGACCGACAATATTGCGGAATGTGCGCCGCTCGGTGTTGAGCATTTTCATGCACCACTCGGGCTTGGTTGCCAGATTGATCAGATTGGCCAGTGTGGGTTTCGGCGGCGCAGACAAACCGTTTTTGATGTCTTTGTGGCGCTGCCCGAGCACCTGTAAATCGGCAGTCAGAATCAGCGCCGAGCAATTGGCCGCCTGCGCGCGTTTGATCAGGTTTTCCATAAACTCCTGATCGCGCATCACATAAAGCTGAAACCAAAAAGGCGCAGTAGTGTTTTCCGCCACATCTTCAATCGAGCAAATCGACATGGTAGACAATGAAAACGGCACACCGAATTTTTCGGCCGCGCGTGCAGCCAAAATTTCACCGTCGGCATGCTGCATGCCGGTAAAACCGGTCGGCGCAATCGCCAGCGGCATTTTCACCTCTTGGCCGATCATTTTTGTGGCCAGGCTGCGGCCTTCCATATCCACCAACACTTTTTGGCGGAATTTGATATCTTGAAAATCAGTGGTATTTTCACGGTAGGTGGTTTCGGTCCACGAGCCGGAATCGGCGTAATCGTAAAACATTCTCGGCACTTTGCGCTGCGCTACCCGGCGCAGGTCTTCGATGCAAGTCATCTTGCTCAAATCGCGTTTCATTGTGTATTACCTTCGATATTTGTTGTGAAGTGTTGTCAACAAAAGCCCCTGCCATAATCAAATACCGCCCCAAACGGTTTTCAGACGGCATTAAATTACCGCAAGCAGCAAATTTATGTGAATTTATACCAAGCTTCCCAAGATTGCAAATGCTTTCATTAAGAAAGCGTTAGCCGCGCCAACGCATTTTTCAGGCCGTCTGAAAGCCGCATAAGCGAATTGCGTTTAAATACATCATGCTAAACAACAAACCACTACATCTTTGCGCCGACCGATGTTGTTATTGGTATTTTTCATATCCGCATAGCGACAAACAATCGGCACATTTCTATACTTGACTGATTCACTCAGATATTAGACAATTACCCCATAAAAACACACCGAACACAGGCGCATCATTATGCGATTGACCACCAAAGGCCGCTTTGCCGTAACCGCCATGATTGATTTGGCCATGCACGCCCAACACGGCGCGGTCAAGCTCAACGCCATCAGCGAGCGGCAACACATTTCCCTCTCTTATTTAGAGCAGCTTTTCAGCAAACTGCGCCGCGCCCGGCTGGTAGAAAGCATACGCGGCCCCGGCGGCGGCTATATATTGGCTGCCGATGCCGCCGATATCAACATCGCCCAAATTATCGCCGCAGCCGAAGACAGGCTCGACGCCACCCAATGCAACAGCAAAGCCAACTGCCACCACGGCGCCCCCTGCCTGACCCACGATTTGTGGGAAAACCTGAATAAAACCATCAACGATTATTTAAGCAGCGTTACCCTGCAAAGCATGATTAACCGACAAGCCGCCAACGACGGCAAAATCGTTACCTTTACCCACATTCATTGAGACAATACAACAAGAAAGACCACCGCCATGACTGTTAAAACCCCGATCTACCTCGACTACGCCGCCACCACGCCCATCGACAAACGCGTGGCCGACAAAATGATTCCCTACCTCACCGAGCTGTTCGGCAACCCCGCCTCCAGCAGCCACAGCTTCGGTTGGACCGCCGAAGAAGCGGTAGAAAACGCCCGCAGCGAAATCGCCAAGCTGATCAACGCCGACAGCAAAGAAATCGTGTTTACCAGCGGCGCCACCGAATCCAACAACCTCGCCATCAAAGGTGCCGCACAGTTTTACCAAAGCAAAGGCAAGCACCTGATTACCGTGAAAACCGAACACAAAGCCGTGCTCGACACCATGCGCGAGCTTGAGCGCGAAGGCTTTGAAGTCACCTATCTGGGCGTGCAGGAAAACGGCCTGATTGATTTGGAAGAACTCAAAGCCGCCATCCGCGACGACACCATTTTGGTATCAGTGATGTGGGTGAACAACGAAATCGGCGTGGTGCAAGACATCGCCGCCATCGGCGAAATCTGCCGCGAACGCAAAATCATTTTCCACGTAGACGCCGCCCAAGCCGCCGGCAAAGAGCCTATCGACCTGCAAGCAGTCAAAGTCGACCTGCTCAGCATGTCCGCCCACAAAATCTACGGCCCCAAAGGCATCGGCGCCTTGTATGTCCGCCGAAAACCGCGTATCCGCCTTGAAGCGCAAATGCACGGCGGCGGTCACGAACGCGGCTTCCGCTCCGGCACCCTGCCCACCCACCAAATCGTCGGCATGGGCGAAGCGTTTCGTCTGGCACGCGAAGAATTGCAACAAGACCGCGCCCACGCCCTCAAGCTGCGCGATGTATTCCTCAAAGGCATCGAAGGCATCGAAGAAGTCTATATCAACGGCGATTTAACACACCGCGTGCCCACCAACCTCAACATCAGCTTCAACTTCGTGGAAGGCGAAAGCCTGATTATGGCCGTGAAAGAATTGGCCGTATCCAGCGGCTCGGCCTGTACTTCCGCCTCGCTGGAGCCGAGCTATGTATTGCGTGCACTCGGCCGTAACGACGAGCTGGCACACTCTTCATTGCGCATCACCTTCGGCCGCATGACCACCGAAGAAGAAGTGCGATACGCCGCCGAACTGATTAAATCAAAAATCGGCAAACTGCGCGAATTGTCGCCGCTGTGGGAAATGCATAAAGAAGGCATCGATTTGAGCACCGTTGAATGGGCGGCACATTAAGCAATATATTAAGGCCGTCTGAAAAACTTCAGGCGGCCTGCCAACCCGATGCAAATATCAACTTGCCCGCAAGCCACTCAACCAAAGCAGACTACACGCCGCCCGAACACTTGAATTCCCTTCAGACGGCCTTAAATAAAACAGACAACCACAAGGAATCCACATCATGGCATACAGCAACAAGGTCATCGACCACTACGAAAACCCCCGCAACGTCGGCTCGTTCGACAAAAACGACGACAGCATCGGCACCGGCATGGTCGGCGCCCCGGCCTGCGGCGACGTGATGAAGCTGCAAATCAAAGTCAACGAAAGCGGCATCATCGAAGACGCCAAATTCAAAACCTACGGCTGCGGTTCGGCCATTGCCTCTTCCTCGCTGATTACCGAATGGGTCAAAGGAAAAAGCCTCGATGAAGCCATGTCGATTAAAAACAGCGAAATCGCCGAAGAGTTGGAACTGCCGCCGGTAAAAGTGCACTGTTCGATTTTGGCCGAAGACGCGATTAAAGCCGCCGTTTCCGACTATAAAAAGAAAAAAGGCAACTAACCGGTGGCAAGCGGTTGGGCGCCCGATGGTGCGGAGCAGCAACAGATTGACGATTCGCTCAATGATGCTCTGCAACATGCCCGTGCCCAACTGCCGCAGGGCGAAAGCGCGCACGAATGTGCCGAATGCGGCGACCCCATCCCCGCCGCCCGCCGCCACGCCCTACCCGGTGTGCAATTATGTATCGCCTGCCGGCAACTGCACGATGAGCAAGAAAAGTTTCAGACGGCCTATAACCGACGGGGAAGCAAAGACAGCCAATTGAAGTAAATTGAAATTCAGCCGCCCCAAAAGGAAACCCGATGCCTTTCAACACAGCAGAACAACAATCTTTATGGGCACAAAAAGGCATCGGCCCGACCGTTTTGCAACGCCTGCAACAAATGGCGCTGGACGACACCGCCAAACTGGCCGCCGCCGATGTGGAAACCATATTGCAGCAAGGCGCCGCCTTAACCGGCAGCACCTGTTGGCGCAACAGCCCGCAAGCCCGCGCCGCCATACAAACCGCCGTTTGCTGGGCGCAACAACGTTTATCCCTTTCAGACGGCCTGTAATATACATCAAGGCCGTCTGTAACACCGACTGCATCCGCAATTTTTAAGACAGATGAAAGACTTAAGGACAAGGCAATGATTACCCTGACTGAAAATGCCGCCAACCATATTCAAAACTTCCTCAGCCGCCGCGGCAAAGGCGAAGGCATCCGCCTGGGCGTGAAAACCAGCGGCTGCTCCGGCATGGCCTACACCCTCGAATTCGTTGATGAAATCCAACCGGAAGACATCGTATTCGAAGGCCACGGCGTGAAAGTATTTATCGATCCCAAAAGCCATGTTTACCTCGACGGCACACAATTAGACTACACCAAAGAAGGCTTGCAGGAAGGTTTCAAATTCGAAAACCCGAATGTGAAAGACGAATGCGGCTGCGGCGAAAGCTTCCACGTGTAATATTGCATTGGAAAAGCAGCGCCTAGGGGGTTCTGATCATTCAGCATGATTCAGATTTTTTGTGATAAAAGCACATCTGCCGCATTAAAAAAACCTCGCAAGATGCCTAATCTTGCCGCGTTTTTTTGCCTGATATCTGCATTTACAGAAACAAAAATCCCCGTATAAACAACTTCAGAACACCCCGGCATAGAGTTTTTACTCCGCCAATAAAACGTTATACTTTGTGAAAAGTTGTGGTCATACAAATGCAAACAGATTCCCCATAGAATCCGCCTGCAAACAACCATGTCCGCAACCGCGATAAAAAATACGGCAGGCCCGGCCCGACCGTAATCGATGATAATAACCACGGGTATTGCGTTATGTTTGCACAACTGCACCGGCTGCTCGACCGCAGCCAACACTTTTCCAACGACTATTGGCACGAATGCGCCCTGTTTGAAGCCGAAGCCTGCCTGCAATCTTTTCAAACACAAGACTGGCTTGACCTTGCCGAAGCGCTGCCCGCGCAGATTCGCCCTTGGCAACTGCGCTGCATCGACGTTTTGCATGCCGTGCCCTCTGTTGCCGCTGTCAAGCTGTTGCAGCAACTGTGTGACCATACCGACAAAACCATTGCCCGCACCGCAGCCTGCTCGCCCTGCGCCACAAAGCAGGCTGTCCAGAAGACATCCGCACCGCCGTCAACTATGCTGCCGATAAAGCACAAACCGTTATCAAACAAACCGGCTGGCGCGGCTTTTTGCAACGTAAGCATCCGTTTCACCCGGCTGTCTAAACCGCTTGAATACCCATTCGAAATAGAAGACCTGAACCCGGCAAATCGTCAACCGCTCGAAAGCAGTTGTTCGAGGGCATACCAAGGTATCCCGACCATTCAGAATGCTTCAGATTTTTTGTGATATAAAGTATAGATGCAAAAAGGTAAAAAACGCAGCAGATATGCTTTTAGCGCAAAAAGATGATGATATATGAATGGTCAGAACACCCTAAGATATCTTGCATTCAGACGGCCTACTGCAATCAGCCGCATTAAAATCTTTGCAAAATGCCCGTGAAGCAGCCCGTAAGCGTTCGATTAACATTATGTAACATCATGCCGGCGCAAGCCCGAGATCCATAGCCGGTATTCAAGCCATGATTTAAAATAACTTTTCCGGCCACATACAGATTCCCGCCTGCATCTGAATCACAGCGTCATGGCGTGCTTTCACGCCGGAAAAATATTTGCCAAGGCCTCAAATAATTTTGATGATGGCCATCAGACACGGCAAAGCCATGCGCGCAACAAGCAGAGCGCTGCCGCCATCCGCCCTGTAACATCCATAAGCCGGAAACACCATGAATCAATACTTTACCCTCTTCCAACTCGAACCGCGCTTCGACATCGACACCGCCTCGCTCGAGCAAACCTACCATACCCTTGCCGCGCGCTTCCACCCCGACAAATTTGCCGCCACATCTGCCTTTGAACAAAAACAGGCCATGATGATGTCGTCTGCCGTTAACGAGGCCTACCGCATCTTGAAATCCCCCATCGACCGCGCCGCTTATCTGCTGAAACAACACAATATCGATGCCGATGCGCCCGAACACACCTCGTTTGCCGCCGAATTTCTGATGCAGCAAATGGAATGGCGCGAAACGCTGGAAGATGCCCGCGCCCAAAATGATGAAGCCGCTCTGGCTGCTTTAGATGCCGAAATCCGCCACGAGCAAACGGCATTACAACAAAACCTTCAGACGGCCTTTGCACAAACCCAATACGAACAAGCCGCTGCGCTGGTGCGGCAGGGGCGTTTTTTAAACAAACTGCGCCAAGAAATTTACGCCGCCCAAGCCTGAATCCATTTAAAAAAAAGCAGATTGGGCAAACCGATGTTTTTAAATAAATTTGAGGCCGTCTGAACATTCAGACGGCCTCAAATACCGATATGGGTGCGGATTAGCTGAAAGCTTTTCAAAAGGCTTTTCCGGCGTGGAAACCCTTATCCCCCCATTCACAAAGCAGCGCCGCAGCACTTTTTATTCATTTCCTAGGGTGTCCTGACAGTTCGTTTATGGGGGGGGGGATTTTTATTCCTGGAAATGCAGATGCAAGGCAAAAAACGCAGCAAGATTGGACATCTTGCGAGGCTTTTTAACGCAGCAGATGCGTTTTCAGGGGCAAAATACACCTTAAATCGAATTGTCAGGACACCCTAAATATATGAATTTCGGCCTGCGCCGGCATAAAATTAACCATCAAGCCGGCTGAGCTTCGCCCACCAATTCCGCCAAAGCGTTCAGACGGCGTTCCGATTTTGCCACATAAGGGTTATCTGTATCCCAAGCATAGCCCGCTAAAATCGAGCTGAGCATGCGGCTGATGTCGGCATTGCGGTTTTCGGCATAGATCACATTTTGAAAGCGGCCGTCATACCAGCCGTTAACATAGGTGCGGAATGCATTCACACCCACCATCAGCGGCTCGGTAAATCCGCCCTGCCAATCCGCATCCTCGCCGCCAAACTGCTTCACCAGCAAATCGGCGGCGAGCTTGGCCGAATGCATGGCAATGGTAACGCCCGACGAAAACACCGGGTCGAGAAACTCGGCCGCATTGCCCAACAAAGCGAAATGCTTGCCGTGCAGGGTTTTCACATTGGCCGAATAGCCCTGAATACTGCGGAACGGAAACTCGTTTTCCCACACCGCATCAGCCAGCACTTCGGCCAGCATCGGGCATTCGAGCGCAAATTTTTTCAACACCGTTTCCGAATCGCCCGCCAGCTTGTCGGGCGTGCCCACCACACCGATAGAGCAATGATTGTCGCCAAACGGAATCGTCCACAGCCACACATCACGGTGCTGCGGATGCGTGGTAATCAGAATCTTGTTGCGGTCGAATTTCGGGCTGGTAATATTGTCTTCGATATGGGTGAAATGGGCGATGCGCGGCGGCAATTCAGACGGCGTTTCCAAATCAAGCAGGCGCGGCAGCACACGGCCGTAGCCGCTGGCATCAAGCACAAAACCCGCATTCAATTCATATTTTCCACCATCATCGCTTTCCACACTCAGCCGCGCCGTATCACCGCTGTTGTCGAACGCCGTCACGCCGTGGCCGAAACGCACTTCCACGCCCTGCTTGGCCGCTTCATCAATCAAAATCTTATCAAACAATGCCCGGCGCACTTGAAACGTGGTGCCGGGGCCGTCTGAAAATTTGTCGGTAAAATCAAAATAAGTATAGCGCCCGCCCCAAGTAAACGCCGCGCCGTTTTTCAACTGAAACGAAGGTTCTGCCCGCACCGCATCGGCAAACCCCGCTTCCTCGATAAACTCCATACAATGCGGCAGCAGGCTTTCGCCAATCACAAAACGTGGAAAATACTGCTTTTCCAACACACACACGCGCAAACCCTGCCGGTGCAGCAAGGCCGCCGCAACCGCACCGGCAGGGCCGGCGCCGATAATGGCAACATCAATATCTTTATTCATTTCGATTCCTTCGATCAGGCCGTCTGAACCGTTCAGACGGCCTTGGTGGTGATACCCATTCATAAAAACAACCTAATTGCGTTGGTTTGCCTTATCAGCTTATTGTTGTGAATGGGCAATCAAATATTATCCCGCAACAGCCAGGCTGAAAACAGCAGATTAAAGACCACGCCCACTGCTACCGTTAAACCGAATGATGCGACCGCCGGCGTGCTGCTGAACGCCAGCAGGCCAAACGAAATGCCGGTGGTGAGTGCCGCCAGCAGCAAGCCGCCAAACCGGGCTGCTTGGCTTTCGTGGGCAGCATAGGCATACACCGCGTAATCCACGCCGATGGCCGACACCAGCAGCAGCCCGAACATGGCAAACAGGCTCACCGGCAGAGCCAGCCAGCCCAACACCGCCACACTGCACACCGCCGCCGCCAACGGCACCGCCAACACCAGCGTGCCGCGTTTGGCGCCGAACACCTTCCACAACAGCAGCCACGCCAAGGCATACGAAGCCAATTTCAACCAGGCAGCCTGATTGCGGGTGTGCCGAAACAATTCATTCAGATGTGCGCGCTTATCCGCCCAATGCACGCCGCTCAACCCCGATAATGCCGACTGCACCGCCGCCGTATCGCGCACACCGCTCAAGCGCACCACCGCCGCCAACCGCCCGGGCGCCGCCTCGCCTAAATATAAAGGCCGCCAAGCCTCGCCCAACCCGGTTTTGAGGCCGTCTGAAAGCGATATGGCCGGCTGTGCCGCCGCTTCACGCAAAGCCCGGCGCATGGCTGGGCGCGGCACACCGATTTCGCGCATGGCCGCCCAAGCTTGCGGCTGCCCGGCCAAATCATTCAGGCGGTTTTGCAAAGCCTGTTGTTCGCTTGCCGTTGCCAGCCATTGGTCGAGCGACTGCCAAGCGGCCAATTTTCCCGCCGCCTGAAGTGGCTGCAAAACCTGCCCCACCCGCGCACTTTGTTGCAGCAGGGCGTTTTCGTCTGCCGCCTCTACCACCACATATTGGCCGCCGAAATCGGTGCCGCTCAATACGCCGATTTGCTGTGCTTCGGCCAGCAACGGCGGCGGCAGCACCACCCATTGGCGGATATCGTCGTGCCAATCGCTGCGCCACAGCCCGCCGGCCAGCAGCAGGCCGAGCAACACCAGCCAGCCGCGCTTGTGCAAACGTTTTTTCAGACGGCCTGCATAAGGGTGCAATGCGTTTGCCAGCCGTGCAAACGGCACACTTTTATTGTGATAACGCGCAAACAGCGGCGGCAGCCACCACACCGTTGCGCCGAATGCACCCAACAGCGCAAAACCGGAAAACACCGCCGTTTGCCGCAACACCGGCAGCGGCGTAAACCACAGCAGCGCATAGCCCGCCACCGTTACCGTCAGGCTGACCGCAAACGTGGGCAACACATGCCGCATCGCTGCCTGCGCCTGCCAGCTGCGGCGGCTTGAGGCCGTCTGAAACACCGAGGGCGTGAGCCAATGCAGCGGAAAATCCACCAGCATCCCCACCAGGCTGGTGCCGATCACAATCGTGAGGATATGCACTTCACCAAACAACGCCAGCACCGCCGCCAAACCCGTGAGCATGCCCGCGCCCAACGGCAAAGTGAGCGCCAGCACGCGGCCGCTGCGGAACACCCACAGCAACAAGGCCAAGGTCAGCCCCAGCCCTGCTGCACCCATCAACCGGCTTTCGCGCTCGGCTGCCGCTTTGGCCGCCGCCGCAAACACCGCACCGCCCGCGCTCAAGCTTTGCACGCCCTGTTTTTCGGCCAGTGCGCGGCTTTGCTGCAACAGCGGCAACAAATCCGCACCGGCATCCGCCACGCTGTTTTGCCCGCGCAGCCTGCCGCGCAACCATACCCAAGTGTGGCCGCGCTCATCTTCGGTAAACAACATGCCGTGTTCCGCATCCCATTGCAAACGGCTTTGCGGCTGCGCCTGCGCCAAACTGAAACGGCCGAAACCGAGCCAGTCTTGATCCAAAGGCAGCGGCGATGTGGTGGCAAACGGATTGGCCGCATCTTGCGCCCGGATTTGAAAATATTGTGCCGCATCTTCCATCAACAAGGCGCGTTCGGCGGCCGGCAATGCGGCCAAACCGAGCTGCGCCGCCTCTGTGCGCACTTGCGCCAAATCCGGCATGATTTCGCTGTCTACCGCCGCAAATAAACCGCTCTTGCGCCACAATGCCGCGATATCGGAAGCCGTCTGAAATGCTTTATCTGCCTCAGCGCTGCCCGCCAGCAACACCACCTGCCCGTTTGCCTGCGCCTCATTGGCTTTATCTGCCGCCTGCAACAACACATCCGGCCGCTGCTCCTGCGGCAACAGTGCGGTGAGGCCGGTTTGCAGCCACGGCCGTGCCGCCAAGGTGTAGCATACAAACACGGCGGCGAGTGCGATAAAAAAGGTGTAGATAACACGGGATTTGCGGGTCATGATCGGTTTGGTTTTTGTCGCTCTGACACTTGCCTCGGGCACTTTGCCGAGTGTGTCGGATTCGAGACTCCGGCCTAAAAGCTTTTCAGACGGCCTGATAAAAGTTTGATGCTTGGCGCCGATTAGCCATTCACTTCAACGCCGCCTGTGCAAACGCATCCGGCGCCTGGTTGGTGGTGATGCCGCTAAACGTCATCACCGTGCGGTCACCCTGTTTTTCGTTCAACTCAATCCGGCGCACCACAGCATCGCCGCTGATTTCAATACGGTCAAACACCTGCTTCATCAGCGTGGTTTTCGGGGTCAGCCGCAACGTCCATTTTTGGGCATTGCCGCTCAATTGCAGCGCAAACTGTTTTTCCAGCCCTGCCGTATTGCCGCCGAGCAAATCGAGAAACAGCTTGATTTGCTGCGCTTGGCCGCTCCTGCCGCTGCCGGCCACCCAGGTTTTGCCGTTCCACTGCATAATGCCGTCGGCACGCACACGCAGGCGGTTTTCAAACGGCTTTTGCATCTGCCACAGCAAACCGCGCCCGGGCAGCAACACAAAACGGCCTTGTGTGGTCATGGGCTTGTTGAGCGATTTCAAGTAACGCTGCTGGGTAAACGCGCCTTGCACGTTTTGCGGTTTTTGCAGGGTTTGCGCCAGCTCCGCGCCTGAAAAAGCCCACAATATCGGGCTGAATAAGGCCAGGCCGGCGGCGAATATCCGTTTTTTCATGCCGATTCTCAAAACAAGGTTGATTGATGGTGCGGATTGTAAACCATAAACCATCAGGCCGTCTGAAAATCAATTGCCGATGCAGGCTTTGATATAACCAAACCTGATTAACATACAACCAACCATTCTTTCCCTTTTTCAGACGGCCTGTTTAAAGTAGCGCCACGATTATCAACCTTATTGCCCTGCTATGCGATTGTTAAAAACCCCCAGCGTGCTGCCCGGCTTCAACCTCAGCCTCGGCCTTACCGTGCTGTGCCTCTCGCTGCTGGTATTGCTGCCGTTTGCCATGATGGCGGCGCAAACGGCGGCCATCGGGTGGACGGCGTTTTGGCAGACCATTACCGAGCCCAATGTTTTGGCGGCGGTGTGGTTGAGCCTGCGCATGTCGTTTTATGCCATGCTGACCAATATTGTGTTCGGCACGCTGGTGGCCTGGGTGTTGGTGCGCTATGAGTTTCCGGGCAAAAACCTAGTCAACGCCTTGGTAGATTTGCCGTTTGCGCTGCCCACGGCGGTAACCGGCATCGCATTGGCCACGCTGTATGCGCCCAACGGCTGGCTCGGCCGCTGGTTTGCCCCGCTCGATATCAAAATCGCTTTCACGCCGATCGGCATTTGGATTGCGCTGGTATTTGTGAGCCTGCCGTTTATCGTGCGCGCCGTGCAGCCGGTGCTCGAAGAGTTGCCTGTCGAATACGAAGAAGCCGCCGCCACACTGGGAGCCGCTCGCTTTACCGCTTTACGGCGCGTGTTGCTGCCGGAAATCATGCCGGCGCTGCTCACCGGCTCCGGCATGATGTTTGCCCGCGCCACCGGCGAATACGGCTCGGTGATTTTTATCGCCGGCAACATTCCGATGGTATCGGAAATCCTGCCGCTGATCATTACCGGCAAGCTCGAGCAATTCGACGTGCAGGGTGCATCGGCGGTTGCGCTGTTTATGCTGATGATTTCTTTTGTGATTTTATTTTTGCTCAACCTCAGCCAATGGGCGCTGAGCAAACGGGCGGGGGCAAAAGCATGAGCCGAAATGCAAACATCAATCCCAATCTTACCGAACCGCGCTGGCTGCGCCTGACCTTAATCGGCATTGCGCTGGCGTTTTTGCTGCTGATGCTGGTGGTGCCGCTCACAGCAGTATTTTACGAAGCCTTGCGGGGCGGATGGCAGCTTTATCTGGAATCGCTCACCAACAGCGAAGCGCTGGCCGCCATCAGGCTGACGCTGATTACCGCTGCCATTGTGGTGCCGGTCAATGCCGTGCTCGGCATCGCCATGGCCTGGCTGCTCACCCGCTTTGATTTTTACGGCAAGCAATTTTTAACCACACTGCTCGATTTGCCTTTTTCCGTGTCGCCAGTGGTGGCCGGCCTGATGTTTGTGCTGCTGTTCGGCGCCCACACCGCCATCGGCGGCTGGCTCGAAGCCCAAGGCATTCAGATTATTTTTGCGATTCCGGGCATTATTTTAGCCACCTTGTTTGTTACCTTTCCATTTGTGGCGCGCGAGCTGATTCCGCTGATGCAGGCGCAGGGCGACAGCGAGGAGCAGGCTGCGCTGATTTTGGGTGCCTCGGGCCGGCAGATGTTTTGGCGCATTACCCTGCCCAACATCAAATGGGCGCTGCTCTACGGCATTATTCTCACCAATGCCCGCGCCATGGGCGAATTCGGCGCCGTGAGCGTGGTGAGCGGCCACATCCGCGGCGAAACCAATACCATTCCGCTGCTGGTAGAAATTTTATATAACGAATACAGCTTTACCGGCGCATTTGCTTTATCGAGCGTGTTGGCATTGCTGGCCTTGGCCACGCTGGCGCTGCAAAACATCATCACCCGCATCCAAGATAAAAAACTCGCCGCCGCCGAAAGGAGCGCAACATGAGCATCACCATTCAAAACCTCAACAAACATTTCGGCAGCTTTCAGGCGCTCAACAACATCAACCTGAATGTGCCCACCGGCAAACTCACTTCGCTGCTGGGGCCTTCCGGCTGCGGCAAAACCACGCTGCTGCGCATCATCGCCGGGCTTGAAAATGCCGACAACGGCAAGATTTTGTTTGACGGCCAAGACGTGACCGGCAAGCATGTGCGCGAACGCAAAGTCGGCTTTGTGTTTCAACACTACGCCCTATTCCGGCACATGAATGTGTTTGACAACGTCGCCTTCGGTCTTTCGGTATTGCCCAAATCAGATCGCCCCGGCAAAGCCGAAATACGCGCGCGGGTAGAAGAATTGCTGGCGCTGGTGCAGCTTTCGCATCTGGCCAAGGCCTATCCGCACCAGCTTTCAGGCGGCCAGCGCCAACGCATCGCACTGGCGCGCGCGCTGGCGGTGAAGCCCAAGCTGCTGCTGCTCGACGAGCCTTTCGGCGCACTCGATGCCAAAGTGCGCAAAGAGCTGCGCACCTGGTTGCGCGACATCCACCACGAATTGGGCATCACCAGCATTTTAGTCACCCACGATCAGGAAGAAGCGCTGGAAGTATCCGATGAAATCGTGGTGATGAACCACGGAAAAATCGAGCAAACCGGTAATGCCGACACCCTTTACCGCAGCCCCGCCAACGCCTTTGTGACTGAATTTTTGGGCGAAACCGATGCTTTTGAAGGCCGCATCGAAAAAGGCGCCTGGCAGTATCACGGTTTCAGATGGCCTCTGGAAGCCGCCGCCTGGCAGGAGCAGACCGCCACCGCCTACGTGCGCCCGCACGAATGGGCGCTGGCCGAAAACGGCACACCGATGCTCACCGCGCGCATCGGCAAAATCCATGCCGCCGGCGCCCTCACCCACCTGACCCTGCAACCGGAGCAAGGCCGCGAAATCCATGTAACGTTTGCCGGCAGCGAAGCCGCACAACGCGGGTTTACCGTCGGCCAAAACATTGCCCTTACCCCCAAGCAGATTTATGTGTTTTCACAAAACGAGCTGATTGATTATTCGATTTAAGTCATACAGCGGTCAGGCCGTCTGAAAACCAATTCAGACGGCCTGATTACTGTATGGCAGCCGGCTTACCCTGCCGCCGCACCATTGTGTTTGCCCTTCCCAGCAGCTTTATAGGCCGTCTGAAAGCATTTTGTATCAAAATACACACCGATTAACAATATCTTTACAGTTACAACGGATTACATTTATACTAGGGTGTCCTGACCATTCATATATCATCATCTTTTTTGCGCTAAAAACACATCTGCTGCGTTAAAAAGCCTCGCAAGATGCCCAATCTTGCTGCGTTTTTTACCTGGCATCTGTACTTTTATCACAAAAAATCTGAATAATTCTGAATGGTCATGACACCCTAGGCCGTCCGGCCCGAAATCCGCAACTCAACCCGGCCGTATCATTAACCACAACCACCATAAGTAAAAAAAGGAGAGGCAATGGCTCAGCAAAAAGACCCGCGTCCCGACAATGTCGAGCTGCTCAGCGCCCAATTACCGATTACCGATTTCAAAGGTTTGATCACAACCATTATTGCGGCTGTTATCTGTTTCGGCATCTATCAGATTCTGCCCTACGACATCAACGCCAACAAAGGCATCGCTGTGCTGCTGTTTGTGGCGATTTTATGGTTTACCGAAGCCGTACACATTACCGTTACCGCGCTGATGGTGCCGATTTTGGCCGCTGTTATCGGCATCCCCGAAATGGACACCAAAACCGCACTGGCCGGCTTTGCCGACCCGATTATCTATATTTTCTTCGGCGGCTTCGCGCTGGCGACCGCACTGCACATGCAAAGGCTCGACCGAAAAATCGCGCTGTGGCTGATTTCACTTTCAGGCGGCAATATGAAAATTGCCGTGCTGGCCATCTTTGTCGTTACCGCCTTTTTATCGATGTGGATCAGCAACACCGCCACCGCCGCCATGATGCTGCCGCTGGTGCTGGGCATGATGGATCACCTCGATCGCGAAAAAGAGCGCAAAACCTTTGTGTTTGTGTTGCTGGGCGTGGCCTATTGCGCCAGCATCGGCGGCTTGGGCACCATTGTCGGCTCGCCGCCCAACGCCATCGCCGCCAAAGCGCTGGATCTTGATTTTGCCGGCTGGATGAAAATGGGTTTGCCGATGATGCTGCTGATTCTGCCGCTGATGCTGTTTGCACTGTATGTGATACTGCGCCCCAACCTCAACGACCGGGTGGAAGTCAAAGGTGAACATATTCCGTGGACGCTGCACCGTGTGCTGGCCATGCTGATTTTCTTGGGCGCCGTTGTGGCGTGGATTTTCGGCAGTAAAATCAAAGAGGTTTTCGGCATCACCAACCCCGACACCGTTGTGGCGCTCACTGCCGCCGTGGCCGTGGTGGTATTTGGCGTGGCGCGCTGGAAAGAAATCGCCCGCAACACCGACTGGGGCGTGCTGATGCTGTTCGGCGGCGGCATCGCCTTAAGCTCGCTGCTGCAAAAATCAGGCGCATCGCTGGCTTTGGGTCAAGAGCTGGCCAGCACGTTTGTCTTGGCACACCCGCTGATTGTGGTGTTGGCCGTTGCCGCCTTTATTATCTTCTTAACCGAATTTACCAGCAACACCGCCTCCGCCGCGCTGCTGGTGCCGATTTTCGCCAGCATCGCCACCCAAATGGGGCTGCCCAAAGAAGTGTTGGTGTTTGTGATCGGCATCGGTGCATCCTGCGCCTTTATGCTGCCGGTTGCCACCCCGCCCAACGCCATCGTGTTCGGCACCGGCCTGGTGAAACAAAAAGAAATGATGCGCGTGGGTATCTTGCTGAATATCTTGTGTATATTCCTCGTCGGCTTCTGGGCTTACTTCGTGCTGATTTAAATGCATAAAGCTTGATAAATCATGCCGTCTGAAAATTTTCAGACGGCATTTTTGATATTAATTAAGTTGTATTTGCAACACCCGCATTTGCTACACTTTAATTTACCGCTTCAGTGCAGCCCCTGCAACAAAACTTTCAACCACATTTTTTCAGACGGCATCATTCGCAGTTTATAGCAGACGCCCGATTTGAAATGCCCGCAAAACCATTCTTTCAAAGCCCGAATTTTGTGCCGCACGCACTATAACCCCTCATTTTCACTTATAATAGCAGCCTGATTTTGCCGACAAAGTTTGTTATGACCGCGCAGCACCCCATCCACACCGTTACCCTCGCCTTTACCGGCGCCTCCGGTATGCCTTACGGCATGCGCCTGCTCGAATGCCTGCTGCAATCGGGAAAAACCGTATGGCTGCTGTATTCCCAAGCCGCGCAAGTGGTGGCGCAGCAAGAAATGGGCTTAAACCTGCCGGCATCTGCCGGCGCCTGCCAAACTGCATTGTGCGAGCGTTTTCAGGTTTCAGACGGCCGCCTGCGCGTGTTTGGCAAAGATGAATGGTTTGCCCCACCCGCCTCCGGCACCAATCCTGCCGACGCCATGATTATCTGCCCCGCCAGCATGGGCGTGGTGGCCGCCGTGGCGCACGGCACATCCGACCATTTGATCGAGCGCGCCGCCGATGTGGCATTGAAAGAGCGCCGGCCGTTGGTGATTGTGCCGCGTGAAGCGCCTTTTTCTTCACTGCATCTGGAAAACCTGCTCAAGCTTTCACAAGCAGGCGCCGTGATTCTGCCGCCTTCCCCCGGCTTTTACCACCACCCGCAAAACATCGGCGACATGATTGATTTTGTGGTGGCGCGCATTCTCGATCAATTGCGCATCCCCCATACGCTGATGAAAAAATGGGGAGAAAAATAATGGAAGGTTTACAAGAGCTTGTAGAAATGTTGGCTGCTTTTGCGCATTGGATATTGACAATCCTCGATGCTTTGTTTTAAGCTGCAAGCCATGAACTCTTCAAACATTCGCCCCTTCGCTTATTTTTATTGGTACCACACAACCGTGCGGTACTCTTTTGCGCTTGTTTGAAACACAGCACCACCTAGCAAATGCGAAAAAGCAGCCGCCCGATTACCACAGGCGGCCTTTTTATTTGCCGCCAAGATATACCGCTCAGGAGCAAATAAAATGAAAACCGCTATTCAAACCGCCAACATCAACAACGCCGACACCGCTGTTTTACACCGCTGCCACATGATTGTCGACGGCAATATCCACCGCCCCGATTTATGCATCGCAACCTTACCTGCCGACAGCAATAATCTGATCAGTGAAGCCTTGTTGCCGCAAGTGCGCTCCACCGCCACCCTGATTGCCGCCATGCGCCACGATTTCAACCACGCCAGCCCCGATGTCTTCACCGAAGAAGCCGATTGGTTTGCCGCCCGCATCATCGTATTGGGCGTGCGCCGCTTCCACCTCGACATCACCCTGACCCCGATGCTGCAAACCGCCAACCGCCGTGCCGAAGCCTTTGCCCGTGCCCGCGGTCTGCCCTTCACCCCGGCCGAAATGCGCATGAGCCTGCATGCCGGCCGCCCTGCCAACCTGCTGATTATCGAAACAGAACACCAACCCTCGCAAAACGGCATCATTGCCAACAGCTTAGCGCTGGCGCAAAAATTAACCTCTGCGCACAGATAACACCCTCAGATAATTCCATGCTGCCCGTTATCCGGTTTGATTTGAAAAACATTTACCGCCGACACATTTATTGTTGTTAACAGCCTAGGGGGTCCTGATGTGTTGTTTATGAGGGGATTTTTGTTTCTGGAAATGCAGATGCGTTTTCAGAAACAAAATACCCCCGTAAATCGAATTTTCAAAACACAAATGCTTTTTGCATCAACCCGGCACAACAAGGCCGTCTGAAAGCGGATTCGGTTTTTCAGACGGCCTTGATCATCATTTCACTATATTTCTAAGACAAATGCGCCAGCAATTCCAACGGTGCGCCGATACGGCAGTCTTGCAACCAGTTTTCAGGGCGGTCGTCTGCCGCGATGTAGCCCCAATCTGCCAACACCGAAAACATGCCCGCATGTTTGCCGGCCTGCATATCGCGTTCGGCATCGCCCACATAGATACAACGCTCAGGGGCAACGCCGATTTGTGCACAGGCATAATGCATCGGCTTGGTGCTGGGCTTGGCTTCAGCGCAAGTGTCGCCGCTCACCACCACCGCCGGCGCCGTGACAAAGCCGAGCTTGGGCACCAGGCGATGAGTAAAGGTATGCGGTTTGTTGGTGATGATGCCCCATTGGATGCCGCGTCGGCCAAGCTCGGCAATCAATTCGTTCACGCCCTCAAACAACACGGTTTCGCAGTCGAAGCAGCGCTCATATTCGGCCAGATAATCTTGGCGCCATTGTGCGTATTGCGGATGGTTTTTGCCGATGCCCGCCCCCATCAGAATCAGGCCGCCGGCACCGTGGCTGGCCACAGGCCGCACTTCGCTCATGCTTTTTTCGGGCAGGCCGTGGCGGCGCAGCAAGCTGTTGAGCGCGCCGCCCAAATCAAGGGCAGTGTCGGCCAAAGTGCCATCCAGATCAAATAATACGGCTTGGGTGTTCATACGGGCTTCCTGTTAAAATAAAGGCCGTCTGAAATTTCAGACGGCCTTTATTTTAACAGAATCTGCAATCATTCAGACGGCCTGCTCTCCATCAAGGCGTACAAGGCTTTGGCATCTGTTGCCGCACTGTTTTCAGACGGCATAGTTTCATCGTAACTGTCAGTAACATCCACGCCTTGCGGGTCGAGGATTTTCAGAATCAGGAAAGGTTCACCAACCGCAGCCTCTTGGGAGATTTGAGCCCCGTCAAAAATTACGCTGTCAGTACTTGTCTCTTGGCCTGTTTGCGGGTTATTATGGGTTGTGGGCAATCGTTCCAGAACGCGGGTACTGTCTTTTTCGGTATCGTCTGTGTAGGAGGTATTGCCCACTTTCTTATCTAACACTTTATGCGTATAAGCCGCATACTCAAATTTCCCTGAATCACGTTCTACCGCCTGAACTTCCAGCAGCAATTTATAACCGTTTTTCAATTCCACCCATTTTTGATAGGCATGAAAAGCCATCATGCTTTTATCTTTGTGGTCGTGGTTGGGTTTCGATGTGCCCGTAAATTTGCCTCTTGAAAATACATCTGCAACAAAAGGTATGGCCAACGCACGAAGATTATTGCGGCGGCTGTCAAATGCCAAATGATTTATGCTATCGTTATGATTAAACTGAATCATCTTGCCATCTGATGCACGGATAGAACGCCCCTGCAAGTTGGCGGCCACCCATGCAGCCACCACTTTTTTACGTGCACCTTGCCCCATTTCCTTAGTAACATCAATCGCCTTTTCGGCAAGCAAGGCCGTTTCTTCAGCCGATAGCTCAGGAAAGGCCACCTTGCCGTTCTTATCGAGATTTTCTTCCGTTTTCTTGGTTTTCACCTTGAAACCCAACTGTTTGCGCAATGCCTCCACCTCTTTTAACAGCGGCAATTTCTTCAACGGATTTTTCTCAATGTTCCGCGCGGCAACCGCCGCTTTCAGACGGCCTGCCAATTTCATCTTCTCAATCGGGTTCATTGCTCTTCACTTTCTTGCGCGAATTCATCGGTTTTCAGGGCGTATGCATCAACAGCTTTTGCGACCAAATCTTGATCGTATTCATACACACGCGTTGCGATTTCTTCCATCTTGGCGTAGAAGTCATCGGCCAATACATCAATCTTGCCGTCGATTACATCTTGCAAGAATGCGCGGTCGTCTTCGACTTGCGGTTCGGTTGCAGCCGGTTGCTCTGTCTGAAATTCATTCTCTTGTGATTTATCGGCTTCCTCTTCATCGTATGAATCTTCATCCTTGATTTCGTTGCCGTCTTTATCAAACAAGAATAGATTCAACACCCAGCCGCCGTTTGTGCTGTCAAATGTTGCATCTTGATTAGCCAAGTCCAAAAGCTCGTCAATGGATTCGACTGTCTCAGCCTCAAGTGCTGCCTGCTCAATATTGCCTTCAGCTTCGTTAATGGTGCGATTATTGTCCAGCATCTCTCGGATTTGCAGAAGCTCCTCTTCGGCGGCTTTGGTATCGTCCATAACTCCCTCTTGCGTGTTAACGGAATCAAGTGTATCATTCTGACTAAGCGGTTTATCCGCTTGAAGATGACGGGGAAAAGGAGCTTTGTGTACTTCGACTATCCCGTCATTTTCTACGTCCAAGCTATCCATAATGGCATCCACACTTTCTTTCACTTGTAAATCGTAATGAAATTTACCACCTAAATCCTCACTCACAACAACACGCGCACCATAGGAAACGCCATCAACATTTACTACAGTTTTTAAATAATGGTATTTAATCCCAAGCTCTACTTCTTTATCTGAATAACTCTCCTGGCTTTCTTTGAATTTAATGCCGTTTGCAATAATTTCTTTAATCTTGACGGCCAGAAGTAATTTAATTGGATTTGCACTACTGTGTTTGTATTTTTTAGCGCCTGACCCCGAAAAACCTACATCTGCCTTTAATGCGCTACTGTAAACCGTTTGCCCCACCAAACCTTTCAAGTGGTCGAATGCGGCCTGACGAAGCGCCTTTTTCCCCTCTTCGGTATCAGTATCAAAATCGCCAAGCTCTTTGCCGGTTACCACAACGGGCTCAATGGTTGCTGTTTGACCGTCATTGCCTGCTGCCACGGCTTCAGACGGCATTTCTGATGCTTCCTGCACATCAGCAGGCGCCTCACTTGATTCTGATTGCTCGTCCAGCCATTCATTGCCCCATGCCAGCGCTTCATCAAGCGAGTTGGTTTTCTTGGGCTGAACAAATCCGCCGTTTGGCAGTTTAAACACAACCTCATAATCATAAGGGTTGCGTTTATACTCTGTGACATCTGAATTTTTATAAGCCCCGGAAATAACGACTTCTTTGTCGCCAACACTTTTTTTGGCCAAAAAGGTTCCCATGGCAGCATCATCATAATTCACAAAATAGCCCATACTTTCGGCTAAAGCCCGATAAGTTGCCATCAATTCATTTGTCGGCACAATGCGCTGCTCAAAAGCCTGCGCAAGCACATCATCCCCGTTTCTGTATGGGTTGTTATCCGACCATTCCAACGATGTATCATTTTCAGGGTTCGCTTCCGCTTTTTCAGACGGCATTGCGGAAGTTTCAGGCATTTGTGTGCCGTTTTCTTTCGCCTCAAGCTGCTGCACCAAATCAGCCAAAATACCCTCTTTCTCGGCAATTTCCTGTTCCATTTTGGCAAGATTGGCCACACGTTCGGCACGGGCGGCATTGGCTTTGGCAAAACGGGCGGTGTTTTTCTCTACCAGCGCCATCACTCGGCGGGCAACCTGCTGAATCGGCAAATCTTTGCCGTTTTCCCGCGCCACGGCAATGGTAATATCCTTGCGGTTCAACAACCATTTCCAGCTAATCAGCATATCGTCGGGGGTAATTTTCTGCGGCGTGGTATCGGGGTTGTGCAAAAGCACACTCACGGTTTGGCCGTCTGTCAGCTCAAACATCACCGCCACATTAGTTGTGCCGTTTTGTTTCATCGGCTTGCTGATAAATACACCGTTTTCAGCCACTTTCAGGCTGCTTGAGGCGCGATTTAGGGCGGTGCCGAGCAGGTTTGCGGTGCGTTCCAGCTTTTTGTTCTGCACCACCAGCGCATCAAATGCGGCTTCGTCTTCCAGCTCGGCGCCGTCTTCGATTTCGCTCTGCATCACGGCATCCATTGTTGCCGGCTCCAGCATTTCTTCGTAAGTGTCGGTGCTGCGCAAGCCGTAAATCAGCTTGGCGGCGGCGGTGTCGATATTGCTCCAGTCAATATTCGGGGTCATTTTCTGCTCCGTGTCGTAAGGGAAAGATTGTGCCGATACCAGCTTTTTGTGGTTGCCGTTGTCCAGCCACCATTCGAGTTGCGCTTTACTGCAAGCGAAAATTTCAGGCGATCGGCCTGTGGTGATTTCATAGGCGCGTGCGGCCTGCTCTTCATCAAAGAAATTCAGCATGATTTTATGTTCGTCAAACTTGCCGCCGGCAAACTGATTGATGATGAACGCCTGCTCTGCCTGTGGGAAAAGGCCGACATAACAATCTATCGGCTGCCCGTCTGCCCCCTTTGTGCCTGCGATTTCGCCGTAATCGGCGGCATAGCGCCAAGCCTTGCCGTTCTTGATGCGGTATTGGCCGCGCCTGACTTCAATATTGATTTTCATAAAAAAACCCTAAACTCCGTATCCATTTTATGGATTGAGTTTAGGGGCTTTCGGCAGTTAAAGCGGCTGCTGTTCCCGTTTCAGACGGCCTTGTTGTTATTTTCGCGGATTTCGAGAATCTCTACAATCAGCGGCGGATATTCTTCCGCTGAAACTTGCGCACGGTCGAAAACGGCGGTATGATGTTCTTTAAGCGATGGAGGGGTTCTAAGGGGGCGTTTGGTGCATACGTCATCTTGGTAGCAAACTCCATCATATGCAACTGCGCCAGAATCAGGGGATAGTTTTCGACTGTCCTCTTTTTCTTTGTCCTTTTCATAGTCTTTTACGGTGTAAACCAATAAATCTAATCCATCCGCAGCCAGCAAACCATCTGCCAACTCTGCTGCTTTTACCTGCATGTGCACCTGTTTGTCGGAAACATCTACCCATTTTCGGTAAACGTGAAATGCCGCAATATCGTTACGCTTCTCATCCGGCAGTTGCCGTCCGACAAAATTTCCCATCATCAGCACATCCACGGTATGCGAAACAGCAACTGCAACAATGGAATCATCAAATGCAACATCATAAGCGATATGATTTTTAGAACGTTTGCTAAATCGGACTGTTTTTCCGTCTGATGTCTCTACCGTCTTTCCTTGCATCTGCTTTAGATAATCCATCAGGGCTTTGCTTATAGCCTTGGCCGTTGCATTCTCGGGAATTTCCAAAGGCTGCAAACTCCGTACATCCAGCGGCTGCAACCCGCTTTCAGGCAGTTTGTTTACTTTTACCTTAAACCCTAGCTGCTTACGAAGTTCTTCTACCTCTTTTAACAGCGGCAGTTTTTTCAGCGGGTTTTTCTCAATGTTCCGCGCGGCAACCGCCGCTTTCAGACGGCCCGCCAATTTCATCTTCTCAATCGGGTTCATGATCACCTTTCATCACACGCCCGTAAGCCTGCCACTCCGCCAGGTCATTACGCTGCTCGTCGGCTATTTCTGCCATGCCTGCATATTCAGCCGCGCACTTTCCGAATAATGCCCAGCCTCGGGCAACGGCTTCGCCATCAGGTGTGCCGGCGATTGCAGCGGTTGCGGGCAGGTTTGCGCGGCTGCTTTGATTTTCGGCGTATTGCTGCAAGCGGCCAAGCTCGCTACGCAAATCAGCGATAACAGTTTTCGCATGTTGTCTCTCCTTTTCGATTTTCGTTTGTTCGGCGGCCAGCTTAGCCGTCGCGGCGCGTTCCTGCTGCAATACTGCCTCCGCCTGCCTGCCGTGCGCTTGTGCCAGTTCGGCGCTGATTGCTGCTGTTGCAGCGGCATGGCCTGCCCTGTATTGGGCGGCACGATCCTTGTAAATCGTTCGGGTTATTTTGACAAACAGGCATCAATCATCCGTGCCCGTCTTCATGCGCAGCGGGGCGGACGGTGCACACCAATTCATCGCCGTGGCCATGCGCCCTGCTCTCGGTTTGCACGGTAACATGGCTGATGTCTTGATGTTGCAAAACCTGTTCGATCCGGTGCGAGATGCGCTCCGCCTCAGCCACTGTCAAGCCGCCGTCAACTACAATATGGCACGATAAAACATGCAGGCCGCTGGTGATGGTCCAGATGTGCAGATCATGCACCGATTCCACACCCGGCACCTGCGTGATGGCGGCAACAATTTTATCGCTGTCTACACCAGTCGGAGCGCCTTCCATCAGAATATGCAGCGCACTTTTCAACACGCCCCAGCCGCTTTTAGCAATCAGCAGCGCCACCACCACACTGGCCAGCGGGTCGGCCCAACGCCAGCCGAACGCCATCATCAGCAACGCCGCCGCAATCGCGCCCACCGAGCCGAGCAAGTCGCCCAACACATGCAGATAGGCGCCGCGCATGTTGATGTTTTCATCGGTGTCGCCGCCGCGGTGCATATACCAGGCCACAAAAATATTCACCAGCAAACCGGCGCTGCTCACCGCCAGCATGCCGAGCGTGGCGATTTCGGGCGGGCGGATAAAGCGGCCGATGGCGGCATAAATAATCACGGCGGCAATCGCCAGCAGCGTCAGCCCGTTCAGCGCAGCCGCCAGAATTTCAAAGCGCTTGTAACCAAACGTATTGCGGCGGCTGCCCGGCCGTTCGCCGAAATGAAAAGCCGCCAGCGAAAGCCCCAGCGCAGCCGCATCGGAAAACATGTGCCCGGCATCAGACAATAGCGCCAAGCTGTTGGTGAGCAGGCCGCCGATGATTTCCACCAGCATAAATGCGGCGATAATCAACAGCGACACACGCAATACTTTTTTATTACTGCCATGAGCATGGGCGCCATGGTCGTGAGCATGATTATGGTGATTGTGCGACATCTATCTGCCTCTTTAACGGTGCGACACGTGCTCGAGCGCCTGCTTGAGCAGGCCGATAACATGCGTGTCGTCTTCAGAATAATATAAAGTAGCACCGGCACGGCGAAACTTCACCAAGCGCAGGTTTTTCAAAAAACGCAGCTGGTGCGAGGTAGCCGACTGGCTCAAACTGAGTTTGGCGGCAATTTCCCCCACCGCATGTTCGCCCGTACACAACAAGTGCAAGATGCGGATGCGGGTGGGGTCGGCCAGCGCTTTAAAAATCTGCGAAAGCTGAAACAAGGTTTCTTCATCAAGTTCGGTTTGCATTATATAATCTTATATGAGCAATTATTCATGTATTCGATACTATAAAGGCCGTCTGAAAAAGTCAATACTTTCAGACGGCCTCATCAGATTTCAGCCCGCATGATACTAGGCGAGGCAAGCTATAGATTCGGCAATTTTAATTCTAAAAATCTTTTGTTAATTTCTTTTTAAAACAATTAGATTGATTTAAAAAATTCAGTTATTTAATTGCCGTTTCTATAATGCAGCCAGGTTATTTTTTATGAATAGCTACGGCACAACCCGATCAACGCGCCACCAACACCGCCAAGCCCATGCCGCCGCCTACGCACAAAGTGGCCAGCCCTTTTTTCGCATCGCGCCGCTGCATTTCGTGCAGCAGCGTAACCAAAATACGGCAGCCCGATGCGCCGATGGGGTGGCCCAATGCAATCGCACCGCCGTTCACATTCACTTTTTCCATATCGAAGCCGAGATTCTTGGCCACACCCAACGCCTGGGCGGCAAATGCCTCATTGCCTTCAATCAAATCCACATCATCCAGATTCCACCCCGCTTTTGCCAACGCCATGCGCACCGCAGCCACCGGCCCCAAGCCCATCACTTCCGGTTCAACCCCGGCGGCGGCATAGCCTTTGATGACGGCCAACGGTTTCAAGCCCAATTCGGCGGCCTTTTCAGCAGACATCATCAACACCGCCGCCGCGCCGTCATTAATGCCCGAAGCATTGCCGGCGGTAACGCTGCCGTCTTTTTTAAACGCCGGCCGCAACGCCGCCAAACCCTCGGCGCCGGCATCGGCCTTAATGTATTCGTCGGCACTGATTTCCAGCGGTTCGCCCTTGCGCTGCGGCACGCTCACGGCGGCAATTTCCGCATCAAAACGCCCCTGCGCGCGGGCAGCAGCGGCTTTTTGCTGTGAAGCCAGCGCCAATTCATCTTGCTCTTCGCGACTGAGGCCGAGTTTGCCGACAATATTTTCCGCCGTTATTCCCATATGGTATTGCCGGTAGGCATCGGTCAGCCCGTCGTGCACCATGCTGTCCGTCAGCTTGCCGTCACCCATTTTCAAACCTTGGCGCATGTGCAGATAATGCGGGCTTTGCGACATTGATTCCTGCCCGCCCGCTACCACAATTTCCGCATCGCCGCACATAATCGCCTGTGCGGCCATCTGCACCGCTTTCATGCCCGAGCCGCACACCACATTCACCGTGGTGGCCGGCGTTTCAACCGGAATCCCCGCCGCCAGCGCCGCCTGCCGTGCCGGATTTTGGCCGACCCCTGTCGTCAGCACATTGCCCATAATCACTTCGCTAACTGCCTCAGGCGGCAAATCCGCCGCATCCAATACCGCCCGAATCGCTACCGCGCCCAACTGCGGCGCGCTCACCGATGCAAGGCTGCCCAAAAAACTGCCGATGGGGGTGCGCTTGGCGGCAACAATCACAACTTCTTTCATTCCTACACTCCTTTTGGTTTGTTTTTCTGCAAATTTTTCTACAAATCCGATATCCCGGTCTTGGTTTGTTTATGATGCCAGAAGCACCCGGCAACACTCTGTTTGATATGGCCAAGCTGCTCAGATACCGGCCTTACGCCGATACCGCCTGCCGTCTTATACCGATATTCACTGACTTTACCATAGATTATGCCTGCTTTTTTAACGTTTTCTCCAGGCCGTCTGAAATATATTTTTCAGACTTATTGTCTAAAATAAAGCTTATTCAATCTTTTTGCGTAAATTTTATTGCCAACAAAGTCCAAAAAGTCTAATATAGCACCAAACTTCCAACGCCACCCGATTTGATAAAAGCAAACAAAATGAACGCACAAACCCTTTACGACAAACTTTGGAACAGCCACATCGTCCGCGAAGAAGAAGACGGCACGGTATTGCTGTATATCGACCGCCACTTGGTACACGAAGTAACCAGCCCGCAAGCATTTGAAGGCCTGAAAATGGCTGGGCGCAAGCTGTGGCGCATCGACAGCGTGGTTTCCACCGCCGACCACAACACCCCCACCGACCATTGGGATGAAGGCATCAAAGACCCCATTTCCAAACTGCAAGTAGACACTTTGGATAACAACATCAAATCTTTCGGCGCACTGGCCTACTTTCCGTTTAAAGACAAAGGCCAGGGCATCGTGCACGTGATGGGCCCCGAACAAGGCGCCACCCTGCCCGGCATGACCGTGGTCTGCGGCGACTCGCACACCTCCACCCACGGTGCATTCGGCGCATTGGCGCACGGCATCGGCACCTCCGAAGTCGAACACACCATGGCCACCCAATGCATCACCGCCAAAAAATCCAAAGCCATGCTGATTAAAGTAGACGGCCGTCTGAAACCCGGCGTAACCGCCAAAGACGTGGCACTCTACATCATCGGCCGAATCGGCACCGCCGGCGGCACCGGCTACGCCATCGAATTCGGCGGCGAAGCAATTCAAAGCCTCTCTATGGAAGGCCGCATGACCTTGTGCAACATGGCCATCGAAGCCGGCGCACGCTCCGGCCTGGTGGCGGTTGACCAAACCACCATCGATTACGTACAAGGCAAACCGCTCGCCCCCAAAGGCGACGACTGGGAAAAAGCCGTAGCCTATTGGCGCACACTGGTTTCCGATGAAGGCGCACAGTTCGACAAAGTATTTGAATTTGATGCCGCCGACATCGAACCGCAAGTAACTTGGGGCACTTCGCCCGAAATGGTGCTCGACATCAACGGCAACGTGCCCAATCCCGCCGCCGAAGCCGATCCGGTCAAGCGCAGCGGCATGGAGCGCGCCCTGCAATACATGGGCTTGCAGGCCGATACCCCGTTGAATGAAATTCCGGTAGACGTAGTGTTTATCGGCTCCTGCACCAACAGCCGCATCGAAGACTTGCGCGAAGCCGCCGCCGTGGCCAAAGGCCGCAAAAAAGCCGCCAACGTCAGCCGCGTGCTGGTGGTGCCCGGCTCCGGCCTGGTAAAAGAGCAGGCCGAACAGGAAGGCTTGGATAAAGTATTCACCGAAGCCGGTTTTGAATGGCGCGAGCCGGGCTGCTCGATGTGTCTGGCCATGAATGCCGACCGCCTCGAGCCGCAAGAACGCTGTGCCTCCACTTCAAACCGCAACTTTGAAGGCCGCCAGGGCAACGGCGGACGCACCCACCTGGTCAGCCCGGCCATGGCGGCAGCGGCAGCCGTTACCGGCCATTTTACCGACGTGCGCGCATTAGGGGTATCCTGACCATTCGCTCGACGGGTGATCAGAACATCCTATAGATTCGGCAATTTTAATGCTAAAAATATTTTTTAGATTGATTTAAACATTCAGTTGTTTAATTGCCGTTTCTATCGTGTGATGTTTTCAGACGGCCTCAAACCATCAACATGCCGTCTGAATAACAATTTAACGGCACCCGCCCGCTTGAGTTCGAATCGGTGTGTGTATCCCGCCGCCTTATTCGCCTACTTTTGTGAGCGGGTATGTGGGCATGAGCACCCGCCAAACCATTTTTAATTGAACTTCTTGCCGCAACACAGCTTCTAAGTTAAGCTGGTTGTACTTTTATTTTTTAACCCAAGGAGTTCATGATGCAAAAATTGATTTTAACCGCCATTGCCGCTGCCGCATTTTTAGCCGGTTGCAACACCATCGCCGGTGCAGGTGAAGATGTCAGCGCCGCCGGTTCGGCCGTAACCAACACTGCCGACAAAGTACAATCTGAGATGTAAGGCATCTTGTTGTCCGATTAAGATGTTTACGTGCATACCGCCTGCTCGGATATGCACCACACTCAGAAGGCCGTCTGAAAATTTTTCAGACGGCCTTCAAAACAAGCCGCCGCAATGATTGCCATCACAATAAACAATAGCTATGATAGGAAATGCAGCAACACAGTGGCTGTACTTTCCCAAAATAAAGGAGCTTAAAATATGAAAAAACTGATTTTGATTACCTTGACCGCTATGTCTTTACTGTCTGCCTGTAACACCGTATCAGGCTTCGGTGAAGACGTACAAAAAGCCGGCAGCAAACTGGAACAGTCTGCTGATCGCAACGGCGCCAACTGATTCCGTTTACCCTGCTCCCGCCTCCAGCGGGAGCATTTTCCACCCGAAAGTACAACAGCCATGAAATTATTTACCCGCATCAACGCGCTGGTTGCCCCGCTTGACCGCGCCAACGTCGACACTGACGCGATTATTCCCAAACAATTTTTAAAATCCATCAAACGCAGCGGCTTCGGCCCCAACGCCTTCGACGAATGGCGCTATCTTGATCACGGCGAGCCCGGCATGGACAACAGCCAACGAGTGCTCAACCCCGATTTTTCGCTCAACCAACCCCGCTATCAGGGCGCACAAGTCTTGCTCACCCGCAAAAACTTCGGCTGCGGCTCCTCGCGCGAACACGCCCCATGGGCGCTGGATGATTACGGCTTCCGCGCCGTGATTGCCCCCTCGTTTGCCGACATCTTCTTCAACAACTGCTACAAAAACGGCCTCTTGCCCATCGTATTGGATGAAGCCGCAGTCGACCAACTGTTTCAAGAAACCGAAGCCACCGAAGGCTACGCACTTGATATCGATCTGGAAAAACAAACCGTTACCACCCCGAGCGGCCAATCTTTTACCTTCGATATCACCGAACACCGCAAACACTGCCTGCTCAACGGCCTCGACGAAATCGGCCTCACCCTGCAACACGCCGACGACATCAAAGCCTTTGAAGAAAAACGCAAAGCCGCTCAGCCGTGGCTGTTTCACGCTTGATAACAGACTTAACAGGCCGTCTTTTTCAGACGGCTTTTAACCATCCTCCAGGATAACCGCCATGACACCCCCGACCATCGCCGTTACCGGCAGCAGCGGCCACATCGGCGGCATGGTTGCCCAACGCTTAAGCCATGCCGAATTTCCGTTGGTGCTTCCCCTGCGCAACCCCGCCAAAGCGCCCGAACTGCCGCACAGCGAAGCGCGCGTGTGCAGTTATGCCGACAAAACCGCTGCAAAAGCCGCATTAAACGGCATTTCGGTTCTGTTTATGGTTTCCGCCGGCGAAAGCCTCACCCGCGCAGCCGAACACCGAACCTTTGTTTCCGCAGCCGCCGAAGCGGGTGTACAGCATATCGTTTACCTGTCTTTTGCCGGCGCTGATGCACACAGCACCTTCACCCTCGCCCGCACCCATGCCGATACCGAAGCCGCAATTCAAGCTAGCGGCATCAGCCACACCTTTTTGCGCGACAACTTCTACAGCGAAATGATGGCCGAGCTGGCCGGCCCGGATCACATTATCCGCGGCCCGGCAGGCAACGGCCGCGTGGCCTGCGTTTCCCAATACGATGTGGCGGAAGCCGCCGCCAATATCCTGCAAGACATTGCCGCAGGCGGCAGCCGCCACCGCAACCAAACCTATACGCTGACCGGCTCCGAATCGCTCA
Organism: Uruburuella testudinis; assembly: GCF_022870865.1. Taxonomy (NCBI): domain Bacteria; kingdom Pseudomonadati; phylum Pseudomonadota; class Betaproteobacteria; order Neisseriales; family Neisseriaceae; genus Uruburuella; species Uruburuella testudinis. The sequence goes on from NZ_CP091508.1 coordinate 1,973,036, forward strand.
GCCTCACCGACATTGCCGCACAATTAAGCACATACCGCGGCACAAACTACCGCTTCCACAATGAAACAACAGAAGAAGCCTATGCCGCCCGCCGCGCCGGCTATCCCGACACGCCGGATTGGATGCTGGATGCCTGGGTATCCACCTACACCGCCATTGCAGCAGACGAACTCGCGCGCATTTACCCGGATTTAGCAGATATTCTCGACAGAACGCCGCGCACATTCCAACAAGTATTGCAGGAAAAGGCCGTCTGAAAGCAAAACCTATGATACTCGACACCATCGCCAACGCCGAGCGCTACGCCGCCCTGCATCCCGACTTTCTCGAAGCCATGGCGCTGCTGCAAACGCTCGATTTTGCCAACTTGCCCGACGGCCAAGTGCCGTGCGCCAATCCCAATATCCGCATCTTTATTGGCCGCGAACCGATGCGCAGCCGCGAAGACGCAAAGCCCGAAGCACACATTCAGCACATCGATATTCAGGTGCCCTTAAGCGGCAGCGAAGGCTACGGCTGGATAGACAGAGGCCGTCTGAAACACAGCTTGGGCTATAACGAAATGCGCGATATCGAATTTTTCGACGACACCCCCGATGTGTGGTTCGATGTCGCCCCCGGCGAATTCACCCTCTTCTTCCCCGCAGATGCCCACGCCCCGCTGGTCGGCAATGAGCCGCATATCCGCAAAGCCGTGTTTAAAATCCGCACCCTCGAATACCGAATCGAATCACCTTAACCATCCACATAAGGAAAACCGAAATGACCCAACAAATCGCCATTCTGCCGGGTGACGGCATCGGCCCCGAAATCACCGCCCAAGCCGTGCGCGTGCTCGACAAACTGAAAGAGCAAGGCCTTGATATTGCCTACGAATATGCGCCAATCGGCGGCGCAGGTTACGACGAATACGGCCACCCCTACCCCGAATTCACCCAAAAGCTGTGCCGCGCCGCCGATGCGGTATTGCTCGGTGCAGTGGGCGGCCCGCAATACGATAATCTCGACCGGCCGCTGCGCCCCGAACGCGGCTTGCTCGCCATCCGCAAAGATTTAAACCTGTTTGCCAACCTGCGCCCGGCGATTCTGTATCCAGAATTGGCCAACGCCTCCACACTGAAGCCCGAAGTGGTGGCCGGTTTGGATATTTTGATTGTGCGCGAGCTTACCGGTGATATTTATTTCGGCGAACCGCGCGGCATCCGCACGCTGGAAAACGGCGAGCGCGAAGGCTTCAACACCATGCGCTACAGCGAAAGCGAAATCCGCCGTATCGCCCATGTAGCCTTCAAAGCCGCACAAAAACGCAGCAAAAAAGTCTGCTCGGTCGGCAAAGCCAATGTATTGGAAACCACCGAATTATGGCGCGAAATTTTTGATGAAATCGCCCCCGAATACCCCGATGTAGAATTAAGCCACATGTATGTCGACAACGCCGCCATGCAGCTCGTGCGCGCACCGAAACAGTTTGACGTGATTGCCACCGGCAACATCTTCGGCGACATTTTGAGCGACCAGGCTTCGATGCTCACCGGCTCCATCGGCATGCTGCCCTCCGCTTCGCTCAACGAAACCGGCAAAGGCCTGTATGAGCCCTCGCACGGCTCCGCGCCCGACATCGCCGGTCAAAACAAAGCCAACCCGCTGGCCACCATTCTCTCTGCCGCCATGCTGCTTCGCTACAGCCTCGGCGACGAAGCCCGCGCGCAACAAATCGAGGCCGCCGTGCAAAAAGTGCTCGAACAAGGCTACCGCACCGGCGATATTTTTGAAGAAGGCTGCAAACTGGTTTCCTGCTCCGAAATGGGCGATGCGGTATTAGCCGCGCTGTAAGCGCTTGCCATCGTTTAAAACGGCTGCACCGGCAAGCAGCTTCAGATGGCCTCACTATTATTCAAGCCTTGCGGCTTGTGCCCTCTCCCTAACCCTCTCCCACGGGAGAGGGAATTCAGTTGCCGTTGTTTTTGCTGTTGCGTGTTTTTTCCGGCATTTGTTTTTGCCGCCAATCTTACCGCTTCAGCAACCTAGCTCCCTCCCCTGAGGGGGAGGGCTGGGGAGAGGGCGGCAAACCGCAGGTTTGCTTCATCGCGCCTTCCACCATCATCATTTTCAGACGGCCTAACCATTATTCAAGCCTTGCGGCTTGTGCCCTCTCCCTAACCCTCTCCCACGGGAGAGGGAATTCAGTTGCCGTTGTTTTTGCTGTTGCGTGTTTTTTCCGGCATTTGTTTTTGCCGCCAATCTTACCGCTTCAGCAACCTAGCTCCCTCCCCTGAGGGGGAGGGCTGGGGAGAGGGCGGCAAACCGCAGGTTTGCTTCATCGCGCACTCCGTCATCATCATTTTCAGACGGCCTCACTATTGTTCAAGCCTCGCGGCTTGTGCCCTCTCCCTAAACCGAATTCCCTCTCCCGCGGGAGAGGGAATTCGGTTGCCGTTGTTTTTGCCGTTACGCGTTTTTTTGTCGTTACGCGTTTGGGGCGGCGTTTGATTTTTGGTGGCGTTTGATTCTCCCGCCAATCTTACCGCTTCAGCCGCTTGGCTCCCTCCCCTGTGGGGGAGGGTTGGGGAGAGGGCGGCAAACCGCAGGTTTGCTTCATCGCGCACTCCGTCATCATCATTTTCAGACGGCCTCACTATTGTTCAAGCCTCGCGGCTTGTGCCCTCTCCCTAACCCTCTCCCACGGGAGAGGGAATTCGGTTGCGGTTGTGTTTGCCGTTGCGTGTTTTGGCCGGCGTTTGTTTTCCCGCCAATCTTTTACTGCTTCAGCCACCTAACTCCCTCCCCTGTGGGGGAGGGCTGGGGAGAGGGCGGCAAACCGCAGGTTTGCTTCATCGCGCACTCCGTCATCATCATTTTCAGACGGCCTCACTATTGTTCAAGCCTCGCGGCTTGTGCCCTCTCCCTAACCCTCTCCCACGGGAGAGGGAATTCGGTTGCGGTTGTGTTTGCCGTTGCGTGTTTTGGCCGGCGTTTGTTTTCCCGCCAATCTTTTACTGCTTCAGCCACCTAACTCCCTCCCCTGTGGGGGAGGGCTGGGGAGAGGGCGGCAAACCGCAGGTTTGCTTCATCGCGCACTCCGTCATCATCATTTTCAGACGGCCTCACTATTGTTCAAGCCTCGCGGCTTATGCCCTCTCTCTAACCCTCTCCCGCGGGTGAGGGAACTCGGTTGCTGTTGTGTTTGCCGTTGCGTGTTTTTTCCGGCGTTTGTTTTTCCCGCCAATCTTACCGCTTCAGCAACCCGGTCAGTGTAGGTCGGTTTCCCCGAATCCGGCATTTCCAACATCACCGCCATGCTCGGAAACAACAGCAGCATCAAGCGTTTTGTCGGATACAAGCTATCCGACGATTCTGGATGCGATGCTGCGGGATCGTTTGGCGGAAGCGAAAGCAGTTTGATGGTGCTGAAATATTGCTGATTTTATTAAGATAAACAGTTTTTGGTATTTTTGTCCGACGGGGTTAAAAATACAGTTGCTACGCCGCCGGCACAAATTATTCGGCAAGTGCTTTAATAAACAAAAGGCCGTCTGAAACACCGCTTTCAGACGGCCTTTACGCTTGCTTGCATCAAGCATTCTTATTTTCCGTTATAATGCCGTTTCTATAACAGATTCAATCACTCAGGCCGTCTGAACGCCTATGCCGCCTTTTATCTACAAACCGGTCAACACCTACCGCCGCTGGTGGCGCTATCAGTTGTTCCGCCCTGATGCCACACTGCCGGCGCACACGCTCGATTGCCCCGAATGCGGACAACGGGTGGATTTGCCGCGCCTGCGCCAAGGGCAGGAAGCGCATTGCCCCAATTGCGGCTTCGAGCTGGTAGAGGTTGAAAAAAATCCGTATCTGGCGCCGCTGGCTTATGCGACAACCGCGCTGATTCTGATGGCGTGTGTTTACAGCATGATGTTTGTAACGGTGGAGCTGGGCAGCGTAACTGCGATTCTGTCGCTGCCTTCGATGTTGAAAACGCTGATTTTGCAGGATTTCGGTTTTTTGGCCGAAGTGATGTTTGTACTCACGTTCGGCACGCCGCTGTTGTTTTTGCTGCTGTGCCTGTATGTGTATACTGCGCTGGTGCGCAAAAAAATCTATCCCGGCCTGTTTTACGCCACACGCACGCTGGCGCGGCTGCGGCATTGGATTATGGTTGACGTGTTTTTTGTGTCGACGCTGGTGGCGTATATCAAGCTCTCGGCGGTGGCGCGGGTGGAGTTTGGCGCTGCATTCTGGCTGATGTTCGGCCTGGCGGTGATGCTGATCCGCACTTCGGTGTCGATTCCGCAGCACTGGGTGTATTACAAAATCCACCAGATTCGCGGCTATCGGGCGGTTCAGACGGCCTCAGACGATAAAATCTGTTGCAGCCGCTGTTTGTATTTCCGTGATAAAACGGAACACACCTGCGGCGTGTGCGGCTCAACGCTGTTTCGACGCCGCCCCAAAAGCCTGAGCATTTCGCTGGCCTTTTTGCTGGCGGCAGCAGTGCTGTATGTGCCGGCCAATGTGTTGCCGATTATGATTTCATCCAACCCGCTCAACACCGAAATCAGCACGATTCTCAACGGCATCACATATATGTGGCGCGACGGCGACAAGCTGATTGCAGCGATTATTTTCAGCGCCAGCATTTTGGTGCCCACATTAAAAATCGCATCGATGGGCTTTTTGATTACCTGCGCGAGCTTGCGCCCGCCGCTGGCCGCACACACATTGTCGCGCCTCTACCGGCTCACCGATGCGGTGGGGCGCTGGTCGATGATTGATATTTTTGTGATTATTATTCTGATGAGCGCATTCCACACGCCGCTGGCGCGGGTAACGCCCGGCCCGGCTTCGCTTTATTTCTGCCTGGTGGTGCTGCTGACCATGCTTTCCGCTTATTTTTTCGATCCGCGCCTGATTTGGGATAAAGCGCGCTCATCGATGCCGTCTGAAAACATTTCCGCCATAAAGCCCGAATATGAACGATGAAACCAACCCGCCTTTAAAACCCGTGCCCGCCCGTGTGCAGAAAACCAATGTGTTTACCTCGGTGGTGTGGCTGATTCCGCTGATTGCGCTGATTGCCGGCGGCTGGCTGCTGATGCAGAACATCCGCAACACAGGCCCCGAAATCACGCTGTTGATGGACAGCGCCGAGGGCATTGAAGTGAATAACACCGTAATCAGGGTATTGAGCGTCGATGTCGGCCGCGTAACCCGCATCAAGCTGCGCGAAGACCAAAAAGGCGTTGCCGTTACCGCACGCCTCAGCGCCGATGCCAAAGACCTGATGCGCGAAGACACCCAATTTTGGGTGGTGAAGCCGCGCATCGACCAAAGCGGCGTTACCGGGCTCAACACCTTGGTTTCGGGCTCTTATATCGCCTTTACCCCCGGCAAAAGCGAAGAAAGCCAAGACACCTTTACCGTGCTCGACATGCCGCCGATTGCCGCCATCGGCCAAAGCGGCCTGCGCCTGAAACTAGTGGGCAGCAACAACAAAATGCTCGGCGTGGGCAGCCCGGTGCTGTATGAAAACTTTACCGTCGGCCAAGTGGAAAGCGCCCGCTTCAACCCCAAAAACGAAACGGTAGACTATACCATTTTCATCCAAAGCCCCAACGATAAGCTGGTGGGCGAAAACAGCCTGTTTTGGCTGGAAACCGGCATCAGCATCCAAACCACCGGCAGCGGCATTGTGCTCGATTCAGCGCCCCTGCCCGCGCTGCTTTCCGGTGCCATCGCCTTTGGTTCGCCCATCAACGGCGAAAAAGGGCAACCCGTGGCCAACGAAAAAACCTTCGAGCTCTACAACAACCGCGCCCAAATCGACAATCTGCCCGGCGCACGCGCGCTTTATTACATAGCCTTTTTCAAACAAAGCGTGCGCGGGCTGGCCGCCGGAGCGCCGGTAGAATACAAAGGCATCAACATCGGCGCCGTGGCCGACGTGCCCTATTTCGCCCCCGACGACAGCCTCAAGCTGCTGCAAAACGGCTGGATACCGGTGCGCATCCGCATCGAGCCTGCGCGTATGGAAATCAACGCCCGGCGCCAAAGCCGCGAACATTGGCAGCAGCAGTTTCAGACGGCCTTAAACCGCGGCCTCACCGCCACGCTGGCCAGCAACAATCTGGTGATCGGCAGCAAAATGATCGAGCTGGCCGAACAGCCCGGCAACAACACCGGCGGCACGCTGAAACCCTATCAGCAATATGCCGGCAACCCCGTCATCGCCACCCGCAGCGGCGGGCTGGACGAATTGCAGGCCCAGCTGAGCGACTTGCTCAACAAGTTCAACAAATTGCCGCTGGAAAAAACCGTGGGCGAATTAAACGCTTCATTACGTGAGCTGCAAACCACCCTACGCTCGGCCAACGCCCTGATCAACAAGCCGCAAACGCAGGGTATACCGCAAGAATTAAACCAAACGCTGGCCGAATTGCGCCAAACGCTCGCCGGTGTATCGCCGCAATCACCGCTTTACAGCGACATCCAAACCACGCTGCAAAGCATCGACCAAACCCTGAAAAACGCGCAACCCGTGATCAACACCCTGAAAGAAAAGCCCAATGCGCTGATTTTCAACAGCAATGTTCACGACCCGATACCGAAAGGAAACCGCTGATGCGCCGATTGTTTTCCGCCTGCGCCGCTGCAAGCGCCCTTGCCGCATGCAGCACCCCGCAAACCACGCAGTATTTCACCCTGCCCGACAGCCAATACAGCCTGCCCGCCCAACGCGGCAATGAAACTGCCGTACGCGTGATTTTAGCCGAACCGCTGGCCAACGGCGGCCTGGTATACCAAACCGATGCTTATCATGTGAATTTCGCCCGCAACCACCTTTGGGCCGGCGCACTCGATAACGCCTTGGCCGCCAGCTTCAGCAACAAGCTCAACCGTCTGAATCCGCACCGCCGCTTTATGCCCGCCAACCGCAGCAGCGCAGATGCGCCCACGCTGAAAATCTATATGGAAGCCTTTCAAGGCAGCTATCAGGGGCAAACGCAAGTGCGCGGCTACGCTGTGTGGCCAAACGGCCAAGGCCGCAATTTCAATATCGATACCCCGCAACAAGGCGACGGCTATACCGCCATGGTGGAATCGCTGGATGCGGGCGTGAATGCCGCGGCGGCGGCCATCTCCGAATAGATGGCCCATGCCATAATCTTTGCTGCCGTCTGAAACACAACCGTTCAGACGGCCTGTCAAACCGATTCACAAAAGTAAGCTGAACCACATGAACAAACACCCGCTCACCCTGGCCGGCAAAAACGCAGCCGTTTACACCTCTGCCAACCACCGGCCTGATCATCCGCTGGTGGTGACATTTCCCGAGCCCGATGAAGCCGATGCCCTGGTTGCGCTGCTGCCCGAGGGGGTAACGCTGCTGGCGGTAGCAGAGCCGGATTGGGAAACGGCATTTACGCCCTGGCCTGCTCCGCGCGCCTTTAAAAACGGTGCCGATTTCAGCGGCGGCGCGGCGGATTATCTGCAAATTTTGAATCATACGATATTGCCCGAAACCGAAGCCGCATTGGGTCTGCAACCCGTGTGGCGTGGGCTGGCGGGCTATTCGCTGGCCGGTTTGTTTGCCCTTTATGCCGCCTGCAACAGCCCCACATTCCGGCGCATCGCTTCGGTGTCGGGCTCGCTTTGGTTTGACGGCTGGCCTGACTATATGCGCAAACACATTCCGCAGCCGCTGCCCGAATGCGCTTATTTTTCTATCGGCGACACCGAAAAAAACAGCAAAAACCCACGCATGGCCGTAGTGGAAACACATACCCGCGAGGCTGAAATGTTATGGCGGCAAGCCGGTGTTAAAACCGGGTTTAAGCTCAATAGTGGCGGCCATTTTCAAAATGTACCCGAGCGCACCGCCGAAGCAATTGCTTTTTTGGTGCAAGCATAATGCCAAACCGCAGCGCACCCACAGATTGCACACTGATGCCCATTTCAAATTTCTGAAACCCGCTTATTTATATCATCATTAAGCCTGAGGCCGTCTGAAACCGCGCTATGCATTCAGACGGCCTTGATTCGGTATACCTATGCCGGCGAATCGTTACGCTGTTATCTGTTTACCGGCATTCATATTCTTTGCAACCGCTATTTACAGCCTTCCCGCACCGTTTTACATTAGGGTGTCCTGATGTGTCGATTTACGGGTGCTTTTTGTTCCTGAACACACATCTGCTGCGTTAAAAAGCCTCGCAAGATGCCCTTCTTGCTGCGTTTTTTGCCTGGCACCTGCATATTTAGGAACAAAAATCCCTCCATAAACAACACATCAGGACACCCTAGGGCATCCCCTAACGCCAAACACAATAAAAACACAGGAAGCCGCGCATGGACCGTTTCGATTTCAACTACCCGCCCTATAATTTTTTAGACGGCCGCCAGCGTGCCGCACTGCAAAAATCGGTGGATATTGCCTTTTTCCACGATGGTGAAACCCTGATCCGGCCGCAACAGCCGATCGAGCATTTATATGTGGTTATCAAAGGCTTGGTCAAAGAAAGCGGCGGCGACGGCGAAGTGTTGGCACTTTACCGCGAACACGACACTTTTGAAGCGCGGGCGCTGGTAGAAGGGTGCAGCCATCATGAGTTTGTGGTCGAAGAAGAAGCGCTGGTCTACACCATACCCAAGGCCACCGTCTTGCAGCTGATGGAAGACAACCCGCGTTTCGGCGCCTATTTCTACGCCAGCGTGGCCGAAAAGCTGTCCAGCCATTCGGTCGACCGCAACGAACACGAATTTGAAAGCCTGTTTACCGCCAAAGTGCGCGATGCCTACCGCCAAAACACCGTCTGGCTTGACGGCAGCGCCAGCATTCTCGATGCCGCACAAACCATGAAAGCGCACAAAACCAAAACTGTGCTTATCCGCCATCAGGGCAAAGTGGGGCTGTTTACCGAATCGGCGTTTCGCGATATTGTGATTGCCGGCGCCGCCACTGCCACGCCGGTTTACCAATGGTCGCCTTTCGAGCTGATTGCCGTCGACATTGAAGATTTCGTCTTCAATGCCCTGCTGCGCATGACCCAATTCAACATCCAGCGCGTGATTGTTACCGAGCAGGGCGAGCCTGTCGGCGCACTGGAGCAAATCGATGTGCTGGCTTATTTTTCCAACCACACCCATTTGGTCGCCCAACGCCTCGACCGCGCCCAAAGCATTGACGAATTGGTGGAAATCGCCGCCCAAATGACCGATTCGATTCAAATATTGCGCAACAACGGCGTGCGCGCACCGCAATTGGCACAATTGATGCAAGTGCTCAACAGCAGCTTGTTTGAAAAAGTGTGGCGCCTGCTGGCACCGCCCGAGCTGTATGACAACGCCTGCCTGATTGTGATGGGCTCCGAAGGGCGGGGCGAGCAGATTTTAAAAACCGATCAGGATAACGCCCTGATTTTGAGCGAAAATGCCGATATCGAGCTGGCCGCCGCCACAGCCGCGCAATTTTCCGCCACCCTCGAGCGTTTGGGCTATCCGCCCTGCCCCGGCAAAATCATGGTCAACAACCCGGCCTGGCGCAAAACCCTGCCCGAGTTCAAAAAAATGGTCAGCAGCTGGTGCTATTCGCCCGGCCCCGAATCGATGATGAATCTGGCGATTTTTATTGATGCCAAAGCCGTTGCCGGCGACGAGGGCCTGCTCGAAACCGTGAAAACCCATTTGCAAAAAACCATGAGCAACGATGCCGGCATGCTGATGGCGTTTGCCCGCGCGGTAGAATTGTTTGACGGCCACAGCAAGGGCTTTTTCACGCAGCTGCTGCGGCGCGGCCAGAGTGAAAAAATGGACATCAAAAAAATGGGCATCTTCCCGGTGGTGCACGGCATCCGCGCCTTAAGCCTGGAAGCACGCATCGAAGACACCAATTCGTTCGACCGCCTGCACAATCTGGTGCAAGCCGGCATCATCGACAGGCAGTTGGGCGAAGACACCGCCGAGGCTTTGGGCTATCTGATGGATTTGCGCCTGAAAGCCGGCTTGAGCGCGCTCAACAGCCCGATGCCGTCTGAACCCAACCAAATCGACATGCACAGCCTTTCCACACTTGAGCGTGATTTGCTCAAAGATGCGCTGCAAGTGGTGAAGCGGTTTAAAAGCATGGTGCGCCATCATTTCCATTTGGGGGTGGGCTGATGTTCGAACGTTTTTTCCGCAACCGCGAACGCAAAAAACTCACCGAGCCGGCCTATGACGTGCTTTACGAAACGCATCCCGACGAAATGGTCAGCTTCGATTGCGAAACCACCAGCCTCGATGTGAAAGAAGCCGAAATCATTTCTATTGGTGCGGTTAAAATCCGCGGCCGCAAAATACTCACCAGCGAATCGTTTTACGTATTGGTCAAACCCGAAGGCATGATGGAAGCGGCCAACGTTACCATTCACGGCCTGCGCCCGAAAGACCTTTCAGACGGCATTCCCGTAGAAGACGCCATTCGGCAGTTTCTCGATTTTACCGGCGGCCGGTCGCTGGTGGGCTATTATCTGGAATACGATGTGGCCATGATCAACAAATTTCTCAAGCCGATGCTGGGCATCAAACTGCCCAACCCGCAAACCGACGTTTCCAGCCTCTATTACCGCCAGGAAGTTACCCGCACCATACACAACGCCTATATCGACCTGCGCATGGCCACCATGGTTAAAAAACTCGGCATCCCCGACCTGCCCCGCCACGATGCGCTGAACGATTCCATCAATGTTGCCATGATGTATCTGGCTTTACAGGCACGCAGCAGGCGTTAAGCCCGGAAAAGCACAGCACCGGGCGCCCTGATGTATCGTTTATGAGAGGATTTTTATTCCTGGAAATGCAGCAAGTGCAGCAAGTGTAAATCGGATATTGGTATCCGACCAATGGTTCGATATTCTTGTGACGCCAAATGATTTTGGCCGTCTGAAAAATGTCGGATTTGAGAATATGATCTACAGGGCATATCGTGTGGGTTCTGCTCACAAAACACGCACATGCAAAGGCCGTCTGAACAAAATGCTTTCAGACGGCCTTTTATTTGTTTCCAGAATTATGCCGATTCAAAAAAACACCCAAATATGTTGGTTCGGCTTTCCCCAATCGACACATCAGAACACCCTAGGGTGTCCGGACAATTTGTTTATGAGGGGATTTTTGTTCCTGAAAATGCAGATGCCGGGCAAAAAACGCAGCAAGATTGGACATCTTGCGAGGCTTTTTAACGCAGCAGATGCATTTTCAGGGGCAAAAGCACCCGTAAATCGAATTGTCCGGACACCCTAATCCTTCCGGCGTAAGCCGCCCACTCTTTCTAACTAAACTTCCCTATGCCGATTATTCCTTATCCGCCGTGCTTTATGCCGATATTAAAGCCATGCCGGCAGGCGTAAGGTTGCACTGTAAAAATTTATTTACTTTAAACGGCCGCATTTTGTTAAGAAATGTATGCCGGCAACGTTTAAGGAACCGCATAATGGCTTCTCAAAAATACAAACAATATTCCGTGCTTTTTTCCAGCACCCTATCCTTCACCGTCTGTTTTATGATTTGGATGATGCTGGCGGTGGTGGGCATTCCGATTAAAAACGAATTGGGCTTGAGCGAAACCGAATTCGGCATTCTCGCCGCCACGCCGGTACTCTCCGGCTCGCTTATCCGCGTGCCGCTGGGCATTTGGACCGACCGTTTCGGCGGCCGTATTGTGCTGTTTTTGCTGATGCTGGCCTGCGTGCCGGCTATTTTCATGATGCAGTATGCCAGCCATTTCTGGCATTTTCTGGTTATCGGCCTGGTGATGGGGCTGGCCGGCGGCTCGTTTTCGGTGGGCACGCCTTATGTGGCACGCTGGTTCCCCAAACACCAGCAGGGGCTGGCGATGGGTATTTTCGGCGCCGGCAATGCCGGTTCGGCCGTCAATAAATTTGTGGCGCCGGCACTGATTGCCTACGGCACTTGGCATTTTGTGCCGACTGTATATGCCGCCGTAATGCTCGGCACTGCGCTTTTGTTTTGGTTTACCTCCTACAGCGACCCCGCCCATAAAGTGCCCTCATCAGTTACCCTCGGCGAGCAATTGGCCTTGCTAAAAGACCCCGGCGTGCTGCGTTACAGCCAGCTTTATTCGGTGGTGTTCGGCGGCTATGTGGGGCTGGCTTTGTGGATGACCAAATATTATGTCGGCGAATATGGCCTGAGCCTGCAAACCGCAGCTTTTCTGGCAGCCTGTTTTTCGCTGCCCGGCGGCGTGTTGCGTGCCTTCGGCGGCTGGCTGTCCGACAAATTCGGCGCTTATAAAGTAACCTGGGCGGTGATGTGGGTGTGTTGGGTGTGTTTCTTTATCCTCTCTTATCCGCAAACACAATTACACATTCAAACCACCGACGGCGGCACCACTGCACTGCACCTCGGCCTGAACGTTACCGTGTTCACCATTCTGATGTTTACTGTCGGCGTGGCCATGGCGGTGGGCAAAGCTTCGGTATTTAAATTTGTGGCCGATGATTATCCCGCCAATATCGGTGCGGTATCGGGCATTGTCGGCCTGGCCGGCGGCTTGGGCGGCTTTTTGCTGCCGATTATGTTCGGCGCGCTGGAAGACATCACCGGCATCCGCTCCACCAGCTTTATGCTGCTCTACGGCACGGTGTGCGTCTCTTTGGTGTGGATGCATTTTTCTATGAAAGCCAAACGCACCGACAACACGCCCGCCCGGCAAGCCTAACCTTTTTTCAGACGGCCTGAAAGATTTACCCGGGCCGTCTGAAAGCATTTTCGGAGAACACACATGAGTCATCTCATTCAAGACTGGCGCCCTGAAGACAAACAGTTTTGGGCGCAAACCGGCCGCCCTATCGCCCGGCGCAATTTATGGATTTCCATTCCCGCACTGCTGCTGGCATTTGCCATCTGGCAGGTGTGGAGCGTGGCGGTGGTCAACCTGCCCAATATCGGCTTCCAATACACCCCCAACCAGCTTTTCTGGCTTGCCGCGCTGCCCGCCCTTTCCGGCGCAACATTGCGGATTTTCTACTCTTTTATGGTACCCGTGTTCGGCGGCCGCAAATGGACGGCGATTTCCACCGCCAGCCTGCTGCTGCCCGCCATCGGCCTCGGCCTGGCCGTGCAAAACCCCGACACGAGCTACATCACCATGATGATTTTGGCCTTGTTGTGCGGATTCGGCGGCGGCAATTTCTCATCCAGCATGGCCAACATCAGCTTTTTCTTTCCCAAAGCCGAAAAAGGCACGGCGCTGGGTTTGAATGCCGGCTTGGGCAACCTCGGCGTATCGGTGGTGCAGTTTGTGGTGCCGCTGATCATTACCGCCGGCGTGTTCGGCGCCTTCGGCGGTGAAGCGCAAACCTGGGTAAAAGGCGGCGAAAGCAAGCAGATGTGGCTGCAAAACGCCGGCTTTATCTGGGTGCCGTTTATCATTCTTTCTACCTTGGCCGCCTGGTTCGGCATGAACGATTTGGCCAGCGCCAAAGCCAGCTTTAAAGATCAGGCGGTGATTTTCACCCGCAAGCACAACTGGATTATGTGCATTCTGTATTTGGGCACATTCGGCTCGTTTATCGGCTTTGCCGCAGGTTTTCCCTTGCTGATTAAAGCCGAATTTCCCCATATCGACCCGGTAAAATACGCCTTTTTAGGCCCCTTGGTCGGCGCATTGTCGCGCCCGCTCGGCGGCTGGTTGTCAGACAAAATCAAAAGCGGCGCCAAAATCACCCAAATCGTGTTTGCCGGCATGATGATTGCCGTATTCGGCGTGATGTCTTTTTTGCCCGTTCACGGTCAAGGCGGCAATTTTTGGGGCTTTTTCGCCTGCTTTATGGTGTTGTTCGCCCTCACCGGCCTGGGCAACGGCTCTACCTTTATGCAAGTGCCGGTGATTTTTCTGAACATGCACCACCGATTGGCACAACAAGGCCGGACATCGCCCGAACAGGCCGTTCAAAATGCCAATAAAGAAGGCGCGGCGGTAATCGGCTTCACAGCGGCATTTGCGGCTTACGGCGGCTTTTTCATCCCCAAAAGCTACGGCACCTCCATCGCGCTCACCGGCAGCGTTAACAGCGCCCTGATCAGCTTTATTATTTTTTACGCGCTCTGCCTGGCGCTCAACTGGTGGTATTACGCGCGCAAAAATGCCGAAGCCCAATGCTGAGCATGTTGCCGGAGCAAACGGAGCCGGCGGTTTTGCAAAACCATCAAGCAAAATGATTTGATTGAACCGCCAAAGCATATAACCAAACCGCATTTGATTACAACCAACCATTCTTTCTCTTTTTCAGACGGCCGCGATAAAGTATTACCCGTTAAGGCCGTCTGAAAAAAGAGAACCGCATGTCTATCCAAAACCAACACCTCAACTGGCTCGAAGCCGAATCCATCTACATCATCCGCGAGGTTATCGCCGAAGCCAAAAACCCGGCGCTGCTGTTTTCCGGCGGCAAAGATTCGGTGGTGCTGCTGTCGCTGGCGGTTAAAGCCTTTCAGATTCCCGGCCGCGAATTAAAGCTGCCGTTTAAACTTTTGCATGTCGACACCGGCCACAACTACCCCGAAGTGATTGAATTTCGCGACCAAACCGTTGCGCGCACCGGCGTGCAGCTGGTGGTGGGGCATGTTGAAGATTCCATCAGAAAAGGCAGCGTGGTATTGCGCCGCGAAACCGACTCGCGTAACGCCGCCCAAGCCGTTACCCTGCTCGAAACCATCGAAGAGCAAGGCTTTGATGCGCTGATGGGCGGCGCCCGGCGCGATGAAGAAAAAGCCCGCGCCAAAGAGCGCATATTCTCGTTTCGCGATGAATTCGGCCAATGGGATCCAAAAGCCCAGCGCCCCGAATTATGGTCGCTCTACAACACCCGCCTGTTTGCCGGCGAAAACATGCGCGTTTTCCCGATATCCAACTGGACCGAGCTGGATATCTGGCAATACATCGAACGCGAACAGCTTGCCCTGCCGCCGATTTATTACGCCCACCAACGCGAAGTGGTTGAGCGCAACGGTCTGCTGGTGCCGGTTACCCCGCTCACACCGAAACGCGAAGGCGATGTTTCAGCCGTCAGAAGCGTGCGTTTCCGCACCGTCGGCGATATTTCCTGCACCTGCCCCGTGGCCAGCACCGCCGCCACCGCCGCCGATATTATTGCCGAAACCGCCACCGCCACCATTTCCGAGCGCAGCGCCACCCGCATGGACGACCGCGTGTCTGAAGCGGCCATGGAAGAGCGCAAAAAAGCCGGTTATTTCTAAACCGCTGCAAGCCTGATATCCACTCACAGAAGTAAGTTAACAAGGCCGTCTGAAAGAAAATGTTTTCAGACGGCCTTGTTAACTTACTTCTGTGGATGAGTATAAAGAGAGATTTGGCCCTTAGAAATGCAGATGCTTGGCATAACCCGTATCACACCGGCATCACTGCAGCATCTGAAACACATGTCCACACATCGCGCCATGCCTGTTCGGGCCGTCTGAAAGCGCCGAAACGCCGCCATTCGATTTGCACATTTTTATGCGCCGGCCACACGCAGGCCGATGCCCAACCGCCGTTCAAGCCCGCCACCCCGTGCCAGCCCGCATGGCCGTGCACATGCAGGCAAACATGAGAACCTGCCCGCATCATCAGCCCCACATCAGCCAATGCAGCAGGAAAATCCAGCCCGGCCGCTTTAATCAAAGCCTCTTTCACACACCACAAGCGATAGTAGTCGGCCGCCCGCCAACCGCGCACTGCCAGCCATTGCTGCTCGCTGCGGCGGCACCACAAAGCCGACAATGCGGCGAAATCACGAGCTTGCAGCCATTCGATGTCTACCCCGATGTTTTCAGCCTGCCAACCCGCCGCCAACAAAGCCGCGCCCTTGCTGTGCGAAAGCGACAACACCGGCAAACCGGCCTGCTGCTTTAAAAAACGGCTGACCTGCCAATCGGCCCGGCCGGCCAAGCGGGGTGCCGCCGCAATACGCGCCGCATCGGCGGCATCCAGCAAATCGGGGCGGTAGCGGGCGGCACAAGAAGCATCTGCCAGCAACAGATAAAGGGGTTCGGGTGTAGCAATTCGGCGCATGAGTATCGGGGTAGTCAGAAAAAAACTATTATAGAAGCAAGCAGCCTACTCGTGTAAAATGCCGCATCTTGTGATAAACGCAGCGAATCCGCCCCCTTATGAAGCCTTCAATTTTAGACAAACTGCAACAACTTGCCGAACGGCTGGAAGAAGTTACCCACCTGCTCGGCTCGCCCGAAGCCACCGACAATATGGATAATTACCGCAAGCTCACGCGCGAGCATGCGGAAATCACGCCGATTGTTGAAGTGTTTCAGCGCTACCGGCAAGCGCAAAACGATTTGGGCGATGCGCAGGAAATGTTGGCCGACCCCGAAATGAAAGCCTTTGCCGCCGAAGAAATCGAAGCCGCCGGCGCACAAATCGATGTGTTGGAAACCGAATTGCAAAAACTGCTGCTGCCCAAAGATGCCGATGACGACAAAAACATTTTCATCGAAGTGCGCGCCGGCACCGGCGGTGATGAAGCAGCCTTATTTGCCGGCGATTTGCTGCGCATGTACAGCCGTTTTGCCGAACGCAACCGCTGGCAGGTGGAAATCGTGTCGGCCAACGAAAGCGATTTGGGCGGTTATAAAGAAGTGATTGCCCGCATTGTCGGCCTAGGCGCATACAGCAAACTCAAATTCGAATCGGGCGGCCACCGCGTGCAGCGTGTTCCGGCCACCGAGAGCCAGGGCCGCATCCACACCTCGGCCTGCACCGTGGCGGTGATGCCCGAAGCCGACGAGCTCGAAGAAATCGAGCTGAACCCGGCCGATTTGCGCATCGACACCTTCCGCGCATCGGGCGCCGGCGGCCAGCACATCAACAAAACCGATTCCGCCGTGCGCATCACCCACCTGCCCAGCGGCATGGTGGTGGAATGCCAAGACGGCCGCTCGCAACACGCCAACAAAGCCCAAGCCATGAAAGTGCTGGCCGCCCGCCTCAATGATGCGCAAAAGCGTGAAGCCCAGGCCAAAGAAGCCGCCGAGCGCAAAAGCCTGATCGGCAGCGGCGACCGCAGCGAACGCATCCGCACATATAACTATCCGCAAGGCCGCGTAACCGACCACCGCATCAATTTAACCCTGCACAAACTGGATTTTATTATGGACGGTGATTTAGACGAACTGACCGGTGCATTGATTGCCGAGCATCAGGCCGAACTGCTGGCCCGCATGGGCGACTGATACCCATTGATAAAAACAGGCCTGAAAACAACCTGACCGCATTGGCCGCCCTGACGTATGTGCTATACGCAAGGCAGGCCGAGGCGGTCAGATGATTTTCTGAAGCGGTATAAACCGCAGGTTTGATTCATCGCGCATTCCATCATTACCATCATTTTCAGACGGCCTATTCCTGCCTGTTTCGGCTGTCTCACCAACACCTCGGCATATACCGGGCAATCCTATCTGCACCGCTCAAATAGCTTTTTTACAGCCATCGTGAAACAACAGCTATTCAACCCTCTATGTTCAGACGGCCTTTTCTCCGCATGAGGGCATGACAATCAAACGCTGCTGAAGCTGCCCGTCGCCTGCTGCCCGGCATTATTTAAAATTGCGGATCGGCACCCACGGCTGCATGCGCAGCAACACCTGCCACAAAGCCTCGGGAATATGCTGTTGCTGTGCGCCAAGCGCGGCATCCAGGCTGTCGGTCAGCGCTTCATCGTTGCCGGCGGCGATTTTCACGGCAAAATCAGGGTTGATAATCGCACCGCGCCCCACCGCGATTAATTCTGCATAACCGCTTTGAGCAGCGGCGGCAATGTGCGCGCCGCTCACCAAGCCGCCCACGCCCATCAGCGGCAAACGGCCGGCCAGATGCTGATGAATACGGGCAATGCGCTGAGGCGGCAAGCTGCTGTCTTCGGCGGCATTTTCAGCCGGTTCGTTAAAATCGCCAAGCGACACATGCAGGTATTGCAGCGGCAGTTTTACCAATTCGTCTATCAAGGCCAGCGTGTCGGCCATTTTAATGCCTTCCGCCGGCGCTTCTTCGGGTGAAAAACGGTAGCCGACAATAAAATCGGCGCGGCCTGCGCGGGCGACGGCATCGGTAACGGCACGGGCAACGGCCAGTGGAAAGGCCATGCGCCGTTCGCGGCTGCCGCCCCATTCGTCGGTGCGCCGGTTGCTGGCGGCAGAATAAAACTGTTGCAGCAGATAGCCGTTGGCACCGTGGATTTCCACGCCGTCGAAGCCGGCTTCCAGCGCATACTCGGCGGCTTGGGCGAATGCATCCACCAATTCGCGGATTTCTGCATCGGCCAACACCCGCGCTTCGGTTTGCAACGCCGCATCGGCTGCTTTGACTTGTTCAGAAATAAACGGCGGGGCAATCAGTGTGAACGGGCTGGGTGCCACCACACCGCCGGCCGGCACCAAATGCGGTAATGCGCGAAAACCGCCGTGATGAAGCTGCAATACCGCTTTGGCACCGTGCGCCTGTATGCTTTGTGCCACACGGCGCAAGCCGGGCACATCGGTGGCGCAAACGGCATTCGGTTCGCCGTCAAACGCGCGGCCGGTCGGGTGTACTGCGGTGGCAGCGCTGATCACCATGCCCAAGCCGGCGCTGCGGCTGCCGACAAAATCGATTTCAGCTTCACTGGCGCTGCCGTCTTCATTTGATGCCCAATGCGTCATCGGCGCCAGCACCAGGCGGTTGGGCAAGGTGGTGCCGTTATTGAAGGTTAAGGGCTGGAATAGGGTTTGAAACTGCGGTTTCATCATCAATCTCTCAAACATAAAAAATGGTTTCAGACGGCCTCAACCGCCTGTTTGAACAAACGGTAAGATTCAAATTGCAAGGCTTGATCGTAAATATAGCTGACCGCCATATATTCATCGGCGCGCAGGCGGGTGTGCAGCTCGCCAAACTGCGCGGCCAGTGTGGCAGGGCCGCCGATTAACGAGCAGGCGGTCATGCTCTCAACGGTGTGCCGTTCCATTTCATTCCAGCGCCCGTCCATGCTTTCCAGCGGCGGCGACAGCGGCAGGCGGCTGTTGCGCACCACATTGAGGAAAAACTGCTGCTGCGTGGTGGCCTGATACTGCGCCTCTTCATCATCGGCGGCGGCAATCACGTTCAGCGCCACAATCGCATAAGGCTGCGCCAAGCTTTCAGACGGCCTGAAGTGGCTGCGGTAAATCGATAACGCCTGCTCCAACATGCGCGGGGCAAAATGGGCGGCAAACACATAAGGCAAACCTTTTTCCGCCGCCAGATAAGCGCTCTCGGTGCTGGAGCCGAGAATATACAGCGGAATATGTGTGCCGATGCCGGGAAAAGCTTTCACATAGCCCTGCCCTTCGGCGCTGCCCAAATAGCGCTGCAAAGTGGCCACATCTTCGGGGAAATCGAGCGAAGTTTCGCGCTCTGCGCGGCGCAATGCCTGTGCGGTCAGACGGTCGGTGCCGGGCGCACGCCCCAAGCCCAAATCAACGCGGCCGGGGTAAAGTGTGGCCAGCGTGCCGTATTGTTCGGCCACAATCAGCGGGCTGTGGTTGGGCAGCATCACGCCGCCGGAGCCCACGGTGATGGTTTGGGTGTGTTGCAGGGTGTGGCTGATTAAAATCGAAGTGGCCGAGCTGGCCAAAGACGTGGTGTTGTGATGTTCCGCAATCCAATAGCGGCGGTAGCCCAAGGCTTCGGTGTGCTGCGCCAGCGCCACCATATCGGCCAGCGCTTGCTCGGTGGAGCCGCCTGCGCGCACGGGCACCAGATTGAGGACGGATACAGCAGGTGTTGTCATGATGATTCCTTTCAATTTCGGTTACGGCCTTTCAGACGGCCTGTGGCTTTATTTAGCGATAATTTTTTATATCTGAAAATATAGATAAGATTTAATGTAAAAAAAACCGACCATGGGTATCGGTACATTACGCAGCACGGCTTTGCCACCGCCGCCATCAATCTATAGATTCGGCAAGGAAATATTGAACATTTAATTTTTAAAATCAAATTATTTTCAATAGATTAACATTTGAAAATCATGAAGCTTCAATTATCAAATCCAAAACGGCCATGGCGGGCGGCAACAAGCACGGTTTGGCATTTTGTTCCGCCGGCCTGCCGGTACAAGGCTGAAAAGTGCCTGTCAATCGAATGGTCAGAGTGCCCTAAGGCATCCTAAAACTGCTCGTGCAATTGCTGCAACCAGGCTTGCACACCGGCGCGGCAGTAGCGGTAATAAGTCCATTTGCCGATGCGGCGCGATTCGAGCAGCCCGGCTTTTTTCAGGGTGTTGAGATAGCCCGACACCACCGATTGCGCCAACCCCGCTTTTTCGGCAATCAGGCCGACACAGATTCCGCCTTCGAAATCATGCAGCCCATCGCAATGGGCAGACGCGGCAAAATGCTGTTGCGGGCTTTTCAGCCACATCAGTATCTGCCAGCGGTATTCGTTAGACAATGCTTTAAAGATTTCGGTCGGGTTCATGGCTGCCATGATAAATCTATTTTTACAGATATGTCAATACGAAATTGAGGCCGTCTGAAACCCTATTTCATTTCAGACGGCCTCTTGTTTCAGACGGCCTCAAGCGCTACATTTGCTATTCGAATCGTGGTTTTAAAGGCATATTAATCATCAATCCAATGCCGTGCCGCTTTCACCGCCTTGCCCCAATAATGCAGCATGTGGCGCACCCGCTCGGGCGGCAGCTGCGGGCTGAACACTTTATCGGCCTGCCATTGGGCGCGCAATTCATCGGTATTTTTCCAAAAGCCTACCGCCAGCCCGGCCAGATAGGCGGCGCCCAGCGCAGTGGTTTCGGTAATCTGCGGGCGCACAATGTCGAAAGCAAACAAATCCGACTGCACCTGCATCAGGTAATCGCTTTTGCTGGCGCCGCCGTCTACACGCAATTGGGCGGTGGCATGGCCGGCATCGGCTTCCATCGCTTTCACAATGTCGTATACCTGAAAAGCAATGCCTTCGAGCACGGCGCGGGCGATGTGGCCGTCGGTGGTGCCGCGGGTAATGCCGAACAGGCTGCCGCGTGCGTATTGATCCCAATAAGGCGCACCCATGCCGGCCAGCGCGGGCACAAAATACACGCCGCCGTTGTCGGCCACAGAAGCGGCCAGCGCATTGATTTCATCGGCCTCGCGTATCATGCGGGCGCCGTCGCGCAGCCATTGGATGGCCGCACCGCCCACAAACACGCCGCCTTCGAGCGCATAAGTGGTTTCGCCGCCGATTTGCCAGGCCACGGTAGAGAGCAGGTTGTGTTGCGAATCCACCGGCCGGCTGCCGGTATTCATCAGCAAAAAACAGCCGGTGCCGTAAGTGTTTTTCAGCATGCCTTTATCCAGGCAAAGCTGGCCGAACAAAGCCGCCTGCTGGTCGCCCGCAATGCCGGCAATGGGGATTTCGCGGTTGGTAAATCGCGGCGACGTATGGCCGTAAACCTCGCTGCTGCTGCGCACTTGCGGCAACATCGCCGCCGGAATATCAAACAGCGCCAGCAAATCTTCATCCCATTGCAGCGTGTGAATATTGAACAGCATGGTGCGGGCGGCATTGCCGGGGTCGGTCACAAACGTGCGCCCTTCGGTCAGGTTCCACACCAGCCAGGTGTCTACGGTGCCGAAGCATAATTCTCCCGCTTCCGCCCGCGCCCGCGCACCGGGCACATGTTCGAGAATCCAGCGGATTTTGGTGGCCGAAAAATAAGCATCCAAAACCAGGCCGGTTTTGGCGCGGATATTGCCGCCGTGTGCCGCGCGGATGCTGTCGCAATATTTGGCGGTGCGCCGGTCTTGCCACACAATGGCGCGATACACCGGTTCGCCGGTTTTCCGATCCCACACAATGGTGGTTTCGCGCTGGTTGGTGATGCCCACAGCGGCAATATCGGCCGCGGCAATGCCCGATTGCGCCAACACTTCGGCCAATACCGATACCTGCGAGCTCCAAATGTCTTTCGCATCGTGTTCGACATATCCGGGCTCGGGAAAATGCTGTGCAAACGCTTTTTGCGCCTTGCCCGCCACTTCGCCTGCGCGGTTGAAAATCATCGCGCGCGAAGACGTGGTGCCCTGATCCAGTGATAAAATATATTGGGGTTTCATCATGCTTTCCGGCTGTGTTTTTCCGAAATGTACCGCGAATGACGGCACACCGCAAATCCCGTACAATTCCCTCTTTTCAGACGGCCTCATCTTATGCTCAGCTACCGCCACGCATTCCACGCCGGCAACCATGCCGATATGCTCAAGCATTTCACGCTTTATCTGGTGCTGGATTATTTCAACCGCAAAGACAAGCCTTATTGGTATATCGACACCCACAGCGGCGCCGGGCTGTATGACTTACGCGGCCCCGAAGCGCAAAAAGTGGGCGAACACCGGCACGGCATCGCCCGAATGCAAGCCGCACCGGTGCTGCCTGAAACGCTGGCAGCCTTTTTAGGCCGTCTGAACGGCAGCCTGCCCGAACCCCACCTTTATTGCGGCTCGCCGTGGCTGGCGCAATCACTGCTGCGCCCCGGCGACAAACTGCGGCTGTTTGAGCTGCACCCGGCCGATTTTCAGCATTTGCAGGCCAATATGCAGGAAGCGCGTTTGGGGCGGCGCGGCCAGCTGGCTCAGGCAGACGGCTATCAAGGGCTGATTGCGCTGTTGCCGCCGCCCACCCGCCGCGCCGTGGTGCTCATCGACCCGCCTTACGAAGAAAAACAAGACTACACCCGCGTTACCCACACCTTGAAAGAAGCGCAAAAACGCTTTGCACAAGGCTGCTACCTGGTGTGGTATCCCTGCCTTTCCCGCGAAGAAAGCCGCCAGCTGCCCCGCCGGTTGCAGGCACTTTCCCCCGAAAACTATCTGCAAGCCGAGCTTTATGTGCAGCACCCCCGCGCCGACGGCTTCGGCATGCACGGCAGCGGCATGTTTGTCATCAACCCGCCCTATCTGCTGGCCAAACAGCTTGAAGAAGCCCTACCGGCCCTGAGCGAATGCTTGGCACAAGATGACGGCGCACGCTTTGTGCTGGATTATCAGATTCCTTAAATCAACTCAGGCCGTCTGAAAACAAGTTTCAAACGGCCTGATAGCGGGCGTTTTAGCCATTTATATCCCATCATCTTTTTAACGCGGCAGATGTGCTTTTAGCGCAAAAAAGATGATGATAGATGACACATCAGGACACCCTAGATTCACTGATAGAAAACCGCCGCCGTTTGCATTACAATCAACACATTCACGCCATGCATGCAAGGAAATCTACCGATGCCTACCGTTTTGCACTTTTCCGCCTGGCTGGCAGGCTTGGCTCTGCTGGCCGGCTGCGGCGAACAAAAACAGCAATTCCAACAAGCATTTGATGAAAAATACCGCAGCGAATTCATCACCTCGTTTACCAAACAATGCATCAGCAGCATTCCCGCACATGTGCGCATGCCGGAAACGCAAAAACAGCAGCTGTGCCAATGCTCGGCAGAAAAAGCCGTAGAAGTGGTTTCGGCTACCGAAATCGCCCAAGCCATCACCGGCAATATCGATGAGGCGCTGCAAGAAAAAGTGACCACCGCCGCCCGCCCCTGCTTGGAAGCCTTAGCGGCACAAGCTGCATCCAATCCGCAATAACCCGTTTCAACAAAGAGAGAAACTTATGACCACCCTGGCCGAATTCCTGCCCCAGCACTTGCAACAACATACACTCCCCGCCGAATTGGGCGGCGTGCTCGAATCTGTGGTAAACGCCTGCATTCAAATCAACCGCCAAGTGCGCCTCGGTGCGCTGGCCGGCATTCTCGGCGAAGCCGGCACCGGCAACGTTCAGGGCGAAGACCAGAAAAAGCTGGATGTGATTGCCAACAACACGCTGATTCAAGCGCTGCAAGCCAATCCCCACGTGGCCGGACTGGCCAGCGAAGAAGAAGACAGCTTTGTGGCCTGCCATGAAAACGGCGGCTATCTGGTGCTGTTCGACCCGCTCGACGGCTCATCCAACATTGATGTGAATATTTCTGTGGGCACGATTTTTTCGATTCTCACCAAACCGCAAGGCGCGCTCGACACCGCATCGTTTTTACAGCCCGGCCGCGACCAGGCTGCCAGCGGCTATGTGCTCTACGGCCCGCAAACCCAATTGGTGTTTACCCTGAAACACGGCGTGTTTGTGTTCACCCTCAACGAAAACGGCGAATTCATACAAACGCAGGCCAATCCGCAAGTGCCTGAACAAACCCGCGAATTTGCCATTAACATGTCGAACCGCCGCCACTGGCATGCGCCGATGCAGCAATATATCGACCAACTGCTGGCGGGCGACACCGGCTGCCGCGGCAAAAACTACAACATGCGCTGGGTGGCTTCGATGGTGGCCGAAATCCACCGCGTATTGATGCGCGGCGGCGTGTTTATGTATCCCCAAGACAAGCGCGACCCCGCCAAACCCGGCAAACTGCGCCTGATGTATGAAGCCAACCCCTTGAGCCTGATTCTCAAGCAGGCCGGCGGCGCAGCCACCAACGCCGAAACCGACATGCTCGACATCCAGCCCGAAGGCCTGCACCAACGCGTGGCCGTGGTGATGGGCAGCCGCGAAGAAGTCGAATACGTGCGCCGGCTGCATCATTAAGCCAACACACGCAAGGGCAACCCAGGGTGTTCTGATGTGTCGTTGGTAAGGGGATTTTTGCTCCTGAAAAAGCATCCGTCAATCGAATGGTCAGGGCACCCTTAAAGGCCGTCTGAAAACAACCCGATGTTTTTTTCAGACGGCCTTTTTACATCAGATTAACAAATACCCGCATCAAATTCAGCGATAATTATTTCTTTCAACACACCCATATACCTACCCTATGCACACCCTGACCAAACTCACCCTCGGCAGCCTGATCGGCCTGGCCGCATTCAACGCCCAAGCCGAAACCCGTGCCGTGATTGACACCAATATGGGGCAGATCCGGCTCTCGCTCGACGAACAAAAAGCCCCCAAAACCGTTGCCAACTTTGTCAGCTATGCCGATAAAGGTTTTTACAACAACACCATTTTCCACCGCGTTATTGATGGTTTTATGATTCAGGGCGGCGGCTTCACGGCCGATATGAAGCAAAAACCCACCGATAAAGCCATCGCCAACGAAGCCGATAACGGCCTGCAAAACCACACCGGCACCATCGCAATGGCGCGCACCGCCGCTCCCAACTCGGCCACCAGCCAGTTTTTCATCAACGTGGCCAACAACGATTCGCTCAATTTCCGCAGCAAAACCCCACAAGGCTACGGCTACACCGTATTCGGAAAAGTAACCGGCGGCATGGATGTGGTCAACCGCATTGCCAAAGTGCAAACCACCAACCAAGCCTACCATCAAAACGTGCCCCTGCGCCCCGTGGTGATTCAAAAAATCAGCATCATCAAATAAGCGTAAACGCAGCATCAAACCGCCTGAACCCCCCGGGCGGTATTTTTATGTTAGGATAGTAATCGTTGTTTGCAATCATATTTTTCCACCCGACTGAGGAGCTTCTGATGAAAAAAACACTGTTTGCCGCACTGCTTGCCGTTGCCGCCGCCGGCGTATCGGCTGCCGAATATAAAATCGACAGCAACCACGCCAACGCCCGCTTCGCCATCGACCACTTCGGCACCACCACCAACACCGGCGGCTTTTACGGCCTCAACGGCATCGTGCGCTTTGATCCGCAAGCCAAAACCGGCTCCATCAGCGTGACCATTCCGGTCAGCTCGCTCAACACCGGCATCAGCGGCTTCGACAACCATTTGAAAAGCGCCGATTTGTTTAACGCCGCCCAATATCCCGACATCCGCTTTCAATCCACCCAATGGCATTTCAGCGGCAACAAAGTCAGCTCGGTCGACGGCTTGCTGACACTGCTGGGGCAAACCCATCCGGTTACCCTCACCGCCACCAAATTCAACTGCTACCAAAGCCCGATGCTGAAAGCCGAAGTGTGCGGCGGCGATTTTGAAACCACCATCGACCGCACCCAATGGGGCATGAATTTCGGCGTGGCACAAGGCATGAGCAAAAACGTGAAGCTGAACATTCAAGTTGAAGCTTCTAAAATTTAAATTGTTTTTAAAATAAGCAAGATAGCCGTTCAGCTTAATCATCATACGGCAGCAGCAGGCCGAAGTGAGATGCTTCAGCTGCACGGCTATAACGGCTATAGTTGATACCAGGCCGTCTGAAAGCCATGATTTTTACCCTGTATTTTCAGACGGCCTGATACCTATTCCGCCCATTCCGACCGAGCCCGCCATGAGCGCACAAGCCTTTATTCTCAGCGATTGCGAATACCCCGAATGCGAAGAAAAGCCCTATGCACTCTTAGTGGCCAACCCCACCAAAGGCCACCACTTCATCTCGCAAACCGAGCAGCGCCAACACGCGTTCAACACCCACGTCAACGCGCAAAACCGCAACGTATACCGCTGGCCGCTGCCCTTGTTTGAAAAAAACCGCCGTGGCCAACCGCAAAGCGTCAACATCGAAAACAACCTCGAATACCCCAATCTCTACACACTGACTTTCGTCAAAGGCAACGGCGGCAGACAATACAACCTCGAAAGCTGGTTCAGCCGCTATGAAAGCGGCTATGAAGAAGCCTGCAACCGTGTGCTCACGCTGCCTTCAGGCCGTCTGCAAGTGCCTGAGCCGCTCTGGCGCATACTCAAACTCAAGCTGCTGGGCATTTTGCGCAATCCCTTCAACCGCAGCGACCCTTTCGTTTACCGTCTGCACCATGTGCTGTTTACCCAACTGCCGCAGGTGAGCGAAGAATTCATCGGTCTGATTGCCGAGCGCCCGCAGCAGCGGCTCGACAAAATTCTGCACACCTTCGGTTTCAATATCGACGAATACACCCGCTGGCTCGCCAATCTTTACGGCATGCTCAGCGAAGGCGTGCACCGCCCCTCCCTGTTCGAGCGCCTGTTTGCCGCCCTTTTCAACGACCCCGCCGCCGTTAAAATCGAACTTTACCGCTACAACGACCGCCGCAACTGTTGCTTTTTTGCCGACAGCGGCTACTGCCTGCAAGCCTCGCAGCAACGTTTCAGCATCGGCATGAACCTTAGCGCCGAAATGTTTGCCATCGTCCACGTCGAGCGCCATCATTGGGACGACATGAAACAACGCTTCCCGCATGCCCCAACGGCTTTACAGGCCGAAGTGCGCATCAGCGACGACAACCACACCCAACGCCGTACCTACAACCGCCTCACCATCCGCCAGGCATGCGAAGCGGTGTATGGCAGAAGCAACCGGCGGCAGGATTATTTTTAGCGAATAACACAAAGCCGTCTGAAACACATTTCAGACGGCCTGAGACTTTTGCAAAACCCTAGGGTGTCCTGATGTGTCGTTTATGGCGGGATTTTTGTTCCTGAAAATGCAGATGCAAGGCAAAAACGCAGCAAGATTGGCCATCTTGCGAGGCTTTTTAACGCAGCAGATGTGTTTTCAGGGGCAAAATACACCCTTAAATCGAATGGTCGGAGCACCCTCGCGGTAAACAGCTTTTATCTATAGCATCGCAAAGGCCGTCTGAAACTCACGTTTCAGACGGCCTGATCAATCCGTCACACCTTATTTTGCGGCCTGATAAGTTTTATCTGCCTCTTCAAATTTCTCTACCACACGTTGCGGTGTTTTGCCCAACAGCGACACCACCACCACGGCGATAAAGCAGGCGATAAAGCCCGGCACGATTTCATACAGGCTGCTGCCGGTAGCTTTCCAGGCCACTACGGTTACCGCGCCGATAATCATACCGGCCAGCGCGCCGGCAGCGGTCATGCGTTTCCAAAACACCGACAAAATCACCACCGGGCCGAAAGCGGCACCGAAACCCGCCCAAGCGTAAGACACCAAGCCCAGCACTTTGCTGTCGGGGTCGGCGGCGATAATGATGGCAATAATGGCCACTGCCAACACCATCAAACGGCCGATCCACACCAATTCTTTTTGCGGCGCATCGGGGCGCAGAAAGCCTTTGTAGAAATCTTCGGTGATGGCGCTGGAGCACACCAGCAATTGGCAGGACAGGGTCGACATCACCGCAGCCAGAATCGCGCTCAAAATAATGCCGGCAATCCACGGATTAAACAGCAAGGTGGTCAGCGCGATAAAAATACGCTCGTTGTTGCCGCCCAAAGCGCCGATTTGATCGGGATGCGCGCCGAAATAGGCAATACCGAAATAGCCCACGGCCACAGCGCCGATCAGGCAGAGAATCATCCACGTCATGCCGATGCGGCGTGCCTTCACCAGCGATTTCACATTTTCAGCGGCCATAAAGCGCGCCAAGATGTGCGGCTGGCCGAAATAGCCCAAGCCCCAAGCAGCGGTGGAAATGATGCCCATCAGCGTGGTGCCTGCAATCAGGCTGCCGTATTCTTTGCCGGTGGTGGCGGCCACGCCTTGAATGGCGGCATTCATTTCATCTGCACCGCCCAGCGCCAGATACACCATAATCGGCGTCAGAATCAGCGCGAAAATCATCAAGGTTGCCTGCACGGTATCCGTCCAGCTCACCGCCAAAAATCCGCCGATAAAGGTGTAGGCGATGGTGGCACCCGCGCCCAGCCACATCGCCTGCGTGTAAGTAATATCAAACAGGCTTTGAAACAGGCGCGCGCCGGCCACAATGCCCGATGAGCAATAAATGGTGAAGAAAAACAGGATAATCGCCGCCGAAATCACTTTCATCAGGCGGCCTTCTGCGCCGAAACGGTGAAAGAAATAATCGGGCAGCGTGAGCGCGTTATTGTTGTATTCGGTGTGCACACGCAAGCGCCCTGCCACCAAACGCCAGTTGAAATAAGCGCCGACAGTGAGGCCGATGGCAATCCATGCCTCACTGAGCCCCACCGCGTAAATCGCGCCGGGCAGCCCCATCAGCAGCCAGCCCGACATATCCGAAGCGCCGGCCGACAAGGCGGTAACAAAGCTGCCGAGGCTGCGGCCGCCGAGAATATAGTCGTCGAAACTGCGTGTGGAAAAATATGCGGCCAGCCCGATTAACAAAACCGCGATGATGTAGATCGAAAATGTGACATACATCGGATTGAAATTACCCATAAAACCCTCGAATTTCCTAATTGATTGTTGATGCCGTTTCACCCGCATCCCGCAAAGCGACCGGCTCCGTTTTTATTTTCTGCGCTTCGGTATTGTCGACAAAAGCATTGCATTACGGCATTTAACATCAAGGTTGGTCTTTAGTCAAGAATTGTTAACTCAGGCTTAGCTGATTTTAACGCAGTATATTTTCAGACGGCCTTGATATTATCATTGCTTCGTTTCACGGCAGCATTGCGCTTTTGAAAAACATGTGCCGCCACACTTTATTGATAACGATGCACTTGAATTTAATGCTTCATACCGCATGTTAATCAGGCCGTCTGAACGCTTCGGCAAAGCTGCACCACCGATTCAGACGGCCTCGTTTGATTTTAATATACCCCTTCACAAAATAAGCTCATAAAGCGGGCCGGAGGCAGTACACATATACAGCTAAGGCTACAGCAAGGCGAGCCAACACAGTCAGCTTACTTTTGTGAATGGGTAGCAGGCGGCGGGCTGCAAATTTATCATGTAGCAACACAGCCATCGCACCGGGTTAACCTCCCCACCGATTCCCCTGCAAAACAAAACCACCCACCACAAGGAAAACCATGTTCACCATTCTGATGATTCTCGGCCTGATTGCCCTGCTGATCGGCCTGCTCGGCACCATTTATCCGGCCATTCCCGGCCTCGGCCTGATGTTTGCCGGCGCCTGGCTTTTAGCTTATGCCGGCGACTATCAGATTATCGGCAGCGGCACACTGATTTTTCTCGGCATTGTGGCCGCCGTCGGCACCGCCATGGATTATGTGGCCGGCATGCTGGGGGCAAAATTTACCGGCGCCAGCAAAACAGCGGTGTGGGGCGCATTAATCGGCGGCATCATCGGTGTCTTTTTCTCATTGCCCGGCCTGCTGCTCGGCCCCTTGCTGGGCGCCGGCATCGGCGAATTTTGGGCGCGTAAAGATTTATGGTCGGCCGGCAAAGTAGGCGCGGGCACTTTTGTCGGCTTTATTATCGGCGTGATTGCCAAAGTGGGCTGCGCACTCACCATCGTGCTCACATTGGCCGTGATGGGCATCATCAGTCTGTTTTAACGGCTGCAAACCATTTGTTTTGAAACCATTTGTTTTGGTAAATAGCTATCCAATTAAAACCCACAGGCCGTCTGAACATGATTTCAGACGGCCTGCGGGTTGTGTTTGATATTATTCGGCGGTTTATTTATATTTTCCACCCGTACACGCCACACCCAGCACCATGCCGTTTTCTTTTTCGGCCTGCCGCTCAAATTCAGGCAGCGGGTGCACACCCGGGCGGCGTTTCAGCAACACTAATCCGTATACCGCTGCGGCATGCGGCCACCAGCGGTCGCCGGCCGATTCCATAAAACGCCAGCGCCGCAGCGCTGCACGGCTGTTTACCGCCGGCACATACACCATAAATTGCCCCGCTTCAACGGCAAACCCCACACTTTTTGCCTGTCGCTTCAATTGCGGCAACGGCAGGCAGCGCTTTTTTTCAGGCAACCGGCTGCCGTCAAAACGACGGCTGAACCGCCACAGCGAATGCGGATTAAAACCCGTGAGCACCAAACGGCCTTCAGGCTTTAGGGCGCGGTAAGCCTCCGCCAGCGCCAAATAAGGCCTTCCGCCGCATTCCAAGCCGTGCGGCATCAGCAGCAAATCGAGCGACTGCTCCGCCCACGCGCTTTCATCTGCCGCCATCTGCACATCAAGCCCCACGCAAATACGCTGTTCAGACGGCCATAACGGCCAATCAGGCATGCCCGTCTGCACCACCACATCCGCATATAAAGCCTGCGTGATTTTAGAAAAAAACTGCTGCTCGCGCGCCGCCGTGTAGCGCCCGGCTTCGGTTTCGGCAAACCACCTCATCACTGTTTCACTATTCATAAAACCACCTGTCGTTCAACAAACACATCATACCGCCCCGCCCCTTATCGTTCAAAACCTTTCTTTATCAGCGGTCGGGCGATGCAAGTATCTAGAATTTTATAAGGAAATTAACATTTCAACAGCTTGACGATACCCCTTTGAGCCAGTACTATCAGCCGAATTGAATGATTCTGAAGCTCTGATACCGAAACACTATGGCAAAACTAAAATCAATTGTACTGGCCGTTGGCGGCCTTTCGGCGCTCTCGTGCGCGGCACTCAGCCACGCCGCCACCCCCAACCAAACCGGCATGGCCATGATGCGCCTGAATGCCGCTCTGACCGACCAAACCGACACCCGTTTTGCCTCAGGCAGCCTTTGGAACAGCTTACGCAAAGACTTCCGCATGGCCGAAGTCAATACCGAGCTGGTGCGCCGCCACGAAACCAAGCTTGCCGCCGGCCGTGCCTATTTCGACCGCACCATCAACCGCAGCAAACCCTATATGTATCATATTGCCCACGAAGTCAAAAAGCGCAATATGCCGGCCGAAATCGCCCTGCTGCCCTTTATTGAAAGCGCCTTCGTCACCAAGGCCAAATCACCGGTAGGCGCCTCGGGGCTGTGGCAGTTTATGCCCGCCACCGGCCGCCATTACGGCCTTGAGCGTACCGCACTTTACGACGGCCGTCACGATGTATATGCCGCCACCGATGCCGCTTTAAACTACCTGCAATACCTGCACGGCCTGTTTGGCGACTGGTCGCTGGCGCTGGCCGCCTACAACTGGGGCGAAGGCAACCTCGGCCGCGCCATCAACCGCACCCGCGCCCAAGGCCTTGAGCCGGTGTATGAAAACATCCGCATGCCGAATGAAACCCGCAATTACGTGCCCAAACTGCTGGCCGTGCGCAATATCGTCAGCAACCCGCAGATGTTCGGCCTGAATCTGAGCGAAATCGACAACAAACCTTATTTCAAAACCCTCACCCTCGACCAACCCGCCGACATCAGCGCCATCGCCCGTCTGGCAGGCATCAGCGAGAGTGAATTTCTGACACTCAATCCGGCATTTAACGCGCCGGTCTTTATTCCCAAAAGCAACCGCAAACTGCTGCTGCCGGCAACAGCCGCAGCCACTTTTGAAAAAAATTACCGCAACGCCAAACCCGAAACCCTGCTCTCATGGGACGTATACACCCCCTTTTCCAGCACCAGCCTGAGCAGCATCGCCGCCCAAACCGGCATGAGCGTGGCTGAAATCAAACGTCTCAACAGCATGAGCGGCAACACCGTCAGCGCTGGCCGCAGCATTCTGGTGGCCAAAAACAGCCTGAACAACAGCAGCTTCGGCAGCGAAAGCCTGAATCTGGCCGCCATCGACAGCGACAACAGCCCCGACACCTACCGATCCAACATGCCCGTGATGCAGCCGATGCCCGATAACACAGCCGCGCTGGCTTCAGCACGACCGGCAACACCCGCAGCCGCGCCCATCACCGTGGCGCGCATCGAAGCTTCAGGCAACCCTTATTCGGGCCGTCCGCAAATCGTAGCCGCACAAACCCGTCCGCTGCCCGAGCCGGCCAACACAGCCGCTGCCGACATCCGCATCCAAGCCGCCCAACCTGTGGCCGCAGCCACCGCCCCGTTTGAAGCGCCGACAGCCGAACTGACAGCTATTGCCGTCAACAGTCCGCTGCCGCTGCCGACACAGCCCGGCGTTGCCGCCGAAAGCGATGACCCGCTGCTGGCGCTGGCACAAGAATCCACCATGCGCATCAATGCGGCCGAAAGCGTACGCAACGTGATTGCCCAAGCCGATGCCGACAACGCCGCACGCCTCCGCACCGAACAGGCAGCCGCCACCCGCGCCAAACAACAGCAACGCACCGAAACACGCCTGGCGCGCGCCAATACCGCGCCGCAGACAGCCGCCGGCAGCCACCGCGTAGTGGAAGGCGACACTTTGTTTAATATTTCGCAACGCTATAACGTCAGCGTTGCCGACTTGATTACTGCCAATAACATCACCGGCAACAATATCCGCCGCGGTCAGGTATTGAAAGTCGCGGCGGCGGCCAATCAGCGCAGCACCGTGCGCAATGTTTCCTACACCGTGCGCAAAGGCGACACCCTGAACACCATTGCCAACCGCTTCAATGTCGATGTCAACGACATCCGCCGCTGGAACCGAAACACCCGCACCATCACCCCCGGCCAGCGTTTGAAATTGATCGGCAGCTGAAAAAGCGCATAAAAAACACCCCTGAATCAGGGGTGTTTTGTTTCGCCGTTAAACTTAATATGTTGAAAACCGATTTTCCTATTCATTCACAAAAATAAGTCAACAAGGCGGCAAGCCGAAGACAGTACCGCAAGTGCAGGTCGGATACTTGTATCCGACAAATTATTCAATATTCTTGTGATGCCCAATGATTTTGGCCGTCTGAAACATGTCGGATTCGAGCATCCGACCCACATCGTGTATCGCATGGATTCTGTTCACAAAAACCTTGCACCCTACACAGGCCGTCTGAAAAAATGCTTTCAGACGGCCTTTTATCATGCACAGTAAAGCAGCAGCACAATAATAGCGATTGATAAAAACAACCTAACGCCGTGGGTTCGCCTGCTTCACTTACTTTTATGAATGGTTATAAAGCTGCATCAATAACGCGGTTCAGCAGAAAATCAAATACCCAAAATCATGACAATCGGTTTATCTGCTGTTTCATGCAACCGGTCGAAAAAAGCAGCCTTCTTTCTTTTGCACGCCTTTATTCGCATTTAGCATCAATTCAGCAACCATAACCGCAAAAAAGACCAACAAACCGCTTTCAGACGGCATTATCTGCTTAAGCGATTATTTTAATAAATGTAAATTTATGATTAAGATAAGCCGTTTGAACCCACCGGAGCATCTGTCATGAAAAAAACCGTTTTATTTATCTTGCTTACCGCTGCCGTTTCTGCACAAGCACAAACACCCGATACCCTCGCCCGCGTGATGGAAAGCAAGCAGTTGCGCGTATGCTCGCCGGGCGACTACAAACCGTTCAGCTTCGAGCGCAACGGCCGCTTTGAAGGCATCGATAACGATTTAATCACCAGCCTGGCCAAAAGCCTGGAAGCCGAAACGGTAATGGTGAAAACCAGCTGGCCGAATCTGATGAAAGATTTCACTGCCGGCAAATGCGATATCGCCATCGGCGGCATTTCGATTACCTTACCGCGCCAACAGCAGGCTTTGTTTAGCGAACCTTATTTCACCAACGGCAAAACCCCGCTGGTGCGCTGTGCCGATGTCAAAAAATATCAAACCATCGAAGCCATCAACCGCCCCAATGTGCGCATCGTCGCCAACCCCGGCGGCAGCAATGAAAACTTCGCCCGCACGGCATTAAGCCGGGCAAACCTGACCATGCATCCCGAAAACCTGACCATTTTCCAAGAAATCATCGACAACCGCGCCGATGTATTCGTGACCGAAGCCGCTGAAGCCATCGTTAAAAGCCATGAACATAAAAATATTCTCTGCGGCGTCAACCCCGAACAGCCGCTGCGCCCCGCCCAAAACGGCTGGCTGATTCCCAACCGCGATTTCCGCTTTAAAGCCTATGTCGACCAATTTCTGCATTTAGAAAAATTATCAGGCAATCTAAACACCACCATCAACCGTTGGCTGCCGCGCTGACCCGAAAACCACCGGCACCGCCGCACAATCTGAACAGCCATTTTTTTCAGGCGGCGGCATATTTCATAAAAATTAGAAAAAACTTATTCAAACTATAAAAAATCTTAGTTATAATACAGAAAAACTTTCAATACGAGGGTATCCTACCATCGTTTATGAAGGAACTTTTACCCCTGATAATGCAGATGCAAGGAAAACACAATAAGATTGAACATCTTACAAGGATTTATAATTAACACGGCAGATGCGTTTTTCAGAAGTAAAAAGCACCCGTAAATCGAATGCTTAGGCCCTAGGGCTTCCCAACCGCCTCAAACCGCCCGGCCCATAAGGACACACCATGCTTTTGGCACTTTCATTGCGCGATTTTGTGATTGTCGAACAACTCAACCTGAACTTCCAAACCGGTTTCACCGTGCTCACCGGCGAAACCGGGGCCGGCAAATCCATTACATTGGATGCGCTCGGGCTGCTGCTGGGTGATAAAGCCGATTTCAGCCAAGTGCGCAGCGGCGCCAAAGAAGCCCGCCTCTCCGCCTTATTCGACATCAGCGCCCTGCCGCAACTGCAAGCCGGTCTGCGCGAACAAGGCCTGCTGGAAGAAGGTGCGGAAGAGCTCAGCATCCGCCGCATCATCGATGCCAAAGGCAAAAGCCGCAGCTTTCTCAACAATCAGGCCGCCACACTCACCCAATTGAAAGCCGTTGGTGAACAGCTTATCGACATTCACGGCCAAAACGCACACCATTCGCTCAACAAAGAAGCCGCCCAACGCCACCTGCTGGATGCCTTTGCCGGCAGCCTGCCCCAGGCCGAAACCGTCAAACAACACTATCAAAGCTGGATTGCCGCCCAAAAAGCCCTTTCCGAAGCCCACAGCCATGCCGAAAGCATTACCATCGAACGCGAACGGCTCGAATGGCAGTTTAATGAACTCAACCGGCTCGATCTGCAAAGCGGCGAATGGGAAACCTTGAGCCAAAGCCACGACAGCCTCGCGCATGCCGCCGAATTATTACAGGCCGCCGAGCAGGCCGGCGACTGCATTGATGGAGAAAACGGCATGCAAAGCCTGCTCTATCAATGTCAGAAGCTGCTGGGCAACCTGCAAAACATCGAACCGCGCTTTGCCGAAAGCCTCAACATGCTGGCCAGCATCGAAGCCGAGCTGGGCGAAGTCAGCGCCAATATGCGCGATGTAGCCGCCCGCGTCGAAATCAACCCCGACGAGCTGGCCGAGCAAGAGCAGCGCATGAGTGAATTGATGAGCATGGCGCGGAAATACCGTGTCGAGCCGCAAGAATTGCCCGAAAAACTGGCCGAACTGGAACACGCCCTGCACAATCTGGATGCCGCCACCGATATCGCCGCCCTTGAAGCCGCGGCTGCCCGCAGCGAACACGATTATATGCAGGCTGCGCAAAAACTTTCCGCCTCTCGCCATGAAGCCGCCGCCGAGCTCAGTAGCGAAACCGGCAAACATATGCAGCACCTGGCCATGAAAGGCGCCCGCTTTCACATTGAGCTGCTGCCCTCTTCTCCTACTGCACACGGCTTGGAGCAGGTGCAATATCAAGTGGCCGCCAACAAAGGCACGCCTTTGCGCCCGCTCAACAAAGTGGCCTCAGGCGGCGAACTTGCCCGCATCAGCCTGGCGCTGCAAGTTGTTACCAGCCGCTATACCCAAGTGCCCACCTTGATTTTTGATGAAGTTGACACCGGCATCGGCGGCGGCGTTGCCGAAATGGTCGGACGTGCATTGCGTGCGCTGGGCAAACAACACCAAGTGCTTGCCGTTACCCACCTGCCGCAAGTTGCCAGCTGCGGCGAAAACCATTGGCAAGTATGCAAACACAGTGAAGGCGAGCAGACCCTCAGCGAAATCAACATACTCACACCGGCGCAACGCATCGAAGAAATCGCCCGCATGCTCGGCGGCGAAACCATTACCGACACCACCCGCAGCCATGCCAAAGAGCTGCTGGAATTGGCTGCAAAATAGCAACAGATACGCTTTCAGGAACACAAAATCCGTAAATCGAATGGCCCAAACACCCTAATGCAGCACTTCATTATTGTGAATTGAAGCCAGCCATCAGAATGGTTGATTGACTGCAATATCAAACCCTTCAGACGGCCTGTTATATTCATACCCATTCACAAAAATAACCTAACGGCATTGGCTCGCCTCGGCCTACTGGTTGTACGGTCTTCGGCTCACTCCTTGTTAGCTACTTTTGTAAATAGATAATAAGCTGAACGGCTATAAATAAACAGATAGATATTCGGATTCTGCAACGATTGAGGCCGTCTGAATGCTGTAAACATGAACTGTACCCCAAAAGTTGGACACCCCCACCAACCCATGAAAGGTACAGTTTTCTTATGTCTAAATACAGCCTACACTTCAAACATCAGGCCGTGATGCGTTATTATGCACTCAGAAGCCAACAACGCACCGCAGACGAGCTTCAAATATCCCGAACCCACTTACGCCGATGGATTGCCGCCTACGAACGAGCAGGCATCCACGCGCTGGAGCACCCTCAAAGCACCATGTCCAAACAACGCAAAAACCCCTTTATTACCGACAAACCCGATGCCGAAAAAACACAGGCAGAGCTATTAGAAGAAGTCGCCTACCTCAGAGCGGAGAACGCTTATCTAAAAAAGCTCGATGCGCTGATGAAGCGCGCAAACCCAACCGAGAAAAAGCCCGCATCATCGAAGCATTAAAAACAGAACACCCGCTAAAATATCTTTGCGAATCTGCCGAACTGTCACACAGCAGCTTCTACTTCAGCAGAAAAAGCAACCAAAAGCCCGACAAAGATCAGGCAGATATGGAAGCAGTATACGCCGTTTACCAGCAGCACAAAGGCTGTTACGGACAAAGGCGCATTGCCGCCGCACTGTCATGGAACACCAAGAAAGTAGCGCGGCTGATGAAAAAAATGAATTTGAAAGCCATCGTCAGAGCCAAGCGAAAATACTACCCGCCGGCGATGGGCGAAACATCCGAGAATCTGTTGAAGCGCAACTTTAACGCCAACACACCCGACGAGAAATGGCTGACCGATGTCACCGAATTCAAATGCGACGGTCAAAAGCTGTATCTGTCGCCGATACTCGATTTGTATAACCGCGAAATCCGCAGCTATCACCTGTCGCGCCGCCCGAACAGCGAAATGGTAACGACCATGCTGTCACAGGCAGTGGCGCAACTGGGCGCACGCAAACCGATGCTGCACTCCGACCAGGGCGTATTGTATCGTTGCCATGCGTATCGTGAGCAATTGGCAGAGGCAGGCATCACCCAAAGCATGTCGCGCAAAGGCAATTGCTGGGATAATGCGCCGATGGAGAGTTTTTTCGCAATATTGAAGACGGAATGTTTCTACAACCGGACTTTTGCTTCGATAGAGGAATTGGAGGCGGAAATACATGACTATATCCGCTACTACAATCATGAGCGATTGAGTTTGAATTTGAAAAAACTGAGCCCTGTGGCATACAGAACTCAGTTTGCAACCGCCGCTTGAAGCGTGATTGATTCAGCGGTTTGAAAATATCCAAGATTTGGGGGGCAGTTCAACATTCAGACGGCCTCATATACACACAAATATACATCTGTTTAGGTCACATCATTCTATTGATAAACCGCTACCGACAACAGATACTGCTACCCACATTCTAGAACTTTCTCATCATTCGATTCGCAGAGCTTTGCGAATCGCGCCAATATTTCCAAAGCAGCAATGCCGCCCCCATCAACAGCCGTTGGCGCCAGCGTAACGGTAAAAATACGCTGTTCCACAACAGGCGGCTGGAAGGCAGGCCGTTGCTCAGGCTGAGTGCTTGATGCGTTAAACCCACCGCCTTGTTGAAACCGCTGTCGATAATGCTTTGCTGCTCACGTGCTTTTTGCTGTTTAAGATATTCCGCTGCAATTTTCAAGCGGGTCAGCTGCGCTTGCAACTCCAGCAACTCCCGTTGTTCGTTGGCATTTATTTTCATTGTTCCTGCTCCTTTCTTGCCGGCTCGGAGCCGCCACCTGTTTGGCCGCGCAAGTAAGCGATATCCTGCTGCATATCCTGCAAAGTGGCCATCACTTGGCTGCTGCGGTTGCGCCAAGTGGAAACTGCCCAGGCCAATAATGCGGCTACAGCCAATAGCGATACAGCGGCAATACTGAAAAACACCCAAATTTTGGTTTGATTGTCCAATACGCTGTTTAATCCGAACAGCAAGCTGGACAAGCCCAATAAAGCCATAACGGCAGCAAAAACAATGGCGCCGATGATTCTCAACACGCTGCCGGCCTGGGCATTTAAATCAAGCGCCAACAAACGCAGGCGCAATACCATCAAATCACTGCCCTGATACAGCAGTGTTTTAAAATGCCGGATATGGTTTCCCAAGCTACTCATGATTCTCCCTTGTTTGCATGATCTGAATGTATTACCCCGCCGGGTATGATGAAACAGCCGGCTTCGGCAGGTTTTCAAAATCGGTATTGCACAACGCCTGCCATCTCTCCGGTACGATATATATCAATATAAGATGCGCTTAGGGCATCCTGACGGAGCATTCATTGCAGATTGAAGATACCGTAAAAAGCCGCCCGGCCGCAGGCTGTGGTTCTGCATACGGGCGGCAATCGGAAATGGGGCTGAGGCCGTCTGAATCATAAATCGCAACGGCTCAAATCACCCGATGCAAACGGGCTTAACGGCGGTTGAGCAAAACACCTACAACCAAGCCTGCCAGTGCGGCAAAACCCATAGCGTAATAAGGTTTGTCTTGAATCAGCTCATCGGTATGGCGGGCAGCGCCGCGGGCCTTTTCGGCGGTGTAATGCGCGCCTTCGCGTACGCGGTCGGCGGCTTCGCGGGCTTTGTCGGCAGCAGCCGATTCAAAATCGGCAAACTGTGCTTTAACCTTGCTCAATTGCTCTTGTGCTTTAACTTTCAAGGCTTTGGCTTCTTCTGTGCCGGCTTCAACACCGGTGTCATACAGGCTTTCCACTTCTTGCAACACGTTGCGCACTTCTTTCATCAGGGCTTCTTTTTGGGCTTCGAATTCACGATCTTTACGCATCATACTCTCCTTGTGTTTAAGTGAAAAAACGGCGGTATTTCCTGTCGCCTTGTTTTTCAATATAACGGCATTTTGTAAAATTGCAAGGAAATTGATTTTTATTTTAATAAAATAAGGCCGTCTGAACATTTTCAGACAGCCTTTATCAAGTTACGCCGATATCCGGATTTAAACCTTACGCATGTGCATCCGCTACTACCGGCAGCAGTGCTTCGTTTTCATCATGCGTAGCACCTTCCAGCGCCAGCAGCCGTTGCTGTTCGGCGCGGGCATCTTGGCCGGTTTCGTCAAACACTTTGGCCAATGCCAAACGCGCCTGCACGCTCGGTGTGATGGCGAGGCTGGCTTCAAGATAGCCCTGTGCCTTACCCCAAAGTTGTTTGCTGTAAGCCAGCTGCCCCAAATGCATCAGCAGGCGGGCATCTTTGGGGCGGCTTTTGAGCCAGCCGTCGGCTGTGTCGATGGCTTTGCGTTGGGCTTTTTCATCCAGATAGCGCACACTGTGCACAAACGGTTCCAGCAATTCTGCCTGCTGGGTGTGCGGATAATACTGGCCGACCCATTTGACAGCCTGGTCATACAAACCCAGCGCCGCATATTTTTCGGCAATCGGCAAACACAATTCGCCTGTTTTCTGTGCATCGGGAATGCGCTTCAGGCAGGCTTTCAGGCCGCTGCTGTCGGTGGCTAGCGCCAACAGGCGGCGGTATGCCCAGCTTTGATACTGGCCGGCTTCGTATTCGTTGATGGCACCGGCCTTTAAAAGCTTGGCGGTTTTATCCAACACATCAAGGGCGTTGCCGTGATCGAAGGCATAACGCAGTTGCAGGCGCACCAGGCGGGTCAGGTGGGGGTTGATTTGCGCAGCCGCGGTGATGTTGCTTTCTGCGGCGGGATAATCGCGGCGGCTCAATGCCGATTCGGCCAGTAGCAAATGGCGTGAAAGCTGCTGTTTGGCCGGCAGCGCGGCGATGTCTTGCAGATATTGGTCGCGCAATGCGGTGTCGTCCATCTGGTCGGCGGCATGTGCGCCCAACATCAGCGCCAGCGTGCGATTGTCGCCGGCTTCTTTGTTGGCCAGCACCTTGGCGGCTTCTTGCTCGGCTTTTTGATATTTGCCTTCAAAAAAGGCCAGGCCGGCATTATTCAGCGCTGTGCCGGCCTGACGGCCTTTGCGTTTGACACCGAAGCGCTGCATCCGCCCGGGCACATGCAAAATACCGGCAATCAGGCGCACCAGCAGATAAAGCACCACCACCAGCGCAATCAGGCCGAGAATAAAGGCATGCAGATTCACGCGCAGCATGGTTTGTTCAGCCACGATATACACATTGCCGCTATACGTGCTGGCGGCCATCGCCAGGCCGACAGCAACGGCAAACAGCACAATAATCCAAATCAGGCCTCTCATGCTTGATCCCCTTTCACTGCGTCAGGTGCAGATGCCGGTTTGGCGGCGGGCGCGGCCGTGCCGGCAGACGAAGCGGGCGCGGCCTCAGGCTCGGAAGCAGCAGCCGGAGCCGAGGCGGCGGCAGGCTCTGATGCGGTGCTTTCCGCAGCGGCATCAGGCAGCGCATCCGGATGGGCGGTGCGCAGATTGTCTTGATAAGCGCGCACGGCGGTCAGGCTGGCTTTGAGCGGGTCATCGGCAATCATGCGCACATCAAGCGCTTTTAAATCCGACAATTCTTTCAACCACGATTGGGTGGCCGGCGAGCGGCCGTCGAAATATTGTTTCACCGCCGCTTCGGCGCTGTTCAAATCGCTTTGGAACACTTCGCCGTTATGCTGCATCAGCGCCACGCGGGCATCCAAGAGCCGCAAGCGCAGGTTTTCACGCACGAAATACACTTGCTCGGGCGCCATCAGCATGGCATCGTTATTATTCAGCTTGCGCACTTCCACCATGCCTTTGAGGCCGGCCAAGGTTTTTTCCCATGCTGCCTGCCACCACGGCAGGCCGTCGGTATTTGCCGGCGCGGCGGCGGTCTGCCCCGGCTGCAAAGTGCCGTCAACCATCAGCGGCAAACCGGCCACTGCGGTTTCCAAACGGCCCAAGCGCAGCGATGCGCCGGCCATATCTAAATACGGGCGGTTTTTCAAGGCTGCCAAATCGTTGCTCACGGCTTGTTTAATCGGCAGCAGATCGGGCTGGTCGAAACGGCTCAGGCGGTTTTCGATATTTTCCAGCGTGCTGAGGGCAACCGGCACATTGCCCGACAGCAGCAATTGCTGTGCCGCCAGATTCAACGTGGCTTCGGTTTCGTCTACCAGCCAGTCGGCACGGCCTTTGAGCAGCTCTTGATACGCACGGTTGGCGGCGGCGATTTGCGCGGTATTTTGCTTTTGGCCGTCTGAAAGCTGTGTCAAAGCGGCCTGCACTTCGGTTTGTTTGCGGATATTGTCTTGCAGCAGGCTGGCGTTTTGGCTTTCGCCCAAAGCGGCTTTATCGATTTTCTGGTCGAAGCTCAATTGCTGGGTTTTTAAAATATTCTGCCCCTGCACAAATAAAAAGCCACTGGCCCCCAAGCCCAACAAGGCCAACACCAGCGCACCGGCGGCCAGGCCTTTGCCGGAAGACTGTTTGATCACCACGGGGGCGGGGGCGGCTGTCGGTGTTTGATTGGATTCAGACATGTTTTTTCCTGTGTTGTTGGGTTCCGGGCGACCGGCTGCCGGCGGCACGGGTTCGGGCTTGGTTTCGGATGCGGGCTCCGGCTCGCGCCCTGCTTCGTTTCGGGCGGTGCCGGCCTGCGCCGCTTCGTGTGATTCCGCACTGTCGGGCGCGGCTTCGGGCGGCGTGGCGATGCCGTCGGGCGACACCACAATCGGTTGGGATTGCGCCGCTTGGCCGGATGGGTTTTGCGTTTCGTCGGGCTTCATTGCTTACTCCGTTTCGCGCTGTAAGGTATGCATATCGAGCTGCGCCACCAGCCGGA
Source organism: Uruburuella testudinis (assembly GCF_022870865.1). Taxonomy (NCBI): domain Bacteria; kingdom Pseudomonadati; phylum Pseudomonadota; class Betaproteobacteria; order Neisseriales; family Neisseriaceae; genus Uruburuella; species Uruburuella testudinis. The sequence goes on from NZ_CP091508.1 coordinate 2,015,788, forward strand.
CATTGTCGGCGCCGGCGGCACGCAGCGTGGCGGCTATGCGCTCATGGTGGGTAAAGTATAGCAAGGTTTCGAGAGATTGCGCCAATTCGAGCGGCACTTGTGCAAATAAGGCCGAGGCGATTGCCGACGAAGTCACATATGCGGCTTGCGGTTTTTCTTGCGCAAACAGCGCCCAATCCAATGCCTGAGGCCGTCTGAAATACACTTCGGCAAGCTCGACCGCAAAGCCTTGCCGCCGCAGCGATTGTGCCAAAAAGTCGCGCCCGCCGCGGCCGCGTACAATGAGGATTTTCGCGCTGTGTGCCAGGTTTTGCCATACATCCAGCCGTAACACCGCTTCGCTGTCGTTGCCCGTTTCCGGCGCATAAACCGGCTGCGGGCAATATTGTGCCAAAGCTTTGGCGCTGCCCTGCCCCACGGCAATCTGCACCGGCAGGCCGTCTGAAAAATCCAACAAGGGCGCAGCTGCCGCCACCGCACTCGGGCTGACCCAAAACACCGCATCTGCCGCCCGAAACCTGGCCGGCAACTGCTGTAAGGCGGCGGCATCGGCTTCGATGCGGATGGGGCTGAACGGCACAGCGCGCCAACCTGCCGCCGCGCAAGCCTGCATTTCGGCGGCGGCACGGCCTTCGGGGCGGGTAATCAATAATGTGGGCATGGTTTTCAGACGGCCTTATCGATGGATGTCATCTGTTTCGGAACATACAAAAGCGGATACTTGCAGCACTCAAATAGGATGCCGGCAGAAATAACAACAGGCCGTCTGAAAATCCATCATCTCTTTCAGACGGCCTTTGCTTCGTTTTTTATTGTTCGGCCAAAATGGCTTGAATCAATTCTATCGCGCCATCTTCGGCCAGCTTTTTTGCCACGGCGCGGCCGAGTGCATCGGCATAGGCCAACGGCGCCTCGGCCTGTGCCTGCAAAGTCACGGAGCCGTCGGGGTGGCCGACCAGGCCATGCAGGGTGAGCAGGCCGTCTGCTTCAGTGCAATAGGCGGCCAGCGGCACTTGGCAGCTGCCGTCAAGCGCACGGGCAAGTGCGCGTTCGGCGCTTACGCAGGCGTTGGTTACGGCATGGTTGAGCGGATTGAGTGCTTCGAGCAAATCATAGCGGTGGGCGGCGATTTCGATACCGAGCGCGCCCTGTCCGGCTGCGGGCAGGCTGTCGAGCGGCGACAAAATCAGGCGGATGCGTTCATCAAGGCCGAGCCGCTGCAAACCGGCGGCAGCGAGAATGATGGCATCGTATTCGCCCTTATCAAGCTTGCCCAAACGGGTTTGCACGTTGCCGCGCAGGGGTTTGATGTTGAGATGGGGATAGCGGGCGCGCAATTGGGCTTCGCGGCGCAGGCTGGAGGTGCCCACTACTGCGCCGTGCGGCAAGTCTTCCAGCCGCTCGTATCGGTTGGATACAAAGGCATCAAACGGGCTGGCGCGCTCTCCGATGGCGGCCAGCGCGAAGCCTTCGGGCAAATCCATCGGCACGTCTTTAATCGAATGCACGGCCAAATCGGCACGCCCCTCTTGCAGCGCCTGCTCCAGCTCTTTGATAAACAGGCCTTTGCCGCCGATTTTGGAAAGGGTTTTGTCGAGGATTTGGTCGCCGCGGGTAGTCATGCCGAGTATCTGCACGTCGCACTCGGGGTAAAGGGCTTGCAGGCGCGCCTGAATGTGTTCGGCCTGCCACATGGCCAGTGCGCTTTCGCGGCTGGCGATAATGAGTTTGCTTGGGGAAGTCATAAATAAAGCTCGCAAATGCGTGAATACGGATGCGGGCAAGTCTACCATGATTTGCGTAGTTTTTCAGACGGCATGCTGCATCAACAGGCCGTCTGAAACCTAAACAGCGCTTTTTTTCAGACGGCCATGATGTCTACTTTGGGCAGATACAGCACATCGTAGGTCGGTTTGTTGAGCAAATCGGCCAGAGTAAAGCCGTCGAGATAATTGAGAAAGGCTTTGATGCCGCCGCCGATAATGCCGGCCAGGCGGCAGTTGGGCGAAATCAGGCAGTCGTTATTAGGGCCCATGCATTCGACCATCTGCATCGGCTCCATATGACGCACCACCGCGCCGATGTTGATCTGCTCCGGCTCACACGCCAGCTTGAGGCCGCCGCCCTTGCCGCGCATGCTGGTTAGAAAACCGCCTTTTACCAGTGCAGTAACCACTTTCATCAAGTGGCTTTTGGAAATGCCGTAGGTGTCGGCGATGGTGCCGATATTGACCAGCGCATCATCGTTAATGGCGCTGTAAATCAGCACACGCAAGGCGTAATCGGTGTGTTGGGTCAAATACATAGGTGTATCTCTGCTAAGCTGTCACGTATGGTGTAATCATACCTGAATTTGATTTATTTTCAATTAAGTTTCATAATATATGAAACTTATAAAATAATCCAACCACGGGCACAACCATGAAACCTCTAAAACGCCACCCCGATTTAATCGAACGCTCACGCGAGCATCATCATTCATTGGCATTATGCGTGCGTATCCTGCGCGACCCCGCCGCCACACATCAAACCGATATCGAAGCCCACCGCCCTGATTTGCTGGCTCATTTTCAGGCTGAAGAGCAACAGTTTGCACCTCATTGGCCGGCACTCGATGAAAAACTGCGCAGCCGCTTTGAGGCCGACCACGCCGGGCTGCGCGATATGCTGGCGCACCCGCAATATCAAAATAGTGAGTGGAACCGCCGCTTGGCCGTTACCTTGCGTGATCACGCCCGCTTTGAAGAGCGCGAGCTGTTTCCGGCCATTGAGCCTTTTCTGGATACGCCGTAACCGTTTTTCAGACGGCCTGCCTGTATTCAAAAATCAAGCCGCAACCACACCCGAACCACTTGCAAAACCCTAAAAGGAACCACCATGACTATGCTGTTCAAACACCCTGTTTGGGCCATGGCTTTCCGCCCGTTTTACGCGCTGGCGGCGCTTTTCGGCGCGGCCTCAATACTGCTGTGGGGCTTCGGCTACCCGGGCACGCCTGATTTGCCTTCGTTTTACTGGCATGCCCACGAAATGATTTGGGGCTATGCCGGTGCGGTGGTGGTGGGCTTTCTGCTCACGGCCGTGGCCACCTGGACCGGCCAGCCGCCTACCCGCGGCGGTGCATTATTCGGCCTGACCGCGGTTTGGCTGCTGGCGCGGATTGCCGCGCTCGTTCCCGGCGGTGCCGCGGTAAGCGGTGTGGCCGGTACGGTGTTTTTCTGGTATGCGGCGGTGTGCATGGCGCTGCCGGTCATACGCAGCCGCAATTCGCGCAACTATATCGCCGTGGCGGCGCTGGTTTTGTTCGGCCTCACCCATGCGGTGTTCCACCTTTATTTGCAGCCGTTCCAACCCGGCGCACTGCTCAACGGCCTGCTCTCGGGGCTGGTGATGGTGGCGGGCTTTATCGGCCTCGTGGGCATGCGCATCATCTCGTTTTTTACCGCCAAACGTTTGAACATTGCGCAAGTAGCCAGCCCGATGTGGGTGGCTTTGGCCGCGTTGGTGCTGCCGATGCTGATGGCGGTGCTGATGATGCTGCAAACAGCATTGCCGTTAGCCGGCCTGCTGGGCGTGGCCGCCGGTGTGATCAATTTGGTGCAGGTGTGCCGCTGGTGGCATAAAGGGGTGTTGCGCGAGCCGATGCTGTGGGTGCTTTTCGCCGGCTATGCCTTTACCGCTCTGGGGCTGTTGGTAACCGGCCTGGCGCAATGGCTGCCCGCCTATCTTTCTTTAGGTGTGCATTTAATCGGCGTGGGCGGCATCGGCCTGCTCACCGTCGGCATGATGGCGCGTACCGCACTCGGGCATACCGGCCACCCGATTTACCCTGCTCCCAAACCCGTATCTTTGGCTTTTTGGCTGATGATAGCTGCCACTCTGATACGTATTCTGGCCACTTTTGTCAGCGGCACGGCCTATACCCACAGCATCCGCTGCTCCGCCGTTCTGTTTACCCTCTCGCTGCTGCTGTATGCCTGGCGCTACATCCCCTGGCTGCTGAAACCGCGCGCAGACGGCAAGGCAGGCTAGGGTATCCTGACCATTCATATATCATCATTTTTTTGCGTTAAAAGCACATTTGCTGCGTTTTCAGGGGCAAAATACACTCTTAAATCAAACGGTCAGGATACCCTAAACCCCGGCCTCCGACACCATGCAACCCTCAGGCCGTCTGAAAAAACTTTTCAGACGGCCTGCTTGCGCTTAAACTACCTACACCGATTCATCCGCCAATCCTGCTCATACTGAGAAGAAGCCAACGCGGTTAGATTATTTTTACCAATGGGCATAACATAAAAATTCAGCCTGCCCGCAGCTGCCCGGCACGATTTAAACCCACTCCAAACCATCGAAAGGACGTTTCATGGCAAACCGCATCAAAATAGGCATCGTCGGCGCCACCGGCTACACCGGCGTCGAATTATTGCGCCTGCTGGCCCTTCATCCCGGTGCAGAAGTGACCGCCATTACCAGCCGCAGCGAAGCCGGTGTGCACGTAGCCGATTATTTTCCCAGCCTGCGCGGTATTTATGATTTAGCGTTCCAAACGCCCGAAGAAGCAGGGCTGGAACAATGCGATTTGGTATTTTTCGCCACACCGCACGGCGTTGCCATGCGCGATGCCCCCGCCCTGCTCGAGCAAGGCGTGCGCGTGGTCGATTTATCGGCCGATTTCCGCATCAAAGACATCCCCACCTGGGAGCAATGGTACGGCATGCCCTTTACCGCCGCCGAAACCCTGCAAGAAGCCGTGTACGGCCTGTGCGAGCTTAACCGCGAATCCATCAAAACCGCCCGCTTGGTTGCCAACCCCGGCTGCTACCCCACCTGCGTATCATTGCCGCTGCTGCCGCTGTTGCAGCACAACCTCGTCAATACCGGCATGCCGCTGATTGCCGACTGCAAATCCGGCGTTTCCGGTGCCGGCAGAAAAGCCGCCGTCGGCACCTTGTTTTGCGAAGCCGGCGACAACTTTAAAGCCTATGGCATCGGCGGTCACCGCCACCTGCCCGAAATCAAACAAACCATCTCTGCCCTGCAAGCCGATGCGGCCAAAGGCTTTGTGTTTGTGCCCCATCTCACCCCGGTTATCCGCGGTATGCACGCCACCCAATACGTTCATCTGCAAGCAGACTGCAACCCGCACGATATTTTGAGCAGCTTTTACCGCAACAGCCCGTTTGTAGACGTTATGCCGCCGGGCAGCACCCCCGAAACCCGCAGTGTGCGCGGCGCCAATATCTGCCGCATCAGCGTGCAGAAAGCCCCCCAAAGCGATGTGTGGATACTGCTCTCGGTGATCGACAACCTGGTCAAAGGCGCTGCCGGCCAAGCCGTGCAAAACATGAACATCATGTTTGGCTTCGACGAAACCGCCGGTTTGCAAACCGCGCCTTTGTTGCCATAATTTTCTTGCCAACCAACAACATCATGCCGTCTGAAACATTTTCAGACGGCATGATGTTGTTGGCCAAGCCAAAGCAGCTCCGCTTCCATTCATGAATGGGCATTAACTGCCGAAACAATAGCTTGCTTTTGCAAATAGCCAGCAGATATTTACCAATGATATGCCGATGCAAATCGATCGGTAGCCGCCACCAGCGCGGCGGCCACGTCACCTTCTGTTGCGGCATGCCCGCCCTGCACAATGCGCAAATCCGCCTGCGGCCACGCCTGATACAACGCCCAGGCGCTGTGCATCGGCGTACACATATCATAGCGCCCCTGCACAATCACGGCAGGAATATCGCGGATTTGGGCAATATTGGCCAAAATTGCCCGCCCGCCTTCCAGCCAGCCCAAATTCATAAAATAATGGTTTTCAATGCGGGCAATCGCAAGTGCACCGTAAGCATCGTTGCTGACCGGCTCCGGCTCAAACTGAACCAGATAGCTTTCCCAATCTTCCCAAGCCTTGGCCGCCTGCAAGCGCTGCTGCTCATCATCGCCGAATAACAATTCATGATAAGCCCGCACCAACCGATTACGCTTATCCACCGCAATCGGCGCAATATATTGCTGCCATTGCTCGGGATAAATCCGGCTGGCGCCACCCGCCTCGTTGAGCCAATCGATTTCATGTTGGCAGCACAGAAAAATTCCGCGCAAAATCAAACCCGCCACCCGCTCGGGATGGGTTTGGGCATAGGCCAACGCCAACGTGCTGCCCCACGAACCGCCGAACACCAGCCAACGCCCGATGTCGAGCATATCGCGCACTTTTTCAATATCCGCCACCAAATCCCAAGTGGTATTGTCTTCCACACAGGCATACGGCGTGGAGCGCCCGCAGCCGCGCTGGTCGATGATGATGATGCGGTAAATTTCGGGGTTGAAAAAACTTCTGCACACCGGCGGAGCACCCGCCCCCGGCCCGCCGTGCAGAAAAATCACCGGTTTGCCTGTCGGGCTGCCCGATTCTTCCCAATAAATCTGATGCACAGGCGATACCTGCAACCAGCCGCTGCGGTTGGTTTCACAAACGGGATACATCTGTTTCCTTTCGGTATTTTTATAAACAAGGCCGTCTGAAACATTTCAGACGGCCTTAGGGGTGACCTAATGTATTGTTTATGATGGGACTTTTGTTCCTAAAATGCAAATGCAGATGCGAGGCAAAAAACGCAGCAAGATTAGACATCTTGCAAGGCTTTTTTAACGCAGCAGATGCGTTTTCAGGGGCAAAAAGCACCCGTAAATCAAATTGTCAGGACACCCTAGCGGCAAACGGCTACACAGCCGCTTCTTCCGTTATTTTTTTCGCTGCCGTTTTTTTAAACTGCAACACCACTTCTTCGTTTTTCACATCCCAATCGATGCGCACATAACCGCCTTCGGCCAAGCGCCCGAACAATAATTCGTCGGCCAAAGCCTTGCGGATTTTATCCTGAATCAGGCGGTGCATCGGGCGGGCGCCCATTTGCGGATCAAAGCCTTTTTCGGCCAGATAGGCGCGCAGCGCGGGCGTGAATTCGGCTTCCACTTTTTTATCGGCAAGCTGCTGCTCAAGCTGGAGCAGAAATTTGTCTACCACTTTGATAATCACCGGTTCGCTCAAAGGCGCAAACGGAATAATCGCATCAAGACGGTTGCGGAATTCGGGCGTAAACAATTTGTTGATGGCCTGCATTTCATCACCGCGCTCGCGTTTGCCGGTAAAGCCCACGCTCGGCCGGCTCAAGCTTTCCGCGCCGGCATTGGTGGTCATAATGATAATCACATTGCGGAAATCGGCGCTTTTACCGTTGTTGTCGGTGAGTTTGCCGTGATCCATCACTTGCAGCAACACGTTGAAAATATCGGGGTGGGCTTTTTCGATTTCATCGAGCAGCAACACGCAAAACGGCTGTTTGTTCACCGCTTCGGTCAGCAGCCCTCCCTGTTCGAAACCTACATAGCCCGGCGGCGAACCAATCAGCCGCGCTACGGCATGGCGCTCCATATATTCCGACATATCAAAGCGTTGCAGCGTAACACCGAGTGAAAAAGCCAGCTGGCGCGCCACTTCGGTTTTGCCCACGCCGGTGGGGCCGGAAAACAAAAAGCTGCCGATGGGTTTGTCGGGCAGGCTCAAGCCCGATCGTGCCATTTTTACCGCCGCCACCAATGCTTCGATGGCGCTGTCTTGGCCGAATACCATGTTTTTCAGATCACGGCCGAGAAACTGCAAAACCTGTTTGTCGTCGTGCGACACGGTTTTCTCGGGAATGCGCGCCACTTTGGCAATCACCGCTTCAATCTGCGCTTTGCCGATGACTTTTTTCTGTTTCGATTTCGGCAGAATGCGTTGCGCCGCACCCGCTTCATCCATCACATCAATGGCTTTATCCGGCAGAAAACGTTCGTTGATGTAGCGGGCGGAAAGCTCTGCCGCCGCCTCAAGTGCGCCACGGGTGTAGCGCACTTCGTGAAAGTGTTCAAACATGGGCTTGAGGCCGCGCAGAATCTGCACGGTTTCGGCCACACTCGGCTCGGCGATGTCGATTTTTTGAAAACGGCGGCTCAAAGCATGATCTTTGTCGAAAATGGTGCGGTATTCATCGTAAGTGGTGGCGCCGATACAGCGCAACTGACCTTTTGCCAGCGCCGGTTTGAGCAGGTTGGAGGCATCCATGGTGCCGCCCGACACGCTGCCGGCGCCGATAATGGTGTGGATTTCATCGATAAACAACACCGCGTTCGGAATCGTTGCCAATTGTTTCAACACCGCTTTCACACGCGCTTCAAAATCGCCCCGGTATTTGGTGCCGGCCAGCAATGCGCCCATATCCAGCGAAAACACTGCCGCGCCCTTGAGCGTGTCGGGCACTTGGCCGTTAACGATTTGGTGCGCCAAACCCTCGGCCAGCGCGGTTTTACCCACACCGGCCTCGCCCACCAGCAACGGGTTGTTTTTACGGCGGCGGCACAACACCTGCACCAGCCGTTCCATTTCGTGTTTGCGGCCGATTAAAGGGTCGATACGGCCGGCCAACACTTCAGCATTCAGGTTGACGGTATAGCTGCCCAGCGCATCATTTTGGTCGCCCTCTGCCGCACTTTGCTGATAATCGCCTGAGGAACGACCACCCTCGTTGCCCTCTGGCGGCTCACCATGCGCCAAGCAGCGTAAGATGTCGTAGCGGGTAACCGATTGCAGTTGCAAAAAATACACGGCGGGGCTGTCGCTCTCATTCATCAGCGCCACCAACACATCTACCGGCAGCACCTCACGCTTATCGGCGGCCTGCACATGCATCATCGCCCGCTGCAACACCCGCTGGAAGCCGATGGTCGGCTGGGTTTCGGTGTTATCGAGCAATGCTTGCGGCAATACCGGCGTATTTTCCACCACGCTGCTGATCAGCTGTTCCGACAAAATAGCGCAATCGGCGCCGCATTGCTGCAACAGATTGCGTACTTCATCGTTTTGCTCGATCAACACCAGCAAAAGGTGTTCGAGCCCGATCAGCTCATAATGCCGTGCGCGCGCATCGGCATATACATGCTGCAAAATCCGCTCCAATTCGGCCGAAATCATTTATACCTCCTCCACAGTGCATTGCAACGGATGTCCTTCACGCTTGGCGCGCCGCATCACCTGCTGCTGTTTGGTTTGGGCCATATCGAGCGTGTAAACGCCGCACAACCCCTTGCCCTCATGGTGCACAAGCAACATCACCGCCATCGCCCGCGCTTGCGGCAATACAAAAATCTCTGTTAACACGTTTACCACGAAATCCATCGGTGTGTAATCATCGTTGAGCAGATAAACGCCGTATTTTTTCGGCGGCGCGATTTTTTCACGCCTGCTCAAGGCGGCGGCACCGGTTTCACGGCTTGCATTGACATTGCTCATATTAAATCTTTTTAGGCTTTTGAAAAGTGGTTTCTGTTGTATTTTGTGACATTTTAATAAATTTTGAGTTTTTTCCCAAACATTACTTGACTACAATACTTAACAAAGGTAAAAAGCCAGTTAAGCAGAAATCAGGCATGAAGTTTAAAGCGTAATGGTTTGGGAGAAACTCGAAACTTTTAGTTTTACCGCTCTGCCGCATTTTGCTGTATTTTTGTTAATTTTTTAGTATAGGAAGTTCAATGGCAACCGGTATTGTTAAATGGTTTAACGACGCTAAAGGTTTTGGTTTTATCACTCCGGACGAAGGCGGCGAAGATTTGTTTGCTCATTTCTCTGCAATCAATATGGATGGTTTCAAAACCCTGAAAGAAGGCCAACGCGTGTCTTTCGAAGTTACCACCGGCCCCAAAGGCAAACAAGCTGCTAATATTCAAGCTGCTTAATCTATATTGAGTCGGCTCTGCCGATTACAATCATCATGGCGGGTTTTTTATAAAACCCGCTATTTGTTTATCTGCCTTTTTCAGACAGCCTTAGCGTATTCTGCTCATTTCCGCAGCAGCGGCAAAGTCAGTTGCCGCCTTGCCGGGCAGGAAAACCGCATTCTGACCCGGCTCAATGATTTGAAATACACGCTCAAGCCCGAGCACAGCGAAGCCATCGAAAACCCGAGCACAGCGAAGCCATCGAAAACCCGAGCACAGCGAAGCCATCGAAAACCTCAACCGTTATTATCGGCGCCATATTCATCATGAACACGATTAAACCCGGCATTTACCGCCACTACAAAGGCAACCTTTACGAAGTTACCGGCTGCGCCCGCCACTCTGAAAGCGGCGAAACCCTGGTGGTTTACCGCGCACTCTACGGAGAATACGGCCTGTGGGTGCGCCCTGCCGCCATGTTTGCCGAATCTGTGGAAAGCGGCGGTCAGCGCAAGCCGCGCTTCGAATGCATCCGCGTATTTTAGCAGGCCGGCGTAAGTCAAGCCTGCCCGATCCGCTTACTGACCTGCTTTGATTAATCCGATTTTTTCAGACGGCCTATCTCTGTTAGAATGGCCGTCTGAAATTCACATATCCGTATCCACATGAGCATAGCCAACAATAAAAAAGCCTTTCACGATTATTTTATCGAAGAGCAACTCGAAGCCGGCCTGGTATTAGAAGGCTGGGAAGTCAAAGCCGTACGCGCCGGCCGCGTGCAGCTGAAAGAAGCCTACATTCACTGGAAACGCGGGGCATTTTACCTGGTGGGCTGCCACATCACCGCCCTGCCTACAGCCTCCACCCACGTCAAGCCCGACCCGGTGCGCCAGCGCAAACTGCTGTTGAAGCAAAATGAAATCAACAAATTAATCGGCAAAACCGAACGTGCCGGCTATACCATCGTGCCGCTCAACCTGCATTACCACCGCGGCTACATCAAAATGGATATCGGCCTGGCCAAAGGCAAAAAACAGCACGACAAACGCCAAAGCCTGAAAGAAGCCGACTGGAAACGCGAAAAGCAACGTTTGATGAAAAGTGTGCGCTGATACGGCCACACTAATGCCATTCACAAAAATCAGGCTTCACGCTGTTTAATTCATACCATACAAGGAAAACCCCAATGAAACGCCCAATCTTACTGATGATCAGCAGCATCACATTATTATTATCGGCCTGCCAAAGCAGCCAACCCGTTCTGGGTGCCAACGGTGCAGAACAATTAAACAACATCCGCCACCTCTGCATCTTATCCAACCCCAAAAATCCCAATCCCGGCTTAAACCGGCAGATTGCCCAATCTCTGACAAAATACGGCATCAGCAGCGAAACCGTAGATGCTGCCTCTAACCGCAAGCGCCTCTATGAGCCGGAATGCCGCTACAATCTGCGTTACAACACCCGCGGCATCGGCAACAACATGCATTACCTCTCCTTGCTGATCCGCACACCGGAGCATCCGGTTGCCAGCCTGCGCGCCAACCCGAATTTCCGAAATCCGCAAAACCAACAAGCAGAAATCGACCGCATCATCGGCACACTGCTGAACAAAAAATAACCATGGGCTTAATTTCAGACGGCATCGACAATACTGAGGCCGTCTGAACCATCAGCAAGAGCCATTAAGCTTATATCGCTGTCTCGCCCATTTATGTGAAAGTGCATTATTTCTTTGCGTAAAAACATGCAATAATCGTTTCCCGGTTCTTTTCAGACGGCCTCATCATCCCAATAATGAGGCCGTCTGAATCATTCTATAAAGCTGTTGCCATGCCCCAACCTTCTCTTGTTCTGCCGCTTTTTCTGATTATTGCCGGTGCCGTATGGTTTTTAAAAACCACCGGCATCCTGCCCGCCACCGCCACACTGATATCGATTGCCCTGGCCGTTGCCGGCATCGTGGTGCTGCTGATGGACGGCATCAACAAGCAATCGGTGGTGGCCGGCCCCATTCTGATTTACATCGGCGCCGCCGTTTATTTGAAAAGCCAATACCTGCTCGGCTATTCACCGCTGGTGGCACTGGGCATGATGGTGCTCGGCTGCTTATTGCTGCTTTCGCGCAGCAGCATTATTCCCTACAAAATGCCCAAATATCCCGATAAACAATAAACAAAATATATCAGGCCGCCTGAACATACCCGCTCAAAACACACCCCGGCGCTGTCGGCTTATGTTTCAAACGGGTATGAAACACTTTTCAGACGGCCTTTATGATACAATTGCGGCCAAATCCGATTTCTTTTTTATGCACAAAATTCCATCATGACCCAAGACAAAATCCTGATTCTCGACTTCGGCTCGCAAGTCACCCAACTCATCGCCCGCCGTGTGCGCGAAGCCCATGTTTACTGCGAGCTGCACTCTTACGACATGCCCTTAGAAGAGATTAAAGCCTTCAACCCCAAAGGCATCATTCTTTCAGGCGGCCCCAACTCAGTGTATGAATCCGATTATCAGGCCGACACCGGCATTTTCGATTTGGGCATTCCCATACTCGGCATCTGCTACGGCATGCAGTTTATGGCTTACCATTTAAACGGCGAAGTTTCCCCCGGCGACCAGCGCGAATTCGGCTACGCCCAAGTCAAAACCATCGACAGCGAGCTCACCCGCGATATTCACGACGGCACACCCAATGTGCTTGATGTGTGGATGAGCCACGGCGACAAAGTCTCCAAACTGCCCGAAGGCTTTGTTGTTATCGGCGACACCCCAAGCTGCCCCGTAGCCATGATGGAACACGCCGAAAAACAATTCTACGGCATCCAATTCCACCCCGAAGTTACCCACACCAAACAAGGCAAAGCCCTGCTCAACCGCTTCGTGCTTGATATTTGCAACGCCGCGCCAAGCTGGACCATGCCCAACTATATTGACGAAGCCGTAGAGAAAATCCGCGCCCAAGTCGGCAGCGACGAAGTGATTCTCGGCCTCTCCGGCGGCGTTGATTCATCCGTGGCCGCCGCGCTCATCCACCGCGCCATCGGCGACCAGCTCACCTGCGTATTTGTCGATCACGGCCTGTTGCGCCTCAACGAAGGCAAAATGGTAATGGACATGTTTGCCCGCAATCTCGGCGTCAACGTCATTCATGTCGATGCCACCGATGATTTTATGGGCAAACTCGCCGGCGAAACCGACCCCGAGAAAAAACGCAAAATCATCGGCGCCGAATTTGTAGAAGTGTTCCAAAACGAAGCCGGCAAGCGCCAAAACGCCAAATGGCTGGCACAAGGCACCATTTACCCCGATGTAATCGAATCGGCCGGCGCCAAAACCAAAAAAGCCCACGCCATCAAAAGCCACCACAACGTCGGCGGCCTGCCCGAAACACTAAACCTGAGCCTGCTCGAACCCCTGCGCGACCTATTTAAAGACGAAGTGCGCGAGCTCGGCGTAGCGCTCGGCCTGCCCCGCGAAATGGTCTACCGCCACCCCTTCCCCGGCCCCGGCTTGGGCGTGCGCATCTTGGGCGAAGTGAAAAAAGAATACGCCGACCTGCTGCGCCGCGCCGACGATATTTTCATCGAAGAGTTACGCAACACCCGCGATGAAAACGGCACCTCATGGTACGACCTCACCAGCCAAGCCTTTGCCGTATTCCTGCCGGTAAAATCCGTCGGCGTGATGGGCGACGGCCGCACCTACGAATACGTTGTCGCCCTGCGTGCCGTCGTCACCAGCGACTTTATGACCGCCCATTGGGCCGAGCTGCCCTACAGCCTCTTGGGTAAAGTGTCCAACCGCATTATCAACGAAGTGCGCGGCATCAACCGTGTGGTATACGACGTCAGCGGCAAACCCCCCGCCACGATCGAATGGGAATAAAACCTTACATTCCGCATTAATCCGCATTAGCTTAAAACAAAACTCAAAGCCCCGAATAATCGGGGCTTTTGCTGTCTGTATAAGTCCATAACGGTTTGCATCAGTCAACAAAATTTCACGGCATTTCGTGCGGTATTTTGTATAATATAAAATCAAAATACCGTCCAACACTTGAAAGCCGCCAAATGCTCAATGACCGAATACTGAAAACTGCCAAGCCAAAAGAAAAGCCCTACAAACTGCAAGACCGTGACGGCATGTATGCCTACGTTGCGGCATCGGGCACAATTTCGTTCCACTATGACTACAAATTTAACGGCCGGCGCGAAACTTTGACTATCGGCAAATACGGCCTAATCTCTTTGGCCGAAGCGAGAGAAAGGCTCTTGGAAGCCCGAAAATTATTGGAAAGCGGTGTCAGCCCGGCAAAGAACAAGCGGGAGCGCAAAGCGTCCACGATTCACGGCGAAACGTTCGGCGCATGGTTTGGGCTTTATATCGAAGATGCGGATTTTGCCGACAGCACACGGACATTGAGGATTGAAATTTACCGGCGTAATATTGGAAAAGAGTTTGACAATAAAAAAACTGGCAGAAATTACCGAGCTGGATATACGCAATTTGTGTGAAAAAATCAAAGCACGCGGCGCACCGTCGCAAGCGGTATTTACCCGTGATATTTTCGCGCGGGTGTATCAATTTACCGTCAGTAAAGGGGTCGCGATAAACGATCCAACCCGAAATATTGCCCCCGCCTCTATCGCCCGATTTAAAGCGAGGGATCGCGCATTGTCAGAAAAAGAAATTAAAGTGTTTTTGCAGTATTTAGAAAAAGCCGATGTGTACCCCGCCAGTAAAAAAGGGCTGCTACTGATACTGCTGACCTTAGTGCGGAAAGGCGAAATGGTAAACGCGCAATGGCATGAAATTGATTTTGATAATGCCGTGTGGCAGATTCCGCCAGAACGCATGAAAGCACGCCGGCCGCATAATGTGTATTTGTTGAGCCAAGCCATCAGCATTTTGCATTATTTAAAAACACTGGCAGAAGATTCTCCTTTTGTTTTGCCCGGGCGCAACAAAACAAACCAACCAATCGCCATCAGCTCTATGAATCGCGCCATCTGGCGGATACTGAAACTTGCCCGCAAAGACGGCATCACCATTGCCGATTTTACCGTACACGATTTGCGCCGCACAGGCCCTACCCTGCTACACGAACAAGGCTACAACACCGACTGAATAGAAAAAGCGCTGGCACACGAGCAAGGCGGCGTGCGGGCGGTGTATAACAAAGCCGAATACGCCGAACAGCGGCGCCAGATGCTGCAAGAATGGACTGATTTCATTTATTCGTTATAAGCAAAGGCCGCCTGAAAACCTATTTTCAGACGGCTTTTTTTATCAAAAAAAATGAAAATTGTGCTTGGCTGCTTATTACTATAATTATATAATACACTCATGGATTAGGAAATAAGAAACCCGCTGCGGCAACAGCGGGAATCCCGAAAGAAAGGAGGTAAAAAAGATGATAAAATTCCTAATCTTAGTGATTCTATTAGTCATCAGCTACCCAGCTTACTGATAAAATCGATTGATTAACCAACCGGGCAGCTAAGGAGGCTGCCCACTACCAACTTTCTGAAATTACTTTATCACAAGGAAAATAAAATGGCAAACGCAAATACCGAGCACAGCCGCAAACTACGGGCGGCCACTGCGGCTAAAGTCCAGAAAGAAAAGCTGGCCAGCGGTGAATATGCCCAAATCACTCTGCGCACCGATACGAAAACCATGGCAGATTTTAAAGCCATTTTAGATGACATCGGCGGCAAGCGGCCGGAGGCTTTGAAAAAACTGATTGAAATTTACTGGGCACAAAAATGATTTAGGCCGTCTGAAATTCAGACGGCCTTTTGCTTGCATACATCGTTTTTTTTGTTTTATATTCCATTCTACGAGGCGTCGAAAACCTCTAAACAAGCGGAATCGCACCGTTATTGCGATATTTTTACGTCCATAGTTTTCTTTTGGTTTCCTTTGGGTTGGATTACCGAAGTTTCCTATGGCCGCGAGGGCTGGGAATACAACACCTGTTTTGGCAGGGAATAACCACGGCTTGACCCAAAAGACCACCAATCAGGAACAAGCGTAAAAGGAAAAAGCCGAATATCGAAGATAGGCAATGCCGACATCAGAAAAAACCTGTACATGCCCGCTCTTGTAGCCTACCGCTGTAACGCCTTTCCCGACTTTGTAAGCCGTCTGAAAACCAAGGGCAAACCCATAAAGCTGATACTTGTCGCGCTCATGCGTAAATTGGCCGTGATAGCGCTTACCCTGTTGGTCAACGGCCAAGATTTCGACAAAGCCCGATATATATAGCCATTGGTAAATAAAAAACACTCTGGATAAATCAGGGTGCGCTTTGTTGCAACATCAAGAAATGTAAATATTATTGACTGTGAAATACACTATCTTTCTTGTTTAGGTTTTTCGAACCTCGCGGCCACCTATTTAGGCACAACTTCGAAATCAAAACAAGGAAACTTCAAAATGAACCAAGTTCAACACATTCAATTCCACGGTCAAACCGTTCCCGTTTTCACTCGTAACAACCAACACTATGTAGCCATGAAGCCGATTGCCGAAAACATCGGGCCTGATTGGGTGTCACAACATAAAAAATCAAGCGCAATCAAATTTTAAATTCAGGTATGGTCATCATGACCATACCTGCCACAGATGGCAAGATGTATGAAACCATGTGCCTGCCCCTCGACTACCTCAACGGCTGGCTGTTCGGTGTTGATGCCAACCGCGTGAAGCCCGAAATCAAACCGCGTCTGCTGCAATACCAGCGCGAATGCTTTCAGGTGCTGAATGCCCATTTCAACCGCCCCATCGAGCAACCGCGCACCGCCCTGCCCGCCGTTACCGACCACATGCCGCGTCGCGATGAGCTGATTCAGGTGGTGATGATGCTGGGCGACCGGCTGATGGAAATCCACAACTGGGGCAGCAGCAACCTCTACGAACATATCGACGGGCTGATGAAAAAGCCGCTTAGCCGCTGCACCTATTATGAATTGGTGTCGCTTATACGCAAGCTGCACCGCGAAACGCAAACCACCGGCGGGCAGCCGATTGTGGCCGGCCACCGCCACAGCGATACAGCCGGCGACAATACGGCCCTCACCGAGCTGCTCACGCTGCTGTACTATTCGCTGCGCCTGATGACCCACACACAGGAAATGGCACGCTATCTGAAATTTCTCGACAGCCGCGTGCTCGTGACCATGACTACCACCGTGCAGGAAATGCGCCGCCCGATGCGGCAGACCCTCAACTGGCTGGAAGAAGCCGCCGATTCGCTGCCCCCGCATTTTTCAGGCACGGCGGCTTATCTGCAAACCATCAAACAGGATTTTCTGGCGGCCTTTCCGCCCGCCCCGATGCCGCCGCGTAAATAAGCGGTAGTGCGAAGCCGTCTGAAAACATTTCAGACGGCTTTAAAGTTACAACAAAAATGTTGCATTAAACCATTGTAAACACAACATTTTTGTTGTATTATATCCTTGCTGTATCAGAAAGGAGGCACGATGAAATACAGTGAATTTCGAAAGTGGCTTTTATCTCAAGGTGTGGAATTTACCACACAAAAGCGCGGCAGCCATCAGTTAATCAGGTTGGGCAACAAAACATCGGTTTTCCCGAACCACGGCAGTAAAGAAATCGGTACGGGGCTGGTCAACAAAATCAAGAAAGATTTAGGTCTGAAATAGGAGACAAGCCCGAAAGGGCTTACCTTCATACGAAAGGAAACATTATGTTAGCTTATCCCTACAAACTAACCCCCGACGACAACGGCACTTTTTTGGTAACTTTTCCTGACATTCCCGAAGCGACCGCTGTTGGTGAAGACTTGGAATCGGCCAAAATCGAAGCCTTAGACGGCCTGCTGTGTGCATTAGACGGTTATTTCGAAGACCGCCGAGCCATCCCCTTACCGGGCAGCTACAGCGATACACAAGACACCGTCAGCCTGCCGGCATTAGAAACCGCCAAAGTGCTGCTGCTGAATGAAATGGTCAGCCAGGGCGTAAAGAAAGCAGAAATGGCGCGGCGGCTCGAAGTGCATATGCCGCAAGTTGACCGCCTGCTTGATTTGCGCCACAACACCAAAATCGATTTTATGGAAAAAGCCGCTTCAAAACTGGGGAAGCATCTGAATATCAGCTTTTCTTAATATAATCTAACACCTTATCTTTTTGATACAGTAAAAAACAGCCGTCTGATTTTCAGACGGCTGTTTTTAGACAAAATAATGCACCATATTTACACCACAAATAAAATTAAAAATATAATTATTTATTTTTGCTGTTTAGAAACGCCGCAGATTGCGACAAACACGCTCGGAATACCCAAGCCTAGGCGCAATAAAAAAACGCGCTAAAAAGCGCGTTTTTGAGGCCGTCTGAAAAATCATTTCATCAGGCTTTGGAAATATTGCTGCACATCCTCCATCAAGCCTTGTTTGTCGTCGCCGGTCAGCATCATAAATTCCCGCTGCGGGATAAACACTTTTTTATTGCGCCCCGCCCAGCCCCCAAAATTATGAATGGCCGCATATTCCATATTGGTGCCGACCAGTGCCGTATCGTTATCGGCCATGCTGCTGATGCTGCCGCGCAGCGCGCCGGTATCAATCAGCGGCTTGCCGTTGCGGTATTTCAGCCCCAGCCACTTCGGGCGGCCGCTTTGGCGGAAATTCATCCTCACCGCCGTGTGCATGCTGCCGGAGAGCACCCGCATCAGCAGATAGCGGTTTTCCACACCTTGCTGCAAGCGCTCGATTTGGTTTTGCACCACAAAAAGATTGTCGATTTTAATATCAATCATGGTATGATTCCATTTCGTGGAGCTACTGGAAAAGCGGTGAATCTGCCTACCGCAGCCTACCTGAAAAGGTGACCGAGAGCGTGTGCAGGGGAGCGGCAGTCCTGCCTAGTAGCTTTTCACGATTTCTTTCTTCTTCATCAAATTACGGATTTCATCTTTACCTATCCGTCGAAACGATTGCAAAAACAGCTCATTTTCATCATATAGGTATTTGATAACTGCCATTTCAGTATCTTTTACAAAAATCAGATTTTTACCATCTCTAAAAATCAAATCCGGCTGATTGAAAAGTGTAGGCAATTTCTTGTATTCGTCAACTTCAAACATTTGGCCTTCCCGACTGTCCACCTGTTTAATCAACGTATCATCCGACAGCCATACCGTTGCCCGTTTCAAGCCCGTCTGCTTCTGCACGCCAACACTCAGCACACCTGCTGCAAATTTCACTTGCCGCGACAGTTTGTTGCGGATGGCGATTTGCTCGTCCTTCGTAGGCTTGCCCTCAATTTTCAGACGGCTTTTCACTTCGTCAAATTCTTTTTCAAATTGTCTGAAAGTAGCCCTGAATTCCGCGCCGCCCATCTCTGCCTTGGCAAACTGATGCGCCAAGGCGCGGTCGTATTTATCCAAATCGGGGCGGTAATTCATGCGCCCGGCGTTGTAATCAAAGCTGCGGTCGGTGGTATGCAGGCTGCCATCGGGGGCTTTGTAGGCCATCGTCGGGTAACTGTCGCCTTTTTTATTGTAGATTTTGTGCGTCTCTACAAAGTTTTCCGGCGTGGATTTGCCCACGATATGCCCGCCACGCTCAATATCGCGTTCGGCCAGCGCCATCACGGTGCAGCGGCAGTTGTAGCCGTTGGGCGGGTAAAAGGTTGTCCAAAACGGGTCGTCATAGCGGTAGACCAATCCGTCCATCGCCGCATGGGCGGGGCGGGTGCGATGGTCGGCCACCGCGTCATACATCCAGTAGGGTCGCGCCTCGATATTATCCATCAGGGCTTGATACAGCCCGACATTGTAGGCACTCTGCATATTGGTGCGGTAGATGGTTTCCAGCCGTCGCGGCGAGCCGAACACCTCGCCCGTGCCGGGGTCGATAATGTCTTTGCCGTTATGCCCGTTCGGGTGCAGCCAGCCTTTGTTTTGCAGGTGCTGCAAAATATCCTTTTTCCACGCGTTAAACGATTGGCCGCTGTCCGCCGATTTAACCATGCTCTGCTTGATGTCGTTGAGCATATCCAAATCGCTCATGCGCGCAATCGTGTACACCTTGGCGATTTCGCTGGCGGTCAGGTTGCGGTAGCTCTCGGCGGTAATGCCTTTTGCCTTGAGCCATTCTATAGCCGCAGCGGGCTTTAAGCCGAGGGCAAATTTGATTTCAGGCGCCCGCATCGGCCTGCCCCAGTAAATCGCTGATAAACAAAGCCTGCTCCATATAAGTGCGCAATGCCTTATTGTCGAGGTTCGGATACAGCGCCGTCAGCGCCGCATCTGCCTCTTCGTAGCTCTCGCAGGCCGTTAAAGCCGCCACCGCCTGCTTGATCACCGGGTTGAGTTGCGCATTAAAATCAGGTGATTCCATCGCTTCATCCAATGCCGCGTCTAATACTGCCTGTTTTTTGCTGCCGCCGCGTTCAGACGGCCTTTGTGCCGACAATGCGCTCAATGCCGCGCGGTTGACCGGGTTGTCTGCCGGCGTGCGCGCCAATACCGCCTCGCCCTCGGCTGCATCGGGGATGGTTAATTTATCGCGCACCCAGCTTTCGGGGATTTGCACCCCCACATCTACCAGCTTCGGAATCGCTTCGGCCAACACGGCAATATCCTCAGGCTCGCGGGTGTCAAACTCAAAACGCGGCGCACGGGCAGGGTCGACGCCCGGATAATTGATTTGCAGCCACGGCAAAATTAATTGTCGGCTGATGGTTTGCGCGAGCTGGCGCGCATCGCTGACCAGCAAATCGCGCCGCACCTCGTTATGCACCATGCCCAGCGCATTGGTGCTTGATTTGCCGTCGGCGCCGCTGGTGAGCGTTTGCCCCAAAATCAGCCGTGCCGCCGCTTTTTCACACCAGTCGGCCATCTGTAAAAACGGATTGCCGGCCGATGTTGTGCCGGCGGCGGCATTGTGCAGCTCGATTTCCATGCCCTCGGGCATGATGCCCGCCGCGTTGTGGCCGATTTCCGCCACTGCCCGCAGCAGTGTGCGTTTTTCTTCCTTCGTGGCGCCGGCGCCGTATTTGCCGATGCGGATGGGCATGCCGTAAAGTTCTAAAAATTCGGCAAAATCATGCACCGCGTAATGTTTAAACATATACAGCCACGCCAGCGTGCGAAACAAACCGTTGCGCGCCTGCTGCACGCTGCGCGATTTGTGGCTGTGCACAATCCAGCCCAGCGGCCACAGCGGCTCACCCTCTTGGCTGTCCGGTGTTTTAAGCAGCAACTCATCGTCTTTGCTCCACTTAAACCAGCTTTGCGGCCGGTGTGTGAGCATGGCCGGCAGGTATTGGCCGCCCTCAAGCGCCCATTCGATTTCCAGCGCGGCAAAACCGTGCCCGACCGCATCCATCAGGTCAATCACCAAATCATCAAAAGCCGGCAGGCTCTCCAGCAGTTCATAAGCCGCTTCGGCCAGCTTGTCTTCGGCGGGCGTGGCATTGCGCGGCGCTTCGATGCGCCAATCCAGCGTCAGCAGGGCGCGTTTGCGTGTGCCCAGATTGGCGGCAATATCGCTGTCGCGCTCTTCGATATCGGCATAAAGCTCGTGCTGGGCAGTAATGTCGCCGCTTTCGCCGTCTTCAAACAGGCTGCGCATTTTTTGCGGCGTGATAAAGTTAGACGGATGTTCGGCAATCACGCGGCCGGTGGCCGTGATTTGCGCTTCGTCGGTCTGCAAAACCTGCGCGGGCTTCGGCACCTTTTGCTTTTTATCTTTTTTCGCCATCAGCGGCTCCATTTGCTTTTGTAATCATTGTCGTCAAAATCATCATCGGCCACGCTGTGCCACTCAATCGGCGCGGCATTGCCCGCCGCCAGCTCAAACAGCATCTGCAAGGCATCCGGGCCGTCATCGTGCGCGTGCTTCGGAAAGCGGCGCAGCTGGTCAATCAATTCCGCGCAGTCTTTGTGGATTTTGATATGGCCGTTTTCCATATGCGGCTGCACCGATTCGATCCGCAACACTTTATCGGCTGTCGGCTTGACTCCGCGCGCGGGAATCGGCACACCTTGCTGCAAGCCGCGTTTGGTCAGCTCGGTTTTCAAAAACTCCTGAAACTGCACCACCTCTACCGCCCACAGCCGGCATTTGTATTGCTTTTGCAGCCCAATCACATCAGCTATGATTTTATCGGGCACGCGGCGGCGGATTTGCGCCGCCGCCACATACAGCGTAACAGTCGGCCGGTGCCAGCCGCCAATCAGAATCGCCGACGGGTCGCGATTGGCGTTGCGCTTGCCTAACGATGGATCCAACGCGCCAAACCAAATCAAATCGCCCGGCAGGTCTTTATCGGCAAACAGCGCCGCATCGATGGTATTGGCAAAAATGGCATCTTCGCCGCTCACCGGCTCGTTTTGATACTCGCAGTCAAACGCCGCTTTGCCGATACGGGCGCGGATGGTCATCAGCAACAGCAGCGGCCGCTGCGCCCAACTCACCTTGCTGCCGGCCACCATTTCGGCCGCATGGGCTTCGTAAAATGCCGCAGCTGCTTTCCGTCCCTCATGCTTGTAGATGGCTTCCCACTCATCCCACAGCGCCATATCGTCCGGCCAAGAGACAACCGCCTGAAAGCGGCGGCTGTTCCAAAACGCGTTTTCCAACACGCGGTTGAGCACGCTGTCGTAGTGCAAGATGGTGCCCACATACAGCACATCGTATTTTTCACCCGCCGCGCCTAAGGGCAATACCGCTTTATTGAGCCAATCCATCAGCTTCGCGCGTTGCTTCGGCGTTTCCACATTTTCATCGTTTTCGATGTCGTCGAGATAGGCCATATCGGGGCGGCGTGCGCCGTGCTTGGTGCCGCGCAGCTTCATGCCGCTGCCGTAGGCTTTGATTTTGTTGCCCTGCTTGGTGATGATTTCGCCCACGCGCCAGCGGCGGCCGACCCCGCACACTTCAGGAAAATCCAGCGCCAGCCGTTTGTTTTCGGTCAGCTCGGTTTTAATCACTTCCACCGAGCCTGCCGCCTGGTCTTCCACGTCTGAAATAATCACAACGTTATGTTTGGCGTGGCGGATTTCGTCCCACAGCGCCTTAATTTGCACGCCGATAGTGGTTTTCGCTTCACCGCGCGGCGCGGCCACCGCCTCAGCTTCCGCCTCGGGCGACACAGTCATGTTCGGCACAACTTCGTCAATCAAGTAATCATGAAATGCCGACCAACTATCCCCGCGGATATGGTGCGGGAAATAGGTTTCTAAAAAAAATCTGAAACCCGTTTTCGCATCAAACACGCGCGCGCGCCGTGCCGCAATATCAGCAGGGGCATCCGAAAGCCCGGCATCTTCCGCCTCAATTCGCTGCACCAAATCCAAGCGGATGCTCTCCATCCGCTCGCGCAGCTGCGCCTTGGTGATTTTCTTTTGCGTCATCGTTAAAATTCCTGTTCGATTACCGGGATAAAGCTTTCAAACACATTTAAAAAATCGTTGTTTAGCTGCGGGAAATGCTGCTTGATGTGCTGCGACAGCAAATCCACCGTTTTAATCGCCACCGCCGCTTCATGCACTTCGGGCAGCAGGCGGCGGTTGGCCGCCATCGCTTTATTAAATGAATCCGACAAGCTGGCCAAAGCCTTGGCCTTGTCCAGCGGGCTGATGTCTGTTGCTGCTTGCAACTCTTTCATTACCGATTCGTATTGCACAATCTGCCCGGCAATCATCCCGCGCGCAATGGCTTCGATATCGCCGCCGGCCAAAGTATGCGCCGCGCGCAGCTTGTCCCAATCATCGCCGCCGTCTTTAGCCGCATCGCGCCAGCGCCGGGCGGTGGCAAACGCCACTTTACACAGCTGTGCAGCGGCTTCGAGCGATTGGCCGTTGATATACATCGCCCTCAGCTTCTCGCGTATCTCTTTCGGATGCGCCATATCAACCGCCCAAGCCCAACTTGGCTTTCACCACTTCCCAGCCCGTGGCCACAACCATGCCGCCCAAGCCGCCATACATCGCCGCCGTGCGGCGGCACTCTTTGCGGATTTCTTTGATTTCTTCATCCATCCGTGCTTGGTTTTCCAGCTGCTCGTCCTGCTTGGCTTCGATGCGCGCGAGCGCGGCCAAAATCGGGTCTTGGTTTTCCATTACTTATCTGCCTTTCTTTCGGCCAGTTTGTCGATTTTCTCTTCTAATCGGTGCAACGTGCGCATCACGCCCTCATTGTCCGCCCGCGCTTCTTGCTTGGTGGCATAGTCCAACTGCACTTTGTGCAAGCGGCTTTGCAGTTCTTCGTAGCGCTCGTCACTCTTTTTCAGACGGCCTGCAATATTGTTAACCCAATACCAAAACGCCGCCGCAGCCACGCCCCACAAGGTTTTAAAACCAAATTCAAAATCCATCGGGTTCATGGCGCCTCTCCAAAAACCACGCGGCAGCTGTAGCCGTCGCGGCGGATGCTGGCAATTTCCAATGCATCACCTAGGCGCTGCACGCAGTACACCGCAGCCAGCGCCTGCCATACCGCGCGAATCTGATGTTCGAATTTAATCAAGCCTAAATCCATGCCGAAAGTTACTTCAAATCGGCTGTTCATGCGCACCGTGTACGCCCAGCTGGTTTTATCCAACAGCTGCGACACGTGCACGATAAAGCTTTCCTGCTCGCGCGCGCGGCTCATGCCCAATTCCAAATCGGCATGCTTGCCGGCAATCACCCGTTGCACCAATTCACGATAGGCCGTCATTGCCCACCTCCCGCCCATTCGCGCCATGCCGCACTTTGGTTTTCAAGCCGGGCCACATAGCCGCCGAATTCTGCCGCATGTTGCAGCAGCTTTTGCACCGTGCCGCCTTGCGGCGGATCAGGCCGCTGCGGCGGCACCAACAAAGCCGCAGGCGGCGCAGGCATTACCGGCATCTCAATGGTCTTAATCGGCATAGCCGAGGGCGCGGCGGTATTGGCGCAGGCTGTGAGCGCCAAAGCCGTCAGTGCAGCCGTCAGCAGCTGCTTGGTCTTGTTTGATGGCATCATCGATTTCCTTTTTATTCCGTTCCACTTGCAGGCGGCTTTTTTGCTGCTGCTCGGCCAAATTTTTAGCCACCGCATCCGCTTTAGCCTGCTGCACTTGCGCCAGCTTTTGCACCTCCGCCAGCTTGGCCGTATAGGCCTGTTCCGCTGCCAAAGCCTGCGCCCGCTGCTCGGCCCTGATTTCAGCAATCACTGCCTGCTGCCACGCCAAGGCCGTCTGAAAGCCGCGATGGTGCGCATACCAAACAACCCCTGCCGCCAAAGCCGCCAACAGCACCTGCCGCCAATACTTAATCCACACCATGCCGTGCCTCCTGCTCCACTTCCTGCCGCTTCACGCTCACATACGAGCGCGCCACTGCATAGCCGCCGACAATGCCCAGATAAATCGCCCAGATTTCAGACGGCGCATCCGGCGCGGCAATAAATTTGTAGGTCGCCGCTGCACAAGCCACGTTTGCCCAAATTTTGCTGTGCGAAAATTTGCCGCTTTGCGGGTTTTTAAAAATATCCAGCAAACTAGCCACGACGCACCTGCCGTTTTCTTTTCGCCCGTCGCGCTTTGGCCACACCGCTGCGGCGGCCTGATGGTGCCGGCGGCGCAATCGGCTTAGGGGGGTGGCCGCTATACCACGGCACCCGCTTGATTGCCTCCTCCGGGCAGCCGCGCCGGCGCCGCCACCATGCTTTCAACCACGCCATCATGCCCATCATGCCGCCCCTTTCCCAATCGCTGCCGCCTGCTGCCGCATCGCCACCCGTTGCGGTTGGCCAAACGTGCGGTTGGCCGCCGCATATTGCTCCAGCACTGCCGCAACATCCCGATGACGGGCATTGCAGCCATCGGTCACGCTGTGGCGCAGATTCGCCGCCACCCGGCGCACCCAGCCGCGCCCGAAGGCATCAAATGTTGAGAGTTTCGTGTAAAACGCCAGCCGCTGGGCGTTAAAGCGGCGCACCACCTCACACACCGGCATGCGTGCCAGCGCCGCCAGCGTGATATTGCCGATCACGCCGTCATCCGCCACACCCAAAGCCCGCTGCAAAAAGCGCGCCGCATTGCCGCGGCCGTGATTCACGCAGGCATCAAAATATTGATATGCCAGTGCAAACGGGAAGCGCACACAGCCGCAGCCCGTCCAATAAGCGCGGCGGTAGATTTCCACCGCCTGCGCCCGTGTCATTTCTTTCATGCTGCCCTTATAGCCGTTTGCCCGCGCCGTGCGGCGGGTAATGCCCCAATTGGTTTCCCCGCCCGGGTCGCGCGGATGATGCACATAACCGCCTTCATGGCCGAGCACCCGCTCAATCGCCTTCTCAAAGCCCATTCTGTCCCTTCCCAATCCTATCTAAACACGGTTTAAAACCCATTTATCAGCCTGCATTTTCCCGCCGCCGCGCTGCCGCCGGCCACGGCAGATGCTTCAAACCCGGCCGCCCGCCACAAATCGCAGGCATAAAAAAGCCGCCCGAAGGCGGCCAAAATCAGGCTCACTATCCAAATTAAAACAAGGTCTCCTGTTTCGTTACCGGCTCACAGCGGCCGCGCATAATCGTATAGCCCGTCCGTTCCGAAATCTGATATTTCGGGCACAGCGCACTCATCGCCATCAGCTTGCTTTTACCCTCACGCTCCGTCAGCGCCAGAAACTCATGCCGAAACTGCTCATTACGCAATTCCCGCAGCGCCTCCTCACAACGCGGCACATACATTTCCTCGCCGCCAAATACCCGCAGCAGCTGATAAGTCTTGGCTTCACCGATGGCCGCAAACAGAATATTCAGCCGCGGCGTATCCTGCCGACCCTTGCCAAACTTAAACCGCGCCCCGCCGATGGCCTTGACCAATGCGCAAGCAGAGCGCACGCCGATCGCCTCAACGATATCCAGCATCGATTCCGGCAGCAGATGCCGCACCCGCTCCAAATCCAAATCAGCCATGGCCTGCCTCCCGCTTTTTCCGATTCGCATGTATCTGCAACGCCGCCACCAGTTTGTGCAGGTGCGCATCGTTCAACCATTCGACCCGGTCAACCTTAAACATGCCCCGCGCCATCGCGTGGGCATAATTCCAGTGATAGCCCAATTCAGCCAGCAGCGCTTCGACTTTGCGCAGCATCGCATCTGCCGATTGCCGCCGTTTCGGCACCGCGCCGCCTTTGGCCGCAGGCGCAAAACCCTTGGCCGTCAGCTCGGCCAGCACCTTTTCCAAACCAAGGACGCCCAGCTTGGTGCAAGAATCCTGACCGGCCACGCGCAGCAGCAGGGCGCGATAGGTGGCATCGTCCAAACCAAGCTGTTTCTGGCCGATTTTGATTTTGGCAATCAGTTTGCGCCGCCGCTCTTTCAAATTCATCTAAAAATACCATATGCTGTATATTAGATTGGATTTTATCACTATTTTATACAATATGTTGTGTTTATTGCGTTGTTTTTTCGGCATGAAAAAAGGCCGTCTGAAACCTAAATTTCAGACGGCTTTCAAAAGACCTAGTTAAATCACTTTTCCAGCGATTCCAGCGATTGCGCATATTCCGCCAAGCAGAGCAGCAGGCAGCCCAGTTTTTCCGATTCCGTATCGCTCATGCGGCCGAATTCCAGCAGCGCCGCGCCTAAAAATTCCAAGCCTTGGTGCAGGCTGCTGCGTTTGATGTCCAATTGTTCCGAATTCATCGCTTAACCCTCCAAGCTCAAAGATTGTTGTGCGGCATTGCGGCCGATTTGCGGGTTGGGCTGATACTGCACAAAGCCCAAATCATTCAGCTTTTTCAAGCGGTAAGACACCGCGCCCGGGTTTAAATCCAGCAGTTTGCCGATTTCGGTCAGGTTCAAGCCCATATTGCGGTAGCGCAGCAGGCTGAGCATTTCGGGCGCGGCTTGGAAATAAGCATCTTCCAGCGCATCAATCCGCCACAGCACGGCATCGGGGATGGCCTTGGCCTGTTTCTCCATTTCGATAAAATAACGGCGGGCTTGCCGGCCTTTGTCTTTACGCTCGACCATGCAGAGTTCTTTGGCCATGTCGAGGGAAATTAAATAACGTGAGTTCGGGATAATCCAGCACGTTTCCTACCCCCCTAGCGGGCAAGCCGGCGACATTGATTTTTACCCCCGGCTTAAACGGCATCAAGCAATACGCAACCAAGTCCGAAATCAAATTCAGCAAGAAACCTGTACTAAGAACGGTGCCGTGTATGTTCTATTTGGCAAAGGTTTTTCAACTCATCAAATACCGACTCGATCACACCGCGCTTTTGCAGCAACCCCGGCTCAAAAGGTGTTTTATCCTGTTGTTTCATATTCTTTTTATTCCCCGTTACCAAACGAATGCCATATTCGTTTTGCAGCCATTGAGTCAGCTCCTTACCCAAATAGCCCTTATCGCCGACAACAATGCCCCACAACGAAGCCGCCATATCTTTCAAAGCATGGCGGTCGTTGACGTTACCCGGGGTTAACCGGACATCGACAAGCTCTCCTTGATGGTTGATAAGGGCATGAAGTTTGAAGCCGTAGAACCAACCCATACTGCTTTTACCGCGCCGGGCGCTGCCTGCAAAAACACGGTTGGTCGGGATGCGGCGGTTATGGCAAACGGCTAAAGCGGTGGAGTCGACAAAGCTGATGCCGCTGCATTGTCCCATTTGTGTTTTGAGAAAGGCGGAAAAGGGGATGATGGTGCGTTGTGCCAATTCGACAAAGCGGTTGTAGGAGGGCATATTGGGAAATGCCTGGCTGAGCATGCGTTTGATTTGAAAGAGATAATAGGTTTTGAAATGGCGATAGCGGATTTGGTGGAAATCAATCCAAACGGTCATGATTTCTGCTGTGCTGACGGAGGTTTTGCGCTGTCGGATTTTTTTGTTTGCTTGGTGTGAAATGCGTTGTTGATTAAATTTCGGTTCGAATGTTTTGCAAAAATCGTCCACGAGACAGAAAAGTTCGGTAAGATAATCCATGAGAGGCCTTCTTGTGGTTTTTTGTTTGTGTGCAAACAGCAGCTTACTACAAGTCGGCTTCTCTTTTTTGGAATTTTCTTATCCCGAACTCGCGTTACGTAGAACCCACGCGACACAGCATGCAGGTCGGATTCTCAAATCCGACATTTTTCAAACGGCTAAAATCATTTTAAATCAAAAGAATATCAAATCATTTGTCGGATACCAGTATCCAACAAATGCTGACTTACTTTTGAATGGGCACCAACCAAATTTTCAATCCTTTCAGACGGCCTGAACAAATCCTCGCTCCTTTCTCAGAAAAAATGCATCAGCATACCAAGTATGTTAACAAAAAAACCCTATTCTGCATCTATACTGCTGAAAAGCTTCTGCAATCATCGTTTCAGACGGCCTTAATCAAAACAAACAATAAATAAAAATAATTTATATAAATACTTATTGCAATAAACACCATATACCTCCATACTGCTTGTTCCGAATAAGTATTTAACAACAAAGAAAGGAGTCTGTTTATGCAACACCGCAGACGTCAAGCCGTATTTCAAGCAGCCAAACGCGCATTCAATGCCCGCCCCTCTGCCAACGGCAACGCCGGTCAAGCCGCAGCATCACGCTAGGATGACCGGATAATTTTGAGGTAATGCGGTTTTTCGCAAAAATCCGCCTAGCCCGCCTCAACAGCACCGCCTTGAAAAAGGCGGTTTTTGTTTGCCGCCATCCGCCTGATTCAGTATTTTCAAGTTAAAACATATTTGATAAGCTGAGGCCGTCTGAAAATCTTGTTTCAGACGGCCTCAAGCAACCATCAAGGCCGCTCCTCACTGAACCGCCAGCCGCCCAAATCCAACCCCAAATCGAAAAGATTCAGCCGGCCGACCGCCACACGTACCAAGCGCAGGCAAGGATAACCGGCCTTTGCGGTCATCCGTCTGACCTGGCGGTTTTTGCCCTCGCTGATTTTGATTTCCAACCAAAAATCCGGCACCGTTTTACGCTCGCGTATCGGCGGGTGGCGCGGCCACAACCGTTGCACCTCTTCCGCCGCCAACACACGCACTTTGGCCGGGCGTGTTACAAAATCGCCCAAATCCAAACCTGCCCGCAACCCGTCTAACCGTGCTTCGTCAGGCAGGCCTTCCACCTGCGCCCAATAGGTTTTTTCTTTTTGATATTTCGGTTCGGCAATCTGCGCCTGCAAGCGGCCGTTATTGGTCAGCAGCAGCAGCCCCTCGCTGTCGGTATCCAAACGGCCGGCCGGATAAAAGCCCGGCTCGTTAATATAATCTTTTAAGCAGCCGTGTTTTTCATGCGCTGAAAACTGGCAAATTACGCCATAAGGCTTGTTAAACACAATTAAATCATCCATTTATTTTTTCGTTAAATTACAAGATGTTTTATTCTACCCTGAAAAGCAGCAAACCCCTAGGGTGTCCTGATGTGTCGATTTAAGGGTGCTTTTTGCCCCTGAAAACGCATCTGCTGCGTTAAAAAGCCCCGCACAATGGTTGGCTTGCTGTATTTTCTGCCCGACATCTGCATTTGCCGAGCAAAATATATCCAGGAACAACGCCAGGAAACCCTAGCGCAAACACTCAAAATCAAGCATAATCAGCGGGCAAGCGGTAGCCCTAAAGTTTCCGCCCCCTATGAGAAGAACCCGAACAGGAGACACCATGAGTCACATTAAAGTACCCGCAGATGGCCAAAAAATCGTAGCCGGCCAAGCGATTCCGAACAACCCGATTATCCCCTTCATCGAAGGCGACGGCATCGGCGTGGACATCACCCCGGTGATGAAAGACGTTATCGATGCAGCCGTTGCCAAAGCTTATGGTGGCGAGAAAAAAATTCATTGGATGGAAGTATTCGCCGGCGAAAAAGCCACCCGTGTTTACGGCGACAACGTATGGCTGCCCGAAGAAACCCTGCAAGCGCTGAAAGATTATGCCGTATCCATCAAAGGCCCGATGACCACGCCCGTCGGCGGCGGCATCCGCTCGCTCAACGTGGCGCTGCGCCAAGAGCTCGATTTATACCAATGCGTGCGCCCGGTGCGCTATTTCAACGGTGTGCCCTCGCCCTTGAAAGACCCGAGCAAAACCGACATGGTGATTTTCCGTGAAAACACCGAAGACATTTATGCCGGCATCGAATGGGAAGCCGAAAGCGCCGAAGCCAAAAAACTGATTGCCTTTCTGCAAAACGAAATGGGCGTGAAAAAAATCCGTTTTCCCGAAACTTCCGGCATCGGCATCAAGCCCGTGTCTAAAGAAGGCACCACCCGCCTGGTGCGCGCCGCCATCCAATACGCCATCGACAACGACCGCGACAGCGTTACCTTGGTGCACAAGGGCAACATCATGAAGTTTACCGAAGGCGGCTTCCGCGATTGGGGCTATGAGCTGGCACAAAAAGAATTCGGTGCCGAATTGCTCGACGGCGGCCCGTGGTGCTCATTCAAAAATCCGAAAACCGGCAAAGAAATCATCGTAAAAGATGCCATTGCCGATGCCTTCTTGCAACAAATCGTGTTGCGCCCGGCCGAGTATGACGTCATTGCCACCTTGAATCTGAACGGCGACTACATCTCCGACGCATTAGCGGCACAAGTAGGCGGTATCGGTATCGCCCCGGGCGCCAATATTTCCGACAGCTACGCCGTATTCGAAGCCACCCACGGCACCGCGCCGAAATATGCCGGCCAAGACAAAGTCAACCCCGGCTCGCTGATTCTGTCTGCCGAAATGATGTTGCGCCATCTGGGTTGGAAAGAAGCGGCTGATTTGGTCATCGCCTCTATGGAAAAAGCCATCGGCGACAAACAGGTTACTTACGACTTCGCCCGCCTGATGGACGATGCCAACGAAGTTTCCTGCTCGCAATTCGGTAAAGCTATGATTGAACGCATGTAATTATATATGCCGTCTGAAACCCGTGCCGCGTGCACGGGTTTTTATTTCAACCAGATGATTACTAGGGCATTTTTCCTACCGCTTCATGATAAGGCGTGAAATCTGCAAATACACCGGATATCAAACGAATTTAAATGAAATTCAGCGATTTAACACCCAAAACCCGGAATACCCCAAAAACACCGTCCGTGACGCTTGACGACCGACAGCACCTCAGGTATAGTTCGCATCTCTTGACGGAGTAATGGCTGAGAGGCTGAAGGCACACCCCTGCTAAGGGTGCATCTGGGCTTAAACCTGGATCGAGGGTTCGAATCCCTCTTACTCCGCCAAAATAAAAGAAAAAGCCCTTGTTTTTACAAGGGCTTTTTCTTATTTATAGAAATTTCCATACCTATTTCCATCTTTATTCAAACCCGTATTCCGTCATTTCTCATCTTACCCACGCCAAGACTCAAACTATCAAACGCGGTTATGCCTGCTTTATCAGACGGCATCGCAGCATGGTATATACGGCAAAATACGCCCATGCAATGAAGTGATTTATGAATGGGTTGGGTTGTACTGCATACCAGGCCGTCTGAAAAAAGCCGGTATATCAATCCCATCGCCATGCCACCGCGTGTGCCGCAGCCGATCATACCGCTTGCGATTCTAATCACAACCAGCAAACAAACCGCCGCTTGGTTATAAACAAATGAAAAAACAGTATTTCATGCCGCAACCAGCGCTTGCTATATTGCTTCCATCATATCTACCGATGGGAGCAAAACATGAATTTCAAATCATTCTGGCTAACCTTGCCGCTTGCCTTAGCCATAAGTGCCTGCGGCCAAAGCAGCAGCCAGGCTTCCGCATCAAATACTGCCGGCACAAAACCGCCTGCCAAAGTGTCGATTTTAAATGTGTCTTACGATCCTACACGGGAGCTTTATCAAGAATACAACCCGATTTTCCAACAATATTGGCGGGAAAAAACCGGTCAGGAAGTCAGCATCCGGCAATCCAACGGCGGCTCCGGCAAACAATCGCTGGCGGTGATGAATGGTTTGAAAGCCGATGTGGTGACCTTGGCATTGGCGGGCGACATTGATGCGCTCAACAAAGGCGGCAAAACGCTGATTAACCCCGACTGGCAGCAAGCCCTGCCCGACAACAGCACGCCCTACACCTCTACCATCGTGTTTTTGGTGCGCAAAGGCAACCCAAAAAATATCCGTGATTGGGGTGATTTGGTGCAAGGCGATGTGCAGGTGATTACGCCAAACCCGAAAACATCTGGCGGCGCGCGCTGGAATTTTCTTGCAGCCTGGGCTTATGCCAAACACCGCCCCGGCGGCAGCGATGAAACAGCCAAACAATTTGTGGGCGAGCTTTACCGGCGCGTGCCGGTGATGGATGCCGGCGCCCGTGCCGCCACCATCACCTTTAGCCAACGCGGCTTGGGCGATGTGCTGTTGGCTTGGGAAAATGAAGCCTATCTGGCCGTGAAACAATCCGGCGGCGCGCTGGAAATCATCACCCCTTCAGTGTCGATATTGTGCGAGCCGCCGGTGGCCGTGGTAGATGCCAATGCCGATGCCCAAGGCACGCGTGAAGTAGCTGCCGAATATCTGGCACAGCTTTACACCGAAGATGCCCAGCGCTTGATTGCCAAACATTTCTACCGCCCCACGAATCCGAAAATCCAAGCCGAATTTGCCCATCAGTTTCCGCCATTGAAGTTGGTGACCATCGATCAGGAATTCGGCGGCTGGCACAAAGCCCAACCGCAGTTTTTTGCCGATGGCGGTGTGTTTGATCAAATTTATAAAAAATAAATGAATGCGGAAAATGCTGCTTTAAATAAACATATATAAAAAGGCCGTCTGAAAACTTTTCAGACGGCCTATAGCAAGTATGATAACTGCTCGGTCCAACCTTTAAATCATGGCTTGGGTTTGTACCTGTACCTGCTCTTGAATGGCGTTGGCGATTTGGGCGCCGTCCCATGAGCTGCCGTCTGCATTAAACGAGAAGCTCTCCACTTGATGGTCGCTGCCTTTAAACCAGTCGGTCAGAGTGATGCTGTCGCCCTCGCTGCCTTTGATGTCGATAACCAAATTGCTGCCGCTGATGCTGAAACCCAAATCTGATGCGCTGATATTGTGGCCGAATGCCAGAATATCGCAGCTGCCGCCGGTTTCGACAATGGTGTCGTTGCCGTAGCAAATATCGTAGTAATACACGTCATCGCCGGCGCCGCCGTAGAGCACATCGTTGCCCGAACCGCCGTCAAGGAAGTCGTCGCCGTTGCCGCCATACAAGGTATCGTCGCCGCCTTTGCCGTACAGCTCGTCATTACCGTCCAGTCCTTTGAGCACGTTATCGCCGGCATTGCCGGTTATGATGTTGTCGAGCTCGTTGCCGGTGCCGTTGAGGTGCGCTTCTTCCATCAAAATCAGGTTTTCAACATTGTCGGGCAATGTGTAATCCAGATAAGAGCGTACGGTATCGGTGCCTTCTCCGGGCAGCTCGATAATGTCGTCCGGTGAGAATTGCACCATATACACATCGTTACCTTTGTCGCCATACAAAACGTCATGACCGTGGCCGCCGTTGAGGTAATCGTTGCCGTCGCCGCCATAGAGAATGTCGTCACCATAGCCGCCATAGATGGTGTCGCCGTTGTTATCGCCGTAAACAATATCGTTGCCCTTGCCGGCGTAAATCACATCGGCGCCGTCTTTGCCGTAAATGATGTCGTCGCCATCGGTGCCATAGATGGTGTCTTTGCTGTTGCTACCGTGAATGGCGCCGATTTCATCGGGGATAATGTCTTTGATGATGTTGCCCGGATTGGTATCGATGCCGCCAAAGCTGTTGCCGGGATTGTCGCCGTCGACATCCACGCAATCTTCACACTCGTCATCCGGATCGGTAGGCTGCGGTTCCGGCTGGGGCTCAGGCTGCGGTTCCGGTTGCGGTTCGGGTTTCGGCTCGGGCTGTGGTTCCGGCTGCGGCTCGGGTTGCGGCTCGGGTTGCGGCTCGGGTTGCGGCTTGGGATCCGGTTTCGGCTCGGGTTCGGGCTTCGGCTCGGGTTTCGGACAATATTGATAAACCGGTTTCAGGCAGTCAAACAGGCTTTTCAGGCTGAACACCGAGAAGCATGAATAAGGTTTGGCCGGCTTGCTCCAGCCGCCGCCGGGGGTGCAGGAATAAATGCTGACCGGCTTGCTCCAACCGCCGTATGACGAACCGCCGTAGTGGCCGCCGCCGTATGATGAGCCACCGTAAGCATAGCTGCCGCCGTAAGAGGGGCCACAGCTGATTTTAGCGCTGTAAAAATAAGACATTAGTGTTCTCCAAAGGTAATGTTGCTGCATTGCCGAAATGGGAAATCGCTTCCCATTTTGAGAATTTTAATCCACCCGGAATAACAACTTGCTTATCTTAGAATAGCGGTTATACATACAGACCAGCGGTATCTTTTTTTAACTTTTTCATGCTTTTGGTTTGATTCTGCATATTGGGGAAATAAAACGGCAATAAATGTTAAACATTTATTGCCGTCTGAAACAAACCGACCTTTATTTGCAAAGCCGGTTGTGCCATCCATCCGCAAAAGTAAACAGATAAACCGCAGAGGTTTCTTTTTGAATCGGTATGAAAATCTTTATGCTTCCAGCCGTTCCGTGGTAATGCTGCCGTCACTGCCGACAGCCAAATAGCCGCCCTGCCCGCCTTCCCAATCTTGCAGCACATAACGCTTCAAAACATTACCGTGAAAATCATGCTCATGCACGGCCGGGCGATGGGTGTGGCCGTGAATCAGGGCGGCAAGGTTTTTATCGGCATATTTGGCCAACAGCGCCTGCACACCCGCTTCGGTGGCATCGGAAATCTCGCTTTTGCCGTCGGCCGCTTTTTTAGTTTCACTCATCATGCGGATTTGCCCTGCCAGCATTCGGCGCTCGGCCAAAGGTTTCATCAACACGGCCGCCTGCCACATCAGATTGCGCGATTGGGCGCGAAACTGCTGGTAGGCCACATCATCGGTGCACAATTCATCACCGTGCACCAGCAGATAAGGCTTGCCGTAAAGCTCGGCCACATATTGCTCGGGCAAAAGCGTGACCCCGCTTTTTTCGGCAAATGCGGCGCCCAGCAGAAAATCGCGGTTGCCGTGTTGAACAAACACCGGCGTATTGCGCGTAAATCCGGCCAATGCCGTCACCACACTTTGGATAAACGGGCTGTCGTCGTCATCACCCACCCACACATCAAAAAAGTCGCCTAAAATATACAGCGCATCGATTTTGCCTTGCCACTGCTGCAATGATTGGAAAAACAAACGGTTGAGTTGAGGCACGTCTTCCGACAGGTGCAAATCAGAGATAAAAATGGTTTGTGTGTTCATAAGGCTAAGGCTTTATTTTTTAAAAACAGATTCATAACAGGCCGTCTGAAAGCCGGCGTAACAACGGCCGCCGGCATCCAACACGGGGCGTTTGATCAAACTGGGCTGTTCAACCATCAGGCGGATGGCCGAGGCGGGGTGTTCGGCCGCGGCTTTTTGGCCGTCATCAAGCTTGCGCCAGGTGATGCCGCGTTTATTGAGCAGGGTTTCCAGCGGCACATCCGCCAGCCAGCTTTTAATCAGCACTTCGTCGGGCGGCGTTTTCTTAAAATCAACAAACTCATATTCTATGCCGTTATCAGCCAACCATTGGCGCGCTTTTTTCACGGTATCACAATTGGGAATGCCATAAATTTTAGTCATCACATCCACTTTAAAAGGTTTTCAGACGGCCTCTATTGTACGGACAGGCACACGGTTTGTCATCGAAACCGCAAAAAGGCTTGGAAGCGCCGGCAAAAAACGCTATGCTTCCAACCATCACTGCCATTCGCCGCCGGCAGATTTTGGAGAACCCCATGAATCGCACCAGCTTTACCGCCCTAACCGCCGCCCTGCTGCTCGCCGCCTGCTCCGGCGGCAACGAAGCGGGTAAATCCACCTTTAAAAAAGCCATCGATCAATACGCCGAACAGCACGGCGTGTGTCTGCCGCTGGCCTTAAACGTTCAAAACCCGCAAGGCTTTGAGGCCCGAGCCCATGTTACATTAGGCGAAGCGCTGATCAGAATGGCCGAAACCGACACCCACGGCAACAAAATCAACCGCGAAGCGCACTCACAAATCGAATTGCTCGAAGACCAAGGTTTCTATAAACAAGCCGACACCGAAACCCTGCCGCAGCCCGATCAAAAAGACATCAAAATACGCCGCTACGAGCTCACCGACAAAGGCGCTGCGCAAACGCTCGAAAGCCCGCACGGCCCGCTGTTTTGCATCGGCACTCAAGAAGTGGAAAAAATCAACTGGTTTACCGAGCCCGCACCGGCCAACGGCATCACCGTTTCCAAAGTTTCCTACCAAGCCAAATTCAAGCCCGAACGCTGGGCTGAAAAGCTGCTGAAAAAAGGCGGCGCCGAATGGGCAAACATCGAGAGCACACGCACACAAACCG
The DNA here is from genome assembly GCF_022870865.1 of Uruburuella testudinis. Taxonomy (NCBI): domain Bacteria; kingdom Pseudomonadati; phylum Pseudomonadota; class Betaproteobacteria; order Neisseriales; family Neisseriaceae; genus Uruburuella; species Uruburuella testudinis. The sequence continues at coordinate 2,052,933 of NZ_CP091508.1, forward strand.
CCACATTGGTGCAAACCAACGAAGGCTGGCGCGATATCCGCGAGCTGCGTTGAGCTTTATCAGCAAACATTCCCCCTGTTTTCAGACGGCCTGATGAAAGGCCGTCTGAAAACAGGGGAAAAAGACAAACCGCCCAAATAATGCTATGCTTCACGCTTTCAAAATCATCTGTTTGAAGCAATGAAAAAGCTCCTGATCACCGTATCGGCCATTGTCTTACTGGCATTGGCAGCCACCTTTACCGGCCTACCCTATTATCTGGGCATCAAAGCCGAACAAAGCCTTGCCGAACAGCAGCAACTGCTGGCGCAATCCAACCTGCTCACCATAGAATCGCACCGCTACGAGCGCGGCTGGTTCAGCGCCACCGAAACCACAGTTATCCGCCTCAAACCCACCCTGCTTCACAACATCCGCCCCTACCTGCCCGAAAACCTCAAAACCGTGCTCAACGAGCCCATCACACTGGTCAGCCGCGTGCGCCACGGCCCGTTTGCCGGCAGCCTCACCCCTGTGCGTGCGCAGATAGACACCGAGTTTCAATACCGCCCCGAAGCGGCCAAAGTATTGGCGCGCTTTTTCGGTGACCAAGCTCCGGTCAGCATGCGCAACACCGTATATCTGAGCGGCAACGGCACAATCGACCTGGCCGTGCCCGCATTCGACTACGAAGAGCTTTCCGGCATCGCACTCGATTGGAAAGGCCTCAGCGGCCACACCGACTACAGCAGCGGCTTCAACAACTACACCCACGAATACACCGCCCCCGCCCTGCACATCAAGTTGGCCGACCAAGGCGATGCCGCTTTTGAAAACCTGCATATCCGCACCGAAACCACCGACGGCAAAAACCGCCTGGCCTTGGGCAACAGCAGCTTCAAACTCGATAAATTTTCTATGCAGTGGAAGCAGGGTGTCGACTATAACGTGAAGCTCAACGAATTGGTCAACCTGGTTACCAACCTGCAAATCGGCGCCTTTATCAACCCCACCGGCACCATTGCCCCCGCCAATATCGTTGTCGACAAACTCCAATTCGACACCCACACCGGTGAAGAAGGCAAATGGATCAACAGCGAAGGCCGCTTCCAATTCGAAAACCTCACCTACGGCGACGAACAATACGGCCCGCTCGACATCAACATCGCCGCCGAACACCTGGATGCACAAGGGCTGCTCGCCATTAAAAACAAACTGGCCGAGCTCACCTCTAAAGAAATGAGCGAAGAGCAAATCCGCCGCGAATTGCTGCAAACCGCCAAAACCGATGCCGCCGGCCTGTTTACCCAAAATCCGGTATTAAAAGTCAAAACCTTCAGCTTCAAAATGCCCGAAGGCACCGTCGACGTAAAAGGCCAACTCAGCTTCAACAACCTCAACGCCGCCGACATGAACGATTTTGCCGCCATGATTCGCAAAACACAGGCGCAATTCGACATGAACATTCCGCAAAAACTGCTGGAAAAACTGGCCATCAACCAAGCCGGCAGCCTGTTTAGCGTTAATGCCGAAGACCTCGCCGAAGGCCGCGCCAGCCTCGACGACATCAACGAAACCCTGCGGCTGATGGTCGACAGCACCATCCAATCGATGCAGCGCGAAGGCTACCTCACGCTTAACAACGGCATCGTCTCCACCCGCATCGATCTGGCCGGCAACTCGCTCCAGCTCAACAACAAAGTGTTTGAAAGCGAGCCGGAGCCGGATTTCAGCGAAACCGATATGCTGCCGGAAAACACTGCCTCCGAGCCGGCCATCTTCGGCGCATCCGAGCCGGAAACGCTTCCCGAAGCCGCATCAGCACCTTAAAACAGTCAAACAGGCCGTCTGAAACGCCGTTGTCTCCCACAGCGTTTCAGACGGCCTGCTCTTAAATAATACCCATTCACAAAAATAACCTAACGGCATTGGCCCGCCTTGTTGGTTTACTTTTTTAAATGGGTAGTAAGCCAACATCATTAGATTATTTTTGTGAATGAATCATCTCCTGAAGATCTAACCATTCAGAATTATTCAGATTTTTGTAATCAAAGCACAGGTGTTGGGCGAAAAGCACCCGTAAATCGACACATCAGGACACCCTAGGGCGTCCTGACCATTCAGAATGACTCAGATTTTTTGTGATAAAAATGCAGATGCAAGGCAAAAAACGTAGCAAGATTAAGCATCTTGCGAGGCTTTTTAACGCAGCAGATGTGCTTTTAGCACAAAAAAGATGATGATATATGAATGGTCGGGACATCCTAGAGCTCCCCGCCCCACGCCCGCCCTATCATCTCCCGCAAGCTGCTGCGCCGCTGTTCGTCAGCCGTGCAGGCCGTCTGAAACGCCGCCCGGCTGCCCCAAAACACAAACCGCTCACGGGCACGGGTAACCGCCGTATACAGCAGCGCCTTATTCAGCCCGCCGCCGCTTTCAGACGGCATCGTCACAGAAGGCGGCAACAGCCACACATCACGATATTCCGAACCCTGGCTTTTGTGCACCGTCATTGCAAACGCCGTAGCATAGCTGCTCAAGCGGCTGAGCGGAATTTTACGGTAGCCTTGCGCGGCGGCAAACCAGGCAGACAACACGCCCTCCTCATCCGGCAACACCAAACCGATGTCGCCGTTAAACACATTCAGCGCATAATCGTTGCGCTCAATCATCAGCACCTGCCCGGCAAACCACGGCGCATCAGCACGCACTCGGCCATGCTGTTGCAAACAGCGGCGGTAGGCCTGATTAAACGCTTCGGCATCATCGCGCCACGCCGCCAACACCACCACATCAGTTTGCCGGGCAAACGCCTGCGCCACATCGCCCGCATCCACCGCCTGCCAATAATCCGCCTGCAAAGCATAGATCGCCTCGGCCTGTTCGCGGCTGCCACGCTCGCGCAGCTGCAAATCATCAGGAAAACGGTCAAACGCAGCCCACACCGCCGAGACATCCTCCGCCGCCACCGCGCGTGCCAAACAACCGATGCCGCTGTTGTCGCCGAAACGGTGGCTGACCTTTAAGCGCGCCACATTTTGCGACAAAGGCAAGGGCAGCGCGGCCGTCTGAAAACCATGTTGCGGCAACATCGCCTGCAATTCGCGCGCCGTATCTTCACCCAGCAGTGTCGGCTGCGCCAGCGCCGCCAGCACCGCGCCGGCGCCCACAGAAGGCAGCTGGTTTTCATCGCCCAGCAATACCACCCGGCAGCCGGTGGGTACCGCCCGCAGCAACTGCAACAGCAGCGCGATATCCAACATCGAAGCTTCATCGACAATCAAAACATCCAACGCCAACGGCTGCTCGGCGTCAAATAGCGGGCGCATCTGCGGCGGGCGCAGTTTCAACAACCGGTGCACAGTCTGCCCCTCCAGCTGCAACAAATGGCTGCGCACCGGCTCAGACAGATCAAAATCAGCCAGCGCACGATGCAGCGCACGCGCCATATGCGCCGCCGCCTTGCCGGTGGGCGCGGCCAGCGCAATACTCGGCATCTGCGCCTCACCATCGCACAACAACCCCAACAGCTTGGCCACCGTCGTGGTCTTGCCCGTACCCGGGCCGCCGCTGATCAGCATAAAAGGCTGCAACAGCGCCAACGCCGCTGCATCGCGCTGCCCTTCGCTGCCTTGGCCGGCAAACCAATCCTGCAAATTCCGCCCCGCCCGCATCCAGTCTGCCGGCGCAAGCGGCGCTTTGGCCAAGCGCACGATTTCCGCCGCCAAATCACGCTCAAGCTGCCACATACGCCCCAAAAACAAACGTCTGCCCGCCAGCACCAACGGCGTGTCGCCGCCACTGCCGACCACCGGTTGAGCCGCAGCCAGCGCCGCTGCTTCCGCCTCGTCCAACCAAATAAACGAATGGCCGTCTGAAAGCGCGGCAAACAAACGCGGCAGATACGGTGCGGCACACCCGGCCGCCTGTGGCGCATGGCGTTGCAACAACATCACCGCCGCATCGGCAGCAGCCTGATAAGCTTCAACAGAAATGGCAGACATCAATATTTTTCCCATACATATAATCAAGGCCGTCTGAAAAATATTTCAGACGGCCTTGATTATAAGCGAACGCACCGCAAAGCCGAAGCAGATACCCATTCAAAAAACAACCTGGCGCCACCGCCCACCCCATCCGCTTAGGTTTTCCAACCATTATGATTGCCGTTAACGCAAGCCTGCCCCAAACGAAATGCCTGTTGAAACAGCAGAAATCGTTCGGCTAATATTATTCCGGCAAACCTGAATACGGCGCACTCACATACTTTAGATACTGGAAAAAGCACTAAACAAGCATTTGACAAGGCCACACACAGCAAACCGCACAAGCGGCCAAACAGATGAAATGGTTTGAATGAAGCACGTTGTATTATATACTTAGGCATCGCGACGCCCAAGCAAACCGCCCGCCGGCGGCAAGCTGCTTTACCTATCCGACCTGATTTTTCAAACGGCCTCCGTCAAAGCCCAAGGCCGTCTGAAACAAAATCAAATAAACATATACTTTTTCTTATTTTATGCGATAATAGCTAAGATAATTCTTAGCAATCGCCATCCATTTACTACACGAGAGCCATCATGTCAGACGAAAAAAACAAATCAGATGAAAAAAAATCAGATGAAAAAGGCAAAGCCCTTGCCGCAGCCCTAGCCCAAATTGAAAAGCAATTCGGCAAAGGCTCCATCATGAAAATGGACGGCAGCCACAAAGATGAAAATCTCGAAGTAGTGTCCACCGGCTCGCTCGGCTTAGATTTGGCGCTCGGCGTAGGCGGCCTGCCCCGCGGTCGTGTAGTAGAAATTTTCGGCCCCGAATCATCCGGCAAAACCACCCTCTGCCTCGAAACCATCGCCCAATGCCAGAAAAACGGCGGCGTATGCGCCTTTATCGATGCCGAAAACGCTTTCGACCCGGTTTACGCCCGCAAGCTCGGCGTTAAAGTGGAAGACCTGATGGTGTCCCAGCCCGACACCGGCGAGCAGGCGCTTGAAATCTGCGACATGCTGGTACGCTCCGGCGGTGTGGATATGGTGGTGGTCGATTCCGTGGCCGCGCTGGTGCCGAAAGCCGAAATCGAAGGCGAAATGGGCGACAGCCACGTCGGCCTGCAAGCCCGCCTGATGAGCCAGGCGTTGCGCAAGCTTACCGGCCACATCAAAAAAACCAACACTCTGGTGATTTTCATCAACCAAATCCGCATGAAAATCGGCGTGATGTTCGGCAGCCCCGAAACCACCACCGGCGGTAACGCGCTGAAATTCTACGCATCCGTGCGCCTGGATATCCGCCGTATCGGCCAGATTAAAAAAGGCGACGATGTTTTGGGCAACGAAACCCGCGTCAAAGTGATTAAAAACAAAGTCGCCCCGCCGTTCCGCCAAGCCGAATTCGACATTCTCTACGGCGAAGGCGTCAGCTGGGAAGGCGAGCTGATCGATATCGGCGTCAAACACAATATCGTCGAAAAATCCGGCGCATGGTACAGCTATAACGGCGCCAAAATCGGCCAAGGAAAAGACAATGTGCGCGTATGGCTGAAAGAAAACCCGGAGGTGGCCAAAGAAATCGATGCCAAAATCCGCGCCGCAGTCGGCGTTAAAGTAGAAATTACCGAGGGCAAAATCGACGAAACCGACGGCGAGCAACCGGAAGAATAAGCGCTATCGTCAAATCTAAATAAATTAACGCCAATAAAGTGAGCAAAATAGTAAACATGTGCAGCCAGCCGGCTTTACCGCGCCATACTTTGTTTGATAAGAGCCAGCTAATCACCGGGCTGTCGGATTGAGATAAATTCGGATTGAGAGAAATTAAGTTAATCCGGCAGTAGTATTTGGTTGGCGTTACGGCATTCGATTAGTGTTGCAGCATTCTGCGCCCCTCCCCCGCCCAACGGGGAGAATTAGGGTGAGGGCAAGCAGTCAGGCTTTTGATACCCGATATGAAAACCACCTGATTGCATGGATTCACCTTGGCTGCATAAAATACTGCATTATCAAGCCGGTATCCCACATTTGCGCGCTATTTTAGCTTGCTTCCTTGTGATACATTGATTTAAATTTTACTATCATTTAGAATCCGGAGGCATTTCACCCGCCGGTAAGGGTTGGAGTATCCTAAGCATTTGATTTACAAATTACGAATGCTTTTTTGCACCTGCAAACGCAGCTGCATTAAAAATTCTCGCAAAAACTGTGTTTTCAACGCGGCAAATCGGTTTTCCGCCCAACCTTATATCGTATGCCGAACAATAAATCCCAACACCAAACATCAGGCCGTCTGAAAGTTTTCAGACGGCCTGATGTTTCAACCGCAACCGGTAAATACCGCTGCCCTGTATCCGTGGCGCTACAGTGTTTTACATGAGCGCTTATACCCCCGCCTACAGCCTGCTTGTTTTAGCCACGGCCACAGAAAACTGCTATACTCGTTCACATTCATTTACATCTTTTCAGGCCGTCTGAAACATGATTACGTTGCAACAATTCCAACAACAAGCCGAAGCAGGCTACAACCGTATTCCGCTGGTGCAAGAGCTGCTGGCCGATCTCGATACGCCGCTTTCCCTTTACCTCAAGCTTGCCAACCGGCCCTACAGCTACCTGCTCGAATCGGTGGTCGGCGGCGAGCGCTTCGGCCGCTATTCCTTTATCGGCCTGCCTTGCCGCACTTACCTCAAAGCCGCGGGCAAGCAGGTCAGCGTTTATCACGACGGTGAAATCATCGAACAATACAGCGGCAACCCGCTGCACTTTATCGAGCAATTCCACGAGCGTTTCAAAACGCCCGAAATCCCCAATCTGCCCCGTTTTACCGGCGGCCTGGTCGGCTATTTCGGCTATGAAACCATTTACCATTTTGAGCATTTCGCCCACCGTTTCCAGCAAACAGACAAACCCGACACCATCGGCACCCCCGATATCTTGCTGATGTTGTCGCAAGAATTAGCCGTTGTCGATAATTTGAGCGGCAAAATCTACCTGATTGTGTATGCCGACCCCGCAGAAAACAACAGCTATCACAACGCCCGCGAGCGCTTGGAAGCCTTACGCACCCAATTGCGCCAAAGTTGCGCCATCCCGCTCTCGCTCGGCAGCCCCGCGACCGAGCCCGCACACGAAACCGGCGAAGCGCGCTACAAAGAATATGTGCGTAAAATCCGCCAATACATTCTCGACGGCGACTGCATGCAGGTGGTGCCCAGCCAGCGCATGAAGCTGGAATTCACCGACAACCCGCTCAGCCTCTACCGCGCGCTGCGCACGCTCAACCCCTCGCCGTATATGTTTTATTACGATTTCGGCGATTTCCACGTGGTCGGCTCATCGCCCGAAATTCTGGTGCGGCGCGAGCGTGACGACATTATCGTGCGCCCCATCGCCGGCACCCGCCTGCGCGGCAAAACCCCCGCCGAAGATCTGGCGCAAGAACAAGATTTGCTCAGCGATGCCAAAGAAATCGCCGAACACGTGATGCTGATTGATTTGGGGCGCAACGATGTCGGCCGCGTCAGCGAAACCGGCCAAGTCAGCGTTACCGAAAAAATGGTGGTCGAACGCTATTCGCATGTGATGCACATCGTCTCCAACGTCGAAGGCCGTCTGAAACCCGGCGTATCCAATATGGACGTACTCGCCGCCACCTTCCCCGCCGGCACACTTTCAGGCGCCCCCAAAGTGCGCGCGCTGGAAATCATCGAAGAGCTGGAACCGGCCAAACGCTGTATCTACGGCGGCGCGGCAGGCTGTTGGGGCTTCAACAACGATATGGATTTGGCCATCGCCATCCGCACCGCCGTGATTAAAGATCAAACCCTATATGTGCAAAGCGGCGGCGGCATCGTGGCCGATTCCGATGAAGAAGCCGAATGGCAGGAAACCCAAAACAAAGCCCGCGCCGTATTGCGGGCGGCGCAGATGGTGCAGGAAGGTTTGGATAAATAGCAGACCATGTTTGCAAACATCCGGCATCGATATTTAAAGCAATGCCGCTATACTAACCCTGCCTTTTCTCAACTCAAGCGGTGCGGCGGAGCATAGTGGAATGAGGAAAGAAATGATGCAAGGCGCAGCAACGCCGCAGCACTTTTTATTCACTTCACTATAAATAGTCCGGCTAAACAGCCGCCGTGATCAGGCCGTCTGAAATACCTTATTGTCAAACGGCTTTTTATGGCAACCCTCTCTGCAACTACCGTGAATACATAACTTTTTGATACAATGCCCACTTTAGCGCCCACCATCATTCACCCCCCATTCACAAAAGTCAGCTCACCGGGCGAGCCGGCGTTAAGCTGTTTTTGCGAATGGTTTCAGACGGCCTTTTCACATTCCATATTGCCAGAATAATGACTAATCAAACCACCGCTCCCATTCTCCCGCCCGCTATGCTCGGCATTCTCGGCGGCGGCCAGCTCGGCCGCATGTTTACCGTAGCCGCCAAAACCATGGGCTATCAGGTAACCGTGCTCGACCCCGACCCCTACGCACCCGCCGCCGCCTATGCCGACCGCCATTTGTGCGCCTGTTTCGATGATCAGGCCGCGCTGGCCAAGCTGGCACAATGCGCTGCGGTTACCACCGAATTCGAAAACGTGCCCGCCGATGCCATGCGTTTTTTGGCGCAACACACCCCGGTATCGCCAAGCGGCGATTGTGTCGCCATCGCCCAAAACCGCATTCAGGAAAAAGCTTGGATTCAGAAAGCCGGCCTGAAAACCGCGCCTTATCAGGCCGTCTGCAAGCCGGAAGACATCACCGACGCCAGCGCAGCACTGTTGCCCGGCATTTTGAAAACCGCCACGTTGGGCTATGACGGCAAAGGCCAAATTCGTGTCAAAACCACAGACGAATTGCGCGAAGCCTTTGCCGCACACGGCGGTGTCGATTGCGTATTGGAAAAAATGGTGGATTTACGCGGCGAAATTTCCGTGCTTGTCTGCCGCCTGAACCACGATTGCGCTCTCACTTTCGATCCGGCTGAAAATATTCATGAAAACGGCATTTTAGCCTATTCCGTCGTCCCCGCCCGCCTGCCTGCCGCCGTGCAGCAGCAAGCCCGGCAAATGGCACAGCGCCTGGCTGACGAGCTCGATTACGTCGGCGTGCTGGCGGTAGAATTATTTGTGGTCGGTGATGAGCAAACGCTGGTAGTCAACGAAATCGCCCCGCGCCCGCACAATTCCGGCCACCACACCCTTAATGCCTGTGCAGCCGATCAGTTTCAACAGCAAGTACGCATCATGTGCGGCCTGCCGCCCGCCGATACCCGCCTGCTCTCACCCTGCTGTATGGCCAACATTCTCGGTGATGTCTGGCGCGAAGACGGCAGCGAGCCGAATTGGCTGCCGCTGCAAACCGATAAAAATGCCTACCTGCACCAATATGGCAAAAGCACCGCCCGCAAAGGCCGGAAAATGGGGCATTTTACCGTATTGGCAGACGATGCCGGGCAGGCATTCGCCACAGCAACCAAGCTGCACCAACTGCTTTGAAGCCGCCGAAAATGCTGCAACCGCCCTCCTCAACCATTCGTTTACGAGTGTGTTTCCACCTTACCACCAGCTCCGCCCTAACTGAAGAAAACCCGCTATGCAAGCCCAATTCATTACCCTAGACGGCATCGACGGCGCCGGCAAATCCACCAATCTCGACGTGATGAAAAACTGGTTTGCCGAGCGCCGGCTGCCGGTGGTCTTCACCCGCGAGCCGGGCGGTACACCCGTGGGCGAGGCTTTACGCGAAATCTTGCTCAACCCCGCTACCCGCGCCGGCCTGCGCACCGAAACGCTGCTGATGTTTGCCGCCCGCCAACAACATATCGAAACCGTGATTCTGCCCAATCTGAAAAAAGGCATACATGTGATATCCGACCGCTTTACCGATGCCACATTCGCCTATCAGGGCGGCGGTCGCGGCGTACCTTTTGCCGATATCGAAACACTGGAAAACTGGGTGCAGGGCAGCTTGCGCCCCAACCTGACCCTGCTGCTCGATGTGCCGCTCGAAATTTCCATGAACCGCATCGCCCAAACACGCGAAAAAGACCGCTTCGAGCAAGAGCAGGCCGATTTTTTCATCCGGGTGCGCGATGCCTACCTCACGCGCGCCGCCGCCGCCCCCAAACGCTACGCCATTATCGACAGCAACCGCGATTTGGCCGCAGTCAAACACAGTATCGAAACGGTATTAGACCGCCATTTCCAGGCCGTCTGAACAGCCGGCTCGACAAACCCACAGCAGCCGTTTGCCAACGTATTATTTTTTCAGACGGCCTGTTGGATAACTTCACAGGTCGGAGGCAAAATGTTGGCCTTCCCGGCCATTCCTCATGATTGCCGTGATGTTGTCAATATAGGTCTCAAGTATCCGACCGACAAAGCCGCCCGCGCAGGAGCGGCGGTTAGGCGTTTATCCAAACAAACACCCTAGGCCGTCTGAAAAACCCAAAAAGCGTTTCAGACGGCTATAAGCCTTGTATAATGGCCATATCTTCCCCCCGATACACCGATAATGATTTATCCTTGGCACCAACTCCAATGGCAAACACTTGCCGAGCACTGGCAAAACCAGCCCAACGCCTGGTTGTTTACCGGCAAAGAAAACACCGGCAAAACCGCTTTTGCCCGCCATTTGGCGCAGGCGCTGCTGTGTGAAACCCCACAAGCCGCACACCAAGCTTGCGGCACCTGCCCTTCCTGCCACTTGTTCGGACAGCAAAGCCATCCCGATTTCTACGAACTCACGCCCGAAATCCCCGAAGGCGAAGCTGTGGGACGCAAGCTGTTGCAAATCAAAATCGATGCCGTGCGCACACTAATCGACAACATCCAGCTCACCTCCGTGCGCGGCGGCAAGCGTGTGGTTTTGGTGCATCCGGCCGAAAGCATGAACCAGCAGGCCGCCAACGGCTTGCTGAAAATATTAGAAGAGCCGCCTGCCGATGTGATTTTTCTACTGATTACCCACGCCCGCGACAAACTTTTGCCCACCATCAAAAGCCGCTGCCGCCAAATGCTGCTGCCCGCGCCCTCACACCAGCAAGCCCTGCAACACCTACAACAGCAATCAATCGAAAATGCCGCCGCACTGCTGGCATTTCACGGCGGCGCACCGCTGTTTGAAGCCGATCCCGAACAAGACCGGCTGCGCCAATCACTGCTCGAGCTGCTGGCCGCACCGCGCCTGCTGGCGATTCTCGATTATGCCGCCGCCTTCGACAAACAAAAATGGCCGCTCGCCCTCTTTCTCGACTGGCTGCACAAATGGCTGCTCGACGTCGGGCTGGCACAGCAAAACATGCCGCCGCTCTATTATCCCGACCACGCCGGGGCATTGGCGCAAACCGGCGCCAAAACCAGCCCCGCCGCCCTCTTCGGATTAACTGCCGCCCTAAACCGCCTCAGCCCTTACGGCCACCATACCTTAAGTGTTAAAATGCAGTTAGAATCACTGTTGGTTGACTATCTTAATTTTTGGCAAAACAAATAAGGCAGGCTTATGAATATCCCCAGAAATCTGCCCGGCAAAATGCTGGCATTGCAGCTGCGCGACAAAACCTTGCTCTACAACAGCTATATGTCGTTTTTAGAACACGGCGGCCTGTTCGTGCCCACCGACGACACTTTTTCGCTCGGAGACGAAGTGCTGCTTTCCATTGAAATCATCAACCATCCCGATAAAAAATTCCTGCCCACCAAAGTGGCTTGGATTAACCCCGCCCGCACTTCTGCCCACCGCCCCAAAGGCATCGGGCTGGCATTCGGCAGCGACGAAATCAGCGTTCAAACCAAAAACCTGATTGAAGCCGAGCTCGCCGGCATGCTGCGCAACGACCGCACCACCTTTACCCTTTAACACCCGATCGAACACACATGCAATTAATCGATTCCCACTGCCATCTGAATTTCGAAGGCCTCGCCGGCCGCCTGCCCGAAGTGTTGGACAACATGGCGGAAAACCAAGTCAGGCAAGCGCTGGCCATCAGCGTGAGCCGCGAAAGCTTTGTAGAAGTGCTGGCCATTGCCGAGGCACATGAAAATATCTACGCCAGCATCGGCGTACACCCCGACCGTGAAGATGCCGCCGAATTCAGCACGGCCGAAATGGTGGCGCATGCCCAACACCCCAAAATCGTCGGCATCGGCGAAACCGGCCTCGATTACCATTGGTGCAAAGGCGATTTGGCCTGGCAGCACCGGCGCTTTGCCGAGCACATCGAAGCCGCCAACCAAAGCCGCCTGCCGCTGATTGTGCACACCCGCGATGCCGCCGACGACACCATGGCCATGCTCAAAGAAAACAACGCCCATGCCGGCGTGATTCACTGCTTCACCGAAAACACACGCGTGGCCAAAATGGCGCTGGATTTGGGTTTCTACATTTCCTTTTCCGGCATCGTTACCTTCAAAAATGCCCCCGACATCCAGGCCGCCGCCCAATATGTTCCCGCCGACCGCATGCTGGTGGAAACCGACGCCCCTTTTCTCGCCCCCGTGCCCAAGCGCGGCAAATCAAACGAGCCCGCCTATGTGCGCCACACCGCCGAATTCATCGCCAAACTGCGTGGAGACTCGCTGGAAAACATCGCCGCCGCCACCACCGAAAACTTTTACACCCTATTTAACAAAGTACCGAAAATAACCGCATCACAGGCCGTCTGAAACGTTCAGACGGCCTGACTGCCCGCAAAAACCATGACAAAAATCCGCCTTACCGTACTCGGCTGCGGCAGCTCCTCCGGCACCCCCGTCATCGGCTGCCCCTGCCCCGTCTGCACCGGCAGCAACCCCAAAAACCGCCGCAGCCGTTGCAGCGCCTGGCTCGACATCAGCGGCCAAGGCTGGCAGATCGACACCGGCCCCGACTTCCGCAGCCAAGCCCTGCGCGAAGCCCTGCCGCGCATCGATGGCGTGCTCTACACCCATCCGCACGCCGACCACCTCAACGGCATCGACGACTTGCGCGCCTTTTGCTACCGACAGCAAAGCAGCATCCCGATTTACGGCAGCGACTTCACCCTCGCCAACATCACCGAGCGCTTCCACTACGCCTTTTACCCGCCCAGCAGCCATTGGAACCGTCCCGTGCTCGAAGCCCGAACGCTTTCAGACGGCCTCAAGCTCAACGGCGTGCCGCTGCAATATTTCGACATGCCGCACGGCCATTGGCCGACCACCGCCTACCGCATCGGCAACATCGCCTGGCTCACCGACATCAACCACATCAGCGACGCGCAAATCGCCGCCCTGCAAGGCCTCGACCATTTGTTTATCGATTGCCTCAGCGAGCGCCCCTACCCCAGCCATTTAAGCTTCGAGCAAGCCTGCGATTACGCCCGCCGCATCGGCGCCAAACAAAGCTGGTTAATCCACATGACCCATGCGCTGGACTATAACGACCTGCTCGCCCGCAGCCCGCAAGGCATTGCCCCCGCTTATGACGGTTTGACTGTCGAATGCGACTACAGCATCCCCGCGTAAAAACAACATCCCGCCGATTGGCACGCATACCCATTCACAAAACAACCTAACGGCGTTGGCCAGCCTGAGCTCAAAGAGAACCGGTTTGGCTAAGGTGCTGAAGCACCAAATCAACCAAATCCTTACGCACTATACCGGCTTCGGCTTGCCGCCTTGTTGGCTTGCTTTTGTAAATGGGTATCAGACGGCCTCCACAAAACAAAATGCCGACAGCATTGCGCTGTCGGCATTTTCAATCAGGTGGCGAGCCAAACCCCTGGCACTGGCGCATCAGAGTGGGCTGCTGGCTTCCGCCCCTGACCCGTTGTTCCAAATTACCATGCAGGGAGACCCGCCGTAAGAGCTGTATTATAGCGGCCTTATGCCCCAAAACACAAGCCCGCAATGGCGGCTGCGGCCAAGGGCCGTCTGAAAGCATAAAATTGTTTACAACCCCGATGCGGCAACATGAGCCGTCTGCATGTATTCCGCCCATATTTTTCCATTGAAAAATCATTGAAATTACATTACATTAAGCCTTTTACCATACTGCGCCAAGCCAAACTTTTCATGCGGCGGCACAACACATCAGGCCGTCTGAAAACAATAAAAAAAGCCGATTAGGCGCCCGCTGCGGTAAAAATCCTTTAAAATAGCCGTTTGCCTTTGTTCCAGCAGTCAATAAAACCATACGGACACCACACATGACCACCACCGCCCCGCAACGTATCCGCGAAATTCCCTACAACTACACCTCTTATTCCGACCGCGAAATCGTTATCCGCCTGTTGGGCGAAGCATCGTGGAATGTTTTGCAAACCCTGCGCAGCCAGCGCGTTACCGGCCGCTCGGCGCGGATGTTGTTTGAAGTGTTGGGCGACATTTGGGCAGTGGTGCGCAACCCTTACCTAATCGACGACCTGCTCGAACACCCGCACCGCCGCGAAGCGCTGGTGAAAGAAATGCGCCACCGTTTGGGCGAAATCCAAAAACGCCGCGACGACAACGAGCAAGTGGCGCAGCTGATTCAGGCTGCCGAAACGGCAGTTGCCCGTTTCGACAACAGCTTTCATGACACCAAAACCCGCCGCGAGCAGATTCTCAAGCGCTTGAGCAAAATCACCAAAAAACACAATATCATGTTTGACGGCCTCGCACGGGTATCGCACGTCACCGATGCTACCGACTGGCGTGTGGAATATCCGTTTGTGGTCATCAATCCCGACAGCGAGGCCGAAGTTGCCCCGCTCGTGCGTGCCTTAATCGAACTTGAGCTGACCATCATCCCGCGTGGTGGCGGCACCGGCTACACCGGCGGCGCCGTGCCATTGGATGCGATGAGCGCCGTCATCAACACCGAAAAACTCGACCGCCACAATGGCGTCGAATATGTCGACCTGCCCGGCCTTGAGGGCAAACGTCCGGTGATTCACTGCGGTGCGGGCGTGGTAACGCGCCGTGTCGAAGAAACCGCCTCCGCCGCCAAACTCGTGTTTGCGGTCGACCCCACTTCCGCCGATGCTTCTTGCGTGGGCGGTAATGTGGCTATGAATGCCGGCGGCAAAAAAGCAGTATTGTGGGGCACGGCGCTGGATAATCTGGCGTGGTGGAAAATGGTTAACCCCGAGGGCGAATGGCTGAAAATCGAACGCGTGCGCCACAATTTCGGTAAAATCCATGATGAAGAAACCGCCGTTTTCGATGTGCACACGCTGGATTCAGACGGCCTCAAAGTTGTGAAAACCGAACGGCTGGAAATTGCCGGCCACAAATTCCGCAAAGTCGGCCTCGGCAAAGACGTCACCGATAAATTTCTCAGCGGCCTGCCCGGTGTGCAGAAAGAAGGCACCGACGGCATCATCACCAGCTGCGCCTTTGTGTTGCACACCATGCCCCAACACATCCGCACCGTGTGCCTGGAATTTTTCGGCACCGTGGCCAACGCCACACCGTCTATCGTAGAAATCCGCGATTACCTGCTCGGCCACGATGCCGTACAGCTGGCCGGTTTGGAGCATCTCGACTGGCGCTATGTGCGCGCAGTCGGCTATGCCACCAAAGCCGCAGGCAAAGGCCGCCCGAAAATGGTGTTGATTGCCGATGTGGTATCTGACGATGAAAACGCCGTACAAGAAGCAGCTTCGCACATTGTGAAGTTGGCCAACGCCCGCGACGGCGAAGGCTTTATCGCCGTGTCGCCCGAAGCCCGCAAAACCTTCTGGCTCGACCGCAGCCGCACCGCCGCCATTGCCAAACACACCAACGCCTTTAAAATCAACGAAGACGTGGTGATTCCACTGGAGCGTTTGGGCGAGTATTCAGACGGCATCGAACGCATCAACATCGAATTATCGATTAAAAACAAACTCGCCTTGTGCGAAGCCTTGCTGCCCTATCTGCACGGCAAACTGCCTGTCGACAAAATGGGCACCGACCTGCCCAGCAGCGAATTATTGGGCGAACGCGCCAACCACGCGCTCAAACATGTGCAAACCGTGCAAGAGCGCTGGCAATGGCTGCTCGACAATCTCGATGCGCCGCTGGCCGACTACAAACAGCGCTACGGCGGTGCGGTTCACGCCGCCCCCGAAGCGCGCGATGATGAAAGCAGCTTCACCGCTTTTCGCGATTTCTGTCTGCGCGTGTCGGTGAAATCCGACATCATGAAACCGCTGGCTGAAATTTTCAGCGGCAAAACCGACACCAAAATTCTCGCCGACCTTGCCAAAATCCACAGCCGCGTGGTGCGCGGGCGTGTGTTTGTGGCGCTGCACATGCACGCAGGCGACGGCAACGTGCACACCAACATTCCGGTGAACTCTGATGACTATGAAATGCTGCAAACCGCCCACAAAGCGGTTGACCGCATCATGGTGATTGCCCGCAACCTCAACGGCGTGATTTCCGGCGAACACGGCATCGGCATTACCAAGCTCGAATATCTCACCGATGAAGAAATGCAGCCTTTTTGGGATTACAAAACCCGCATCGACCCCGAAGGCCACTTCAACCGCCACAAGCTGATGAAAGGCGCCGACTTGCGCCACGCCTACACGCCCTCATTTGAATTGTTGGGCGTAGAATCGCTGATTATGGAGCAATCCGACCTCGGCACCATCGCCGAATCGGTAAAAGACTGTCTGCGCTGCGGCAAATGCAAACCCGTGTGTTCCACCCACGTGCCGCGCGCCAACCTGCTCTACAGCCCGCGCAACAAAATCCTCGGTGTCGGCCTCTTAACCGAAGCGTTTTTATACGAAGAGCAAACCCGCCGCGGCGTGTCGCTGCGCCATTTCGACGAACTCAACGATGTCGGCGACCACTGCACCGTCTGCCACCGCTGCGTGAAGCCCTGCCCGGTCAACATCGATTTCGGCGACGTTACCGTGGCCATCCGCAACTACCTGCGCAAAACCGGCAAAAAGCGCTTCAACCCCACCGTAGCCGCCGGGATGGCCTTTCTGAATGCCAAAGACCCGCGCACCATCAACATCTTGCGCAAAGGCGTGGTAGATGCCGGCTTCAAACTGCAAAACTGGGGCTACCAAATGGGTAAAAAATTCCATTTGGGCGCCAAAAAACAAAAAAACGCCCCCAAAACCACCGTGGGCGCCACCCCGATAAAAGAGCAGGTGGTGCATTTCATCAACCGCCCGCTGCCGCGCAATGTGCCGATTAAAACCGCCCGCGCACTTTTGGGCGTGGAAGACAACAAAACCGTGCCGATTATCCGCAACCCCGCCCTGCCCGAAGACAGCGAAGCCGTGTTCTACTTTCCCGGCTGCGGCTCTGAACGCCTGTTCAGCCAAGTCGGCCTCGCCACCCAGGCCATGCTGTGGCACGCCGGCGTACAAACCGTGCTCCCGCCCGGCTACCTCTGCTGCGGCTATCCGCAAGATGCCGGCGGCAATGCCGACAAAGCCGAACAAATGACCACCGAAAACCGCGTACTGTTCCACCGCGTGGCCAACACCCTAAACTACCTCGATATCAAAACCGTGGTCGTGAGCTGCGGCACCTGCTACGACCAGCTCGAAAAATACCGCTTTGAAGAAATCTTCCCCGGCTGCCGCATGATCGACATCCACGAATTTTTGCTGGAAAAAGGCATCAAACTCGACGGCGTCAGCGGCCAGCAATACCTGTATCACGACCCTTGCCACTCACCCATCAAAACCACCAATCCCACCCAGCTCACCAGCAAACTGATGGGGCAGGAAGTGGTATTGAGCGACCGTTGCTGCGGCGAGAGCGGCATGTTTGCCGTAAAACGCCCCGATATCGCCACTCAGGTAAAATTCCGCAAGCAGGAAGAAATTGAAAAAAACAAAGCGCAACTGCCGCAAGGCGAGCCCGTGAAAATGCTCACCTCCTGCCCCGCCTGCCTGCAAGGCTTGAGCCGCTACAGCGACGACAACAATATGCCCGCCGACTATATCGTGGTGGAGATGGCCAAGCATGTTCTCGGCGACACATGGCAAAATGATTTTGTTGAAAAAGCCACCCGCGGCGGTATTGAAAAAGTGCTGCTCTAACAGCATATAAAGGCCGTCTGAATAGTTTAATGCCCTTCCACAAAAACAAGCTGACAAGGCGCAAGCCGAAACGCTGCACACATATGGAGCCGGTTGACTTGGGCGTTAACGCCTTAGCGAAATCAGCCCTATTCGAGCGCAGGCGAGCCAATACAGTTAGATGATTTGTATAATTTGTATGAATGGGTATAACAGGTATCAAACCATTCAGACGGCCTTATTTTTTACACCAAAGGATGAACCATGCTGATGCGCCGTATCAAACAAATTGTTGTTGCCTATCTCGTACAAAAAGCCGTGCGCCATATTTCACGCAAAATACAGCAACCGCGCAAATAATCAATACGCCGGCTCATTGATGCCCACTCATAAAAGTTAAGCAAACAAGGCAGCGAGCCCAAGATAGCTCAGGCCATATGGGGTCGGTTGACTGAGTGCTTCAGAAAGTTTGCGGGCGAAGCCCTCGCTGCGGCTGCGTGGCAACCACCACCCGCTATTCAATGAAAACAAGGCCGTCTGAAACTGCACTTACCGTTTTCAGACGGCCTTAACCTATCGGCAAACGCTTCACCGGCGCCGGCAAACCCGCCAATTACCCCCATTCACACAAGCAAGCTAACAAAGCGGCAGGCTGAACACAGTCGCACACTTGCTTCGGGCTCAGGAAAAGCAACGCAATCGGATTATGTTTGCAAGATAAACAGGCCGTCTGAAAGCTTTCAGACGGCCTGTTTATCTATAAACCGGATGGAAAACAGAAAATATACATTGGCACAAAAATGCGATGGCAAGATGCCTGCCGCATATCTGCACCTGATGGCTTATCCGCTGAAACCTTATTCCGGAATACGCAGTTTCTGACCCGGATAGATTTTATCGGGGTTGCTCAACATCGGTTTGTTGGCTTCAAAAATTTTCATGTATTTATTGGCATCACCGTAATATTTTTTGGCAATGGCCGACAAAGTGTCGCCACTGGCCACATCATGGTATTGCGCAGCCGAAGATGCCGGGAAAGTCAGATTATTTTCTACATCAGACACACCGGTTACATTACCGGCGGCCAACACTGCTTTTTCAGCCGCTTCTTGAGAAGGCGCCGAGCCGCTCAGCGTTACTTTGCCTGAAGCGCCGTCAAATGCTACGGCCAAACCGGTCAGGCCGAGGTTTTGTTTTTCAATATATGTTTGGATGGCAGCGGAAGCTTTACCGTTTAAATCTTCCACATTGGCAGCAGCCGCAGCAGCCACTTCTTTTTCGTCTTTGCCAAACAATTTTTCGCCTGCATTTTTAATAAAGCTGAACAAACCCATGTTTTCACTCCTAATCGTTAAAAAATCCGGCGAACCGGCTAGGCTTCCTGACATTCGTTGATAAGGGCATTTTGGCTCCTGAACATGCAGCAGATGCGCTTTTAAGGGCAAAATACGCCTGTCAATCAAATTTAGTCAGAACAACTTAAGCTTTATCATTGTATCGCCGGGCTGTTTTTTCAAGCGCCAGAGGTAAAAATTACTTGGTTTTACATAATACGGCACAGTTGGAAACCGACACTTGCTCCGACTGATTAAGCGCCCGCCACCGTAAATATTAAACCGCTTCACTATAGAACGGTAAACACCTTTCGCTATACAATACGGCACTTACCTCTCCCAATTTCAGACGGCCATGAACGGCGATATCACCCTGCTTACTTTATTTTTTATCGGCTTTTTCGGCGGCGGCCACTGCGTGGGCATGTGTGGCGGGCTTTCCAGCGCCTTCGCCTTACAGCTGCCCCCGCATATCCACCGTTTTTGGCTGATTTTACTGCTCAACAGCGGCCGTATCAGCAGCTATGTGTTGATCGGCGTATTGCTCGGCGGGCTCGGCCAAATCGGCATTTCACTCGACCAAACCCGCTGGCTGCAAAACAGTCTGTTTGCCGCCGCCAATATTTTATTGCTATTGTTGGGGCTGTATCTGGCCGGCTTATCGACTTTGGCCACTAAAATAGAAACCATCGGCAAGCCCGTTTGGCGGCGGCTGAATCCGCTTTTAAACAAACTTCTGCCCATACAGTCAATACCCGCCTGCTTCGGCGTGGGGCTGCTGTGGGGCTGGCTGCCTTGCGGGCTGGTATACAGCGCATCGCTCTATGCACTCGGCAGCGGCAATGCGGCACAAGGCGGGCTGTATATGCTGGCGTTTGCCTTGGGCACACTGCCAAATCTGCTGGCTATGGGTTTTTTTGCGACGCAATTAAAAAGCTTTTTGCAACGGCGCAGCATCAGGCTGGCCGCCGGCTTGATGGTGGCAGGCTGGGCGCTGTGGCAGCTGATTCAATTTGTGCATACCCGTTTTTGAGCCAATCAAGCCGTTTTGGGTATATGCATCCGACCGGCGGCCTGCAACTTTATCCGGCCAAACCATGCCGGCACAAGCCATACCAAATACTTGAGGCCGTCTGAAGATTCAGACGGCCTCATACCCATTCACAACCATAACCTAACGGCGTTGACCCGCCTGTGCTCGAAGAGGGCTGGGTATCGCTAGAATACCCCAAGATGCTGAAACGCCAAGTCAAGCACTACCTCTACTGTGTTCGGTTCAGCCCGGTTTGCTTATTGTTGTAAATGGCCATCAATCATTTGCATACAATAAACCATAACGGGTAACATCAAACCCGGAGGCAGATGCTCAGTGCAACAGCCCCCACAACATACGTGCGGCAATCACCAGCAACAAAATACCGAATGCCAGCTTGAGCTTTTCAGGCGGCAGTTTGTGTGCGGCTTTAACGCCCAACGGCGCAAACAGCATAGTCGCCACGCTTAACACCGCCACTGCCGGCAGATACCAAAAGCCCCATGTGCCTTCAGGCAGGCCGGCCACATTCCAGCCTGAATACAGATAGCCCACCGCACCGGCTACAGCTATCGGCCAGGCCAACCCTGCCGAAGTGCCCACGGCGGTGCGCACCGGCACATTGCAATACAGCATAAACGGCACCGACAACGAGCCGCCGCCGATGCCCACCCAGCTCGAAGCAATGCCGAACAGCGAACCGACCGCCGTCAGACCGGCCGCCCCCGGCAGGCTGCGCGAAGGCTTGGGCTTGGCATCGGCCAAAGTTTTAAACGCCACCAGCAACACAAACACCACAAAAAAGATTTGCAGCGCTGCATTGGAAATATATTTTGCCAACACCGAGCCGACCATCACGCCGGCAATCATTCCCGGCGCCATGCGCCGCACCACCGCCCAATCCACACCACCCTTGCGGTGCTGCGCCATCACGCTGGAAAACGTGGTAAACACCATAATGGCAAACGACGTGCCCACAGCCAAATGCTGCGCATGGTCAATTGCGCCCAGCCCCTGCATCTGCAACACCCACAACACCACCGGCACCACCACCATGCCGCCGCCGATACCGAGCAGCCCGGCGACAAACCCGGCAAAACTGCCCACCAGCAGCATAATCAGTATAACTTCAAGATTCCACATAATTTTCTTTCAGACGGCCTCAAGCCGCCACAGCCGCCATCGGGCCATGCTGATTCAAGCAAACAATCTGACCGTGTGTTTGATTCAGATTGAAGAAAACGGTTTCGCCACGACAGAGCCAACCGAACCTGCACAGTTATGCTGCTTTTATCTTGCCGTCTTAGGGTGTCCAGATGTGTCGTTTATGGCGGGATTTTTGTTCCTAAAAATGCAGATGCAAGGCAAAAAACGCAGCAAGATTGGACATCTTGCGAGGATTTTTAACGCAGCAGCTGCGTTTTCAGGGGCAAAATACACCCTTAAATCGAATGGTTAGGATTCCCTAGTGTTTTTTTGAATAGACATTCACAAGCTGCATCACAGATAAAGCGGCTGTTTCAGTGGTGTTTGCGCCGTTTAAGCCACTTCCAGCCGAACATCACATAACCCGACAAACTATAGGCCAGGAAAAACAAAAACAACACCAACGAAGGCTCCATCGCCACCACCAGCAACACCAACATAGCCAAAATAATGGCAAAGAAAGGCACTTTGCGGCGCACGTTGATTTCTTTAAAGCTCCAAAACGGCACTTGCGCCACCATCGACAAACCGGCAAACAAGGTGATAAACAAACAGATCCATTCCACCGCAGGAAAACGTTCATAGCTGTGGTTGACCCAAATCATGCCCACAATCAGTGCCGCCGCAGTCGGGCTTGGGATACCGATAAACCAGCGTTTGTCGGCCTTACCGATTAAAGTGTTGAACAGTGCCAGCCGCAAAGCCGCGCAGGCGCAATAAATAAAAGCCACCGAATAGCCCACTTTGCCAAACTGCCAAAGCTGCCATTTATAGGCAATCAATGCCGGCGCCACACCGAAGCTCACCATATCGGCCAGGCTGTCGAGCTGCTCGCCAAACGCGCTCTGGCTGTTGGTCCAGCGCGCCACCCGCCCGTCCATGCCGTCGAGCAGCATTGCCACAAACACGGCAATCGCCGCAGTTTCGTAGCGCCCGTGCATGGCTTGGGTGATGGCGAAAAAAGCGCAGAAAAGCGCCGCTATCGTAAATGAATTCGGCAGCAGGTAAATACTGTTTTGACGTAATGAAGGCCGGTTACCCGGCAACGGATTTTGCGGTGTAGCCATATTTTTCCTGTTTGGCCGCGAGGTTTCAGACGGCCTGCGCTTAAGATGCTACCGATTATACCGCATATTACACCGCCAAACCGCCTTGTTGCATGTGATCAAAGCAGAGCTCATGTTGAGATAAGCCATCGTGCTGAAAGTATCCTGAGGCCGTCTGAACCCTCCGGTAAACCAGTAATCATTCAGACGGCCTGCAATATCAAAAAAGCAGACCCGAGGGTCTGCTTTGAACACTTTATACAGCATCTGCACTTCAATACATGCCTTCGCGCTCTTCACGGGTGCTGATATAAATATTTTTCACCTGAGTATAGGCGGCCAGCATCATTTTGTGGTTTTCGCGGCCGATGCCGGAAGTTTTATAACCGCCAAACGGTGCGCCTGCGGGCAGACGGTTGTAACAGTTCACCCACATACGGCCGGTTTCCACAGCTTTGGCCACGCGCAGGGCGCGGTTGATGTTGAGTGTCCACACTGCACCGCCGAGGCCGTATTCGCTGTCGTTGGCCATGGCAATCACTTCTTCTTCGGTTTTGAATTTAATCACGGTCGCCACCGGGCCGAAAATTTCTTCCTGGGCAATGCGGTCATCATTGCTGTTGGCGGCAATCAAGGTCGGCTCAAAGAATTCACCCTTGCCCAGATCACCACTCTCGGCGCGTTTGCCGCCGGTGATGATGCGCGCGCCTTCTTGCTCGCCGATTTTCACGTATTTGGTGATGGTGTCCATCTGACCGGCGTTTACTTGTGCGCCCATTTGGGTATCATCTTCCCACGGCAGGCCGACTTTTACCTTTTTGAATTCTTCAGCCAATGCGGCCACAAATTTGTCGTAAATGCCTTCTTGCACAAAAATGCGCGAACCGGCACAACATACTTGTCCTTGGTTAAACAAGATGCCTTTTTGTGCGCCCTCAAGCGCCTTGTCAAACGGCATGTCGTCAAAGAAGATATTGGCTGATTTGCCGCCCAATTCCAGCGTGGCGGGAATCAGCATTTCGGCAGCGGCGATGCCGACATGGCGGCCGATTTCGGTAGAGCCGGTAAACGCCAACTTGCTGAAGCCTTTATGGTGCAACATATATTCGCCGGATTTGGAGCCGCGACCGGTAATCACGTTCAACACGCCTTTGGGCAGCAGATGGTTGATTTTTTGGGCAAACGACAGCAAGCTCAGCGAGGTGCTGGATGAGGGATGAATCACCACCGTGCAGCCCGCAGCCAACGCCGGCGCAATTTTCCAAGCAGCCATCAGGAAAGGAAAGTTCCACGGGATAATCTGGCCGACCACGCCGATGGGTTCGCGCAATACGATGGAAATATCTTCATTATAAATTTCGTTGACGCTGCCCTCTTCGGCCAGAATCACGCCGGCAAAATAGCGGAAATGCTCAGCACCCAACGGAATATCGGCAGCGCGGGTTTCGCGAATCGGCTTGCCGTTATCAAGTGTTTCCTGCAAGGCCAGCTCTTCGGCGTACTCGTCAATCACATCGGCGATTTTGTTGAGAATGGCGCTGCGCTCGTAAACAGTGGTATGCCGCCAGGTTTTAAACGCTTCCTGGGCAGCTGCCACGGCGGCATCAACGTCTTCATTGGTGGCATCAATAAAAGTGGCCAACGGCTCGTTGTTGGAAGGGTTGTAAGAAGTCAGGCTTTCGCCCTTGCTGCCGTTGGTCCATTCGCCGTTAATCAAGAGGCCGTATGCTTTATCAAACACGTTTAAATCTTTTGCCATGTTACTTCTCCTTAATATGATATGTGTGAACATCTGACTACCCATTCACAAAAATAACCTAACGGCTTTGGCTCGCCTTGCCGCACTACTTACACTGTCTTCGGTCCGCCGCCTTGTTAACTTACTTTTGTGAATGGGTATAACCGATACCGAGCATGCAAAATTGAATGCTCAGCCCTGCAAAAGTGGTTTCAGCTTAGACCGATTCGCTGCTGATTTCAAGGCGGCAAGCCATGATATTTTCTTACAAAAAACCTGCCGCCGGGCAAACATTTTCAATAACAGATATATTGATTAAATATTTTTTTATTTTCTATTCAAAGATATACAAAAAGAAATGTATTTACATATTTGCTCTATTTTTGAATTCAAAACATATCGACACAGGTGTATATAAACGCAAAATATTGTTAATGCTTTATTCGAAAAAAGGCCGTCTGAAAATTCAGACGGCCCGGATCAAATGCAGGTATGACAAACCTTCCATGATGCAAGCTGCTGCGGTATCCGGCAGCAGCTGCTAGGAGGTTCGTTTATAAAGGGATTTTTGCTCCTGGAAATACAGATACCGGGCAAAAAACACAGCAAGAGACATCTTGCGAGTATTTTTTAACGCAGCAGATGCGTTTTTCAGAAGTAAAATACACCCGTAAATCGAATGGTCAGGATACCTTATCGAAACAGCTTAGTTTTTATCCAAATCTACCAATTTGTTTTGCGCAATCCACGGCATCATACCGCGCAATTGATTGCCGACCACTTCAATCGGATGCTCGGCATTGATGCGGCGGCGGGCAGTCATGGCCGGGTAGTTGGTGGCGCCTTCCTGAATAAACATTTTGGCGTATTCGCCGGTTTGAATGCGTTTCAGGGCGTTGCGCATGGCATCTTTGGTGGCGGCAGTGACCACTTCCGGGCCGGTTACGTATTCGCCGTATTCGGCATTGTTGGAAATAGAGTAATTCATGTTGGCAATGCCGCCTTCATACATCAAATCCACAATCAGTTTCAATTCGTGCAGGCATTCGAAATAAGCCATTTCAGGCGCGTAGCCGGCTTCAACCAAGGTTTCAAAGCCGCATTTCACCAGCTCAACCGCGCCGCCGCACAATACGGCTTGTTCGCCGAAAAGATCGGTTTCGGTTTCTTCGCGGAAGTTGGTTTCAATCACACCGCCTTTGGTGCCGCCGTTGGCTGCGGCATAAGAGAGGGCGATATCGCGGGCTTTACCTGATTTATCTTGGTAAACTGCAATCAGCGTGGGCACACCGCCGCCTTTTTTGTATTCGCTGCGCACGGTATGGCCGGGGCCTTTGGGAGCGACCATCACCACGTCGAGGTCTTCACGCGGCACGATTTGGTTGTAATGCACATTAAAACCGTGGGCAAAGGCCAATACCGCGCCCTGTTTCAGGTTGGCTTCGATTTCGTTTTTATACACAGTAGGCTGGTTTTCATCCGGCAGCAAAATCATCACCACATCGGCAGCTTTGGTGGCTTCTGCCACGCTCAATACTTTATGGCCGGCAGCTTCGGCTTTTTTCCATGAGCCGCCCTGACGCAAACCGATTACCACGTTAACACCTGAATCTTTCAGGTTGGCCGCATGGGCGTGGCCTTGCGAACCATAACCGATAATGGCTACGGTTTTGCCTTTGATCAGGCTTAAGTCTGCGTCTTTATCGTAAAACACTTGCATTTTTTTTCCTTTGATATCGAGGGGTTGGCTAATAAATTTAATCAGAAATGCTTTGCATCAAGATAATTTCCAAACTGTCGGTTTTGCCTTCGATGGCGTTGACAAAGGCTTGGAAATGGGCGCTGGCATTATGCTCGTCAATTGCAGCCTGCGACTGCCAGTTTTCGATAAATACCAAACGGTCGGGCTGATTGATGTCTTGATGCAGGTCGTAGCTGATATTGCCTGCTTCACGGCGGCTGGCCGAGACCAATTGTTGAAACTTCTCAAGCAGCTCTTGGCGGTGCCCGGCTTTGACAACAATGGTGGCGACAATTTTAATGCTCGACATGTTCACACTCCGAAAAATGATAACAGAATCAAATATACTTGATTTTCCGGCTTGCCGGATAGGTTTGTTTTCAGACGGCCTGAAAAACAAATACGACAGGCCGTCTGAAAATACCGGTCAGATTTTTAAAATCCGTTCACCACGGCCGATGCCTGCCGCACCGGTACGCACGGTTTCCAAAATCAGGTTTTTGCTGACGGTTTCGAGGAAAGAATCGAGCTTGTCGCTGGTGCCGGTCACTTCAATGGTATAGCTTTTATCGGTTACATCCACCACGCGGCCCCGGTAAATTTCAGCCAGGCGCAGCATTTCGTCGCGATCTTTGCCGATGGCACGGATTTTAACCAGCATCATTTCACGCTCAACAAAGCGGCTTTCGTTTAAATCCACCACTTTTACCACTTCAATCAGCTTGTTGAGCTGTTTGGTAATCTGCTCCAACACCGCATCGTCACCGTGGGTAACGATGGTCATGCGCGAAAGGGTTTTGTCTTCCGTAGCGGCTACAGAAAGCGAGTCGATGTTGTAATCGCGTGCGGAAAACAGGCCGACCACACGGCTCATCGCGCCCGATTCGTTTTCCATCAGGATAGATAAGATGTGTCTCATGGCACGCTCCTTGTGTCGTAATCTCGATCGTTTACATCGTTTACATCGCTATCTTGCGGCGTTTCACGCATATGCGGCGGCAACACCATTTCATCCAGGCCCTTGCCGTTGCCCACCATCGGGAACACGTTTTGTTTTTTATCGGTGATAAAATCCATAAACACAAAGCGGTCTTTCAGCGCCAACGCCTCACGCAGCGCACCTTCCACATCAGAAGCTTTTTCAATGCGCATGCCCACATGGCCGTAAGCTTCGGCCAATTTCACAAAATCGGGCAGCGAGTCGAAATAGGTTTCCGATTCGCGGTTGCTGTAGTAAAGCTCCTGCCATTGGCGCACCATGCCCAAATAGCCGTTGTTCAAACAAATGGTTTTAATCGGCAGCTTGTATTGGAAACAGGTGGACAGCTCTTGGATATTCATCTGAATCGAGCCTTCGCCGGTGATGCAGCACACATCTTTGCTCGGGTCGGCCAGATAAGCGCCCATCGCATAGGGCAAACCCACGCCCATAGTGCCGAGGCCGCCTGAATTGAGCCATTGGCGCG
Organism: Uruburuella testudinis; assembly: GCF_022870865.1. Lineage (NCBI taxonomy): Bacteria > Pseudomonadati > Pseudomonadota > Betaproteobacteria > Neisseriales > Neisseriaceae > Uruburuella > Uruburuella testudinis. Next base: position 2,080,452 of record NZ_CP091508.1, read on the forward strand.
GCCGTTCAAACGGATAATATTGTGCGGCAAACATTTGATGCTGGCCGACATCGGAGGTGATGATGGCATCATTGTGGGTGATTTCCGCCAATGTTTTCACCACCATCTGCGGCAGGATGATATCGCCTTCGGTATCGGGAATACGCAGGCAGTTACGGCTGCGCCAGGCTTCTACGGTTTGCCACCATTTGCCCAACGCGGCATCATTCAGGGTAAGCTCCTGTTTTTTCCAGATGCCGATCATTTCACGCAAGACGTTTTTCACATCGCCCACAATCGGCACGTCTGCTTTAACACGTTTGGAAATGCTGGAAGGGTCGATATCGATATGGATAACTTTTTTCGGTTTTTCGGTAAATTTTTCCGGCACCGAAACCACGCGGTCATCAAAACGCGCGCCCACCGCCACCACCACATCGGCATTATGCATGGCCAAATTGGCTTCATAAGTGCCGTGCATGCCGAGCATACCGAGAAACTGTTTGTGCGACGAAGGATAAGCACCCAAGCCCATCAGCGTGCCGGTGCAAGGTACGCCGGTCAGTTGTACAAACTCGATTAATTCTTCGGAAGCATTGCCCAATACCACCCCGCCGCCGAAATACACCAATGGGCGCTTGGCTGCCGCCAGCATTTGGATGGCTTTTTTGATTTGACCGGTATGGCCTTGCGTTACCGGCTGGTAGGAGCGGATAAAAATGTCTTCCTGCGGATAGCTGAACTTGGCCATGGCCTGGGTAACGTCTTTGGCCACATCGATAACCACCGGGCCGGGGCGGCCGGTTTGCGCGATTTGGAACGCTTTTTTCACCGTGTCGGCCAACTCGTGGATGCTGGTTACCAGAAAATTATGTTTCACACACGGGCGCGACACGCCGATCATGTCGATTTCCTGAAACGCATCACTGCCGATGGCGGGCGTGCCGACCTGACCGGAAATCACCACCATCGGAATCGAATCGCTATAGGCAGTAGCAATGCCGGTAATCGCATTGGTGGCACCGGGGCCGGATGTGACCAGCGCCACGCCCACTTTGCCGCTGGTGCGCGCATAGGCATCGGCCGCATGCACGGCTGCCTGTTCGTGGCGCACCAAAATATGCTTGAATTTGTTTAACTGGAAAAGCGCATCGTAAATTTCGAGTACGGCGCCGCCGGGATAGCCGAATACGTATTCCACGCCCTCGGCTTTGAGACTTTGCACAAGGATTTGTGCACCTGATAATTGCATGGCAACCTCTTTTGTGTTGCATGTAAACCAATAGGAGCCACCGGCCTCGCCACCGCACCTGTAATGCGATTTCTGCAAGCAGCGGTTTAGGGTACGCGCATTGCAGAAATCCGGCGACAACCAAGCAACCCAGTCAATTGATTTAGATGCTTTGAGAGTTTATCGAAAAAGAAGCCACACGATAACGCAAACCCCGCCCCCAAGCAAGACAAAAACTTTCACTTTTTAACAAAAAAAATTCATAAATCCGCTAATCTCTGATTTTTATCAAAATATCCTGCCCGCAAAATCGGTTACAAATACGCAAATCGGGCAGTGCTGCCATTGCCGCACTGCCCGATTCTGCCGGTTGCATATTTTATTTACCGCTTCAGCCCTAAAGATTGCTGCGGCCGTAAATAGAAATTTGGCGCACCCAACAGGGATCGAACCTGTGACCTCCAGCTTCGGAAACTGACGCTCTTCCAACTGAGCTATGGGTGCATAAGCCTGCGGCCTTCAATCTTTGATTAATTTTGAAGCACAACAAGCTTTAGGGGCGTAAGATTAACCCAAATCGCGCAAATAGGCAAAGTTTTTATGTCTGCCCCGCTCCTGATGATGCACAACAGGCTTTTCAGACGGCCATTTCATGATAAATTTACTTTTTTTGAAACAAACCGGCCATTAAAGATTGGAAAGCCTCTGCGAATTCAGTATAATCCAGCAAATTATTGTTAATTCAAATTAACAAAAACCATAACATTTTCGTCACAACTACCAAAACGGCGAGGCCAACCAAATGAACCGACTTACCAACAATAAAGCCCGAGGCTCTGCACTCATTACCCTCTTGGGCGGGTATCGTTATTCTGCTTGCAGTTCTGTTTTTCCTGGTAAAACTGGCTACCAGCGGCTATTACAGCGATGTAGAAGAAAGCACCCAGTCTGCCACCGAAACCCGCATCATGCCTGTGGGCAATGTGACCATGGGCGACGGCACGCCCGTCGGCGAGCGCACCGGCGAGCAAATTTTCAACAAAATCTGTATCCAATGTCATGCTGCCGACAGCGTGGTACCCAACTCTCCGAAAGTGACCCACAACGCCGAATGGGCACCGCGTATCGCCCAAGGTTTCGATACCTTGTTCAACCATGCGCTTAACGGCTTTAACGCCATGCCGGCCAAGGGCGGCGCGGCCGATCTGACCGACGACGAGCTCAAACGCGCCATCGTATTTATGACCAACCAGTCGGGCGGCAATTTTGAAGCGCCCGCCGTAGGCGCTGCCACCGATGCGGCAGCCTCCGGTGTTGCAGCTTCCGATGCCGCACCCGCAGCCGGCGCAGCAAGTGTCGACGGCAAACAAGTGTTCGACAGCCTGTGTATGGCCTGCCACGCCGCCGATTCTGCAATTCCCTTCTCACCAAAAATTACCCACAATGCCGACTGGACTGATCGCATCAAACAAGGTAAAGAAACCTTGTTCAAGCATGCCATCGAAGGCTACACCGGCCCCGACGGCGGCCTGATGCCGCCCAAAGGCGGTAATGCGGCACTGACCGATGAAGAAGTGAAAGCGGCGGTTACCTATATGGTCAACCAATCCGGCGGCAATATCTGATTTTGCCTGATATGCCAAAGCGCATCCTTTGCGGGTGCGCTTTTTTTATAGCCGCTCAACCGAATTATCTCAATCATCTTACCTTACGTGAGTTTGGGATAAGATAATCCATGAGATATACTGCTTTGCTCCACCCTGGGGTGTCCTGATGTGTCGTTTATAAGGGGATTTTTGCTCTTGAAAATGTAGATGCCAGGCAAAAAGCACAGCAAGATTGGGTATCTTGCAAGGCTTTTTAACACAACAGATGTATTTTTAGCGCCAAAAAGATGATGATATATGACACATCAGGACACCCTAACCCTCCCTCGTGGGGGCGGGGAAGGGAGCAGAATGCCGCAATACCAAGCGATAGGTTATTTTTGTGAATAGATATAAATGGGCAAAAAACAAAGATACTTTGTGTGGCAGCAAAACAGGCAGGCCGTCTGAAAGCCTTGTTTTACCAAGCTTTCAGACGGCCTGCATTCATACCGCATCAGCGGTTGGAGCCTTGCACCATATCCAATAAAAACAACCGGCAATCCAAATTACCGTTAAACAACGGAATTTTGCGCTTGGGCTGCAAACGCATCAGCTTGGGCATATCGCGATCAGCAGTCAGCATGCCGGCCAACCAGCCGGCATAATGCTGCTTGAGCCAACTGCCCAATTGCGGATACAGCGCCTGCAAAGCCTGTGTTTCGGCCAATCTTACGCCATAGGGCGGGTTTGAAATCATGATGCCGCCCGCTCCGTTGGGGCGTGCTGCTTGGGCATCTTGCACCTGCCAGCGGATTAAATCGTTGACTTCAGCCGCTTCTGCATTGGCTGCCGCAGCCCGTATCATATGGCGGTCATTATCGCTGCCCGCAATCGGCGCAGCGGTTTGAAACACCACTTTTTGCTCGGCCTCACGGCGGATTTTATCCCACAAGGCTTTATCAAACCCTTGCAGCTTTTCAAAACCAAAACGGCGCATCAGGCCCGGGGCGCGGCGGGTTGCAATCCAGGCGGCTTCGATGGCGATGGTGCCGCTGCCACAAAACGGGTCTTGAAACGGCTGACTGCCGTCGTAACCGGCCAGCAACAGCAGGCCTGCCGCCAGATTTTCGCGCAGCGGTGCTTCGCCGGTGTCTTGCCGGTAACCGCGTTTAAACAAGGCTTCACCACTGGTGTCGATAAAAATCTGCACGGTTTTGTCGTTGAGAAAAGCATGTACGCGCACATCGGGGTGGAGTTTGCCCACACTCGGGCGGGCACCGCATGCATCCCGAAAGGCATCACACAAAGCATCTTTGATTTTCAGGCCGACAAAATCCAAGCTTTTGACTTGTGCGCGCTTGCCTTCCACTTTTACTTTAAAAGTTTGCGCCAGTTCAAACCAATTGCCCCACTTGATATTGCGGGCAAGTTTATAAATATCGTCTTCATTGCGGTAGCTGCCTTTGGTCAGTTGCAGCAATACGCGGCTGGCAGTGCGCGTATAAAGATTGGCACGGTAAACCTGTTCCAATGGGCCTTTGCAGGCCACGCCGCCGTCGGTCGGCTCAATCTGCGTGCAGCCCTGCCCCGCCAACTCGGCAGACAATATATTTTCCAGGCCGCGCGGGCAGGTAACGAAAAGGGAATAAGTGGTCATGGATGTTCTTTATCTAGATGCCCGGCGGTCTGCCGGCGCGGATGGGTAATCGTGTGCGCATTATAGCTCATAATGCCTGTCTGTTCCGCCTTATCCCCGTTCACAAAAACAAGCCCATAAGTTGGCGAACTAAAGACAGCGCAGTTAATACGGGGTTGATTAACTCGGTGCTTCAGCACCTTAGCGAAACCCGTCCTCTTCGAGCACAGACGAATCAATGCGGTTAGGTTATTTTTGTGAAAGGACTTAGCTCAAACAGAAAGTTCACGGGCGGCGCCCACGCTACATCTGCATTGCCAACCGTTACCGGCAATTCTATTAAAGCAAGGCCGTCTGAAACCGCACTTTACCGTTTTCAGACGGCCTGACCTTAACCTATCGGCAAACGCTTAACCGGTGCTGTCAATCAACACTATTCGGCATTACTGTGAGCGGTGTTGGTGGGCAGTATTGTAGCGTGGGCTCCGCTCACGGAAAAACTAGCCATACCGCCTTCAGATCGCCGCCTTGTTAGCTTGTTTTGTGAATGGATATTATCCCAAATCAAGGCGAAACTGTTTATACATACTTTCATTATCAATCACACATGCCGTCTGAAACCCGTTCAGACGGCATGTGTGATCGTCACAGCGTGGCAGCCTTTTCGGTTTTTCAATCTTGCGGTGCCGCGTCTTCAGCCAGCGCAGCCAACACCGAAGCAAGCAAGCCGGGGAAACGTGCATCTAAATCTTCACGCCGCAGTGATAATTGATATTCGCGCCCATGGCGGATCTGCCACACCACCCCGCTATCCCGCAAAATACGCCAATGATGGGTCATGGTAGATTTGGGAACCCCGGGTAAAACCGCACAACACGGGTGCGGCCCGCCCTCTGCAATCATGCGTACAGCCGCCAAGCGCAACGGATTGCCCAAAGCCACCAATACGTTTTCCAAGCGAATCTGCTCACGAGCCGGATGATTAGCCGGTAAATTCTGCGAAAAAATGCGTGTATTCATGCTGCGGATAGTATGCACAGCTTACGGCTAAGTCAAGCCGCCGCATACCATACGCAGGCCGTCTGATGCCTGCCCACAACAATAATCTAACGGCATTGGCGCGCCTTACCATACACGTGCACCATCTTCGGCTTATTGCCTTGTTCAGCTTACTTGCGTGCATGGGCATTAACCGCACAATGGCTGCCGCTGCAACAGAAATTTGGCCAAGGCCTCTCTGCTTAATAAAAAACCGGAATCCTGTAAAGAAGATTCCGGTCTTGAACAGCATCAGCGGTTATAGCGTCACGGATTGCGGCGTACCAAGCGGTAATAAGTTTCTCCGCTTTGAATATAACCTAAATCTACACGGGCGATTTCAGCGATGGCATCCTGCCCTTCGGCCAAATCCATGACCTCCGCCGCCAACGCGGTGTTGCGTAAAGCGAGCGCCTGGTTTTTTTCTTCCTGCGCCACCACCCGGTCTTGCAGCTGCCACATATCGCGCCAACCGCCTTTGGAAAGCCAAAGGCTGTATTGAAACCATGCAATTGCAGCCATTAAAACCAAAGTCACCCACTTCATGGTTTATGCCTTATTTGCCCAGTTGGTAGAAGGCGGCTTTGCCGGGATAGTAAGCGGCTTCGGCCAATTCTTCTTCAATGCGCAACAGTTGATTGTATTTGGCCATGCGGTCAGAGCGGCTCAGCGAACCGGTTTTGATCTGCATGCAGTTGGTGGCTACAGCCAAATCAGCAATGGTGCTGTCTTCGGTTTCACCCGAGCGGTGGCTCATCACGCTGGCATAGCGGTTGCGTTTGGCCAGCTCGACGGCTTTAAGGGTTTCGCTTAAGGTGCCGATTTGGTTAACTTTAACCAGCAGGGCATTGGCTACACCTTTTTCGATACCTTCGGCGAGGATTTTCGGATTGGTAACAAACAAATCGTCGCCCACCAATTGCACTTTGGCGCCCAGTTTTTCAGTCAGCAGTTTCCAGCCTTCCCAGTCGTTTTCGTCCATGCCGTCTTCAATGGAGATAATCGGGTATTTGGCCACCAATTCGGCCAGATAGTCGGCAAATTCTTCGCTGCTGTAGGCTTTGCCTTCGGCTTCGAGGTGGTATTTGCCGTCTTTATAGAACTCGCTGGAAGCGCAATCCATCGCAAACAACACGTCTTCGCCCGGAATATAGCCGGCAGCTTTAACAGCTTCTTCCATCAGTTGCAGAGCTTCTTCGTGGCTGTTCAGGTTGGGGGCGAAACCGCCTTCGTCGCCAACGGTGGTGGGAAAGCCTTTGCTGTCGCACAGTTTTTTCAGCACATGGAAAATTTCCGCGCCGCAACGCAGGGCTTCACGGAAGCTTGCCGCGCCTACCGGCATAATCATGAATTCTTGGATATTCAAGCTGTTGTTGGCATGCTCGCCGCCGTTAATCACGTTCATCATCGGCACAGGCATGGCCATCGGGCCGGCACCACCGATATAGCGGTAAAGCGGCAAACCTGCATCTTCGGCGGCGGCACGGGCTACAGCCATAGACACGGCCAAGGTGGCGTTTGCGCCCAAGCGGCCTTTATTGTCGGTACCGTCCAAATCGAGCATGATTTGGTCGACATAAGATTGCTCGCTGGCATCGATGCCGATTAAAGCTTGGGCGATTTCGTTGTTGACGTGCTCTACGGCTTGCAACACGCCTTTGCCGAGATAACGGCTTTTATCGCCGTCACGCAGTTCCAAAGCTTCTTTCTGACCGGTAGAGGCGCCGGATGGTACGGCTGCGCGACCCATTACGCCGGATTCGAGCAACACATCGCACTCTACAGTGGGATTACCGCGCGAATCCAAAATTTCGCGGGCAAAAATATCAACAATTGCGCTCATGCAAGTCTCCTAAAAACAAAACAATATTAACTAACCATCAATCTTTTTCAGACGGCCTCAAACTTTATCTCAACGCCCACAGGCCGTCTGAAGCAATATTACAACGCGGAATTATACTGATTCAGGCCGTCTGAAACGAGTATTTTCCCGGATAAATATGAAAAACTTGTGCAACATCAATCTCTATCGCCATTCAATTGGAATCATCCTACTTTGTTGGCTCGCTTTGCCATACGATTTATGCGGTTTCCGGCCCGCCGCTCCGTATGATGATGCAATTAAACGGCTCTATACGCCATCAATGGGCTGCCCGCTTGCGGCCAACCCATTGTTTCATATATTAACGCACATGGTAGTTTGGTGCTTCTTTGGTAATCTGCACATCATGCACGTGCGATTCGCTCATACCGGCCGAAGTGATTTCCACAAATTCGGCTTTGGCATGCATCTCGGCAATGGTGGCGCAACCCAAATAGCCCATGCTCGAACGCAAGCCGCCCATCAGCTGGTGGATAATCTGCACAATCGGGCCTTTATAGGGCACACGGCCTTCGATACCTTCGGGCACATATTTGTCGCTGCTGTCTTTATCTTGGAAATAGCGGTCGGAAGAGCCTTGGCTCATGGCGCCCAGCGAACCCATGCCGCGATAAGACTTATAAGAACGGCCTTGATACAGCTCAATTTCGCCCGGCGCTTCTTCGGTGCCGGCAAACATACCGCCTATCATCACGCAATGCGCACCGGCCGCCAGCGCTTTGGCGATATCGCCTGAAAAACGGATGCCGCCGTCGGCAATCAGCGGCACGCCGGTGCCTTTGAGCGCTTCGGATACATTATGAATTGCCGTCAGTTGCGGCACGCCCACGCCGGCCACAATACGGGTGGTGCAGATTGAGCCCGGGCCGATGCCCACTTTCACCGCATCCGCCCCTGCGGCCACCAAATCCAGCGCCGCCTGTGCCGTGGCGATGTTGCCGCCGATAACCTGCACATGCGGATAATGCTCTTTTACCCATTTCACACGATCAAGCACCCCTTGGCTGTGGCCGTGGGCGGTGTCTACCACCAGCACATCCACCCCGGCTTCCACCAGCGCTTTCACACGCTCGTCGGTATCCGCACCCACACCCACCGCAGCGCCGACACGCAAACGGCCGTCGGCATCTTTGTTGGCATTGGGAAATTCGGTATTTTTCAGAATATCTTTGACCGTAATCAGGCCTTTAAGCTCCCATGCATCGTTCACCACCAAAACGCGCTCGACTTTATGCTCATGCATCACATCGCGCGCTTCATCGATGCCAGTGCCCACCGGCACGGTCACCAAGCGCTCACGCGGCGTCATAATGGCCGACACGGGCTGGTCGAGGCGTTTTTCAAAACGCAGGTCGCGGTTGGTAACCAAGCCCACCACTTTGCCGTTTTCCACCACCGGCAAGCCCGACATTTTGCGTTTGCGCTTAGCCTGCATTTCCAGCAGCTCGCCGATCAGCAGCTCCGGCCCGATGGTAACCGGGTCTTTAACAATACCGCTTTCGTGGCGCTTGACTTTGGCCACGGCATTTGCCTGGCGCTCGGGCGTCATGTTTTTATGGATAATGCCGATGCCGCCTTCCTGTGCCATCGAAATGGCCAGCCTGGCTTCGGTAACAGTATCCATTGCAGAAGAAAGCAAGGGGGTGTTGAGGGTGATGTTGCGGGTGAGCGGGGTTTGAAGTTTGACGTCGCGCGGCAGCACTTGGGAATGTGCGGGAACCAGCAAAACATCGTCAAAGGTATAGGCTTTTTCTACGATACGCATGATGCTCAGGCTTTCTCGGTTTGTGCAAGATGCACGGCATTGTAGCAAATTTACGCCGCTATTAATAGCGGTTTACATAAATAAACCCAACACTTCATCATGACATCAAAGTAAGAAAACAGTACAATTGAGGCCGTCTGAAAACCACTGATAAAAGTATCGGATAATGCACATTACCACACTTGCCAAACTCATTCTCACCGGCGCGCTGGCGGTCTCTGCCCCGCTGTCTGCCGCCGAAGTCTTCACCTGGAAAAACCACAGCGGCACCAACACCTATTCCGACGTGCCGCGCAACCTCAAGCCGGCACAATCCGGCAGGGTTAACGTGCGCACCCGCAGCGTAACCCCCGCCGTGCCGACACAACCGGCCGTTGCCGAAAATCAGTCGCTGGCCGATCAGCAAAAGCAGCTCAGCGAAGAAATCGCCCGCCAAAACAAACAAGTAGAAGCGCAAAACCAAAAAATCGAAGCAGAAAACCGCCGGCAGCAAGAGGCCAACTGCCAAACCGCCCGCATCAACCGCCAGTTTGCCGAAAGCGCCCGCGTCAACAACCGTGCCGATTTAATCGCCCGCTACGATGCCGATATTGCCAAATTCTGCAATTAAACACACTCTGCCGAGGCCGTCTGAAACACCGCGTTTCTTTCAGACGGCCTTTTACTGCCTCCAGCCCAACAATTGTTAACAATTTATTGCCAATGCTATTCTTCTTTGCTATGCTGCAACCATCACTTTCCGGCTGCTGAAGCGGCCTTCGGGATTCAACCATCTACCTGTTAAAGCAGCCTATTACCGCCATCGGCATCAAGACACGGCGCTTTAAAAAGGCGGGTCGGATCGAACAGAGCTGCGGCACAGCAGCGTTTATAGTGGCCACACTATATATTCGGAGCGCACCCATCATGATTCAAATCAACCTCAACGGCCGTTGGCAGCAAATCGACCGAATCGACCCCAACACTACCCTGCTGCACTATCTGCGCCATCACGCCGCGCTCACCGACAGCAAAGAAGGCTGTGCCGGCGGCGACTGCGGCGCCTGCTCGGTGTTGCTCGGACAGCAGCAGGCCGACGGCAGCATCCGCTACCGCCACATCAACAGCTGCATCGCCCTGCTCGCACAAGCACACAACGGCTACATTGTCACCGCCTCCGCCCTCGCCACCCTGCACGATTCAGACGGCCTGCATCCGGCTCAACGCGCGCTGGTCGAGCAACACGGCTCGCAATGCGGCTTTTGCACGCCCGGATTTGCCGTGGCGCTGGCCGCGCTGTATGAAAACCATTCCGGCCGCGCCGCCGACAAAGCTCAAGTGCATACCGCCATTTCCGGCAATTTGTGCCGCTGCACCGGCTACCGCCCGATTGTCGAAGCCGGATTGAGCATGCACCAATATGCAGCCCATGCAGGCCAAACCGCAACGCCAGCGCCGCCTCCTGCCGCCGATTGCGCCGAACTGAGCCACAACGGCCGCACGCTGCTGATTCCGCAAAACGAAGCCCAATTGCAGCAAGCCTTGCGCCGGTATCCCGATGCCGTATTGTGGGCCGGCGGCACCGATTTGGGGCTGACCCTCACCCAACAATTCAAACAATACGACACCATTATCTGCCTGCACCAAGTGGCCGAACTGCTTCAGACGGCCTCGAATAAACACAGCATCGATATCGGCGCGGCGGTGTGTTATCAAGATGCTGAAACGCTGCTGCACGAGCATTTTCCCGCATTCGGCGCACTGATGCACCGCTTTGCCTCACAGCCCATCCGCCATCTCGGCACCATCGGCGGCAACATTGCCAACGCTTCGCCCATCGGCGACACTCCGCCGGTTTTATTGGCTTTGGAGGCGGAAGTCGAAATTGTCGAAGTGCTTTCAGACGGCCGCCGGCACCACACGATTGCGCTGGCCGATTTCTTTCTCGACTACAAACAAACCCGCCTGCCTAAAGCCGCCTATATCCGCAACATCCGTATTCCGCAACTGCAAGCCGGGGAAGCCCTGCATGTTTACAAAGTGAGCAAACGGCCGGAAGACGACATTTCCGCCGTGCTTTTCGCCGCCAAAATGCGCATCATCAGTGGCCGTATCCAAGCCGCCCGCATTGCCTACGGCGGCATGGCGGCCATTCCGAAGCTGGCCGTGCGCACCGCCGCCGCGCTGGTCGACAAGCCGTTTGAGATAGAGAACCTGCAACAAGCAGCCAACCACCTGCCGGATGAATTCTCGCCGATGAGCGATGTACGCGCTGGTGCAGCTTACCGTATGCAGGTCGCACAAAATCTGCTGCTGAAGCCGCTGCTGGCAAACGAAACCGCCGAGGCCGTCTGAACAGCTGTTCATCAAGGCAATCCGGCTGCGTTGCCGCTGTTTTATCCGCTAACGGTTATCAATGGCAATCACAAACCAACAAGCGCACCGTATTTCTTTATCCCAAAACATATCTGAAAAACAAAAAAAGCCGTCTGAAAACCCTTTATCCGGCTTATTCAGACGGCCACCGTAAAGGCAACCCCATGAGCCACACACCCGACACCGCCCATCTGCTGCAACAACCCGTACAAGGCAGCGCCGGGCAGCCGCACCCGCACGACAGCGCCCGCCGCCACGTTACCGGCAGCGCGCCCTATGTAGACGATATGGCCGAGCTGCCCGGCACCGTACACATCGCCATCGGCAAAAGCCCGATTGCCCATGGCCGTCTGAACGCCCTGCATCTGGATGATGTGCGCACGGCAGAAGGCGTTATCGACATTTTAACCTTTGCCGATTTACCCGCCGAAACCGATGTCGGCCCTGTTTTCAAGGGCGACCCTTTGCTGGTAGAAAAAGAAATTTCCTTTTACGGCCAGCCTTTATTTGCCGTGGCCGCCCGCTCGCACCGTCTGGCCAAACAGGCCGCTTTATCGGGCAGAGCCGATTGCGAAGCCGCCGAGCCGGTGCTCGATATCGCCGCCGCCATGCGCCAAAACCGCTTCGTGCGCCCGCCCCATTTCATGCAAAAAGGCGATGCCGCCGCCGTATTGGCCGCCGCCGAGCACACGTTAAGCGGCAAACTGTATGTGCGCGGGCAGGAGCATTTTTATCTGGAAACCCAGGTTTCCTACGCCATTCCCGAAGACGACGGCGGCGTCACCGTATACTGCTCCACCCAACACCCCAGCGAAGTGCAGAAACTGGTGGCCGAAGTATTGGGCATACCATTGGCGCTGGTGCGGATTATCGTACGCCGTTTGGGCGGCGGCTTCGGCGGCAAAGAAACCCAAGCCGCGCCGTGGGCCTGCCTGGCCGCCCTGTTTGCCGTGCGCCTCAAGCGCCCCGCCAAGCTCAGACTCGACCGCCAAGACGACATGCAGCTCACCGGCAAACGGCATGATTTTGCCAACGAATACCGCGCCGCTTTTGATGCAGACGGCAAAATCCAAGCGGCAGACATCCGGCTGGCCGCACTCTGCGGCTACTCGCCCGATCTTTCCGATGCCATTGTCGACCGCGCCATGTTTCACAGCGACAACGCCTACCACTACCCCAACGCGCTCATCAGCGGCTACCGCTGCCAAACCCACACCGTCTCCAACACCGCTTTCCGCGGTTTCGGCGGCCCGCAAGGCGTGATTGCCGCCGAAGCGCTGATGGAAGATATTGCCCAAGCCGTCGGCCACGATGCGCTCGATGTGCGCTACACCAACCTCTATCAAGAAGGCGACAGCACCCATTACGGCCAGAAAATCGAACATTTTTACCTGCCCGAGCTGATGCGCGAGCTCGAACAAAGCAGCGGCTACCGCACCCGCCGCGAGGCCGTCGGCGCCTTTAACCGCCGCCACCGCCACCAAAAACGCGGCCTCGCACTCACGCCGGTTAAATTCGGCATTTCGTTTACCGTCACCTTTTTAAACCAAGGCGGCGCGCTGGTGCATATTTACACCGACGGCAGCGTCCATCTCAATCACGGCGGCGTAGAAATGGGACAAGGCCTGTTTACCAAAGTGGCGCAAATCGTGGCGGCCGAATTCGCGCTCGACATTGAACGCATCAAAATTTCCGCCACCGATACCGATAAAGTGCCCAACACATCCGCCACCGCCGCCTCATCGGGCACCGACCTCAACGGCATGGCCGCACAAAATGCCTGCCGCACGCTCAAACAGCGCTTGTTGGATTTTATCGGCAGTCATTTCGACAGGCCGTCTGAAAACGTGCGCTTCTGGCGCAACCATGTCTTGATTGCCGATAACGACATCCGCACTGCCGATAATGATGCGCTGGCCGCACTCGCCGCCGACCCGCAACACTGCCGCTGCCTCGCTTTCGGCGAATTGGCAACCTTGGCCTACCAACACAGCATTTCACTTTCGGCCAGCGGCTTTTATGCCACACCGGAAATTTATTACCACCGCGACAGCGCCAGCGGCAAACCGTTTTATTACTTCGCTTTCGGTGCCGCTTGCAGCGAAGTGGAAATCGACACCCTCACCGGCGAATACCGCGTATTGCGCAGCGACATCCTGCACGATGTCGGCCGCTCCATCAATCCGGCCGTCGACATCGGCCAGATTGAAGGCGGCTTTATCCAAGGCATGGGCTGGCTCACCACCGAAGATTTGCGCTGGAACGACAACGGCAGGCTCGACAGCGCCGCTGCCGCCACCTATAAAATCCCCACCGCCGCCGATGTGCCCGAAATATTCAACGTAGCGCTCTATCACCGCGCCAATCCCGAAGCCACCGTTTACCACAGCAAAGCCGTGGGCGAACCGCCTTTTATGCTGGGCATCTCCGTCTGGTGCGCCCTGCGCGATGCCGTGGCCGCCTGCGCCGATTACCGCGTGCGCCCCGAATTAAACGCCCCCGCCACACCGGAAGAAATCCTGCATGCCGTCAACCGCGTACAGTCAGGAGCAGATAATGCCGTCTGAACACCCATGCCCATCGCACTCACTACACAACAGGCCGTCTGAACACCACACTTGGCATCAGGCGCTCGACAACTGCCACCGCAACCGAACGCCGCATGTGCTGGTTTCGATTATCGGCACTGCCGGCTCCGCCCCGCGCGGCTGCGGCAGCAAAATGGTCATCACCGCCGATGCCGCATACGACACCATCGGCGGCGGCGGTTTGGAACACCGCCTGATTGAAAAAGCCCGCCTGTTGTTGCAGGATGCACCCACCGGCGACAGCGCCCATACCCACATCGAAAACTTTTCCCTCGGCGCCAGCTTCGGCCAATGCTGCGGCGGCAGCGTTACCGTATTGTTTGAATGTTTTGCCTTTGCCGCACAACGCATCGTGCTTTTCGGCGCCGGCCATGTAGCGCAGGCGCTGGTCGGCATATTGGCACAACTGCCCTGCCGTGTAGATTGGTTCGACAACCGCGAAGACATACTGCCGCAGTCTGAACACCCCCGCATCCGCTGCCGCCGCTACCATGAAGATGATGCCGCCGCCACCATGCAGGCTTACGGTCAAGGCGCCTATATCTTAATCATGACCCACCGCCACGATTTGGATTACACCCTCATCGAAGCCGCCCTCGCCCTGCCCGCGCCCGCCGCCTTTATCGGCTGTATCGGCTCGGCCACCAAAGCCAAAAGTTTCACTCAAAAGCTGGCACGACAAGGCTTTGGCAGCGCCGACAGCAAACGCATCCACATGCCCGTCGGCCTGCCCGGCAAAGGCAAAACCCCGATGGAAGTGGCCGTGGCGGTGGCCGCCCAATGGCTGCAATGGCGTGATGCACAACTGCCCGACACCCCCCGGCGCAACGAAGGCATCGGGCGCCCGGCGCTGGCAGCATTGTCGCAATCAGCAGTAGAAAAGATGTGAATCATAAAAATTGGAATCATATCAACCGTTTCAGACGGCCTGAAACATTTTGTTTAAACACAGGCCGTCTGAATACCCATTCACAAAAGTAAGCTGACAAGGCGGCGGGCCGAAGACAGTACACACGTACGGGGCTGGTTGACTTGGCGCTTCAGCGCCTTAGCGAAAGCAGTCCTCTTCGAGCTCAGGCGAGCCAACGCGGTTAGGTTATTTTTGTGAATGGGTATGAAACAGCAAAAATAAAATACTCAGGAGCCCACCATGACCCTACACGCACACTTCGGCGAAATTCTCCATTATCTGCCCGACGGCCGCCCCGAATATTTTTCAGACGGCCTCTTGCTGGTAGACGAAGACAGCGGCACCATCATCGAATGCACCGCCGCCCAAAGCCGCCCCGACCTGCCCGATCACATCCGTCAAACGCGCCACCCAAACGCGCTGCTGATGCCGGGCTTTATCGACAGCCACTGCCATTATCCGCAAATCGACATCATGGCCAGCTACGGCGAACAGCTGCTCGACTGGCTCAACCAATACACCTTTCCCGCCGAAGCCGAATTTGCCGATGCCGCCCACGCCCGCGCTGTGGCCGAATTTTTTCTCGATGAGCTGCAAAACGCCGGCACCACCACCGCCATGGTGTTCGCCACCAGCCATCCGCAATCAGCCGATGCCTTTTTTGAAGCCGCCCGCGCCCGCAATATGCGCCATATCTGCGGTAAGGTGCTGATGGACAGAAACGCGCCGGCCGCCCTGCTCGACAGCGCCCGCTCCGGCTATGCCAACAGCAAAACCCTGATTGAGCGTTGGCACAACCAAGGCCGTCTGAAATACGCCGTTACCCCGCGTTTTGCCATCACCTCCACGCCCGAACAACTTGCATCGGCAGGCAAACTGCTGGCCGAATACCCCGGCGTGTATCTGCAAACCCATCTGGCCGAAAACCACGCCGAAATCGATTTCACCGCCACACTGTTCCCCGAGCGCAAAAGCTATCTCGATGTTTACGAACACTACGGCCTGCTCGGTGCCACCAGCACCTTTGCCCACGGCATCCACCTCAACGATGCCGAACGCCGCCGCCTGGGCGACAGCGGCAGCCAAATCGCCTTCTGCCCCTCATCCAACCTGTTTCTCGGCAGCGGCCTGTTTAACCTGAGCGCCAGCCGCGCCCTGTGCGGCGTAAGCTTCGCCTCCGACATCGGCGCCGGCAACAGCTACTGCATGCTCGCCACACTGGCCGCCGCCTACCAAGTCTGCCAGCTCCAAGGCTATGCCCTATCGGCACACGAAGCGTTTTACAGCATCACCCAAGGCAACGCCCAAAGCCTGCGCCTTGATGCCCATATCGGCAACTTCAACACCGGCAAAGAAGCCGACTTTATCGCACTCGACTGGCAGGCCACGCCGCTGTTGGCCAGGCGCACCGCCCGCTGCCGCAGCCTCGAAGAAAAACTGTTTGCCCTGATGATGCTCGGCGACGATCGGGCCGTGAAAGCCACTTATATTGCCGGCAAAAAAGTGTAAGCGTTCCCATCTGCTAAGGCCGTCTGAAAAACCACAGATTTCAGACGGCCTTTGACAATTAAGGTATCATTCAGGCCGTCTGAAACCTTTTTCCGCCACCGCCGTGAACCCAGCTTTTGATATCGATATTTTCCTGAAAAACCTGCCCAACCTGCCGGGCGTATACCGCATGCTCGACAAAAGCGGCAACGTGCTCTATGTCGGCAAAGCCGTCAACCTCAAGCGGCGCGTGGCCAGCTATTTTCAAAAAAACGACCATTCCCCGCGCATCACCCTGATGGTGAAGCAAGTGCATTCGGTCGAAACCACCGTTACCCGCAGCGAGGCCGAAGCGCTGATTCTGGAAAACAACTTCATCAAAGCGCTGTCGCCGAAATACAATATTCTGTTTCGCGACGACAAAAGCTATCCCTACCTGATGCTCACCGGCCACGAATGCCCGCAGATGGCCTATTATCGCGGCACGCTCAAAAAGCCCAACCAATATTTCGGCCCCTACCCCAACGGCTATGCCGTGCGCGACAGCATTCAAATTCTGCAAAAAGTGTTCCGCCTGCGCACCTGTGAAGACAGCGTGTTCGCCAACCGCGACCGCGCCTGCCTGCTCTACCAAATCCGCCGCTGCTCCGGCCCCTGCGTCGGCCACATCAGCCACAAAGATTATCAAGCCAGCGTCAATGAAGCCGTTACCTTTCTCAACGGCAAAACCGGCGAGCTCACCCAAACCCTGCACCACAAAATGCAGCAGGCCGCTGCCGCACTGCAATTCGAAGAAGCCGCCCGTTACCGCGACCAAATCCAAGCCCTCGGTCTCGTGCAGAGCCAACAATTCATCGACAGCAAAAACCCAAACAACCCCAACGATATCGACATTCTCGCCTTAGCATTAGAAAGCGGCACCGTGTGCATCCACTGGGTGAGCATCCGCGGCGGGCGGCATGTGGGCGACAAAAGCTTTTTCCCCGACGTGCGCCACGACCCCGACCCGCAGGCGCAAGAATACGCCGAAGCCTTTGTCGCCCAACACTACCTCGGCAAAAGCAAACCCGACATCATCATCAGCAACTTCCCCCTGCCCGAAAGCCTGCAAGAAGCGCTGATTTCCGAACACGGCAAACACATGCAGTTTGTCACCAAAACCATCGGCGAGCGCAAAATATGGCTGAAAATGGCCGAACAAAACGCCCGCCTAGCCATCAACCAACACCGCTTGCAACACAACAACCAACAGCAACGCATCGATGATCTGGCGCGCGTGCTCAACATGGATTCAGACGGCCTGCAACGGCTGGAATGCTTCGACATCAGCCACACCCAAGGCGAAGCCACCATCGCCAGCTGCGTGGTCTATGACGAACAAAATATCCAACCCTCGCAATACCGCCGCTACAACATCACCACGGCCAAAGCCGGCGACGACTATGCCGCCATGCGCGAAGTACTCACCCGCCGCTACGGCAAAATGGCCGAAGCCCAAGCCAACGGCGAAGCAGTAAAATGGCCCGACGCCGTATTGATAGACGGCGGCAAAGGCCAAGTCGGCATGGCCGTAGACGTGTGGCAAGAGCTCGGGCTCACCATCCCCATCATCGGCATCGCCAAAGGCCCCGAACGCAAAGCCGGGCTGGAAGAGCTGATACTGCCGTTCAGCGGCGAAACCTTCCGCCTGCCGCCCAACAGCCCCGCCCTGCACCTCTTACAAACCGTGCGCGACGAATCCCACCGCTTCGCCATCACCGGCCACCGCAAAAAACGCGACAAAGCCCGCGTTACCTCATCCTTAAGCGAAATTCCCGGCATCGGCAGCAAACGCCGCCAAGCCCTGCTCACCCGCTTCGGCGGCCTGCGCGGCGTTACCGCCGCCAGCATCGAAGATCTGGCCCAAGTAGAAGGCATCAGCGATGCCTTAGCCGAAAAGATTTACCGGCATCTGCATTAAAAGCCTGCCGGCCATATAGCATAAATGTTTTTTCTTCTGCCATATAAAAAGGCCGTCTGAAAGCAGCTCTTTCAGACGGCCAAACACCTTTAATACCCGTTAACCTTCAAACCGTTTGATTTCACCATAATGAATCTCAATTTTTTCCGGCTCTACGGCCAAACAATATTGTTTACGGTTTTTGCAGCCGGAGCTCTCAATTTCATAATATTTGGCATAATCACACAAATACTTGGTAAGCTTGTTTTTAATCCGGGTCGGCACTTCTTTCCAGATTTCCTGAATATCCAAATCACCAAATCTTTTTTCCAAACATTGCATATCGCCCAACTGCCTTACCCTCAAACTTTCCTTCAATTGCCGGTAATAATGCCAATAACGCCGCTTTAGCAATTCAGCATCATCATTCATGCTTTTCTGCCGCACCAAAGCCTTCCCCATTATCCTAAATTCAGCCATCGCCAGATAAAAGCTGAATTCACGCTCCGTCAGCTTAATCGGTTCAGCATCACCACATAGAATACGCAAGCTGCGGCAGTCAATCACCAAATGAAAATCTGCCAAATCTTTTTGCGTTACCGCCACCGCCTGCGAAAAGCTCCAACCGTCAGCCAATACCAGCTTCGGCATGCCCTCACGCATCCGCACAAACGGAATATCTGCCAGCATCACCTGAGCCTCGGCCGCATCACGCATACCCCGCGGCGTACTCAACATTTTACTCTGCTGAGGCGGGTAGAAAAACTCGCGGTTTTGCTCGAATGCTTCTTCCACCAACACATGCGACAAACGATCCTGCCGGCGGCCGAACAAGGATAACGCATAGCCGATATAAAACCCCATCGACTTACGCCCGCCCGCAATCGACACATGCAGCTCGGTTTGCTCATCCGCACACAAATCATGGATAAAGCGCACAATCTGATCAGCCGCCAGATTATTTTCCTCCGGCGAACGGATATCCGCCAACGGCTCACCCCGATTGTCCTTAATCACATGAATACAACCGGCATCAAACCGGATAGACGGCAACGCATATTCCGCACACAAGCGCCCGAAAAAACCATTATCGCCCAACAACGAGCCAACAATATTCTCTGCCCCCGTCTGCGTGGTCAGCACATGGATTTCCTCAGGCAGCCATTGATGTTGCGTGTGCAGCGCATACAGCGTTTCAGTCACAATTTGCGGCGACATGCCTGTTACCGCCACGAGGATTTTCCGTTTATCGACCATGCAGCCATTTCTCCAACAACGTTTTCATTCCTTTCAAATCCTTTTGCTCAATCACATCTATCTGCGCCCCACGGGCACGGTCGCGCGACTGCGCCAACAGCTCTCGATACGACACCAACATCGCCCGCGTGCGCAAGCCGCCCAATTTTTTCAGTGATTCCAGCTTATACAACGCCTCTTCCGCCTTCGCTTCCGAACGGGTAAAATTCGCTGTTTTACATTCAATCACATGCAACACATTATCCGCCAACACCACCACATCCAACTCATTATGCTGGCGACTGTCGGCCTTAGCATTTTCAATCTGCACATTCAACGCCACATCTTGCACCCCCGGCAGAGATTTAACCGTCTGAAACACATAATCCTCAAACCAGCCGCCACCCACATATTGGCGGGCTTCCAAATCAGCAAAATGCAGCTTCTCCCCTTTCTGCTCCGCCAAATCATATTGCTCCAACAAAGACAGCAAGTGCGCCATGTTTTGCATATTGTGGCTTTTAGGGGCAGCACAGACCAACGCCTGTTTATTCTTCTGCACATTCTTCTGCACAGCCTCGGAAATCGCAAAATTCAATGCGCTCAACTCATCAGCCAAGGAGCCGTGAGCGCGCACCAGCTCTTCCACAAACGGCTGACACTGCGGTTTTTGCAAACGGTTTTGTATTTCCCCGCGCACCGGATAACCATGCAGCTTCAGATAATCCTCGATTTTGATTTTCGGCGGCTGAAGCTGCACACGCTCACTACCCTCCAGCAGCAACACCTCATTGCTGTCGGCAGTAAAATAAAATGCCGGATAACCCGCATCCTTAAACATACCGTAAGCTGCAATCGCCATCAGCTTGGTACCGCCGGTCACATTCAACGCCACCTGCTCCTTATCCACATCACACAGCAGTTCAAACACCTGCTCGCCCACCTTTGCCATATCATACGCATCCGCCACCTCAAGCTGCCGCACTCGCACCCCGCAGCGCTCACTCAACACCTTGGCCAACACTTCCGCTTTAGCCCGCATTCGCTCCGTTACCAACAGCACCACCTCTTGCGGGCGGAAATCCCTATCCAATACCGGCACAAAATTCGGCACTGCCTGATCCGACACCAAACACACATGCACATCAAATTTCTTCATTATCACTCTCCCTTTTCTTTCAGACGGCCTTTACAAAGCCTGCACCTCAAAGCGCTGCAAAGCACAGCCCAAACGCAGCATATCATTAACCGAATACTCCGAGCCGCGGCCCGCTTCCGTTTGCGCCAAAGTCAAAAAATAAAACGCGGCACCACGTGCGCACACTTCCGCCGCCAAGTGCAGCGGCAGCGTACCCAATACCACATCGCCCGGTTGCACCACAGCCGGATCCAAATGGCGCACAAAACAATCCACCTGCCATTGCGGCTGCTGTTTTATCCACTCAACAGCCCCCTCATGGCGCGACACAAAATAAATCACTATTATCCCCTAAAACGACTAAAAACACATATTATCCCTATTCCCTACCACTTAACAGCCGCACAAAATTGTGTTTGCACTGCTACACCCCTTCCAAGCCGTCTGAAACAAAATAGCGATTCAACCAACCACCCCCGCCAACCACACCCCCTCAGGCACACAATCTGCCCCCAAAGCCTTGCATAAACCACCCTTAGGCAGCGGATACACCCGCACATCATCTGCCCGCTTATCCAGAAACGGCAGCAAGCCCGCTATACAGCGTTCTAAATCCGCCTGCTCCCCCACCAGCAGAAACACACTGTTTTGCAGCGGCAACGCGTGGCCGCACAACCAACGATACACCCGCTGCAAACGTGCCGGCTTCGCCACATCATACGCAATCAGCCACCGCATCCTGCCGCTCCAACAACAACATTTCAGACGGCTCAAAACCTTCCGTTTCACCCCTTGCCGCCCCCAAAGCCGCCAGCAAATCCATACACGCCCGATACATCAGCGGCCGCCACCCCTTCGCCGCCGACTCAAACGCCGCATAAAACCGCAGCCGCCCCGCTTTACCCATCATACAAGCCTCCCCACGCATCGAAAAATCCTCCGGCCGCATCACACCTTCTGCAAACAAATCCACCGCCCATTCATCATAAAGCGGCCGCAGCGGCTCCAACAAATCACTCGCCAGTGACTCACGCCCATGCGCCGGCTCATGATAAAAACCCACAAAAGGATCCAACCCCGTCAGATAAATCTGGCGCACCAGCTCAAAATGCAGCAACGTATACCCCAACGACAATACCACATTAAATGCATCTCTCGGCGGCCTGCGGTTGCGCCCCCGAAAACCCAGCGAATCCGGCAACACCTTGGCCAAAGCCGCAAAATAATGCGCCGCTGCCACCCCCTCCAAGCCACGCAACACCGCCCCATCCGGCACATCTTCCACTTGCGCCGCCGCCCGCACCACCACCTCAACATCCGCCTGCAAACGCCTACGCACCGTTTCGTTTTTCGCCGACAGCTTATCCAAACACGCCAACTGCCCCCGCAATTTTTCCGCCACCCAATCCCTAGCCATCAGCAAGCAGAAATCCGACTGAGCCGCCAGCGCAAACTGCACCAAGCGCCGGCGTGCATCCACCCGCAAACTCGGCATCAACAACACCGGCGCCCGCTTACGCCCGCTCAACACCACCACCCCCGCACCCTGCTCCCCCAACTTGCCCAACACCGAAGCCGAAAGCTGCAAATCCCCGCGGATACACACCCGCTCCAACACCCGTAACGGCACCGTACCCATCCGCACATCTTCATCATAAAACGCCAACGCCGCCCCATCCACCCGCAGCATTAACCCCTTGCGATCAATAAACAATGTCGTCATCCCGCCCCCTATCCAATCACAAACGGCTCGTAAGCCATACTTTTTGCACACCCCAACAACAACGGCGTTACCCGCTCATCCAGCCGCACCACCTGCAACCGGTCGGTCGGTGCCAACATCAACGGCAGTCGCACACACAAATCCTCCAGCTCTCCTTGCGTAAGCCAACACTCAAATAAAGATTTCTGCCCCCCTACCGCATAGCCCCGCAAAATCCCGCGCACCTGCCGCTGCACACAGCAATCGCCGATATCATAAGCAAACAAATACAAATGCCTTTTAGCCATACCATACTCCCGCTTCAGCAAGACTCAATTGAAGAAATTTTCAGATAGCCTCAACCATCCTATCCCCGATTTAATGAGGCTTTTTTTGAACCCACCTTGCCGCCTATTCCGCCGGCAGCCTGTCGGATACGTTCAAAACTCTTGCTTACTTGCCTTAGGCAGCCATAATAATATTGACTTTAAGTTCTTTTGCCATTTTCCATTCTCAGGATACTGCAATGGGTGAACAATCTGAAACCGAACGTTTCTTTGCCATGGTAAACGGCGCAATCAGCATGATAATTACGATGCTTAGTCGCCTGTTTTTACTGTTTTTACTGTTTTTGGTAATAGCAGCCTTGGTGGTTTTTATGATTCTCTTCAATATCCATCCGGGCTGATGCCGGCTTTTCCCAACAGGCCGTCTGAATTTTCAGACGGCCTGTTTATTTGCCGCCTTCATTTGCCCGCATAACCCAAATAGCGCGGTGCGTCCATCGCAACAAATCCAGCAGATTATGTCTGAGTCCCCGATTTGATGGGGCTTTTTTGAATTTACAATCACATATTTTTCATAAGGTATTGGACTCAACATCTCGTAAAGTGAACCCATATGCTCGTTTGCCTCTTCCATAGAGACATTTTGAGAAAAATAAATGTATTGAGCAGCCCTGTCGTAAAAGGCGCTATCTGGGAAATAATCGTTGGTTGGTAAGTTTGTGCCCATTGCCTCATTCATGGCCGCAACCATATTTGCATCAAGTATGCAGCATGAATAATACAAGTAATAACAATACGTCTTGTTTTTATTTTTAATGATATTGCTGCATCCTAAACAAACGATTACGGCATTTATCGTGTTACTATAGATTCGGCAATTTTAATTCTAAAAATCTTTTGTTAATTTCTTTTTAAAACAATTAGATTGATTTAAAAAATTCAATTATTTAATTGCCGTTTCTATAATTATACCCGCGCGGCCATTTCAGGGTCGTTCAAAACCCACTCGCGACCATCTTGCTCAAGCGTGAAATGCGTGGTGTTTTCAAAATAGTTTTCACGGTAAAACTCTTTGAATTTTTCTGCCGCAATCAATGTGTGCACATCGGTTTTGCCGCGATATTCTGCCAGCATTTCTTCATCCATCGTGTCACCGAAATGGTAACCGTGGCGAGCCATCACATCTTTCACGGCAAACCAATACACGCCAAACTCGGCATAGGCTTCAGGCCGTTCGGTAATGCGGTCAAACAGCAGCTTTGCGCCAAATGCCGCCAAATCGGAAAATCCTGAATTTTGCTTCAGTTTTTCCTGCGTATCAGCAGTTTGCGCATCCCAATCTTCTTGCGATTCAAACATGCGGAATGATTTCAACATCGGTATTTCCTTTCAAATTCAAGTGGTGCAAATTTGACATAATCCGCACTACCTGTCTATGCCTTTCAGTCGATGTCTTAATCCCCGATTTGATGGGGCTTTTTTGAATCAATAGATTTAGAAGCACAAACCGCCAGCCACCCGTCTTAATCCCCGATTTGATGGGGCTTTTTTTGAATCAAGCTTATCCAATTACAATTTTTGGGTGAACAGTCTTAATCCCCGATTTGATGGGGCTTTTTTTGAATAGATTTCGTTTTTTGAATAGATTTCGTTTACCGAATTGTCCACTGCTGGCAGTCTTAATCCCCGATTTGATGGGGCTTTTTTTGAATTCATATGGCGCAACAAAGATGGGTGGCAGGACAGTCTTAATCCCCGATTTGATGGGGCTTTTTTTGAATCGACGGGGCCAGTGCAGCCTGCACACGCAGCTGGGTCTTAATCCCCGATTTGATGGGGCTTTTTTTGAATGTATCACATGAAGTACCAGAGTACCGCCGAGAGTCTTAATCCCCGATTTGATGGGGCTTTTTTTGAATTCATATGGCGCAACAAAGATGGGTGGCAGGACAGTCTTAATCCCCGATTTGATGGGGCTTTTTTTGAATTACAAGCACATGGAAGGTAATATCATCACCCGATGTCTTAATCCCCGATTTGATGGGGCTTTTTTTGAATTTTACGCCTTCATCGAAAGAAGCGGAGGGCTATGTCTTAATCCCCGATTTGATGGGGCTTTTTTTGAATTTAACACATTATACACTAGACATCTAAATCGTATGTCTTAATCCCCGATTTGATGGGGCTTTTTTTGAATCCGTAACCTGCATAATCGCGTTGATTGTGGTGTCTTAATCCCCGATTTGATGGGGCTTTTTTTGAATGCAGCGGTAGCGTCAATCACAGGCAGCCCGTTGCGTCTTAATCCCCGATTTGATGGGGCTTTTTTTGAATGACTAGAAATTTTAAAAGCGAGTCTCGCTAAAAAGTCTTAATCCCCGATTTGATGGGGCTTTTTTTGAATCTTAACTATCCGAACCTGCGTATCGAAGAGAAAGTCTTAATCCCCGATTTGATGGGGCTTTTTTTGAATGCATCTTCATCACAGTTAGGGTCAGCATCACCACGTCTTAATCCCCGATTTGATGGGGCTTTTTTTGAATTCCAGCTCTCTACCCGATATTCAGATGGGTCTGTCGTCTTAATCCCCGATTTGATGGGGCTTTTTTTGAATGATACGACATACGCTGCCAGTTGTCTTTAAACCGTCTTAATCCCCGATTTGATGGGGCTTTTTTTGAATACGCTAAATCAAGCTCTCTGGCAGTTGATTATATCGGTCTTAATCCCCGATTTGATGGGGCTTTTTTTGAATGGTTATCAATCAGAAAATTGCGAAAAATTTTTAAGTCTTAATCCCCGATTTGATGGGGCTTTTTTTGAATGAATTTCAGTATTTTAATAATCCCAAGATGTACGTCTTAATCCCCGATTTGATGGGGCTTTTTTTGAATGACGAACGCAATAATAGTACTGCTACTGTGCCTGGTCTTAATCCCCGATTTGATGGGGCTTTTTTTGAATTTCTTCCCGAAACTTGTTGGTTTGCCCGATGACGTCTTAATCCCCGATTTGATGGGGCTTTTTTTGAATCCTCGTTCCTTAACAATTCGGAATGCCCTCTTTTCGTCTTAATCCCCGATTTGATGGGGCTTTTTTTGAATACCAAGCTGCGTTGTGATGTCATATCAGACGGCGTCTTAATCCCCGATTTGATGGGGCTTTTTTTGAATGAATGAAGAATTTGAACGTGCAGTAGATGCAGCAGTCTTAATCCCCGATTTGATGGGGCTTTTTTTGAATTCTCCTCAACGAGTTGGCGCGCAGAAATTGTCATTTAACTGTCTTAATCCCCGATTTGATGGGGCTTTTTTTGAATTTAATGGATGAAAGGATTTATACCATGTCTAAAAGGTCTTAATCCCCGATTTGATGGGGCTTTTTTTGAATCCGTTACCACCGACAAAAGAGATGATGCCTACTGGTCTTAATCCCCGATTTGATGGGGCTTTTTTTGAATGCTACTGATGCGCTTGATGCGGGTGAGTTTGAGCGTCTTAATCCCCGATTTGATGGGGCTTTTTTTGAATGCTAGGCTATACAAATGAAGAGGCGCATATTCAGTCTTAATCCCCGATTTGATGGGGCTTTTTTTGAATAGCAGGCGTTTATTTTCCTCTTGTTAATCAGAATATTGCAAACACTGTTTCCAATATTTTCTGCCTTAACAAAGCTAATCATAATTTAACCTCTGCTTAACTCGTAACGACCAAGGCCGAATACGGTTTCTTTGCCGATATGCAGCCATTGGCCGATATGCAGCAATTGGGAGAATTCTAGCGGCAAATCTTGAAGCTGCCAAGTGCCGGTAATGCCACCGAGGGTCATTTCGCGCTGCTGGCGGTTGGAATAGCGGTTCCAGTCGCGCCATTGCAGTTGCGGGCAGCTGCCGACTTCGGCGGCGGCGGCGCTCAGACGGCCGAAATCGGCATTTATCGGTTGCTGCCAGTGGGTGGCTGCAATAGTGGATACGCGCCGCATCAGTTGGCGTAGCAAAATGTCGGCCTTGATGCGGTGGATACCCAATACGCTGCCTTGACTTTGCAGACGCATAGGAGTGCGAATACGAAGAGTACACTGCTCGGGATAAGCTTGCGGCAGCGGTAGACTATCGGAATGGGGAAGGATATGGCCGTCTGAATAGATACTCTGCCAGTTTTTTGGGGTTTCGATGTGGATGTCGTTCAGACGGCCTTGCCCCCAAGTGGCACCAATACCACGCTGGAATGCTCTATCGAAAGCGTGGGCAATCAGGGGCAGCTGTTGTCTGGCTCTGCCGAGCAGTACTATATCAAAGCTGAAAGGTTCGCCGGCAGCATAATGGCGGCGGCCGTCTTCGGGGGCTTCGATAATGTAGGGCTGCGGTGGCGTTTGCTGCTGGCTGCGGTTGAGGCTGCTGCTGGCCGGGGCGGCGAAGATGCGGGTGTAGGGGCAGCTTTCGAGCAGGGGGCAGCCGCTGCATTCTTTTTGGCGGGTCATGCAGGCGGCGCGGCGCAGGGCGTGGCCAAACACGCCGCGCAGGGTGGAGCCGGCATATTCGGGCAGCTTCAGATCGCTATCGAGCATGAATTGAAAACGGTAGCGGGCAATGGGCAACTCGGCAGGCAGGTTGAGCGGGTTTTGCGGGTTCATAACGTTTTCCTTGTTTTGACCGCCTGTTTGCCGGCGGGTTTCAAACGGCCTTTATTCGCCGCGCAATTGGCGCAGAATGGCTTTGATTTCTTTTTCGCGCTTACCGACAAAAAATCCGCGTTTGATAACTTCGAGCTTTTTAAACGAGAAAGCAGCGGCAATTTGCTGCTTGCTGTTGTCGTCAAACTCTTTGACAGCTTGCTCGAAGGCGGTTTTCATTTGGTTGAAAAAAGCACTGTTAGCGACATCGTTGCGGCTATCGAAGTCGAATTGTTGCAGTC
Source organism: Uruburuella testudinis (assembly GCF_022870865.1). Taxonomy (NCBI): domain Bacteria; kingdom Pseudomonadati; phylum Pseudomonadota; class Betaproteobacteria; order Neisseriales; family Neisseriaceae; genus Uruburuella; species Uruburuella testudinis. The sequence continues at coordinate 2,108,128 of NZ_CP091508.1, forward strand.
GCTCTTCCCAGTCGGCAATCAGACGCTCGGTGGGGTTCATGGCTTCAAGCTCGGCAGCGCGCTGTGCGGCAGCGGCCTGTTCGGCCTGTGCCTCGGCAATGCGGGCCTGTTCGGCGGCTTCGGCTTCTGCCCTCAAAGCAGCGGCTTTAGCGGCGGCGGCCTGCTTACGCCCAGCCAGCTTGCTTTGAATAGCCTGAATGTCGTGCAGATGACTACTATTTTGACGGCACCAGTCTTGTAGGGCATTGTTTTCGCTTTGCGGGTCGATTTCGATTAGCGCCCAGCCAAACGGCAGCAGGCCATGGGTTTCGCCCGCTGCTTGGGCAGCGAGCCAAACAGTTTTGGTTTGTGCAAGACCGCTGATAGTTTTGCTTTCAGCTCCGCCGTGCTTTCCTAGCCGCACCAGCATGATGTTTCCACGATTAAGCTGCGGCATCAGCTCAGCCAGTAGCATACGGGTGTGTTGCAGCCATGCTGGGTCAACCAGCTCTTGATCGGCGAGGATCTTATTTTCGGCTTCAAAGCGCAAGATGTGATAACGATTGGCATCTAGGGCAAGCTGTTGCAGGCTTTTGGGCTGCACAGGTTTTCTTGGCAGGCTTTTGTCGGGCTGCTTGATATGGGGTTTGTGCGCCAGCAACAATTGCTGCAGAGTGCAATCAGCGACAAAAGCTCGGTATTGCCCGTGTTGGATGGTTTCGCGGCGGCCGGTAACGCCTTTGGCTCGTACAACTTGGCCGTCTTTGACCACTTTTTGCTTTTTGTGGTTGGTGGCATATTGGATTTGGGTGGCATATTGGATTTGGGTGGCCACTAGGCCTTGCGGCATAAAATCGGCAGTTTTAAGCAGGCGCAGGCCGTCTGAAGCAAAGCTGCCCAAGAGGTTGCTTTCATAACGTATGGCATTGCGCTGATCAATACGCTCTCTAGACAGATTGCCGTCGCTAAGGCGCTCCAGCACGGCGGTGCGCAAACAGCCCTTGAAAGCACTACCGGGAATATAGGGCCGGTGGTTGTGCGGATTGATGGCGGTGCGCTCGATAGTAAAGTTGTTGCCAACCTTATTACCGCTGCGCTCGCGATTGGCTACCTGACCCAGCTTCTCTTGGTAGTTGTCTGCCAAAGCGCGGCTGACGCCCACAACGTTATGGGCGCAATCGGCAAACACGCTGCCGTGTTTTTTGAAGTAGCGTTGAATGGCAAAGATGTCGCCGCGTTTGGCGGTTTCCAGCAATTCGTTGCGCTGCAAGGGGGTGAGTGCGGCTTGCGACGGATCGAATGCATACAGTGCGCCGTCTTCAATCACATAATTGGTCGGTTCGTAGTCTTCGCCGCTGCCCAGATGCAGCGGTGAGAGCGGGGTCAGAAAGAGTTGGTAATGCTGTAAAAAGGCTTGCGGCATGTTGCGCTCCATAGCAAATCGGGCGGCAGGCCGTCTGAAAACGGCGCTTGCCCGGGTTGTCTGGTGGTTTGGTTAATTGGCCTGCTCCAGGTCAAAGCTTAAGGCAGGGGCGTAGCCTTGTTGTACGGCTTGCGGCTGGCTTTGGGAAATACCCGTTATCCCCTGCCCGACATTATGTTTGCCTGAAGGTGTGCCGCTGAATACGGCGCCGGTTTGTGCCATCAACACCGGCTGTTTAAACGGCTGCCCGGCGGTGGCCTGGATGTTGCCGTGGCGGCCGAAGCGAGTTTGGGTGTGGTAATAGCTGTGTGCAGCATCATAGCCCAAACCTTGCGGGCAACTGGCGGCAAGGGTGAAGACAGCATTGCCGCTGCGTTGCTCAAACAGGGCGGTTTTTTCTAGGGCGATGATGCTGAATTTGCCCAAGCCTGTGCTGGCATCACGCCCGTAGCCGCTCAAGCCGATATTGGTCAGCACTTGCTGCAATTGCGCCGCGTTCAGACGGCCTTCGTCCAACAGCAGGTAAATCTGCCATTCGTGCCCTGCGGCATACCAGATTTGTTCGCTTTCGTATGGAGCAAACCCGGTGCCTGCTCCGGTGGTGTGGGTTTGGCGGTTGAGGCTGTTGTGCGGCTGGCTGTGGCGGCTGATGAGCTCAGGCACCAGATCGTTACTGCTTTTGGCCTTCATTTGCCAGCGGCGGCTCGGTTCGCCTAATGCGCTTTCGGGCAGCCATTGGCGCTTTTTCAGCTTTTTGCGATCGGTTTCTTCACCTTGCTGCCAATAGGCAGACGGCAGAGTCGGCAGCGGCACATAACCTTTCGGAAAGGCATCAGATACCACGAGAAAGGGGCTGCCTTTGGTGTAGCCTTGCAGGCAGCTTTCTAATAGGGCTTCGCCGTATTGCTCGACAATGCCCCAGCAAATCTGCCCAAACAGGGTATCGCCCACCAGCGGGGTGCCGAAGGCGGTTTCGGGGCGGAGGGTGAGTTGGTAGGCTTGCATGGCTTTATTTCGCAAAGGGTTGGGTTTGATCAAAGTCTGCGCTGATGTCTTCGCCGTTTAATGTGAGGGCTTCAAAAGCCACTTTGCCGTAGCCACGCGAGCCGGAACCACCGAGGCTGTCGAGCTCAAGCAGCTTCAAGCCTTTCAGCAGGGTCTTGAGCAAATCTTCGCCATCGTTGTCGAATTGTTTGATGGTGAGCTTGAAGTCGAATTCGGCACCGGCCGGCACGCGCTCGGTTTGGCGCGGGTGTTCTGCCGTGCCGGCAATGCGGTTGATACGGTTTTCGCTTTTGGCTTCGGTAAACGGCAGGTTGTCGCTGCGCAGACGCTCGGCATAGTCTTTATTGAGGGCGCAATCCCAAAAGGATACGCGGGTGTGGCCGATTTCTTTTTGAAAGTCTTCGCTTTGGGTGTCGCCGCTGATGCCGAACAGTTGCAGAATCTGTTTGATGGCGGTTTGTTCTTCATCCTTTGCGCTGTCGTATTCTTTTTTGCCCAATGGTGCTTCTTGCACGGCGCCGCTTTTCCATTCGAGCAGGCTGCGGATTTTGCCTTTGAGGCTGCTGCCGGGGATATACGGCTCGCCGCTGACGGGGTGTTTGATGACGCTATTGTCGATGCCGCCGATATGGATTTCGCTGTCGCCCGCGCCGATGTGCAGGCCGGTTTGCAAAACCAGTTTGGCTTCCAGGATGTCGATTTTCTTCAGTTGCATGATGTTTTCTCCAGTTATTTCTGTTCGTTGGCTTTGCGGAAACCGAGCACGGCTTCAAAAAAGAGTTTGGCGTTTTTGAGGGTATCGGCGCTGTTGATTTGACTGATAATCTGGTTGAATACGGCGACAAAATTGCCATCCACATGCCCCCGCCCTTGCGAATAGGCGGCCTTGGCTTTCAGCATCTGGATAAACGGGGCGGCATTTTGATAAGCTTCGCCGCGTGAGGCTGCCTGAAACACTTTGTCGTGCCACATGGCCAATTCGTCGTAGAATTTGCGCAGTTGGGTGGATTTGTTGACATCGGCCACTCTGCCGCGATCATTCGCTCTCGGGCTGATATGCTCGGCTGCCTCTTTGGCAACGTCGCTGAAAATATCGGCTTGCAATGTGTTTAATTCGATGCGTTTCAAGTTCATTTCGTTATCTCGCTCTCAGTAGGTAAAAGTGGTTAAACAGCGCAATGCGGTATTTTGCGCCCAGTTTTTCAATGCCGTTTTGGTAAAAAGCTTCGGTAAGCTGTTTATAGGCGTTGTTTTTATCGCCGATGTGCTTGTTGTCGTTGACATAGCGGCGGGTGCGGTAGGCAAAACGGCTGCGCCACATGCTGGCGGCTACGTCGCCTTTGGCAGCCTTCTCTGCCTGCTCGCTGAATTGCAACATGCTGTAGATAAAGCCGGTGCTCAAACCGTAGCTTTGTTTCAGCTCATCGATACGCGCTGAGGCCGTCTGAATAGGGGCCCATTGCGGCCATGCCACAGCTTGGCTGTATACGCAAATGCTGTTTTTCAGACACGCTTTGCCTTCATGCTTATATTGGTTGTTTTTGGCAGCTTCCAGCGCTTCTTCTGCGTAAGCCGATAATTTAGCTAACGGCAGGTCGGGCTTGGTAACAGCAATACCTGCGCTGAACGTGATGCCCTTATTGCCTGCTACATATTCGCTGAAGCACGCATGCATCTCGGCTGCCAACTGCTGTATTTTCAGCCATGGGCCGATAAGGAAGAAATCATCGCCGCCGGCAAACACGGTGTAGGTATTGGGGTATTTCTCGGCACAACAAGCCGGCAGCCACAGGCTGAAAAAGTGGTTCATCTGTCGTGATAAGGCGGCCATTTTGGCAAATGTAGGCTCGCTTAATCCTTGCTGGAAAATACTGCCGAGGTTATCGACATCGCCTTTGAGCGTAGCAATGGCCACTTTACCGATAAAGCTTTGGCCGTCTTCACTGTGTCGTTCTTCGCACGCCAAATGGCTGAAGGTTTTCGGGTTGCCTGGCTGCACTTCGCCACTGTCTGCTGCTTCTTTGATAACCGTATATTTTCCTTCCAGCCAGCTATCGCCTTCGCTGAATCGGGGCACATAAGCATTGATGTAGCGGCGGGCATAGCCTTGCCACAAGTTGCTTTTGGTATTGTCCGGCCTTTCGGTATTGCCCGGCAAACTGAAATCCCAAAAGCGTAACAAGCTGCCATCCTTGGCCTGTGCACCAAATTTGCCGCTGATTTCTTGCTCTTCGGTGAAGGCAACAGTAAAGTCAAACAACGGCAAAGACAGTTTACGGGTGGCGTTGCTGTCTGTAATGCTGTCGCCATGTTCCAGCACCATCAAGCGGTCTTTCCGAACCAGTTCGCTGCCGAGATAGATTTGATCTCGCGACAGCCGCGCCACTACGTTGCCGTTATCGTCCAACTCTTCGCCGGGCAGTTGCTGGTTGTAACAGCACACACCCAAATGGTAATCAGCACTGAGTACGGTAGCGGCGGATGCGGTCAAATCAAAACGCTGTAATTTAGCTTGCTCCAGCACTTCGAATGATTGTTTCATCAGCGCTTTGAAGCCTTCTTTATTGACAAAGTCATTGCAGCTTGCTGCTTGAGTGGCTAAGCCGAGCGCTACTTGACCGTAGCTGTGCTGTAAAAACCACTGATTGATATCAACACGCACTTTCTCAACTGCCTCACGCACTTTGGCTGTATTCGGCGCCACAATCATAAATTTGCCGGCGGCATTGAGAATCTGCGAGGTGGGCGGCAAGTCGCAAGCGCGCAACACTTTCAACGCGGCCAGCTCGGCAAACAGCGACACTTGGAATGAGCGCCCGCGCAGCAGCTTGGCGGCATGCTTGTTGGTTTGGCTGCCGGATGCAAAAATAAAATTCTGAATACCGAAAAAATCGCCCTGAATCAACAAAATCTTTTGCTCGTCCCAATCACTGCGACTTTTCAAGGCCGCAGCAGCAGCTTCATCGGTTTGCCTGGCTGCCTCATGCCAACGCCACAAGGCGGCGGCAAGAGCAGCGGTGGTTTTACTATGGTCGTAAAGCGATACTTCGGGTTTGACACCGAAAGCAGTTGCCGCCGGAATAGCTTGGGTATAGCTCTGCCATAAAGTATCAAAATGGTCTAGCCATAAATGCCAATTGCTGCGGTGGGTTGCCGGAATCTCTTCCAAGCCTTGTAAAAACGCCTGCCATAATTCACGGTATTCTTGTTGGGCAGGCCGGTTTTCAGACGGCTCAATCTTTTCCCTTTTTTGTGGGAAAATGCTTTCCGGCGATAGGGATTTGAGCGGGTAGCAATAGGCTAAATCGGCATTCGCACTCGGTTTGCCGCCAGCCTTCAAGCCGACTTGCTCAAATAAAGTCAACAGGCGTGCCTGATAATGATTTTTGCCGGTTTTCAAGCCCGCGGCCGATTCGGCATTATCATCGGCTTGGTTGTAACGCTCAAATTCTTCCCGCTCAAAGCCGGATGCAACCCGATCAGCCGTGGCGATAATCCACTGCAAAAATGTGTCGGGTTTGTGATGCATCGCCGAGGCATTGAGCAGAGAATCGGTTTTGTCTTCCCCGCCTTGACGGGAAGCAAAGGGATACATATCGCCACGCACTAAATCCGGCGCGTGTTTCTCCAAAATATCCCAAGCTAAGGCAGTGTAGGCAGCGTGTTTGTGGGTATAATGACCGGTCGGCTTGCCATCGGCAAATCTTACCGGGCAATAAAGCTGGATATGTGTTTGCAATTTTTCATCCGGCACTTCCAGTCGGGCACGTTCAGCAAATTTGCCCAAATCATGCAAATAAGCGGCAAATGCCACCTTTGCTGTTGCATTATGCATAACCCCTCCTTAACCAAGGTTAAATTATATTAATATTTGGAACTTTTTTGTATTACATACATGCAATAAATATTTTGCATAGACACACAAATTTGTTTCTCGCTTGAATAATGAAACCAAGTGCAATGTTTTTTTAAAAGCCTCATAAGCAGCGTGCCGGGTTAAGCACCTGCATAGATGTAAATTAATTCTCTTCACGACCAACTGAATATAATCATCACTCCACCAACCTATATCCCGCTACTTCAGAAGAAAATATCCCACAGCAGCCATTACTGTTTTCATTCATTCTCCATTACCACAAGGGTATAAAGTTCTGGAAGTAAAGCTTGCCTTTTAAGATGCAGATACTATAGTTTTACATGTAGTGCCGTGTGGATTCACGTAAAATTGTCGCAGCGCTGCCTTCAAAATTGATATGCTTTGATAATCTTTCTTAGCGCATATTTCTATATGACGAAAATTGACTTACGGCCGCCTTATCTGTATCTGCTTGTTGCATTTGGATGGTAAATACAAGGTTATAGAATCATCCCCGCTTCAGACGGCCTCACCATAAACATTTCCAAGCGCCGTCACAAATTCGTTATAATATCTACCATTGATTCAGACGGCCTTACGGAAGCTGCCCGCTTTTAGTATCAAAACAGCACGCCCTAAAAAAATCAGCCGCTTACCCATACCGTCGGAACACAAACCACCACACAAAGAAAGCCCCGCCGATTATGCCGTGGAATATCCCGATTTTCCTTACCTGGATGCGCGTGTTGCTGATTCCGGTGTTCACCGTCTTATTTTATCTGCCTGCGGGCTGGCTTGACCCGCAAACCGTCAACTGGACAGCCGCCGTGATTTTTGCCGCCGCCGCGGTTACCGATTGGTTTGACGGCTTTCTTGCCCGGCTGTGGAAACAAACCTCTGATTTTGGCGCTTTTCTTGATCCGGTTGCCGATAAATTAATGGTTGCCGTCGCTCTGATTCTGCTTGTGAGTGTCGGCCGCACCTATGCCATCTTCGCCATGATTATCATCGGCCGCGAAATTACCATTTCCGCCCTGCGCGAATGGATGGCGCAAATGGGAAAACGCGGTAGTGTGGCAGTAGCCACCATCGGCAAATTCAAAACCACCGCTCAGATGGTCGCCATTTTGCTGCTCCTCATCAGCTTGCGTGATTTTCACGGCCTCGATTTGATTTTTATCGGTAACATATTGATGTTTCTGGCCTCCGTGCTCACCATCTGGTCGATGTTCTATTACTTGAAAATGGCCTGGAAAGAATTCCGGCAATAATTTTCCGCCAAAAGGCTTGACAGTAAATTTCTACGCACTATAATGGCGTTCTCTTGTTGATACAGCAATGCAATCAAGCAAGCCCAAGCGGGAATAGCTCAGTTGGTAGAGCGCAACCTTGCCAAGGTTGAGGTCGCGAGTTCGAGACTCGTTTCCCGCTCCACAGTTTATGTTTCAAATGTAATTCCGATGCGGGAATAGCTCAGTTGGTAGAGCGCAACCTTGCCAAGGTTGAGGTCGCGAGTTCGAGACTCGTTTCCCGCTCCAACATCTTGCATTTGAACTCACGCGGGAATAGCTCAGTTGGTAGAGCGCAACCTTGCCAAGGTTGAGGTCGCGAGTTCGAGACTCGTTTCCCGCTCCAAAAACACCAAGCCGTTTACACCACTAAAACGGCTTGTTTTACAAGTTCCAAAGGCGGAATGGCAGAGTGGTTATGCAGCGGCCTGCAAAGCCGTGTACGCCGGTTCGATTCCGACTTCCGCCTCCACAATACAGCAGCATACGTTTTCTTCATGGCGGGGTGGCAGAGTGTTTATGCGATAAGGGGTGCAACCCTTATACAGGCCGGTTAAAATCCGAGCCCCCGCCTCCAGTTGAATATCTTTAAAACCACGGTCTGCCGGGTTTTAAAGATATCGCCCGGATGGTGAAATAGGTAGACACAACGGACTTAAAATCCGTCGGGGCTAAACACCCCGTGCCGGTTCGATTCCGGCTCCGGGCACCAACAAAACACTGTTTTTATTAGCTATTTCAACCTCCTTTCCTCTACTGTCCGGCTCCAAAATGTGAGCCGGATTTTTGCATTGTGCCAATTCTGTGCCAACAGCCGTCACAACACTCTCCAACATCTGAGCATGCGGGTGCAAATGCTCCGGTGCCAAATGCGCATAACGCTGAACCATCGAAAGTGTTTTCCAGCCACCCATCCCTTGCAAAACACGAAGTGGTATCCCCCGCTGCACCAGCCAGCTCGCCCATGTGTGCCGCAAATCATGCCAGGTAAAATTTTCAATGCCAGCCTTTAACAACGATTCTTTCCAGTACCGGCTATTAATTTCCTGAATCGGGTTTTTCCGCTTATTTACAAAAACATAAATCGGATGTTTTCCAACTTGCCGCCTAATGACTTCCATCGCCGTATCATTTAATGCAACTCCCAAAGCCTGACCGGCCTTCATTTCATCAGAGTGATACCACGCCACCTTACGGGCAAGATCAAGTTGCTGCCACTTTAAATCCAGTACATTTCTTTGTCTCAGCCCCGTGTTCAGGCTAAATAACGTGAGTTCGGGATAAGCCAGCACGTTTCCTATCCCCTAGCGGGCAAGCCGGCGGCACTGATTTTTACTCCCGGCTTAAACGGCATCAAGCAATACGCAACCAAGCCCGAAATCAAATTCAGCAAGAAACCTGTATAAGAACGGTGCCGTGTATGCTCTATTTGGCAAAGGTTTTTCAACTCATCAAATACCGACTCGATCACACCGCGCTTTTGCAGAAACCCCGGCTCAAAAGGTATTTTATCCTTTTGTTTCATATTCTTTTTCTTCCCCGTTACCAAACGAATGCCATATTCGTTTTGCAGCCATTGAGTCAGCTCCTTACCCAAATAGCCCTTGTCGCCGACAACAATGCTCCACAATGAGGCCGCCATATCTTTCCAAGCATGGCGGTCGTTGACGTTACCCGGGGTTAACCGGACATCGACAAGTGCGCCTTGATGGTTGATAAGGGCATGGAGTTTGAAGCCGTAGAACCAACCCATACTGCTTTTACCGCGCCGGGCGCTGCCTGCAAAAACACGGTGGGTCGGGATGCGGCGGTTATGGCAAACGGCTAAAGCGGTGGAGTCGACAAAGCTGATGCCGCTGCATTGGCCCATTTGTGTTTTGAGAAAGGCGGAAAAGGGGATGATGGTGCGTTGTGCCAATTCGACAAAGCGGTTGTAGGAGGGCATATTGGGAAATGCCTGGCTGAGCATGCGTTTGATTTGGAAGAGATAATAGGTTTTGAAATGGCGATAGCGGATTTGGTGGAAATAAATCCAAACGGTCATGATTTCTGCTGTGCTGACGGAGGCTTTGCGCTGTCGGATTTTTTTGTTTGCTTGGTGTGAAATGCGTTGTTGATTAAATTTCGGTTCGAATGTTTTGCAAAAATCGTCCACGAGACAGAAAAGTTCGGTAAGATAATCCATGAGAGGCCTTCTTGTGGTTTTTTTGTTTGTGTGCAAACAGCAGCTTACTACAAGTCGGCTTCTCTTTTTTGGAATCTTCTTATCCCGAACTCACGTTAAATAAACATATATAAAAAGGCCGTCTGAAACACTTTTTCACTTTCAGACATCCTTTTTTGTTATAAATTAAATAGTTGCGGCAGATTCAACCCTCCCAACAACAGCACCCGTTAATACTCGATTATTGCGCTTCACTACCCATTCACAACAATAAACTAACCGCGTTGGCTCGCCTCAGCTCGAAGAAAAGCGGTTTCGTTGAGGCACTAAGACATTAAGTCCACCGGCTCATGTTATCTCTACTATCTTCGGCTCCTCTTGTTCGCTTACTTGATGAATCAGTATGACTGAGCGCTTGGTAAAATACTTTTTCAGCACAAATACCCAATCACTCAACCATTCCGGCGCAAACCGGAATAGCGTTAACCGAACGATTTCTGCTGCTTTAGCAGAAATTTTGCAAACGCTTCTTACTGGCTGCGGAAAATGCGGCTGCTGTTTTCCCGTCCCGGCTGTCGTGTTTCACGTGGTTGCTGCATCCGTTGTTGTTGCATGCGCTGGCGGTTTTGGTTTTGCAACTGTTCGCGGCGCTGTTGGCTCTGGCGTTGCATTTGCTCGCGACGCTGCTCATTTTGCCGTTGCATTTGCTCACGGCGCTGTTCACCCTGACGCTGTATTTGCTCGCGGCGCCGCTCGTTTTGACGGCGGGTTTGTTCGTTGCGCTGATTGTTTTGGCGCTGCTGCTCGGCACGCCGGCGTTCGCGCAACTGCTCGCGGCGTTCATCGGCTTGGCGTTGCTGTTCAAAGCGCCGGCGCTGCTGCATCTGCTCGCGCTGGCGCTCATTTTGGCGGCGCAGCTCTTCCGCACGACGGCGGTTTTGGTCGCGCTGCTGGTTGAGGCGTTGCTGTTCCAGCCGCTGCTGTTGTTCGCGGATAAAAATGGCGCGCTGGCGCTCGCTCATGCGGCGGTAGGCATCGTTGGTGCGGTAATAATAATCGTGGTTGTAGGCCACGCCGTTGTTGTAATACACGCCGTTATCGTAATAAATACCGCTGCGGTAGCTGCCGCGGTTGTAGCCGTCGTAATCATCGTAAACCACGCAACCTGAAAGGCCGATTGCCGCTGCTAAAAATAAAATGGCGGTGCGTTTCATGATTGTTCCTTTCGTTATTTGTTAAAGCGCCGTATCAGGGTAGCCTGATATGTCGTTGATGAGGGGATTTTTGCTCCTGGAAATGCAGATGCCGGGCAAAAAACACAGCAGATGCGTTTTCAGAAGCAAAACACACCCGTAATGAACTCGCAGGGTTCTGCACTGTTTGTATAACCTGCGGCCTATCGCCTGATTTGCTTATACCCATTCACAAAAGCAAGCGGACAAGGCGAGCCGAAGACTGTACAACTAGTAATTAGTACGGCAAGGCGTTAGCTTATTTTTGTGAATGCGTATCGGACGGCCTTTGTATCCTGCCCAAATTTCCGCCGCGCTTCAACATACCTGCATGCATGTTTATTTGATATTGCCTTTTTTAACGGGAATGCGCAACTTTTCACCGACAACTGCCCGAATGTGAGGCCGTCTGAAACCATCGCGGCGTGTTACAATTCAAGCTTTCAGACGGCCTTTCTCATTATGGCAAAAGCACCGAAAACGATTTATCAATGCAGCGAATGCGGCGGCACCACGCCGAAATGGCAGGGAAAATGCCCGCATTGCGGCGAATGGAACACTTTGCAGGAAAGCCTGGCCGCGCCGGAGCCGAAAAACGCGCGTTTCCAATCGTGGGCGGCAGATGTATCGCAAGTGCAGGCGTTATCGGAAGTCACCGCCACCGAAGTGCCGCGCAATCCCACCGGCATGGGCGAGCTTGACCGGGTGCTCGGCGGCGGCCTGGTAAACGGCGCGGTGATTCTGCTCGGCGGCGACCCGGGCATCGGCAAATCTACCCTGCTTTTGCAAACCATCGCGCTGATGGCACAAAGCCGCAAGGTGCTGTATGTGTCGGGCGAAGAATCGGCGCAACAAGTGGCTTTGCGCGCGCAGCGCCTGGAAGTGCAGCCCGACGGCGTCAACCTATTGGCAGAAATCCGCATGGAAGCGATTCAGACGGCCTTAAAACAGCATGAGCCTGATGTGGTGGTGATTGATTCGATTCAAACCATGTATTCCGATCAGATTACTTCGGCGCCGGGCTCGGTATCGCAAGTGCGCGAATGTGCCGCACAGCTCACCCGCATGGCCAAGCAGATGGGTATCAGCATGATTCTGGTCGGCCATGTTACCAAAGACGGCGCCATCGCCGGCCCGCGCGTGCTGGAGCATATGGTGGATACGGTGCTTTATTTCGAGGGCGACACCCATTCCAATTACCGCATGATACGTGCGATTAAAAACCGCTTCGGCGCCGCCAACGAGCTGGGGGTGTTTGCCATGACCGAACACGGCTTGAAAGGCGTCTCAAACCCATCGGCGATTTTTCTGGCCAGCTACCGTGACGATGTGCCCGGTTCGTGCGTATTGGTGACTCAAGAAGGCAGCCGCCCGCTGTTGGTGGAAATTCAGGCGCTGGTAGACGATGCCCACGGCTTCACGCCCAAACGGCTTACCGTAGGCTTGGAGCAAAACCGCCTCGCCATGCTGCTGGCGGTGCTCAACCGCCATGCCGGCATCGCCTGTTTTGATCAAGATGTATTTCTGAATGCGGTGGGCGGTGTCAAAATCAACGAGCCGGCAGCCGACTTGGCGGTTATTCTGGCCATGCTTTCCAGCTTCCGCAACCGCCCGTTGCCTGAAAAAATGGTCGCATTCGGCGAAATCGGTTTGAGCGGCGAAGTGCGGCCGGTGGCGCGCGGGCAAGAGCGGCTGAAAGAAGCGGAAAAACTCGGTTTCAAACGCGCCATCGTGCCCAAAGCCAATATGCCGCGCAATCCCAAAGAATACCCCGGCTTGCAGATTTTCGGCGTCAGCAGCCTGCAAGAAGCAGTTGATGTGTGCCGCCATACGCCAGAATAAAGCCCTGCCGCCCGGTTCGATGACATTCGTCGAATCATTCGGCATTGCAATCCCCTCATAAACAACACATCAGAATACCCTAGGGTGTCCTGATGTGTTGTTTATGAGGGGATTTTTGTTCCTGAAAATGCAGATGCCAGGCAAAAAACACAGCAGATGCGTTTTCAGGGGCAAAAAGCACCCGTAAATCGACACATCAGGATACCCTAATCTGCAAACGGTTTTTTCTGCCAATACGGCTTGTCTGTTTTCAGACGGCCTTGCAGCACTTCATCACCGCCAAGTTCAAAATACAAAGCCCCTTGCCGATCAGTGCGCAACAGCCGGATACCGTGGGCGCGCACGCGGCTTTGCACTGCCGGTGCCGGATGATTGTAAGCATTACCGTAACCGCTTGAAGCCACCGCATATTGCGGCGCGACGGCATTCAGAAAACTGCCGTCCGACGATGAATTACTGCCGTGATGGCCCAGCAGCAACACTTGGCTGTAAAGCGCTTCACCATACTGCGCCACTAAGGCGCGCTCTCCCGCCCGCCCCAAATCCCCGCCGACCAGCAAAGCCTGATTGCCCGCCACCACGCGCAGCACGCAGCTTTGATCGTTATCATGCATACTGTCGGGCGCATCACCCTTGCCATCCGGCCGCGCAGAAACACGTAAAAACTCAAACTGCACGCCATCCCACTGCCAACTTTGTTCGGCACAATCTTGCGCCCCCGCATAAAACGCCGGCTGCCCCGCCCACAACCTGCGCGGCTTTTTGGCCTGTTTTACCGCCGCAAAACCGCCATCGTGGTCGGCATCCTGATGCGACAGCACCAAAGCATCCAGCCCGCGCACGCCCGCAGCATTCAAGCCCGGCAACACCGCCATCCCCGCGGCCGCCTCTGTGCCCGTGTCGAACAACAGGCGGTGCTGGCGGGTTTGCAGCAACACCGACAAACCCTGCCCCACATCCCACACCACCGCTTTCAGACGGCCTTCGCCAACCGGTGGCGGCCGATACCAAACAAACCCTGCCAACACCAAACATGCCAACGGTTTCAAACCCAAACCGCGCGGCAGCAGCAACACCCCTGCTGCCAACACCGCCAAACACACCAACGGCCAGGGAGCCGCCGCCACCGCATATTCCGGCGCCTGCGCAGCCAGCCATATCAGCAGGCGCAAAGTATATTCACCTGCCGCGGCCGCCAGCCACTGCAAAGGCGGCCACGGCAGCAATGAAGCCAGCAGCGCCAACGGCACCAACACCCAAGAAAACCACGGAATCGCCACCGCATTGACCAACGGGCTGATGAGCGGCACCGAAGCAAACACACTGCCGAGCAACACCACCGACAACACCGTTACCGCCCACTGCCCCTGAGCCGCCAAATGCCAGCCCCGCCCCGCTTCACGATAGCGCCCCGAAGACACCCAAAGCAGGGCCGCCACCAAACCGAACGACAGCCAAAACCCCGCCGCCAACACCGATGCCGGATCAATCAGCAGCACCAATGCCAAAGCCTGCCACCACCCGCGCCACACCGAGGCACCGCTGCCGCGCCACCAAGCCCAAGCAAGCGCCAACAACATCAGCACACTGCGTTGGGTCGGCACCGAAAACCCGGCCAGCCCCGCATACAGCAAGCCCGCCGTCACCCCTGCCACCAACATCAAAGTGCGCGGCCGCGATGGCGTAAACGGCAAAAAACGCAACCCTCTGCCCACCAACCAACCTGCCATCAGCGCCACCATGCCCACATGCAGCCCTGAAATACTCACCAAATGGTTTACCCCTAAAGGCCGGAATGCCTGCCACGCCGCCGCACTCAGCGCCGATTGCTCGCCGATACTCAAGGCCCGCATCAAACCCAGGCCGTCTGAAAGCGCCATATCCTGCCCATCGGGTGCTTGCCAACGGCGGCTGATCTGCTCGCGCCACAACGGCAGCCACATCAAAATTTCAGCCCTATCACCCCGTGCCTGCGGCGGAGGCGGCATGGCCTCACGCACCTTGCCCACCGTGCCGATGCCGCCGATACCGTTGGCCAGCGCCCAAGCCTCGCGGTTAAACCCCGCGCCATTCACCTCGCCTATAGGCGGCCGCACCCGCGCCTGCACCTGCCAACGGCTGCCCACCGGCCATTCGCGCAGCTGATAATCGGCAAGCTGCAAACGGTAGCGACGGCCTTCCCCATCCACCGCATCCGCCCGAAAACGCACCCGCCGCTCATCACGCTGCGGCAAATCCGCCACCGTTAGCCTCAGCACCGCACTACCCACCACCTGTAACGGCCACTGCGCCGCCAACGCCGCTTGCGTACGCCACACGCCGTAACCCATCCCCGCCAGCAGCGCGCACAACAACCACAACGGCCGGAAACGCCAGGCCGCCGCCAGCAAACCCAGCCACAACACTATTACCGCCGGCCAATGCGGCACAGCCGGCAAAGCAAACGACAACACCACCCCCAACACCCACAACGGCAACCCGTAGCGCAACACGGCACCCTTCCCCTTTTTTGACCATCAACAGCGAAAGCTTAAGCCAAAACAAAGCAAATGTCATGAATATTATGCACATGATTTTTCAGACGGCCTACAAACAAAACCCTGTATAATGGCCGTCTGAAACCTTTTTAAGACCGGATTATGGCCAACCAACGACTCATCTACGGTTTTCACGCCGTCAACGCCCGCCTGTGGCAAAACCCGAACAGCATTACCGAGCTTTATATTCAAGAAGGCAAAAACGATGCCCGTACCCGCGATGTGCTGGAAAAAGCCGCCGCCGAAAACGTACGCATCCACTTTGCCGATACCGCCCGGCTTGATGCCATCAGCAAAGGCGCACGCCATCAGGGCGTAGCCGGTTTTATCGATGCATCAAAAAACCACGTGCACCTGGAAGACGTATTGGAAAACCTGAGCGAGCCGCCCTTACTGCTGGTGCTCGACGGCATCACCGACCCGCACAACCTCGGCGCCTGCCTGCGCACCGCCGATGCCATGGGCGTGCACGCCGTGATTGCACCGAAAGACAAAAGCGCCGGGCTGAACGCCACCGTCAGCAAAGTGGCCTGCGGCGCCGCCGAAACCGTGCCCTACATCACCGTGACCAACCTCGCCCGCACCTTGCGTGAGCTGAAAGAATACGGCATCTGGATTGTCGGCACCGATATGGGCGGCGACGCCGATTTGTTCCATTGCAACCTGCCCGATGCCGTGGCCTGGGTAATGGGCAACGAAGGCGAAGGCATGCGCCGCCTCACCCGCGAACATTGCGATATGCTGGTATCGATACCGATGTTCGGCACGGTAGAAAGCATGAACGTATCCGTATCCGCCGGCATGGTGCTCAGCGAAACCCGCCGCCAGCGGGCGCTGAAAACAGAATCATAACCGCTAAACCGATCAGCAACACCGGATACCGCCTGCCCCTACATAACTTTGAGGCCGTCTGAAAACACGGGTTTCAGACGGCCTCAAAATTAAGCGCCTATTTTGCGCAGCAGCAGATTAAGGCAGCCTGCAAAGCTATGCTTAGCCAAACCTGCCATCACGCAAATTTTATACCGAATCATCTGACACCATGAACACAATCTATCCAAGCCTGACCATCGCCCTCATTACCAAAAATGAAGCCGCCAATCTTGAAGCCTGCCTGCAAAGCACCGCCGGCCTGACAGATAAAATTGTGATTATCGACTCGGGCAGCAGCGACGCCACCGCCGACATCGCCAACCGTTACGGCGCCGCCTTTCACAGACATGAAGATTGGCCGGGCTTCGGCCGCCAACGCAACCGCGCCCATCAATATATAGAAACAGACTGGGTATTATGGCTCGATGCCGACGAGCGCCTGACACCCGAATTAAACCAAAGCATTCAGACGGCCTTGAAGCAAACCCCTGCCGACGGGAAAACCGCTTTTTCATTCAACCGCTTAAGCAACACTTTCGGCGCCTTTATCCGTCATTGCGGCTGGTATCCCGACTGGGTAGTACGCCTCTATCCCACCGCCCATGCACGCTACAGCGATGATTTGGTGCATGAAAAAGTACTGCTGCCGGCCGATACGCAAGTGAAAAAACTGCAAGGCGATGCGCTGCACTACACCTATGCAACCCTGGATCAATTTTTGGCCAAGCAGAATCTTTATGGCCGGCTCTGGGCAGAACAACGACTTGCCAAAGGCAAAACCGCATCGCTCAGCCAAGCCATGGTGCATGGCGCAGGCAGCTTTATCAAAATGTATATTCTCAAAGCCGGCTTTCTGGATGGCCGGCACGGTTTGCTGCTGTCGATATTATTGGCACAAGCAACGTTTAACAAATATGCAGCTTTGTGGCTGGCCGGCAAAAAATAATACGTTGATTAACAAGGCCGTCTGAAGCGCACATCTTTACCGAGATAATGCGTTTTCAGACGGCCTTGATTCCATGCAACACAGCCCGGCTCAACGCCCGCTGATTTTATCCGACAAACCCACTTCATGCGGATTGATGCGGGCATGCTCTTCCTGCCCCAAGCCCAACGGTTTGCGCAGGCGCGTCATATAGGCATTCACATCCAAGCCCTTGCCGGAGCGCTGCGCCGCCCAAATGGTTTCCGCCAACGCCTCAATCATGTCATGCTCCGCAGCCGTCCAGTCGTCATTGTGTTGCGCACACAGCTGCTGATAAATCGCCCGAATGCCCGGCGGCTGGTCGATGCCCACCTGCTCCTGTATCGAAAGATGCAGCGACATATGCAAAAAAGGATTGCTCTCCCCTTCTTCAGGCGTCCAGGTTTTATCAAGATAATCTTCAATACGCTCAAGATAACGGTGGTATTCAGGGTGCGCCTCGATAATACGCAACGCTTTTTGCTGCAAGCCGTTCAGCTGCAACGGCAACAGACGCTGCTGCCATACCTCGGCAAAAAAGCGGCGCACATCATGTGTGTTTACATCATACATAGTCTTCAATCCGTGTGTATTCCGCCGCCATTATAGCCCAATCGCTCAAGGCCGTCTGAAAACGACACCTCAAGCCACCCCAAGGTGGCCTGATGGTGTCATTGTATGAGGGGATTTTTGCTCCTGAAAATGCAGATGCCGGGCAAAAAGCACCCGACAATCGAATGGTCAGGACACCCTAGGGTGTCCTGACCATTCATATATCATCATCTTTTTTGCGTTAAAAGCACATCTGCTGCGTTAAAAAGCCTCGCAAGATGTCCAATCTTGCTGCGTTTTTTGCCTTGCATCTGCACTTTTATCACAAAAAATCTGAATAATTCTGAATTGTTAGGACACCCTAGCAATCGCACGGCAAAGCGCGTATAATCAAAAATTCCTATCTGGGGGCGACTTGGTTTCGACGGGGGTTGCGAAGCAGATGCGGGCATACCGGGGTCTCAGATTCCCGTAAAACACTGAATTTAAATAGTCGCAAACGACGAAACTTACGCACTGGCCGCTTAAGGCCTGCCGTTGCAGCAGTTGGCCGATGGGCTGCGTAGGGTAAAACCTACAGCAACGTCAATTACATTGGCTGGTTTCGTGTCGGGTTACTTGGCACGGAATAAGATTTAAGGTAACTGGTTTCCAAACAGCCTGTCTGCCGGCGGAATGGAAACAAGATTTCAAATAGACACGACTAAGTATGTAGAACGCTTTGTAGAGGACTTTCGGACGGGGGTTCAATTCCCCCCGCCTCCACCAGTTACAAATTTAAATTCAAATAGTTGCAGAATTTAATACAGAAAATGGCACGTTATTGGCACATTTTCTTTAAAAAATCCCGCTTTAAGGTGGGATTTTTTTATTGTCATCAACGGCATACATGCGGTTGCCGTAGGTCGGTCACCACCCACCCTTTTGACAAGACCTTGCCGCATAGGCGCCGAGCAACGCCAAATGGCCGATCCATGCGCACCACTTCATCGCTCAATGTGTGCGGCACCACTGCGCAAGCGGCCAAGCAGTCGTCATCACGCTGTATCAGCTGTTGGTTGGCAATCAGCTGATTCACCATAGCCACCAGCTTCACCAGCTCGTTGCGCGCTTTTTCCAGCGTTTCTACCTGCCCCGGTTCATAAGGATTTGCATGCGCCATAAAACACCCCTGTTGATTAAACAGGGGTATTGTGGCGGTTTTTTAATCGGTTACTTATCCTTCGCCCGCGCCAAGGCCTGTACATACACCGTGCTTTTATCACGTCTGCCCACCGCCACCACCGTTACCGTAATCAGGCCGTCATCCACCGTGTAAACCAAACGGTAACCGGCTTGGCGCAATTTGATTTTGTAAGCATTCCTCATGCCGTGCAAGGCCGCAGACGGCATATGCGGGTTTTCCAAGCGTTCTGCCAACCTGCGTTTGAACAAGGTTTTGATGCTGTTGTCGAGCTTGTCCCATTCCCGCCGCGCAGAGGGCAGAAAAGCCAATTCATAAGTCATCCAGAGACACCTTCACTGCCTGTTCATCTGAACGCTCCAGCGCCAGCTTTACATCTTCCAAATCTTCCATATACTCCAGCAGCGCCTGATAACGCTCAGCAGAAATCAGATAGGCTTCAGGCTTGTTGTGGTTCAGCACCGCCACGGCACCATCTGCCTGCGCCATTATGGCTGCATAATTGCGCTTAAGCTCTGTCACGCTTACAGCATAATCTGCCAATACTGCTTCCATGATTATTCCTCCTTAAAAGATATTTAATATTACATCAAATTCAGCACCATATCCAACATCTATTTAAATAATGGCCGTCTGAATCTTTTTTCAGACGGCCTGCCTTTACTTAATCCCCCCGCTTGTCATACAGCCGCTGTAAGGCTTCGCGCCGCTTGTCCACCCGCTTAAACAGCACGCCCTTGGCAATATCCGATTGCGTCTTGATATAGCCCGAAGTAAAGCGCAACATCGCATCGCGCTCCTCCCCCATCGCCGCCCGTTCCTCGCGGGTATAGTCGCGCCACATCACCACGGTATTGGCCTTCTTGCCCTTGCTGCCGTAGTCGTGGCGCATTTCCCAGCCCTCTGCCTCATACTTGGCCTGCCGTGAACGCGCCACTTCTTTAAACAGGCCGCGCCCTTTCAGATGCTGGCCTTTGACCGTATTGCCCAAGCTGCCGCGCATGGCACGGCCAAGCTCTTTGTTCAGTATATCCAGCGCCGTATCGCCCGTCATATACTTCTGATACAGACGCGGCAAGTAAGTATCCTTAAAGCGCTCGCGGCTCGCCTCACTCAACATCTGTAGCGCCACCAAATCATCACTCTGCTGTGTTAACACCTCGCGCATTGCCCCCGCCAATTCCTGCAATTCAGGCGATATTTCCAGCCCCGGCGGCAATTCTTTTTCCAACACGTCTGAAAGCAGTTTGCGCTCCTCTGCCGTCAGCTTCACGCCCGCATCGGCCATTTCCTTCGCCGTGCGCCCGGCTACATTCAACTGCGCCCGGTAATCGCGCATCATCTGTTTAAACTCAAGCGGCGATGTATCGGCCAGCTTGATTTTGGCAAATACCGGTTTCAGCAATTCGGCCATTTTGTTGTAGGCCTTCACACCCCCCTGCAATTCATCCTGTTCGTTAAGCCAGCGGCGCTCTTGTGGGGATAAGCCGGCGCCGCGGCTGAGTTTGGCGCCGCTTTCGTATGTGGGATTGCTTTTCCGGTAGCCCTGCAAATTCTTTTCTGTTAGAATCTTTTTCATACCCGTGGGCTGCAAGAGACGCCCGGGCAATAAAAGCCCGGAACGACTTGCCAGCAGACGGGTTTTTTCTTTGTCGATATACTGCAATTTGCCATCATCACGCCAATTGGCAAAGGTCGTCAGCGGATTGTATTTACCGCTGCTATACGGTTTGGTAGTCGTGTCTGCCTCCATATCATAAGCATTTACCAATACATGCGCTTCCAGCGTATCCGCTTTCGGCTCGAGAATAATCCGTACCACATTACCGGCCACCGTTTCAGGCGCAACAAACACCAAACGGCCTTGTTCTGTCACGCTGTCAAAAACCATAGACGGATTATCCAGCCATTCAGGCACTTTCTTCCATGCGGCAGCATCCATGTTTTTATGTTTGTCGGCGTTCACCTTGCTGTTTACCAACACCACCGGCTTATCACCATAACCCAGCATATCCAACAAATCCGAGCGGTCAAGTACGCGCACTTGGTCGCGGAATGTTTTCCCTGCAAATAAATCATCAATACGCCGCTCATATTTAGCCTGCGTATCCTCGCTGCGGCTATATCGTGCTTCCCCACTAAGGCCGTCTGAAACCCCACTGTCTACCTGCTCCAGCGTCTTCATCCAACCGTAAATATCCGCATCGCTGATGCTGTTGCGCTGCACCCCCATCACCTTGGCCAGAACACTGCGCAAATGGTTGGCCAAGCGGGCAAGATAACCGCCCAAGCCTTGCCGCATCGCCGCCGGCACTTTCACGCCGTTGCGCGCTTCAAATGCCGCATAGTCGCCCGTTTGGTGCGCCGCAAACAAATCAGCCGCCGCCTCTTCCACCGCCGCCAGCTTGTTTCGGGCTGCGCCGTCTTTCTGACCTTGGCGCTGTTTCATGATGTTGTCGGCGGCCTGCTTGATGACCGCATTGCCGTTATAAGCGGCCGCAAACAGTTGCCGCCACTTGGCGAAGCCGTCGACATCAATACGCTGATGCCCCAGCTCATGCCAAGCCACAAATTGCGCCGTGCGCTTGTTTGGCAGGGCTTCGGCAATCAGGGTAATCTTCTGCGTTTGCGGATCATACCAGCCCTGCGCATCGGCCAAATCCTGCGCATTGTCAGGCCGTGCCGCATCATCACGCGCCACAATCTCGATATGGCGCAGGTTGTTTTTGCCCACCGCCTGCGCTACCGCTTGGCGGGTTTGCTTGATTTGCTCACGGCTTGCGCGTAAAGTATCAGATGTATCAGGCGCTCCCATTCCGTCACGAGAACGTATAGGGTCGGAACTGCGTAGGTTAGGCTGCGTCGCACCCCGCACCTTTTCCACCGCCTGATTCTCAAAATCATTAAATGCCGTCAGCAGCCAAGTATTACTGCCCTCGCGCTTTGTCAGTTGAACGGTATTACCGTCTTTCTTGACTTCCAGCCTTACCGATTTTCCGCTTTCAATTCTGCGTGTTGTTTTACCCTCTGCAATCGTTTCAACCGCATCACGGGTAAGCATCTGAATCACTTCATCATAGCTCATGCCGTCAACGGCCATACGCTTGTCGACAATATGCGACAAACCCATTGCACCTTTTGTTTTGCCATTTGCCAAACGATTGCCGGTATCTCCCCACACAAAATCCACCCAGCCAATATCATTACGGTACATCGCCCGTTTCACATCGGCACGTTCGGTCATGGCGCGGTTCATCGCTTCGCGGCCGCGGCGGATATTGGCCGCTGTGTCTTTCATGGCGCTGCGTGAATAGCGGATATCGTTGTTGTTGCGGCTGAAATCACCTTTGTTTCCTGTTGCAGATTTGATTTGATTGCGCAAACCCACCACATAATGTGTGCTGCCGTCATCTTGCTGGGCAATGATACCGCTTGCCCCCACTGCCTTTTCCAAAGCAAGGTAAGCATTCTCGATTTCCACGCCGCTGTTAATCAGGTTGCCGACAAAATCAACATCATTGCTTGATCCGTCAAGCTCCATTTCCACCGCTTCATTCAGCACGGCATTGTAGCCGTCATAGTCCACATCGCCGTAATTGCTAAGAAAATCCCTACCCTTAGGGTCTAGCACTTTCAACACCGCTTTCACATTGGCTTTTGTCAGCGTCCATTTATCTGCGCTCAGCTCGTGCTGAATATTCAGGTAAACGGCCATCGACTTTCCCGAACCCTGTTGGTAGTTTTCAGTGAATAGCGCATCATCGGTAAAGTAAAAGCCCTGCCCGTCTGCTGTGCCTTGTGTTCCCACATAATCGTAAGAAAACTCGCTGAAATCGTTCGGTGTGCCGTGATACACCACCAGCGGTTCACCCGTGCGCGGATTAAGCACTTTCGGAAATTTCTTGCCGCGCTTCAGACTTTCCCAATCGCCAAACCAAGCCTTAAATTCAGGCGTGCGCACTTGCACCCATTGCTCATAGGCCAGTTCGGTTTCGCCGTGCTCTTTGGCATATGCATACATCCGCTCACCGCCGTTTTCTTTAGCGGTTGCCTCAAAGCTGCTTGTGCTCTCGCCGCCCTCTGCCAGGCTGCCGCCACGGCTGAACATGACCGAGTGATAAAGCGCTTCTTGCTCTTCATTGCTCAGCTCTTCGCCGTCATCCAAATAATCAGGCTCATCGAGGCCGTCTGAATCTTCATTTAATCCGTCTTGCTCTTCAGCGCTTCCCGCGTCTTCGCCAGCGCCTGTTTCATCACCGCTGCTGCCTGCGGGTTGTTGTCGAGCTTGCGAATCAGGCTCATCAGGCCGCTTTGCCGATTCGGCTGCTTGGCCGAATAATCCGCTTTGGCCGGGCGCTTCGTTTTGTTGTCGGTAGTCATGTTCTGCCTTTCTTAAAAGTTGTTGCCTGTCGGGTGCGCTATTGTCGCCAAACACATCGGCCTGATTGGGGCTGCCTTGGGCGCCCAGCAAATCGTAATAGTGCTTCAACAGTGTGGCAATCGCCTTGGCGCTGCGTTTATGCTCATCCAAAAACGCCACCAAGTCACGGGCAACGGGGCTTAAATCATCTTCAAACATGCCCTGTTGCGCCAAATAATCGGCCACGCTGCCGCCGCTCTCGCGGATTTCGTTCAGCTTTTCCACCGCCGCCACAATATCGGCGGCAATATCGGCATCATGCATATCGCCCGATGCGATGTGGCCGCGTGCTTTGGCAATGGTCGGTGCGGCCTGCATCATGGCGTTTACCATATTGCGGGCGCCTTGGTCGGTGCTTTCCACCATGCGGCTTAAGGCCGGGCTGTTGCCGTAGGCGCGGTAAAGCATGGCATTGTGCAAGCGGCGGATTCCGTCTTGGCTCAACAAGCCTTGTGCATCCACCATCTGCGCCTGCACCGTGGTCGGCATCTGCCCTACAAACTGGCGGATAAAACCGCGGTTGGCCGGGGTGTTGAGTTCGCCGCTTTCAGACGGCGTGAAGCTGCCGAAATCGGGCAGGCGGTCGGCATCTGCCCGCGCTTGCTCCAGCGCGCTCATGCCCAAGCCGCCACCCTCATTTGAGGCCACCGCCGCCTTGGCAATGTCCACATCTTCATCCAGCTTGCGAATCAATACCGGCTTATCCATCGCTGCCACTTGTGCGGGGTCGAGGCCGAATTGTGACATCTGCGATAAAGAAATTACCGTCTTGATTGTGCGTATCGGCAACCACCGCCAAGTGTACCGGGGCTGAAACAAAGGCCGTCTGAATGTTCAGACGGCCTTTGTTTCCCGCAATGGCTGGCCAGCTATTTTTCACCGGTCATCTGTTCCCACAAATTGCCAGCGTCTTCGCCCACGTTTGAGGTATTTTTCGTCTAAGCTGATTTCGAACATAGAGATTAGGGCATATCCCCAATCTCATTTTCTCTTCATCAATGATAAAATATCGCCTATATTTTTGATAATTTATTGGCTGATATAAACAAATGACCAGAAGAGCACTAACAGACAACCTTTGGAACCAGCTGCAAACAACCATGCGCGAACATGGCTGCCATCGTTGGGAAAATGATCGGGAAGTCATGGAAGCAATATTATGGAAGCTTCGCACAGGCGCGCCCTGGCGTGATATTCCTGAAACATTTTGCCCATGGGAAACAGCATATAACCGCTTTAACTGCTGGTCTAAAAATGGATTGTGGAACAATTTTTTCTGGATTACGAAAAGAAATTGATGAAGAATGGGTATTCGCCGACGGAAGCTATGTACGGTGTCATCAGCATGCACGTGGAGAGCTGGGCATGGTGAAGAAAGAGCAATTAGACGAAATCACGGCAGAGCAACTGCAAAAATACATTTATCAGTTGATGCGGATAGATATCCGTTCGATTTTAAAATCACTGGGGGTGAAATCCGCGACAGTCAAATTGCAAGCAGACTGATTGAGATGGTGGCGGCAGGAAATTATTTTATTGCGAATAAAGCTATATGATTCACGAGCGATGGGAGAAAAAAATAAGGCAGTCAATTTCAAGCTGATGCTGTATCTGGCATGTACCATTATTCACGCTAAATTAAATTGAGGATACGCTTTAACAGATCCCACCCACACCAGTTACAAATTTAAATTCAAATGGTTACAGAATTTAAATCAGAAAGAGTACATTTTCCTTCATCCCGCCGCGTGTGCGGGATTTTTTATTCTCCACATATCTGCCCCTCTATACTGGTTCACAAAATAAGCTGATAAAGCCGCATACCGGCACGCCCCGTGTCTGCGTAGCATCTTCAGCTTGCCACCCTGATCAACTTACGCTTCTGAACCGGTGCGACACACCGATTATATGTTACTGCATAACATTAATGCCTTCTTTTGATTTGCCTTTTACTTTTACTATTTTCAATTGGAGCAAGTATTTTAATTGGCTATACTGTAAAAGCAATATGCTATTCATTGCATAGCTTCAGTTTATCAACATCCATAAATATTATAAGGAGTAGTGATATGAAAGCAGCAGTCGTGAATCAAGCCTGTACGGGCGTGGAAGTGGTTGAAAAAGACATTCCCGAAGTCGGCGCCGGCGAGGCGCTGGTCGAAGTTGAATATTGCGGTGTATGCCACACCGATTTGCACGTGGCCGCCGGTGATTACGGCAAGCAGCCGGGGCGTATTCTCGGCCATGAGGGCATTGGTGTGGTGAAAGAAGTAGCACCGGATGTAACCAGCCTGAAAGTGGGCGACCGCGTGAGTATTGCTTGGCTGTTTGAGAGCTGCGGCCATTGCGAATATTGCAACAGCGGCCGTGAAACCCTTTGCCGCACGGTAAAAAATGCGGGCTACACCGTTGATGGCGGCATGGCCGAATATTGTCTGGTAACTGCCGATTATGCGGTCAAAGTGCCCGAAGGCCTTGATCCGGCTCAGGCCAGCTCGATTACCTGCGCAGGCGTGACCACTTACAAAGCCACCAAAGTTTCCGGCGTGCGCGCCGGCCAATGGATTGCCATGTATGGCGCCGGCGGTTTGGGCAATCTGGCGGTGCAATACGCAGCGAAAGTGTTCAACGCCCGCGTTATCGCCATCGACATCAACGATGACAAACTGGCTTTGGCCAAGGAGGTCGGCGCAGAAGTAACCATCAATGCTGCCAATGAAAATGCAGCCGAGCGCATTAAAGAAATCACCGACGGCGGCGCTCATGCGGCCGTGGTTACTGCCGTATCGAAAGATGCGTTTAACAGCGCCATCGATTGCGTGCGTGCCGGCGGCCGTGTTGTAGCCGTGGGCTTGCCGGTGGAAACCATGGATCTTTCTATTCCGCGCACCGTTTTAGACGGCATCGAAGTGGTCGGCTCGCTGGTGGGCACCCGTCAGGATTTGGCCGAAGCTTTCGATTTCGGCGCCCGCGGCTTGGTGGTGCCGGTGGTACAAACCCGTGCGCTGGATGAAGTGGGCGACATTTTTGAAGAAATGTATGCTGGTAAAATCCAGGGGCGTATGGTATTGGATATGAAAAAATCCTGCGGCCACAATCATTAATGGTTTCAAGCGATAACTGGGCAACAGGCATTTGTGGCGGTATGGTTCTGAAGCAGCTGTTTGGTAAAATGCTTCAATATCCCACGCCAGCAATGCTTGATGCTTGACGATATCAAACAAAGGCCGTCTGAAAGCTGATGATGCTTTCAGACGGCCTTTGTTTGATGGTTTTACTGCCCGCCAGGGTGTGCTGACCATTCAGAATAACTCAGATTTTTTGTGATAAAAGTGCAGACACCAGGCAAAAAGCACCCGTCAATCGAATAGCTAGGGCACTCTAGAAATCATGATTTCCCGGTCAGCAAATCCAGCGCTTCCTGATATTTTTCCACAGTTTTCCGAATCACTTCGGCAGGCACTTTGGGGGCGGGAGCCTGCTTGTTCCAGCCGCTTTGTTCCAGCCAATCGCGCACGAATTGCTTGTCGAAAGATGGCGGGTTGGTGCCGACCCGATATTGGTCTGCCGGCCAAAAACGGCTTGAATCGGGAGTCAACACTTCATCCATCAAGGTTAAAGTGCCGTTTTCATCAAGGCCGAACTCGAATTTGGTATCGCAAATAATGATGCCGCGGGTTTGGGCATAGGCGGCTGCTTCCGTGTAAAGCTCAATTGCTTTGGCACGCACTTCTTCGGCCAAATCCCGGCCGATAATCCGGCTGCATTGTTCAAAGCTGATGTTTTCATCGTGATCGCCCACCGCAGCTTTGGTAGAGGGAGTAAAAATCACTTCCGGCAGCTGTTGCGCTTCCTGCATGCCTTCGGGCAGGCTGATACCGCACACGGTGCCGGTTTGCCGATAATCTTTCCAGCCGCTGCCGGCCAGATAGCCGCGCACGATGGCTTCTACTTTAACCGGCGTGAGCTTTTTGGCCACGACCGCGCGCTTTGCAAGCACTTCAGCTTCCTGCGGCGGCAGCACGTCATCAACGCTGTCGCCGGTAAAGTGGTTGGGCATGATGTGGTTGAGCTTCTGAAACCAGAAATTGGAAATTTGGGTAAGTATTTCGCCCTTGCCGGGAATCGGGTCGTCAAGAATCACATCAAACGCCGACAAACGGTCTGAAGCAACCATCAGCATGCGTTTATCGTCGATTTCGTATAAATCACGAACTTTTCCAGAATAGATTTTTTTCAGGCTGATGTCAGACATAATCGCTCTCTCGGCTCAATCGCAAAGCGTTTATTTTAACCGAATTCCATTGAAATGGGCAGATTGTTAGAAGATTCGGCAAGTTTATCTGCCGGCAAGTTCAAAGTATTGGCCATATACTTTTCCTGTGTATTTTTTGGATTTTATGCAGCATCAAGCCGCCTTTATACCCATGCACAAAAATAGCCTAACGGCGTTGGCTCGCCTCAGCTCGAAGAAAAGCGGTTTCGTTGAGGCACTAAGGTATTAAGTCCACCGGCTCACGCTCTTGTTCGCTTACTTGATGAATCAGTATGACTGAGCGCTTGGTAAAATACTTTTTCAGCACAAATACCCAATCACTCAACCATTCCGGCGCAAACCGGAATAGCGTTAACCGAACGATTTCTGCTGCTTTAGCAGAAATTTTGCAAACGCTTCTTACTGGCTGCGGAAAATGCGGCTGCTGTTTTCCCGTCCCGGCTGTAGTGTTTCACGTGGTTGCTGCATCCGTTGTTGTTGCATGCGCTGGCGGTTTTGGTTTTGCAACTGTTCGCGGCGCTGTTGGCTCTGGCGTTGCATTTGCTCGCGACGCTGCTCATTTTGCCGTTGCATTTGCTCACGGCGCTGTTCACCCTGACGCTGTATTTGCTCGCGGCGCTGCTCGTTTTGACAGCGGGTTTGTTCGTTGCGCTGATTGTTTTGGTGCTGCTGCTCGGCACGCCGGCGTTCGCGCAACTGCTCGCGGCGTTCATCGGCTTGGCGTTGCTGTTCAAAGCGCCGGCGCTGCTGCATCTGCTCGCGTTGGCGCTCATTTTGGCGGCGCAACTCTTCCGCACGACGGCGGTTTTGGTCGCGCTGCTGGTTATTGAGTGATGGTGTATTTGATATTGCTTCCGAGAGCGGCCAAAAAGCGGCTAAATCAATTAGAAAAGATTTAGCGGGTGCACATAGAGCTTTAGAAGCTGTTGATATTCAGTCAATGCTGGCTGATGTTGAGGCTCGAAGAGATGCAAAAGGCACGCTAACCGATTTTGCGCTTACATTCTCCTCTGATGAGGCATATCAAAAAATGTTTGTGGAGGCTGCTGATATTTATGTTTTAGAAAGAGATGAAAATGGTAAAGTTATTTCTAATAGCATAGATAAAAATGGAAAAGATGTCTCTAAATACCACAAATTAACCGATGAGGAAAAACAAAACCTGCAAGCCGGAGCAGGCGGAAAAATTACTGTATTCAATAATGGTATTTTTACCGACATTAATTCTGCTGCCCAATATGCCGACCAACATAATCAAGATGCACAATATTTTATTTATTTCCCGCAAACCAGTAATGCTTTTGCCGAAATGATGGTGGCCGGATATATGAAATTTATGGAAAATGATTTGATGGGTTTAACCAATGCCACACAGGAAACCAAAGCCATTATGGCTCAATATGGGCAGGAAGGCGTACACTTCGACGGCCATAGCCGCGGTGCGATGACAACGGGTAATGCTTTGGAATCGTTAGCCAAAGATCAGTCCCTGTTAAGTCGCCTACCCAGCTTGACGGTGCACTTTGTCGGCCCCGCCTATAACTCAAGCAAAGCAGATAGATTGCTTTCTACCCTGCAAGGCCGCGAAAATATGTCGCCCACGCAAGCTGCAGCTGCTGAATTAAAGTATCAGTCACATAAATATGATCCTGTTGGCGGCATTATCGGTGGAAATAGGCCGACAGGCGGTAATGCAGAAAATGGAAAACAATGGTATCAGGAATGGATAGGATTAGGTGGTTCTGCAACGGTGCATAGTTGTTATGGAAAAGGAGGCAGATTATGTAAAGAAAAAGATTATTGGTCAAATTCAAGCAATAAACTTCCAGAATGGAAACCTACTAGTTTTAACAAAGAAAAAGAGTAATAATATGCGTAATTATTTAATAATGTCTTTTGTAAGTTTTTTAATCGCTGGTTGTGGCACATATCCATGGGAACATGATTATTGGAAATTAAATAATCAATCAGTCCCATATCCAAAATTAAAGTCTGATATGTTAAGCTGCGGTTTTGCTAATACAGCAAATAACACAAGCATATCAGATAATACATACATTAAAAACGCTAAATGCATGGAAAAAAAAGGTTATTTATTTAATGGCAAGCGCACTTGTGATAAAAGTGTTTATAAAGATTTACCCGCATGTAAATAATAAAATAGGCCATCTGAAACTGAATTACTAATCATTTCAGACGGCCTCATTCTTTAACAATCCAGCCAAATCAGCAGCAACAGCCGCGCATTAAATGCCGCCAACACCCTGATTACCGGCGCCCTCGGCGGCCAAACCGATATACAGGTTGCCGCCAACACCCTGTCGCCGTATGCCGCAGCCGCCATCGGCAACACCTTCGGCCACGGAGAAAACCCAAACGAAGCCGCACAAATGGTCGGCCACTTCCTCTTGGGCGCCACCTTAAGCTACGTGAGTTCGGGATAAGAAAATTCCAAAAAAGAGAAGCCGACTTGTAGTAAGCTGCTGTTTGCACACAAACAAAAAACCACAAGAAGGCCTCTCATGGATTATCTTACCGAACTTTTCTGTCTCGTGGACGATTTTTGCAAAACATTCGAACCGAAATTTAATCAACAACGCATTTCACACCAAGCAAACAAAAAAATCCGACAGCGCAAAGCCTCCGTCAGCACAGCAGAAATCATGACCGTTTGGATTGATTTCCACCAAATCCGCTATCGCCATTTCAAAACCTATTATCTCTTCCAAATCAAACGCATGCTCAGCCAGGCATTTCCCAATATGCCCTCCTACAACCGCTTTGTCGAATTGGCACAACGCACCATCATCCCCTTTTCCGCCTTTCTCAAAACACAAATGGGCCAATGCAGCGGCATCAGCTTTGTCGACTCCACCGCTTTAGCCGTTTGCCATAACCGCCGCATCCCGACCCACCGTGTTTTTGCAGGCAGCGCCCGGCGCGGTAAAAGCAGTATGGGTTGGTTCTACGGCTTCAAACTCCATGCCCTTATCAACCATCAAGGCGCACTTGTCGATGTCCGGTTAACCCCGGGTAACGTCAACGACCGCCATGCTTGGAAAGATATGGCGGCCTCATTGTGGAGCATTGTTGTCGGCGATAAGGGCTATTTGGGTAAGGAGCTGACTCAATGGCTGCAAAGCGAATATGGCATTCATTTGGTAACGGGGAAGAAAAAGAATATGAAACAACAGGATAAAACACCTTTTGAGCCGGGGTTGCTGCAAAAGCGCGGTGTGATCGAGTCGGTATTTGATGAGTTGAAAAACCTTTGCCAAATAGAACATACACGGCACCGTTCTTATACAGGTTTCTTGCTGAATTTGATTTCGGACTTGGTTGCGTATTGCTTGATGCCGTTTAAGCCGGGGGTAAAAATCAATGTCGCCGGCTTGCCCGCTAGGGGGGTAGGAAACGTGCTGGATTATCCCGAACTCACGTTAAATAATGCAAAAAAGCCCTGCTGTTTCCGGCAGGGCTTGGTGCTTATTTCCAGCTTTCCAAATTCAGCAACCGTTTGGCCGCCGGTGGTGAGGCGGGGTCTTCAAGATAGGCTGTCATGGCTTCATGGGAAGTGCAGGCAATCAGGTATTTATCCTGTTCTTCATCGCTTCAGCCTGAAAAATACTGCCTGTTCTTCAGGTGTGAGCAGGTTGTCCCACTCGTCTTGCCAAATATCGGCGAAGTTTTCCGTAGTCATGACCATCCTTTCAAGCTTTTAATACCCCAGTCTTCAGCCTTCTCAACTGCATCAGAATCAACATAGCGTATCCGACTTCCTTCGATTGACCATACAAAGCATTATTTGATCCATTTCAGTATATCGGTAAAAGAAATATCGGTAAAAGAGCAAGCCGGCTTGCGTGGTTATTGCATTCCTACAAAATTTTTATGAAAGTTTTTATATCAAGATAATGCCGTCTGAAAACAATATAAATACACAAAATTACTTTATATTGCATTTTTACACTATAAATAATGCCCGATTCAACACAAAGCGCTTATTTAACATTACTCGCTTATCCGCCGGCTTGCTTGTTTTCGCGCCATCAATATTACAATTTTCCTGCATGTTTGCTACAATCTGCCACGATTATTTATGCTCCGCCGGCCTGTGTATCGGCGGTTTTGTCATTTTCACCGCCTGAAACTGTCGGCTTTTATGTGATTGGTTTATGAAATCTGCTTCGTGGTCTTCTAAAATCGGCTTTATCCTTTCTGCTGCCGGTTCGGCCATCGGCCTGGGGGCCATTTGGAAATTTCCCTACACCGCCGGCACCAACGGCGGTGCGGTATTTTTTATCTTATTTTTACTGTTCACTTTATTAATTGGCTTGCCGGTGCTGCTGGCAGAATTTTATATCGGCAGAAAGAGCGGCAGAAATGCGGTTGACGCATTTAAAGTGCTGGCTCCGGGGAGCATGTGGCCATGGGTAGGCCGCATGGGCGTGGCGGCATGTTTTGTGTTGTTGTCTTTCTACAGCGTGGTAGGCGGCTGGGTGCTGGCTTATGTGGTACATGCGTTCAGCGGTGCAGTGCATCCGCATGCTGATTTCGGGCAATTGTTTGCCGACACCATTGCGAATCCCGTTGGCGCCGTTTTATATCAGGCTTTATTTATGCTGGTTACGGTGGCGGTGGTGCAAGGCGGTATTGCCAACGGCATTGAAAAAGCCAGCCGCTATCTGATGCCGGCACTGTTTGTGCTGTTTATCCTGCTGGTAGTACGTTCGCTCACTTTACCGGGCGCTATGGCGGGAGTATCGTTTTTACTCAAGCCGCAATGGCAATATCTCAACCCTCAAACTATGCTGATTGCACTCGGGCAGGCTTTTTTCGCGCTCAGTATCGGTGTGTCGGCAATGATTACTTATTCGGCTTATCTCGGTGACGACCAAGATGTTTTCCGCTCGGCCAACAGCGTGATGTGGCTGAATTTGCTGGTTTCACTGCTGGCAGGGCTGGTGATTTTTCCGGCGGTATTTGCTTTCGGCTTTGCGCCGGATCAAGGGCCCGGATTGATTTTTGTGGTCTTACCGGCAGTATTCCAGCATATTCCGTTTGGGCAGGTGTTGTTTGCCGTATTTATGCTGCTGGTGCTGTTTGCCACGCTCACTTCTGCTTTTGCCATGCTGGAAACGGTGATTGCGGCGGCCATCCACAATCATGAAGCCCGCCGCCGGCCGGCTGTGCGGCTGGTTGGGTTGGCCATTTTTATTGTCGGCATTCCTTCCGCACTTTCGTTTGGCATAGGAAAAGATTGGACAATCTTCGGTAAAACCGTATTTGACCTGTGGGATTATCTGATTACTGCTTGGATTATGCCTGTGGGTGCACTGTGCGTGGCGGTGTTTGTGGCATGGGTGCAGCAAAAAGATGCCGTGCTCGGGCATATGCGGCGCGGCAGCAATGTGTCTGCATCCATACCGCAGCTGTGGTATATGGCTTTGCGCTATCTGGCGCCGATTGCCATTTTATTGGTGTTTGCCAACACGCTCGGTTGGATTTAGGCTCTGTTGATATTTATATACATTCAAGACTTTGATCTATAAAAGGTTTTTTAGCTAAAACAAACACCTTTCTCTATTCAAGCCATTATTCCGATTGAGGCCGTCTGAATACCGTATATCGTTCAGACGGCCTGATTTCATCGATATAAACCACAAACATCATTATGCTTTCTTCATTTAATTCCACAAATCATAATGACTGGAATTAATAAATATTCACAAATGATATTGTTCTATTATTTAGAAATAATGATTAGTACAATATCCGTCCTGCTGATAAGATACCGATTATCTATAATAAAAGCCGATTATCAAAGCGCTTATACAAACGGATTATCCCATTACGTCATACTCAGCTTAAAAAGCGCCTGAATCCAATACCGCAGATTGTGCACTCATACCGCGCAATGCCGGATTTTGCAGCCGATAAACCAAAACCTTAGCATCTGCGAAACCTGCCTTGCTTGGCACAATGCCCTGCCCGGATTGATTCAAGATTCCCAAAATAATACCGACACAAGGGATTGCACCATGACCATTATTGCCGTTGACCTCCAACCCCAGTGCAGGTTTTCCTGCCATGCCGCCAACGACACGCTCCACGTCCACCAGCCGGAACAGATTGTGGCAGAATTAAACCGCCAGGCCGGCTTTGCCCGACAACGGCTTTTAATCAGTAATATTTCATCCACCCGGCACACGCTGTGCGGTGGTTTTGAGCATAGCAGCCCTGTTTCGGGCCGGCATTATTCCATTTTTCATTCGGCAGCCGGATGGGTAAACCAGGCCGAGCAATGCCGCGGCTTGCATTTTCTACCCGGCTTGCCCTGCCCTGCCGACTATCATCACGAAATCGAAACAGAAGGCGATGAAAATTACAGCGCCTGCTTTCACGATATCGGTCAAAGCCGCAGCACCGGTCTGCTCGAATGGCTGTTTGCCCAAAACACCGGCACCATCATCATCGGCGGCTTGGCAACCGAACATGCCGTGCGCAAAACTGCCTGTCAGCTGAAATGGTATGGCGACGGTTGGAATGTTATCGTCAACCTGGCCGCCTGTCGCGGCTACACACCGGAAGGCATCATCCATGCTGTATACAGCATGCGCCAGGCGGGCGTGATTGTAATCAACAACAGCA
Organism: Uruburuella testudinis; assembly: GCF_022870865.1. NCBI lineage: Bacteria > Pseudomonadati > Pseudomonadota > Betaproteobacteria > Neisseriales > Neisseriaceae > Uruburuella > Uruburuella testudinis. The sequence goes on from NZ_CP091508.1 coordinate 2,142,374, forward strand.
GCGAACTGCCCGCCGTTATCGCGTCGCCTGCCGCCATCGTGATATAAATGGCAAAGTGAAGTAACAAATTGGTGTGATAAACATCTTTTCAAAAAACAGCCTACCCGCGTTGGTTTGCCTTGTTATACCCAGTCACCAAGTAAGCGAACAAGGTGTCGAGCCGAAAACAATATACACGCATAGGGCCGGTTGACTTAGCGCTCAGCGCCTTAGGGTATCCTAGGGTGTCCGGACCATTCAGAATTATTCAGATTTTTTGTGATAAAAGCACAGATTCAAAGCAAAAAACGCAGCAAGATTGGGCATCTTGCGAGGCTTTTTAACGCAGCAGATGTGCTTTTAGCGCAAAAAAGATGATGATATATGACACATCAGGACACCCTAGCAAAACCGCTCCTCTTCAAGTTCAGGCGAATCAATGCCATTAGGTTATTTTGGTGAATGGGTATAAATTGGACAGTTGTGTTTTCAGCATGCCAATCATTCAATTTAAAGGCCGTCTGAAACCCTTTTGATGAAAAGGTTTCAGACGGCCTTGATGGTGTTTGGCCTGTTTAAGCCATTTGCACAGCCTGAATGGCAGTCAGCGCAATGGTGTAGACGATATCGTCTACCAAAGCACCGCGTGACAAATCATTTACCGGTTTGCGCAAGCCTTGCAGCATCGGGCCGACGCTCAACACATTGGCATTACGCTGCACCGCTTTATACGTGCAATTGCCGGTATTCAAATCAGGGAACACCAACACGGTTGCCTGGCCGGCCACTTTGCTGTCGGGTGCTTTGGATTTGCCGACACTGGGCACGGTTGCCGCATCATATTGCAGCGGGCCGTCAACCGCCAGATCAGGTCGTTTTTGCTGCACCAGCGCCGTAGCCTGTGCCACTTTTTCCACGGCCGGACCGCTGCCTGAAGTGCCGGTTGAGTAAGAAATCATCGCCACTTTCGGTTCGATACCGAACGCTTTGGCCGAATCAGCCGATTGAATGGCAATATCAGCCAATTGTTCGGCGGTCGGCTCGGGATTCACGGCGCAATCGCCGTATACCAGCACCTGATTGGGCAGCAGCATGAAAAACACGCTCGACACCAGGCTGGCACCCGGGGCGGTTTTAATCAATTGCAATGCCGGGCGGATGGTATTGGCGGTGGTGTGAACGGCGCCGGACACCAAGCCGTCGACATCGTTTTGCGCCATCATCATGGTGCCCAATACTACGGTGTCTTGCAGCTGCTCGCGCGCCTGCTCGGGTGTCAGGCCTTTGCTTTTGCGCAATTCGCACATCGGCGCCACATATTGCTCGACCAAGTCGGCCGGATCAATGATTTCCAGCGAATCGGGCAAAACAATATGGCGCTCTTTGGCAACCGCTTCCACTTCAGCACGCGGTGCCAGCAACACGCAGCGGGCAATGCCTTTTTCGTGGCAGATGGCGGCCGCCTGCACAGTGCGCGGTTCTGCGCCTTCGGGCAATACGATACGCTTGTTGGCATTGCGGGCAGCATCCATCATATTCACACGGAATTGTGCCGGCGACATACGGCCGCCCGGTTTTTTCAGCAGCAAATCGGTGTTGGTGATTTTTTTGCTGGAGCCGAAATACACCAAGCCGGTTTTCTCGGCGATGGTGGCGCCGGCGCCGCTATCGGCACCATCCAATACAAAGCCCACCGCTGTTCCGGGAGAGTTGACATAAGCCTGTTTGGCCAGATTCAAACGATTGGATACATGCTCGACATCATCGGTGTCGGTATAAACGGCAAATACTACGCTGGCATCAAATGATAATGCGACATCCAGATTTTTAGCAGACAGAATCACGCGTTCGGGATCGGGCTTGGCACCTTTGATTACCACGTTTTCTGCATTCAGAGCGGCCACACAGGTTACCAGCGAATCGAGCCAATCGTCGCTTTTGCCGGCGCATACCAATTTTTCGGCCTCACCCGCTTCATCAAACGCGCGAAATACTGCCGAACGGGGCAATGCGCCCGCTACGGCCTGAGTTACCGCCCAACCGTCTGCCTGAGTAGAAACAGGTACTACTAATACATTAGCCATAATTTATCCTTTAATAAACCGGGTGGAAAGATTTTTCTCATTATATCATTGCTGAATAGACATTTTACACTAGGGCATCCTAACCATTCATATATCATTATCTTTTTTGCGCTAAAAGCACATCTGCTGCGTTAAAAAGCCTCGCAAGATGCCCAATCTTGCTGTGTTTTTTGCCTGGCATCTGTATTTTTATCACAAAAAATCTAAGTAATTCTGAATGGTTGGGATGCCCTAGGGCATCCTAACCATTCGATTGACAGGTGCTTTTTGCCTGAATATTGCCGCACGATAAGCGGCGAACAACCACTAAGCTTTGCCTAATCAACCTTGCAAGCGCCGTTGCGGGCGTTTGCAGAATTTGAATATACAATAGAATGCGCGGTTTGTTGCTTTTTCAGCAGAAAATATTGATTTCTATCTTAATAAATCAAATCATGAGGCCGTCTGAAACAAACACAGCAATATTTCAGACGGCCTCATCTTACTCAATCATCAAACAGGGCTTTGGGCTGTGTGCAATGCAATGTTTCAATCAATCACACCCAGCGCTTTCAAGCCGTTGAGTACGCCGTCTTCTTCCACCGTCGGGCATTCATAATCGGCAACCGCTTTCAATGCGGGATGGCCATTGCCCATGGCCACGCCGAAGCCCACGCTCTGCATCATTTCGATATCGTTCAAGCCGTCGCCGAAAGCCATAACATCTTTCATATCGATACCGAGCTTGGCGACAGCAGTGCTGATTCCGCGCGCTTTTGAGCCTTGTTTATCCAGCATGTCTACCGAGCGCTCGTGCCAACGCACGGTTTTATAACCGTGCCGGTGCGCTTCGGCATTCACTTGATCATCTTGCGCCGGCGGGTAAAATGCCAGCATTTGATACACTTCATGCTGCCGGTAATAATCCTTGTCGATCGGGTGTTCGGGCAAAATCTTAGACATTGCTTCTTCCACATAATCCAAAGACTCCGATACGGCAATGGTTTGCTCTGAAACAAACGCATAAGGAATCTGGCAATTTTCTAAAAAAACGCACATTTCGGCGATTTTTTCCCGCTCTAACGGGTGTTTCTCCAATACTTCGCCACGATAGCGGATATATTGGCCGTTGATGGTTACCAGCAAGTCCATCCCCGCTTCCTCAATAACCTGCCACACTTTTTCAGGTATCGCAGCAGGCGTGCGGCCGGTGGCGATGGCGGTGATGATGCCCTTGGCTTTCAATGCCCGCATGGCTTCTGCAACTGATGGGCGCAGGGTGTCGGTATGTTTGCGGTAAAGGGTGTCGTCGATATCGAAAAATATGATTTTCGGGTTATGCATAAATCTCTTTCATGGTTGAGCGGCAAATAAAATGCAGACAAACCATCAGATGCACTGCTGCTTAAACGGCATGCCGGCATCTGTGTTTGTGCAATACACAGCTTTCATTATAGCGCCATACAATTTCGTCTTCATCAAACCGGCCATTGATTTGACGTAAATTCAATCGAAATCAATTTCCGCGCCGGCAACCCGCATTCAGCTTTGCAAACAAACCGTTAACTTTTATCGTCGGCAGCAATGCCTTAATTTGGGCGGAGTGGCGGGGCGTTGCATTGTTGGAACCTTCAAATTTTGATAATATTCAAAAGCTAACATGCACCCACAAGACCATAGATAAGGATAATTTAATGAATGTAGTGATACAAAAATTCGGCGCTTTTTTCCGTGCCGAACCCGCAGCCGGTATCGTGCTGATGATTGCCGCACTTTTAGGTATCATCGTGGCCAATTCCCCTTTGTCGGGGAAATATTTCGATATACTCGGCAGCTATGTGGCCGGCATGAGCATATCGCATTGGGTAAACGACGGGCTGATGGCGGTATTTTTTCTGTTTGTCGGCCTTGAAGTCAAACGCGAGCTGCTGCAAGGAGAATTAGACACCAATGCCAAACGGCTGCTGCCCGGCCTGGCCGCTTTTGCCGGCCTGGTGGTGCCAGCGCTGATTTATCTGCTGTTTAACAGCGGCGATGCAGAAGCCTCGAAAGGCTGGGCGATACCTGCCGCCACCGATATTGCCTTTGCGCTGGGCGTGCTGGCGCTTTTGGGCAGCCGCGTGCCGCTGTCGTTAAAAATATTTTTGACGGCGCTGGCGATTATGGACGATTTGGCGGCCATTGTGATTATTGCGCTTTTCTATACCGCCAATCTGGCGCCGATTTATCTGCTGCTGGCGGCGGTGGTGCTGGCGGCGCTGTTTATGATGAACAAACGCGGCGTGCTCAAAAGCTGGCCTTATCTGCTGGCCGGCCTGCTGTTGTGGTTTTTGGTATTAAAATCCGGCATTCACGCCACCTTAGCCGGTGTGTTGCTGGCATTTGCCATTCCGCTGCGTACACCTGAAGCAGCCGGCGAACCGCTACTGCTGAAATGGGAACATGCCCTGGCAAACTGGGTGGCTTTTTTGGTGGTGCCGATCTTCGGCTTTGCCAATGCCGGCGTGTCGTTTGCCGGCTTCAGCATGGATGTGTTTACCCAACCGGTGGTGCTCGGCATTGCGCTCGGCCTGTTTTTAGGCAAGCAAATCGGTATTTTCGGCCTGGTGTGGGGTGCAGTAAAACTGGGCTGGGCATCGTTGCCTGAAGGCGCCGGCTGGTTGCAGGTTTACGGCACAGCGCTGTTGTGCGGTATCGGCTTTACCATGAGCCTGTTTATCAGCCTGCTGGCCTTTACCAGCCCCGAACTGCAAGATTACAGCAAAGTCGGCGTATTTTTAGGCTCGGCGCTGGCCGGTATACTCGGCTATTTGGTGCTGCGTTTCGCACCTGCGGCAAAAGCCTGAAACTGCCTGTGATATCCATTCACACAAACAACCTGACTGCCGGCCCGCCTTATTCACTTGCTTTTGTGAATGAGCATGATTCATCATGAAAGATTTGCCGGCAAATACAAAGGCCGTCTGAAACATTTTTTCAGACGGCCTTTGTATCAATGGAGTTATCTATTTCAGCATATTCTTAATCACGCCCATCACACTGCGCGAAATGGCGCGGGTAACCTGTTTGTTGATCTGATCGCCGACAGAATCGGCCAAATCATAAGCCATGCCTTGATTGGCTTTTTTGCGGCCGCCAAACAACCCGCCGAGAAAACCGCCGACCAAGCCTGATTGGGCGCTGTCCTCGGCTTTCTCGGCATTTTGCGGTTTTCCGCCGGCGGTTGCCGCTGTATCGGCTTCAGCCGCTTCGGCGGCTTGTTGCGCTTCCAAGTCATTCAAGGCTTCAAAAGCAGAATAATTGTCGACCATATCTTTATAATGGCGGTAGAGAATATCGCTTTGGAATTTGCTGTCGCGTTCGGCTGCGGGAAGCGGTGTGAGGTCGGATTGCGGCGGCAGCACCAAAGCCCGCTCCACCGGCGCAGGCATGCCTTTTTCATCTAAAAACGAAACCAGCGCCTCCCCCACGCCTAATTCTGCAATGGCTTCAACCACATTGACCGCCGGGTTGCTGCGAAATGTTTCGGCAGCGGCTTTCACGGCTTTCTGATCGCGCGGGGTAAAGGCGCGCAAGGCATGCTGCACCCGATTGCCGAGCTGGCCCAAAATGCTGTCGGGCAAATCAAGCGGATTTTGGGTCACAAAATATACGCCCACACCTTTTGAGCGGATCAGGCGCACCACTTGCTCGATTTGTTCGATCAAGGCTTTGGGGGCATTATCAAACAACAAGTGCGCTTCATCAAAAAACATCACAAATTTGGGTTGTTCGGGGTCGCCCACTTCAGGCAGCATTTGAAACAGCTCCGCCAGCATCCACAGCAAAAAAGCGCTATACATGCGCGGGCTGCGCATCAGCTTTTCCGAATTGAGGATATTAATCACGCCCTTGCCGGCCTCAGTCTGCATCCAGTCGTCGAGATTCAGTGCCGGCTCGCCAAACAAATCGGCGGCGCCCTCGTTTTCCAACGTGAGCAACTGCCGCTGAATGGCGCCCACACTGGCGGCGGATACATTGCCGTATTGGCTGCGGTATTCGGCGGCATGCTCGGCCACATGCTTGAGCAGGCCGCGCAAGTCTTTCAAATCAATCAGGTGCCAGCCGTTATCATCGGCCACGCGGAACACCAAATTCAACAAGCCCTCTTGCGTGTTGTTGAGATTCATCAGCCGCGCCAACAGCATCGGCCCCATTTCGGAAATGGTTACCCGCAGCGGAATACCACTTTGGCCGAACACATCCCAAAAGCGCACCGGAAAGCCTTGCAGCCAGCCGCCGCCCAAACCGAATTCGGCAATACGCTCGCCGATTTTGCCGCTGTCGGCACCGGCATTGGCCATGCCCGACAAATCACCTTTCACATCGGCCAGAAACACCGGCACGCCCTCATTGCTGAAAGCTTCGGCCATACGGCGCAGGGTAACGGTTTTACCGGTGCCGGTGGCGCCGGCAATCAGGCCGTGGCGGTTGGCCATTTTGCCCTGAATCTCAAGGGTGCGCCCGCCCGCGCGGGCAATTGGAAAAGTAGGCATGCTGGGTTCCTTTGCTGGGTTGATGTTGGGATGCGGTATTGTACTGACGAATTAAAATACTGTGCAAACAATGGTGTGGGAAAGGCCGTCTGAAAGGTAGAAATGCCACAACCGGCTATTCCTGATAAAACTCCAGCGGCAAATTATCGGGATCGCGGGTAAAGAAAAACGGCTTGCCGGTGAATTCATCGATGCGGATAGCCTCGCATATCAGCCCTTTTTGCTCAAGCAAACTTTTTTGAGCGGCCACATCTGCCACCGCAAATGCCAAATGGCGCAATCCGCAGGCTTCAGGCCGGCTCGGGCGTGCCGGCGGTTGGGGAAAAGAAAACAATTCCAGCACATAATGGCCGCCAATACCCAAATCAAGCTTCCATGACTCGCGCTCGGCACGGTAATGCTCGGCCAATACGGTCAAACCGAGTATTTCGGTGTAAAACTGTTTGGATGCTGCATAATTCGAACAAATAATGGCAATATGGTGGATACGCATTAAACAAGCCGTCTGAATAATAAAAAAGTATGATACCCGGCCCCAAATACCCAACCCAAAGCGCAAACAATTGCTGCCCGGCTTAATTATTTATGGCGGCGTGTCAGCTTAGTTCTGCCGCCACGGATAATCAGTTAATGCCCATTCACAAAAATAATCTAACGGTGTTAGGGTGTCCTGACAATTCAGAATTATTCTGAATTGTCAGGACACCCTAGCTCGCCTTGCTATACCTGTGTATTGTCTTCGCCTCGCCGCCTTGTTCGCTGACTTTTGTGAAGGGGCATAACTGCCTTTTTGCGGCCTTTACATCGCGCCGTAATTCGGCCCGCTGCCGCCTTCGGGGCACACCCAGTTGATGTTTTGGGTGGGGTCTTTGATATCGCAGGTTTTACAGTGCACGCAGTTTTGCGCATTAATCTGCAATTGCGGCCTGCCCTCAGCTTCAACGATTTCATATACCGCCGCCGGACAATAGCGCGTTTCGGGCGAAGCATATTCGCTTAGATTGATATCGAGCATGGTTTGCGGGTTGGCCAGCTTCAAATGGCCGGGCTGGCTTTCTTCATGGCTTAAATTGGCGAGAAACACGCTGCTCAAACGGTCGAAAGTGAGCACATTATCGGGCTTCGGGTAATCTATCGGCCGCCAGCCGGCCGCTTTGCGCAAAGCGCTGTGGTCACTGCCGTGGTGTTTGACGGTCCACGGTGCTTTGCCTTTGAGCACATATTGCTCCAACGCCGTATACGCCATCGCCGGCAGCAGCCCCCATTTAAACGCGGGGCGGATATTGCGCACTTCATGCAGCTCTTGATACAGCCAGCTGCGCTCAAACAAATCTTGGTAAAGCACGGCTTCGGGATTACCGGCCAACGATTCGGCATCATCGGCCAACACGCCGAATACCGCTTCGGCCGCCAACATGCCCGATTTCATGGCGGTGTGGATGCCTTTAATCCGCGGCACATTCAAAAAGCCCGCGCTGTCGCCCGCCAACACGCCGCCCCCAAACGAGAGCTTGGGCAGGCTTTGCAAACCGCCTTCGCTGAGCGCGCGCGCGCCGTAAGCGATACGGCGGCCGCCTTCAAAGGTTTGACGGATGTGCGGATGGGTTTTGAAACGTTGAAACTCTTCAAACGGCGAAAGATACGGGTTTTGGTAATCCAGCCCCACCACAAAGCCCACCGCCACCTGGTTGTTGTCGAGGTGGTAGATAAACGAACCGCCGTAGGTTTTGCTGTCGAGCGGCCAGCCGGTGCTGTGCACCACCAGGCCGGGGCGGCAGCGGCCTTCGGGCACTTCCCAAATTTCTTTGATGCCCAGGCCGTAAGTTTGCGGCTGGCTGTTGCGGTCAAGCGCAAATTGCTTGATAACCTGCTTGGTCAGCGAGCCGCGGCAGCCTTCGGCAAAAATGGTTTGCTGCGCCCACAATTCCATGCCGGGCTGGTAATTGTCGCCGGGCGTACCGTCGCTGTTTAAGCCCATATCGCCGGTGGCAATGCCTTTTACCGATCCGTCTTCATGATACAGCACTTCGGCGGCGGCAAATCCGGGGTAAATTTCCACACCCAGGTTTTCGGCCTGCTCGGCCAGCCAGCGGGTAAGCTGCCCGAGGCTGATGATGTAGTTGCCGTGGTTTTGAAAGCTGGGCGGCGTCATCAGCTTCACGGCTTTTTGCCGGGTCAGGTATAACACGCTGTCTTCGGTTACGCTGCGGCTAAGCGGTGCACCCTGAGCCTGCCAGTCGGGCAGAAGCTCGGTCAGCGCTTTGGGATCGATAACGGCGCCGGACAAAATATGCGCGCCCACTTCGGAGCCTTTTTCCACCACGCACACGCTGGTTTCGCGCTCGGCTTTGGCAGCGAGCTGCTTTAATTTGATGGCGGCGGCAAGCCCTGCCGGGCCGGCACCGACGATAACGACATCATATTGCATGCTGTCGCGCTGAATGGTTTCGGTCATGGTTGGTTCCTGAATATTTATTGTCATATGCATATTATTTACAGCAAAACCGCACTATCGTTTTCAGACGGCCTGATAAAGGTTCGGCGCTTCAAAAATGCGCCGTTATTATTGATATCCGTTTATGGTGGCTTTTGGTGCCGATTATACAGTAGAGACGGGGTGCTGAAAAATACCGCCCAAATCTGTTGCTTTGGCTGTAGGCCCCGGCTTTTGCCCGGCTGCTTTATCGGTATTTTCGGGCAGGCTTTCGCCACCGGCGGCCGGGTTGCAGGCCACCGCTTGAGGCCGTCTGAACATATTCTGCTTATTTGCGTACATAGTGCACAAACGCATATGCGGTGCCGTTGCTGCTGATATGTGCTTCCCGCCCGGCTTCCTGCCAGGCATCCCGCGTGATGGTCGGGAAAAAGGCATCGCCGGGCACCATCAGTTTCACTTCGGTAATCCGCAAATCGGTAGCCAGCGGCATGGTTTCGGCATAAATCTGCGCACCGCCCATAATGATGACTTCGCGCGCATCGCTGCACATTTTCAAGGCCGTCTGAATACTGTCGGCCGGCTCTGCGCCTTCGGCCGCATAATCGGGGCGGCGGCTGATCACAATATTGCGCCGTCCGGGCAGCGGCTTGCGCGGCAGCGATTCCCAAGTTTTCCGCCCCATCAACACCGGCTTTTCCAGCGTATAGCGTTTGAAAAACGCAAAATCTTCAGGAATATGCCAAGGCATTTGGTTGTCGGCACCGATACAGCCATTTTCGGCTACGGCGGCAATCAAGGTAATTTTTTGCATAATGTATTCTGTTGGTTGGGGTAAGTATGTTTTCAGACGGCCACTGCCACCTGCGCCTGTAACCGCTATGGCTGTTCGACTTCATTATCTTGCTTCGTCGGTTTGCTTTGCCTGCACCGCTTCGTGTGATGATTCATCCCCATTCACAACAATCACCCAACGGCGTGGACGCGCCATCTTGTTCGCTGACGGTTGTGAATGAGCTGAACAGCGATAATAAAAACATCAGGCCGTCTGAAACTTTTCAGACGGCCTGATGTTTTTATTCTTTACGCAAAGCCTTGGGCAACACAAACACGATGCTCTCTTCTGCGCCCTCGCCTTCGCGCACGGTATCGAAGCCCCAGGCATCAATGGCGGCAATCACTTCCTGCACCAACACTTCCGGCGCCGATGCACCTGCGGTCACGCCCACTTTGCGTTTGCCTGCAAACCACTCCGGCTGCAAATAGCCGGCATTGTCGACCATATAAGCATCCACCCCGCGCAAGGCGGCCACTTCGCGCAGGCGGTTGCTGTTGGAAGAATTGGGCGAGCCGACCACAATCACGATATCGCACTCTTTGGCCAATTCTTTCACCGCCTCCTGGCGGTTGGTGGTGGCATAGCAGATGTCTTCTTTATGCGGGCTGCGGATATTGGGAAAACGCGCTTTCAGGGCTTCGATAATGTCGCGGGTTTCGTCTACAGAAAGCGTGGTCTGGCTGACATGCGAGAGCTTGTCGGGGTCGGCCACTTGCAGCCCGGCCACATCGGCCACGGTTTCCACCAGCAGCATTGCGCCGTCTGAAAGCTGCCCCATCGTGCCTTCTACCTCCGGGTGGCCTTTGTGGCCGATCATGATGATTTGATAGCCTTGGGTATTGAGCCGTGCCACTTCTTTGTGCACTTTGGTAACCAGCGGGCAAGTGGCGTCAAACACTTGAAAACCGCGTTCGGCAGCTTCTTCCTGCACCGCTTTGGAAACGCCGTGTGCCGAATAAACCAGCGTGGCGCCGGGCGGCACATCGGCCAGATCTTCGATAAACACCGCGCCTTTTTCGCGCAGGTTATCCACCACAAATTTGTTGTGCACCACTTCATGGCGCACATAAATCGGCGCGCCAAACTCTTCCAGCGCGCGCTCGACGATGCTGATGGCGCGGTCGACACCGGCGCAAAAGCCGCGCGGATTGGCCAGCATAATGGTTTTACTGTTCATAATTTATCGTTTGATTCATCGTGTTGTGTGTTGTTGTGTGCGCGAAAAACCCTATTCAGACGGCCTTGTCTTTCTTATGCTTGAAGCCGTCAACCACCAGCAATACCGCGCCCACGCAGATAAAGCTGTCGGCCACGTTAAACGCGGGATAATACCAATTCTGCCAGTAAAACAATAGAAAATCCACCACATGGCCGTGCAGCATGCGGTCGATCACATTGCCGATGGCGCCGCCGATAATCATTGCTGCGCCGGTTTTGCCCCAGCAGCCGAAATCATCTTTCGCAATCGCACGCGCCAAATAAAAACAAATCACTGCCGCCAGCGCCAAAAAGAAATATTTCTGCCAGCCGCCGGCATCGGCCAAAAAGCTGAACGCCGCACCGGTGTTGTACACCAGCGTTAAATCAAAGAAATCGGGAATAATATTCAAGCGCTCGGCAAAGGCAAAGTTTTTCAACACCGCCACTTTGGTGATTTGATCAAGCACAATCGCGGCCAGCGCCAGCAGCCAGAATTTGGTTTTGGAAGTGTTTCGAATGCTCATAAACGTTCAGACGGCCTCTTATCAGTTAAGCGGTGCATTTTACCTGATTCGCACCGGCATGGGGCGGATACCCGTTTAAAAAAACCGCCTCACCGCATCGGCTTGCCTGTGCCCGAAGTGAACCGGCTCCATATGCGTACTGTTTTCAGCACGCCGCCTGGTCGGCTGACTTTTGTGGATGAGATTACTTTTGCGAACGAGTATGATGTTTCAATAGAAGCATAACTTTTTAATGAATATTGATTCCGGCATAAAAAGGCCGTCTGAAAGCCCTATCTTTCAGACGGCCTCATGATGATCCGCTCAAGCGTAATGACGGGTTTCACCTGAGCCGTCAACATTGTCGGCGCAGCGGGCGCAAACGGTCGGGTGTCCGGCAACCGAACCGACGTCGTCGGTGTAGTGCCAGCAGCGCTCGCATTTTTTGCCGCCGCTCACGGTGGCGGTGACGGCCAATTCGTCTCCTTTGACAACGCTTGCTTTGGAAACCAGCAGGGCAAAGCGCAATTCCTCGCCCAGCGCTTTGAGGTAGCCGGCCAAATCTTCGGGCGCGGCAATGTCCACTTCGGCCTGCAAAGACGACCCGACTGATTTGTCGGCACGCAAGGGCTCGATGGCGGCGGTAACGGCTTCGCGCACTTCGCGCACGGCCTGCCATTTTTTCACCAATTCGGCTTCGCTTTTCTCATTCATCGACGGGAATTCGTGCCAAGTGTGGAACAACACGCTGTCTTCTTCGCCGCCGCCGATGAGATCCCACGCTTCTTCGCCGGTGAAGCAGAGAATCGGCGAAATCAGCAGCACCAGGCTGCGGGTGATGTGGTAAAGCGCGGTTTGGGCGCTGCGGCGGGCGGGGCTGTCGGCTTTGGTGGTGTAGAGGCGGTCTTTGAGAATATCAAGGTAAAACGCACCTAAATCTTCCGAACAAAATGCCACGATGTCTTTAACTGCAAAGTGGAAGGCATAGCGCGGGTAGTAATCGCCGGCCAGGCGCTCTTGCAATTGGCGAGCCAACACCAACGCATAGCGGTCGATTTCTACCATCTGCTCTTGCGGCACGGCATGTTCGATGGGCGAGAAATCGCTCAAGTTGGCAAACAGAAAGCTCAGGGTGTTGCGGATGCGGCGATAGCTTTCGGTTACGCGTTTTAAAATTTCTTTAGAAATCGCCAATTCGCCGCTGTAATCGGTAGAAGCGGTCCACAAGCGCAGAATATCGGCGCCAAATTCGTTATACACTTCTTGCGGTGCCACCACGTTGCCGAGCGATTTCGACATTTTGCGGCCGTTTTGATCGACCACGAAACCGTGGGTGAGCAATTGCTTGTAGGGTGCGCGGCCGACTGCGGCGCAGCCGATCAGCATTGATGATTGGAACCAGCCGCGATGCTGGTCGCTGCCTTCGAGATACAAATCGGCAGGCCAAGCCAGCTCTTCGCGCTGTTTCAATACGGAAAAGTGGGTGCTGCCGGAATCAAACCACACATCCAGCGTGTCGTTGAGCTTTTCATAATCGGCGGCTTCGCTGCCCAGCAATTCTTCGGCATTGAGCGCAAACCAGGCTTCAATGCCTTTTTCTTCGATGCGTTTGGCCACTTGTTCGAGCAATTCGGCGCTGTTCGGGTGTAATTCGCCGGTTTCTTTGTGCGCGAAAAACGTCATCGGCGTGCCCCAATAGCGTTGGCGGCTCACTACCCAATCGGGGCGGCCTTCAATCATCGCTTCGAGGCGGGCGCGCCCCCAGGCGGGGAAGAATTCAGTGTCGTTCACGGCTTTCATGGCATTGTTGCGCAAGGTTTTGCCATCGGTGCCGGGTTTGTCCATGCCGATAAACCATTGGCCGGTGGCGCGGTAAATCAGCGGGGTTTTGTGGCGCCAGCAATGGGCGTAGCTGTGTTCGATTTTGGTGAAAGACAGCAGTTTGCCCGCCTCTTCCAGCCAATCGGTAATCACGGGGTTGGCTTCCCACACGGTCAGGCCGGCCACACGCGGCACATCGCTGCGGTAGCGGCCTTCGCTGTTTACCGGGTTATCCAGCTCGATGCCGTATTTGAGGCAGACGAAATAGTCTTCCAGGCCGTGCGCGGGCGCGGTGTGTACCAAGCCGGTGCCGGCCTCGGTGGTCACGTGTTCGCCGTTGAGCATGGGAATATCGCGCTCGAGGAAAGGATGGTGCAGATGCAGATTTTCCAATTTGCCGCCATCGGTTTCGGCCAACACGGCCGCACCCTCGAAACCGTAGCGTTTGAGCGCTTCTTCGGCCAAATCTTTGGCCAATACCAACTTGCCTTTGGGGGTGTCGATCAATTGATACACCAGCTCTTCGCCGGCGCTGACCGCCTGGCTGGCGGGCAATGTCCACGGGGTCGTGGTCCAAATCACGGCGAAAGCATCGCCGCTGATTTCGCTCAAACCGAATGCTTCGGCCAAGGCGGCATTGTCTTGAAACAAATAGGCCACATCGATGGCGGACGAAACTTTATCTTTATATTCCACTTCGGCTTCGGCCAGCGAAGAGCCGCAATCCAAGCAGAATTGCACCGGTTTTTCACCGCGGTAGAGATAGCCGGCCTTGTAGATTTCGCCGAGCGCGCGCACAGTATCGGCTTCGGTTTTGAAATCCATGGTGAGGTAGGGATGATCCCAGTCGCCCATCACGCCCAAGCGGATAAAGTCTTTTTTCTGGCGCGCAATCTGCTCTTTGGCATACTCGCGGCACAATTCGCGGAACCGCGCGGCGGGAATGTCTTTGCCGTGCAGCTTTTCCACCATCAGTTCGATGGGCAGGCCGTGGCAGTCCCAACCGGGCACATAAGGCGCATCGAAGCCGGCCAGCGTTTTGCTGCGCAGAATGATGTCTTTCAGAATTTTGTTGGCGGCATGACCGATATGAATGTCGCCGTTGGCATAGGGCGGGCCGTCGTGCAAAATGAATTTCGGCCGGCCTTTGGCGATTTCACGCAGCTTTTGGTAGCGTTTGAGCTCATACCAGCTTTTCAGCCAGCCGCCTTCACGCTTGGCCAAGTTGCCGCGCATGGGAAACGGGCTTTCGAGCAGGTTTACGGTTTTGCTGTAATCGGTCATGTTGTTTTTCTCGTGCTTCGTTGGTATGGTTTCAGACGGCCTGGTTATAGATAAAGGCCGTCTGAAATATTGTATTATCTTTAATTGGTATATTGTAGCGGAATCGGGCTTATTTTATAAGGCTTTTTAAGACTTTCAGACGGCCTTTATCTATAACCAGGCCGTCTGAAAGATTTACGCCTCCGCCCAATTGCGCGCGGCATCCATATCTGCCCAAATCTGCTGCTTGAGCGCTTCGATGCTGTCGAATTTTTCTTCATCGCGCAATTTGTGCAAAAAGCGTACACGGATACGCTGCCCGTATAAATCCCCATCAAAATCAAACAGGTGCACTTCCAACTTCTGCCTGCGCGTGGCCGATACGGTGGGATTGAAGCCGAAGCTGGCCACGCCGCGTTTGCGGCCGAATGCGCCCTCTGCTTCCACCACAAACACACCGCTTAACGCATAGTGGTGCTGTGCCAATTGCACATTGGCAGTCGGGCAGCCGATGGTGCGCCCCAGTTTGGCACCGTGTTTCACATGGCCGCTGAGCAGATAATCATGACCGAGCAGCTTTTGTGCATAGGCCAAATTGCCGTCTGAAAGCGCTTGACGGATGGCGGTGCTGCTGGCGCGGATGTTTTCCACCATCACCGAAGGCGTGCGCTCGGTTATCATACCGCGGTGGTTTTGCAGCATCTCGAAATCGCCCTCGCGCCCGGCGCCGAAACGGAAATCGTCGCCAATCAGCAGATATTGGGTATTAAGATGTTTACACAACAAGCGCTCGATAAATTCCTGCGCGGCAATATCGGCAAACGCCTGATTGAAACGCAGCACCCACACTGCATCCAGGCAGCCGGTGTCGCGCAGAAGCTGTAATTTGCTGCGTAAGGGGCTTAAGCGGTAGGGCTGCTCGCGACCAAACTTGCGGGCGAAAAATTCCTGCGGCTGCGGTTCGAACACCACCGCCACCGCCGCCAGGCCGCGGCTTTTGGCCTCTTGTTGCAAACGTTGCAAAATATGGCGGTGGCCGAGATGCACACCGTCGAAATTGCCGATGGTTACCGCGGCGCCTTGCGGAAAATGGGGGGCTTGCGTTTGCCCGAACCAAACTTTCATGAGCAGTTTGTCTGTATTTTTAGAATAATGGCGCATTGTAAACGCAATCGGCAGGCGGCGAAACCTTTAGGGCTCTGATGTATCGTTTATGTGGGGATTTTTGTGCCTGAAAATACCCAACCGCTGCAATCTGCAGCAACAGGCCGTCTGAAACGCCGTATTTTCAGACGGCCTGCCCGCGCCAGATTGTAAATAAAAATTTCATCAAGTGTGTTTTATTGTAAAATACGCAGTTTTCCCCAACTGCCTTTCCGCCAACTTTTTTCAAGAGCCGCACATGGATTTTCGTTTCGACATCATTTATGAATACCGCCAAATGTTTTTCTACGGCGCACTCACCACCCTGGGGCTGACGGTGGCTGCCACGCTGGGCGGCACCGTGTTGGGATTGTTCGGCGCGCTGGCACGCATTATCCGCTTTGAAAAAGGCAACGCATTTACCCATGCGCTGGCCTGGCTGCTGCGTACCGCTTCGTTGGTTTATGTTACCTTGTTCCGCGGCACGCCCTTGTTTGTGCAGATTTTCATCTGGTATTTCATTTGGGCGGTGGCGCTGATCAACCCGGCCGACGGCTGGCTGATCAGCGGTGATCTGGCGGTGGAGCTGCGCCGCAACTACGGCGCTCTAATCGCCGGCACACTGGCGCTGACGGTTAACGCCGGTGCTTATATCACCGAAATCGTCCGCGCCGGCATTCAGTCGATCGACCGTGGCCAAATCGAAGCCGCCCGCTCGCTCGGCCTCACCTATCCGCAGGCCATGCGCCATGTGATTCTGCCGCAGGCCTTCCGCCGTATGCTGCCGCCGCTGGCCAACGAGTTTATTACGCTGCTGAAAGACAGCTCGCTGCTCTCCGCCATCGCCGTGGCCGAGCTGGCCTATGTGCAGCGCACCATTTCCGGCCGCTATTCGATTTATGAAGAGCCGCTCTACACCATCGCACTGATTTACCTGGCCATGACCATGTGCCTGAGCTGGCTGTTTTCATGGCTGGAAAAACGCTACAACACCGCGCAACGTTAAGGTGTTCTGATGTGTCGTTTATGAGGGCATTTTTGTTTCTGGAAATGCAGATGCCAGGCACAAGCACCCATAAATCGACACATCACAGAGCTCTCTAATAGAGCACTCTAATGCCGTCTGAACAATAACAGGCCGTCTGAAAAATGTTTCAGACGGCCTGTTATTGTTCAGATTTGATAAATCATCCCCATTCATAAAAACCAACTGGGTCGAATACTTGTATCCGACAAATGGTTTGATATTCTTGTGATTTCAAATGATTTCAGCCGTCTGAAAGCGTCGGCTTCAAGCATCCGACCAGCAGGGTATCGCGCGGGTTCTGCTCACAAAAACCCTAAGTGTGCAAAGGCCGTCTGAAAGAAAATGTTTTCAGACGGCCTTGTTTGCAGCAGTGGTTTTTATTTTTATGTAAACAGCAGCTTGCTACAAATCAGCGGCTCTTGTTGGCATTTTTACCCCGAACTCACGTTAAGTTATTTTTGCGAATGGATCAATCGGTTTTCGGCGTATAGCGCCCGGCCATGGCTTTATAGACCATATTTTCATAACGCAACGCTTCGTAGCGCTGGTTGAGCACGGTTTGGGCGGAGCTGTATTCGCTGTTGAGCGCTTCGAGCCAGTCTTTCAGCTCGTTTTTACCGTATTGGTAGCGCACTCGGTAGTAGCGGCTGTTTTTCTGATCGAGCGTATAGCGGGTTTGCACATTGGCCAGGGTTTCTTGCGCGCGCCGGTATTGCAGATAATTGGTGTTCACTTCATTCAGCGCGGTGGTTAAGGCTTGCTCAAAGCTTAATTTGGCGCTGTCGAAATTGGCTTCGGCGTTTTTGTCTTCCCACTTCAGCGTCTGCCAATTAAGAAACGGCAGGTTGATTTGCGCGGAACCGCCCAACAAGGGGATATCAAACGCGGTTCGTGCTTTGTTTGAAGACGTACTCAAGCTGGCGCCCAAGGTGATGCCGGGATACCAGCTGCGTTTTTGTGCATCCACGCTGCGCAAGGCCGATTGCAGGCGGTATTCGGCGGCGCGCAAATCGGGGCGGTTGGCCAGCACCGAAATCGGCACGTTGAGATCAACCCCTTTTACCGGCAATAAACGGTATCCGCCGGGGTCCGCGGCCATCGCCTCATCCGGTTTGAGGTTGAGCAGGTTGCGCAGGGTCTGTATCAGCGCATCGCGGCTGTTTTGCAGTGAAAGCAAGTTGTTTTGTGCGGCCAGCAGTGATTGGCCGGCTTGGGTTGGCTCGACGGACGATACTTTGCCGTAGCGGTATTTGGCCTGTGCGATGCGGTCGATTTCCTGATACTGCTTGATAGATTTTTCAGTTAAATCAATGGCTTCATTGATATAGGCAATATTGAAATAAGCATCGGCCACATTGTTGATCAGGGTCAGGCGGGTGTTGGCCAAATCTTGGCGGGTGGCCTGATATTCCCACACTTGCGCATCGGCTTGGGCGTTGAGTTTTTGCCACAAATCCAGCTCGTAGCTCAAACCGAGCTGGCTGCTGAAGGTGTTGTTGCTGTGCCCGCTTTTCAGATTTTGTGAAGTGGAGGCACCCAACGAGCCGTTAAAATTCGGCACCAGATTGGCGCCCAGAATATTGGCTTGATAGAGTGCTTTGTTGACATTAATGGCGGCTTGGCGCAAATCTGTGTTGTTGGTCAGCGCCTGGGTAATCAATGCGTTTAATTCGCTGCTTTGGTAAATCTGCCACCAGTCGCCGTTAATATCATAACGTTCGGCAGTTTCGGTGGCCGGCATCACTTGGCCGGTGGCTTCCAGGCTGAGGCTTGCATCGGCTTGATGGTTGACCGCACAGCCGCTCAATACGGCAACCGCAGCCAAGCTTGAGGCCGTCTGAAAAAAAGAAGTTGCTTTCATTTGGTTTCCTGAATTTTTTCAGACGGCCTAAAATCCGGCAGGCCGTCTGAAAACGTTTAATCGTGTGCCAATGCATCAATCGGGTTCAGTTGCGAAGCGCGTTTGGCCGGCATAAAGCCGAAAGCTACGCCGATAACGGTTGAGCAGGCCACGGCCGCAACAATCGATAAGGTCGAAAACGACATGGCAAAGCTGCTGGCAAAAGCATTAAACAGCAAGCTGATGGCATACGACAGCAACACACCCACCAGGCCGCCGATCAGGCAGATCAACACCGCTTCAATCAAAAACTGCTGCAAGATGTTGAGCTGGCGTGCGCCAATCGCCATACGCACGCCGATTTCTTTGGTGCGCTCAGTCACCGACACCAGCATGATGTTCATCACGCCGATACCGCCTACAATCAATGAAATCAAGGCAATACAGGAAATCAGCAGGGTCATGGTGTCGGTGGTGCTTTCAATGGTTTGCTTGATGCTGTCGGTGTTGCGCATAAAGAAATCTTCGCTGCCGTGGCGGGCAATCAGCAGGTCTTTTAAATTTTGCTCGGC
Organism: Uruburuella testudinis; assembly: GCF_022870865.1. Taxonomy (NCBI): domain Bacteria; kingdom Pseudomonadati; phylum Pseudomonadota; class Betaproteobacteria; order Neisseriales; family Neisseriaceae; genus Uruburuella; species Uruburuella testudinis. Next base: position 2,161,592 of record NZ_CP091508.1, read on the forward strand.
CACTTGCGAACCGACATCGTCTTTTACTTTTACGGTAATCGAGCTGATATAGCGCTCGCCGGTAATTTTCTGCATCACGGTGGTGTAAGGCGCCCAAAGCTGCAATTGGTCGCTGCTGCCGAAGCCGCTGTTATCGGTTACCGTAATGCCGATAACCTGCAACGGCCGTTTTTGAAATAAAATGGTTTGCCCCAAGGGGTTGGTGCCTTGGCCGAAAAGCTGCTTTTGGGTGTTTTCATCAATCACCACCACTTGCGCCGCATTTTTGACATCGGCCGCATCGTAAAACCGCCCTTCTTTCAGCTTGATACCGCGCACATCAAAATATTGGTCGCCGGCGCCGTAAAGCTGGGCGGTCAGGTCGGTGCTGCGGTAAGTGAGCGTGCCGCTGCCCGAAGTCATCGGGGTGGCGCTCTCCACATAGCTTTGTTTGGAAATCACTTCGGCATCGTTGATGGTGAGCGTTTTGATGCGGCCGGAACGCCGGTCGCCAAAGCCCCGCCCGGGGTAGATGCTGATGGTGTTGGTGCCCATTGCATTGATGTCTTCCAGAATTTTTTCTTGCGAACCGCGCCCCAATGCCACCACCGACACCACCGATGCGATGCCGATAATAATGCCGAGCATGGTCAACAGCGAGCGCATTTTGTGTGCCAAAATCGCCTGCACCGACATTCGGAACGATTCCAACGCCTGATCTTTATAAAAAGACCAGGAAATATGCTCTTGAATGCTTTCTACCCGGCTGGGCTTGATTTCGGTGTTTTTACTGCTGTCGGCAATGATTTCGCCATCGCGCAGCTCAATCACCCGGTTGGCATTGGCGGCAATGCCCGGGTCGTGGGTGACCAAAATCACGGTATGCCCCTGTGCATGCAAATCATGAATAATCTGCATCACATTGGCACCGCTTTCGGTATCGAGCGCACCGGTCGGCTCGTCGGCAAGAATGATTTCGCCGCCGTTCATCAGTGCGCGGGCAATACTTACCCGCTGCTGCTGGCCGCCTGAAAGCTCGCTGGGTTTGTTGGCTTCTTTGCCCGCCAAGCCCAAATCGTGCAGCAGCTGATCGGCGCGTTTCACACGCTCGTCATGCTCCACGCCGGCATAAACCGAGGGCAGCGCCACATTGTCGCGGGCATTCAGGGCGCTGAGCAGATTATAGCGCTGAAAGATAAAGCCGAAACGTTTGCGGCGCAAACCGGCCAGCTCATCGGCTTCCATTGCTGCGGTTTCGGTGCCGTCGATCCGGTAGGAGCCGGAAGTGGCGGTGTCGAGGCAGCCGAGGATGTTCATCAGCGTGGACTTGCCCGAGCCGGATTGGCCGATAATGGCCACAAAATCGCCTTTTTCGATGGTGAGGCTGATGTCTTTCAACACATGCACCCGGCTGTCGCCGCTGCCGAAATAGCGGTTGATGTTTTTACATTCGATTAAACTCATGATGCGGCCTTGTCTACATCGGCGGGCGGCCCATGCCGCGGCCTACTGAATTGCTGGCGGCTCCGGCGGCCAATTCGGAAACAATCACTTTTTCCCCTTCGCTCAAGCCTGATTTGACTTCGGTAGACATGCCGTCGCTCAAGCCGGTGGTAACGGTTTTTTCGGTTACGGCGTTTTTCTCACCCAAAACACGCACATATTTTTTGCCGCCCTGCTGCTTGATGGCCAGCGTGGGCACCGACAACACTTTCTCCGCTTGGTTAATCACAATGGTATTTTCGGTGGTCATGCCGATATAGAGCGATTGGTCTTCATTCGGCACAAAAGCACGGGCATAGTAATAAATGGCCGATTCGGTGGTGTCGGTGCTGGTGGTGTAGCTGCCTTTCGACATGGTGGTCAGCCCCGGATCGATAGAATCAAGCGTGGTTTCGCGCACTCGGTCGGGTTGCGACAAGGTGGTGAAGCTGACCGGCAAACCGGCTTTCACTTTATTGGCATCGCCCTCGGCAATCTGCATCTTATTCAGCATTTGGCTCAAGTCGGCAATCTGCACGATGGTCGGCGTGGTTTGGTTGGCGTTTACGGTTTGCCCCTGCTCCACCACAATCGATACCACGGTGCCGTCCATCGGCGCGGTGATGCGGGTGTAGCCCAAATCAGCCTCGGCCGTGTTGATGGCGATTTGGGTTTGTTTGATAGAAGATTTCAACTGCGCCACCGAAGCCTTGGCCGACGCTAATGTGTTTTCCGCATCTTCCAGCTCTTGTTTCGAAGTGGCATCTGCGGCCCACAAGGCTTGTTCGCGCTTGTGTTTGATGTCGGCCGATTTCAGGGCGATTTGCGCTGAAACCAGCTGCGCCTGATAGGTTTCCAGTTGTGCTTTATTGGTATTGAGCGTATTTACCTGCGTGGTGGAATCAATATCGGCAATCATATCGCCCTGCTTGACCTGCTGGCCGATTTTCACATACAGCTTTTTAATCTGACCGGAAGCCTGCGCGCCCACGTCTACCAGCTGGGCGGCGGAAATCTCGCCGGTGGCGCTCACAGTTTGGCGTATATCGCTGCGTGTTACCGGCTCGGTAAGATAAGTGACTTCGTTTTTCGGCTTCAACCACCACCATAAACCCAAAGCCACGGCAAGCACCAGCAGCAGGATGATTATCCACTTAATCGCTTTTTTCATGATATTCGAAATACCTTATTATGTTTTCAATCCGTTTACCGTCTTTTTTTCAGACGGCCTGTGTTGTTAAATATTAAATAGTTGTACCGCAAAACGAGCGGAAGTGTACTGCAATTCAATGGCACCGCCAAGCGGCAAACCTTGAAACAAAACGCATAAGCAATTGTTATCAAAGCATATTCAAGCTTTAACTTTTACATGAAATTGGCAATCGGTTAACAATTTCCACCGCAGACCATCAGCAATCTTACAGGCAGCTTGGGCACAAGTGCGTTTTATCGCAAAATCCAACCTCTCGAAACATCCGGCACGCGGAGCGCCGGAATTAGGCTACAATGCCGCCCTTATTATTGATTTTGGCTGCGGTGGGGGGGGGCACCAAGATACCCTAACGCTGCCGTATCCCGCAAACGTTCATGAAACATCTCCAACAAGGCTTCACTTTGGCCGAATTAATGATTGTGGTGCTGGTGCTGGCTATTTTGGCCACCATCGCCTACCCCAGTTACGACACCTACATACGCAACGCCCGTATGGAAAACGCCCGTGCCGATTTGCTGGCCAACGCCCAAATGTTGGAGCGCTTTTATGCACAAAACCACACCTTTCCCACCCACAGCGCCGATAACGATTTTCAATTGAAAACCAACGAATATTTCGACATCGCCCTAATTCCCCAAAGCGCCTCTGCCGCCGCACGCGGCTATACGCTGCAAGCCACGCCCAACGAGCGCAACCGCAACGAAGCCCACACCTTGCGCTTGGACGATAACGGCGTGCTGACTGTCTGCAATGCAAACAACCATTGCCAAACCAAATAATACCCAATTCAAATCTGCTTTACACCGAATATTGTTGCCGTCATAATTCCGCATGATATCAACATAAAACAACGGGGATCATATGTTTCAACCACTATTCAGGCAGCAAGGCTTTACTTTGCTGCAACTGCTGCTTGCCGTCGCTCTGTTGGCCATTCTCGCCACCGCCGCTTGGCCGGCTTATGAAAAGCATATCCGCCGCACCGAATTACAGGCGGCGCGCACGGCTTTATTGGAAAACGCCCATTTTATGGAACGTTTTTACCAGCAGCACCGCTCTTTCAAACAAACCTCCACCACCTGGCCCGCACTGCCCGTCGGCGCTACCGATGCCTTCTGCATCCGCCCGCAAGGCCTTGCCCGCGGTGCGCTGGACGGAAAATTCACCTTAAAAGCCGTAGCCTTTAATCAAAACCGGGAACCGCGCACCATCAAAATCAACGAAGCCCTAACCACCATCATCTGCGAAACCACCACCAGCAGTTGCGATGACGACAATAGCTACTTTACAGGCGGCAGCACCGTGGATAAAAAATGCACGGTATTCAGATAAATCGATAGCCGTTCAGCTTCATCATTCTGCTTCGTTCTCCCGCCTGAGCTCGAAGAGGAGCGGTTTTGCCAGGGTGTCCTGATGTGTCGATTTACGGGTGCTTTTTGCCCTTCATAAATCGACACATCAGGATCCTAGGGCATTGAAACGCCAAACTCACCGGCTCCGCGTTTGTGGCCGTCTGAAAGCCAACGGCTGCACATCACCGGTTGTCTGCCATCCCTATCCAAAAAAAACAGCCCGCCTACATAATCTCATTTGCCGGCTTATGTTCAAATGGTTATCAACAGACTCCCGTTTCCGCTCATGCAAACGCGCCCCAAGCGTATTTGTTTGCCCGCCGCAGCAAACACAGGCACAATCACAACACTTTACCAAGGAAAAACCATGAACCTGAAAGACAGCCTGCTGGCGCTGACCGTGATTGCGGTGTGGGGCGTTAATTTCTTTTTTATGAAAATCGCGCTCGATGAAGTGTCGCCCATGGTATTGGGCATGCTGCGTTTTGCCTTGATTTTGCTGCCGGCGGTTTTTCTGCTCAAACGCCCGGCCGTGCCGTGGTATTGGCTGGCGGCTTATGGTGCCACCATCAGTTTCGGCCAATTCAGCCTGATGTTTACTGCATTATCGTTGGGCATGCCCACCGGTTTGGCGGCGCTGCTGCTGCAAGGTCAGGTGTTTTTTACCGTATTTCTGGCTGCCGTTTTTTTCCGCGAGCCGGTGCAGCCCAACCATTTGCTGGGCATTGTGGGCGCAGCAGCAGGCTTGCTGCTGATCGGCGTAGGGCAATATCGGGGTTCGGTGCCGCTGCTGGCGATGTGGCCGGTTTTAGGTGCGGCGGCCTGCTGGGCCGCGGGCAATATCGTGGTGAAATACATCGGCAGAGTAAATGCGCTGTCGCTGGTGGTGTGGGGCAATATTTCGGCGCTGCTGCTGTTTGGCGTGTGCGCATTTTGGTTTTACGGCGCAGAAGGCGTGCAGGCACAATTAGCGGGATTGAGTTGGCGCGGTATCGCCGGGGTGGTGTTTCTGGCTTATGTGGCCAGCTTGGTCGGCTATGCCGGCTGGGGCGGGCTGCTTTCACGCTATCCGGCCGCCCAAATCACACCCTTAGCCTTGCTCGTGCCCGTGGTGGCCTTGCTGGTTGCCCGGGTGTGGCTCAATGAAGAGATGAACGGCTGGCATTGGAGCGGTGTTATCGTAGTGATGGCGGCTTTGCTGATACATGTGTTCGGCGGCAGATATCGAGGCCGTCTGAAAACCGGTTTGCCGAAATAGGACTCACTCTTTAAACGGGTATTTTGCATGGAGCCGCCGGGCAGCAACAGAATTATTCCGGCAAACCGGCAATCTGCCAGCTTTGTTCGAAAAAAACTTCATCGCAATTGGCCGCCGTGCCCGCCCTGTCGACCACAATAAATTCCCCGCGTGTACCAAAGCTCATCAACGGATGGTGCCAAGTGCCCAAATGATAATTCACGCCCTGATGCCCTGCCGCATAAAATGCACGCATCTTGGTGGTGTCGGGCCGGCCGTTTGCTCCATCAGGTGCCACCACCACGATAAACGGTGTGCGGTTAAACGGAATCCACGCCTGCGAACCGAGCGGATGGCGCTCCAGCATGGCAATTTTGAGCGGCGCGTGAAAGGCATCGCCGCGCGCCAGACTGATCACCGGCCGGCCGTCGGCACCGTCGATCTGCACATCGGCCAAGCGGTGGTAGCGTTCGGTGGTGCCGTTGTTGATGTGAAACCAATGGCTGCCTTCGATTTCAAGCACATCGCCAAAGGGCGCAAATGCCGCCTTGGTCAGTGGTTCGATATGTAAAACATTCATTTTTTTCCTTTTCATTCCAGGCCATCTGAAACCCCTTCGTAAAAGCAAGCTGACAACAAAGCGGCAATGTTTGTGTGAATGGATTTCAGACGGCCTTATCCCAGCGCCCGATACAGCAGCCACAGCGCAATCGCCACCAACATGCTGCCGAACACGCGGCCTTGTGTCTGCACCGCGGCATCGGAAGCGAATTTTTCTGCAATCCACGCCCCGCCGTAAGCCCAAGTAAAATGGGTCAGCAGATTAAGCGCCAGCAAAGCCGCACTCAATGAAAGCACCTGATACGGCAACGGCTCATCGGGGTTGAGAAATTGCGAATACATGGTCAGAATGATGGTGATGCCTTTCACATTCAGCGCCTGCGAAATCACGCCGTCAATAAAGCGCAAAGGCTTTGCCGCCTGCTTTTTCGCCACATGGGTGCGCCGCAGCATTTTGATGCCCAGCCACGCCACATAAGCCGCACCGGCCAGTTGCACCGCCAGCATCACCGCAGGATAGCGCTGCACCACCGCCGCCAGCCCGAAGCCGGCCAACAGCGCATAAGCGCTATAGACCAAATCCAGCCCGAGTATAAACGGCACCGACTGCCGGAAACCGTTGGCCGCACCGCAAACCGCACACAACACATTACCCGGCCCGGCGCTGAACACCAGCGGAAACACCACGCCCAGCCACAATAAAAATTCCGCCCACGAGCTCATGCTTCAGACGGCCTGCCCCAGATACGCAAACGGCTCACGCCGCCGTCGGGATGGATGTTTAATTTCACGTGCGTTACCGCGCCGATATCGTTTAAATCGGCTTGCCCGTAAAAATGCTGTTTGTCCATTTCGGTTTTTTGCTGCGGCAGCAAAGTCTGCCAAAACATCGCCTGCGTGGGCAGCGATTCATCGGTGCCGAAAGTGACATCGGCGGCCTGAATACTGATGCTGTCGGGATAATTGCCTTTAAAATGGGCAGTATCCACCTCGATTTTTTCCACCTGTGTGCGGCAGCCCAATTCGATGATGCACCATTCGTTGCCCGGCACGCGGCGGCGGGCGGTTTCCCAGCCGTCGCCCATATTTACCCCGCGCCCCGGCATATTCAGGCGGAACGGCACGCCGTAATGCGCATTGCTCACCGCCACGATGCGCCCGCCGTTGGCCACGGCGGAAGTTTCGTAAAGCTCATCCTGCGGCAAAGCGCGCCAATCCACTTTCGGCAAACCATACACGCGCAGCCGCGCCACGCCGCCATCGGGATAAATATTCAGGCGCACATGCGTCCACTCGCGGTTATCGTCGACCGCCGTAAAGCAATGCGAATCGCCCTGCAAAGCCACCGACGGCACAATGGTCTGCCATTTTGTGTTTTCAGACGGCATGCCCTCGCAACGGCAGGCTTCCAGCGAAGCGGCGGGCGGAAAATTGCCGGTAAAATGGCTGGTATCGATGTCTACGCCGCGAATCACACCCGGCAGGCCGAGTTTCACCACCGCATAGTCATAACCTTCATAACGCTTGCGGCGCGTTTCCCAACCGTCCATCCATTTACCGTGATCGTCAAACTTGCCCACCACAAACACCGGCGGCGCACTTTGCAACATGCGCTCGGCGGCGGCAAACCATTGGTCGGAGCAATTCAATACTTCCGCACCGAAATCGGCGGCGGCCAGATTCACAAAACGGGTGGCGAAATCGGGCAGCTCAACTGCTTTGGCCTGCACGATGTGGCCGTCGGGCAAATACGTTTGCGACATGACATTTCCTTTTGATGATGCGCCGGCCATACCGGCAAATAAACAGATCAAGATAAGCTTTCGGCCTGCGTGGGCTTAATCACAACCCAACGAAGCCGGCCGACTTGAAATCCGCGTCGAATCAAGCTGCCAAGGCTTTCTGGTCATTCGGCTTACAGGTGCTGCTGCCCCTGAAAGCGCATCGGCTGTGTTAAAAAATAATGATATGAATTGTAGAATATTCCAACAGCTATAGCGGATTTTGCTCCACCAAAGCCAAGCGGGCAACAACGGCACCTGCCGCCAGCAAAGTGCCCGGCGATAACACGGCATTGGCGCCGATGCGGGCATCATCACCCACCAAGGCGCCGAATTTTTCACAATGGGTTGCTATTTTTTCTCCGCGATAAGTCACACTAATCTTTTTATCGCTTCGCTCGTTGTAATGATTGGCCGTGATGGCGCCGGCTTCAAAATTCGCTCGGCTGCCGATAATGCTGTCGCCGATAAAATTCAAATGCGCCACCGCGCTGCCGGGCATCAAAATGCTGCTTTTCACTTCGCAAGCAATGCCCACTTTAGCGCCTTCCCCCAAATAAACACCGCCGCGAATATAGCTGTTGGCGCCTACCAAACAGCCTGCGCCGATAATGGCGGGTGCCTTGATAACAGCATGGCGGCCGATGCGGGCCAAATGATGCACTGCCACGCCCTCTTGCACCCGATAGCCTTCATCCAGCCTATCCAACAACGGATACAGCGTGTGCGCCAAGGCCGCAGTCACTTCCCACGGCAGTGCGTTGAGCTCGAGCGGGAAGTCGGCAGGAACCCGGATAAAATCAGCAATCATCATTTTCTGCACCCTGTTTACCGTTGGTTTCAGACGGCCTGATATAAGCGTTAAACTGAATCATCATACAAAGCAGCAAATCCAATACAGCACCAACAGTATGATTAAATTAAACGGTTATATTTGAACCAAATCCTGCAAGCGCAGTAAGCCGATGCGGTAAATCTGGCGCAAACTTTCCTGCTGCTCTTGCGCCGGCGTCAAGCCGATGCGGCGGCGGAATTCGGCAATAATGCTTTGGCGGTCGTGACCGCGCACGGCAAGAATAAACGGAAAGCCGAATTTTTCACCATAGCGCGCGTTTAAATCGGTGAGCTCGGCAAACTCTTGCGGCGAACACTGATTCAGCCCGGCGCCGGCCTGCTCCTGCGTAGATTCGGCTGTGAGCGCGCCGGCCACCGCCAGCTTGCCGCCCAATTCGGGGTGGGCGCGAATCAGCTTCAATTGTGCCGCTTCGCCTGCCGCTTCGATTTGCGCCACCATTGCGGCGTGCAGCGCCGCCACATCGGCAAACGGCCGTGCCGCCGCGGTCTGTTCGGCCACCCACGGCGAATGTTCGAAAATCGCGCCGAGTGCGGTGGTAAAATCGGCGCGGTGCATGTGATTCAGCTCAGATAATAAAATTTTGTTCATTGCGCTTCCGGCAGATGGTTTTCAGACGGCCTTATTATCGACATATAGTGGAATAAAGCAAGCAGTGATACAAGTCAACAAGCCGCAAACAATACAGCTGATAGAAACGGCAATTTAATCACTGTATTTTTTCAAATCAATCCGACTGTTTTAAAAGAGCACTGAATATTCATTTCACTATTATGCCATAAGGCCGTCTGAAACTTTGATTAACCTTGATACGGATGTGTTTGCAGCCAATGACGGGCAATCTGCGCCCGCGTCGGCACCCACACACGCTCATGGCTTTGAATATAATCCAAAAACTTCACCAGCCCCAAAAAGCGCCCGGGGCGGCCGATCAAGCGGCAGTGCAGCCCCACATTCAACATTTTCGGGCAGGTTTCGCCTTCGGCATACAACACGTCAAAGGCATCTTTCAGATAATGGAAAAAATCATTGCCGTTCACAAAACCATGGCCGTTGGCAAAGCGCATATCGTTGCTGTCGAGCGTGTAGGGAATCACCAATTGCGGGTGAATGCTGCCGTCGCTTTTTTCAACCGACTGCCAAAAAGGCAGATCATCGCCGTAATAATCAGAATGATATAAAAACTGCCCTTCTTCCGCCACCAGCCGCGCCGTATTGGGGCTGTCGCGGCCGGTATACCAACCCTCGGGATGGCGGCCCAACAGCTTGGTAAACAGCGCCACGCATTGCTGCATATGGGCGCGCTCTTCTTCTTCGGGTTTGTTTTGATAATGAATCCAGCGGTAGCCGTGGCAGGCCAGCTCGTGGCCGCCGTCGATAAAGGCCTGCGCCACTTCGGGATGCCGCTCCAACGCCATGCCCACGCCGAAAATCGTGAGCGGCAGGCCGCGCCGTTCAAATTCGTTCAAAATACGCCACACACCGGCGCGCGAGCCGTATTCGTAAACCGATTCCATGCTCATGTGGCGGTCGGGATAGGCCGCCGCGCCGATGATTTCAGACAAAAACTGCTCCGAGGCCGCATCGCCGTGGAGCACGCAGTTTTCGCCGCCTTCTTCGTAGTTCAACACAAACTGCACGGCAATTTTGGCCTCGCCCGGCCATTGCGCATGCACGGGATGGCGGCCGTAGCCGACCAAATCGCGGGGGTAATTCGAATTCATCTGCCTACTTTCAGACGGCCAAGCCGCCAAATAAATTGTTGACAATTATGCGCAACAGCATGCAGAATTGTCAACATCAAAATAATGCCGCATTGCCGATTACATCAGCACAAAAGCCTGATGACACTTTATCATGTAAACTATATCAGGCCTTAAGCCAACAATTTTTAACGCGGCCGCTCAAAAACACAACCCCTCAGGACATCATCATGGGCAAACTTTCCACTCACGTTTTAGACACCATGCACGGCAAACCCGCGCAAGGCGTGCTCATCCGCCTCTACCGGCTCGACAACGGCAGCCGCGAGCTGCTGAAAACCGCCGCCACCAACGCCGACGGCCGTTGCGACGAGCCGCTGCTGCAAGGCGAAACCATGCAAAAAGGGCGCTACGAGCTGGTTTTTGCCGCCGGCGCTTATTTTGCCGCACTCGGTATCCACGGCGGCGAACCGCGCTTTTTAGATGAAATTCCCATCCGCTTCGGCATTGCCTCTGCCGATGAAAACTACCATGTGCCGCTGGTGATGACACCGTGGACATACGCCACCTACCGCGGCAGTTGAAGCGGCTGCGTTCAGACGGCCTGAATTGCCCGGGCCGTCTGAATGCGTTTGCGCCCTTTATATATATATAGTGAAATAAAAAGAAGTGATACAAAACAGCAAGCCGCAGCAACGCCGTCGCACTTTTTGATTCATTTCACCATATCTGTTCAAAAATAACCCAACCGCACAGCCCCGCCCAAAAGCATGCCCACTATTCAGTTTGCGGGCGCACAATCTTCGCTCTGCTACGGTTATTTTGAACAGGCATCAACCCTTATTGCTTGAAACCCCGAATAAAAAGGACACATCATGAGTGCCTATCTGATGGATTTGACCAACCTGCTGTTGCGCTGGCTGCACGTAATTGCCGCCATTGCCTGGGTGGGCGAATCGATTTATTTTGTTATGCTCGACAACAGCCTGAAAAAACCGCAAGCCGAAGCCGACCGCAGCAAAGGCGTGGCGGGCGAAATGTGGGCGGTGCACGGCGGCGGCTTTTACCACAACCAAAAATACCAGACCAGCCCCGAAAAGCTGCCCGACGATTTGCATTGGTCGTTTTGGAAATCCTACACCACCTGGCTCTCCGGCTTCGCCCTTTTCTGCGCGATGTATCTGAGCAATCCGGCCATGAACTTAGTCAACCCTTCGGCCGGCTGGGCTTGGGCGGCCAAAATGAGCAGCGGAGAAGCGGTGTTTATGGCTTTGCTGTTTTTATTCGGCGGCTGGCTGGTTTACAACCGGCTGTGCAAGCTCATCAGCCCCAATATGACCCGCGACGGCCTGCTGAGTGTGGCGGTGGCAGTGATGATGGTGGCAGTCAGCTTTCTGGCCACGCATATTTTCGCCGGCAAAGCCGCGTTTCTGATTATCGGCGCGGTGATGGCTACCTGCATGAGCGCCAATGTGTTTTTCTGGATTATTCCCGGCCAGCGGCGCATGGTGGCGGCCATGAAAGCCGGCGAAGCACCCAACCCGCTCGACGGCAAACGCGGCAAACAGCGCTCGGTGCACAACACTTATTTCACCCTGCCGGTGGTGTTTCTGATGCTTTCCAACCACTATGCCGTGACCTACGGCGCTGAATGGTCGTGGCTGATTGCGGTGTTGTTTATTTTTGCCGGCGCCGCCATCCGCCAATTTTTTGTGGTGATGCACCAAGGTAAAAAGCAATACGGCTATTGGGCGTTCGGCATCGTGTGCCTGCTGCTCGCCGCCCTGCTGGCCGCCCCTAAAAAACCTGCCGAATCGCCGGGCGCCACCGAGGGCAGCCCCGCAGTCAGCATCGAACAGGTTTTGGCGATTTCCCAACAGCGCTGCGCCGTCTGCCATGCCGCCCAACCCGACCGCCAATTCGGCTTCGCCGCCCCGCCCTTGGGCATGAAGTTGGAAACCGCCGAAGAAATCCGCATGGCGGCCGACAAATTCAAACAACGCGTGGCCAACCACACCATGCCCATCGGCAACCTGACCGGCATGACCGAAGAAGAGCGGGCGCTGATTGCACGCTGGCAGCCATAAGCATTGCCGTTGCGAAAGGCCGTCTGAAACCGCACGTTCACAGCGTTCAGACGGCCTTAATCTATCGGCAAACGTTTAACCAGCGCCGCCGTCAACCAACACCTTCGGCATCGCTGTTCGTGGTATTGGTGAGCAACATGGTCGCGCGGGCTCTGTCTACGGAAAAATACACAATACCCATTCACAAAAATAAGCCAACCACATTGGCTCGCCTTGCCGCCGCGTTTTTTATTCATTTCACGATAAGTGATAACGGCTGTATCTGCCAACACTAGGGTGCCCGGACAATTCGATTTACGGGTGTATTTTGCCCCTGAAAATGCATCTGCTGCGTTAAAAAGCCTCACAAGATGTGCAAATCTTGCTGCGTTTTTTGCCTGGCATCTGCATTTTCAGGAACAAAAATCCCCTCATAAACAACACATCAGGACACCCTAAAACAGGCCGTCTGAAAATATTTCAGACGGCCTGTTGCTGCATCACACTCACAACGATTAGCGGTAACCTGCCTTGCGCATCAGCATCACGGCACGCTTCTGGTTGCTGCCGGCCACGGAAACGTTAATCACGTCTTGCTTGAAGCTGCCCCATTTGGCCACTTTCGGATCAGGCTTGATTTTCGGGTTGGCCGGATATTCATGATTGAGGTCGGCAAACAGATTCTGCGCCTCGCTGCCGCTGAGCCATTCGATGAATTTTTGCGCTTCTGCCGGGTGTTTGCTGAACTTGGCCACACCGGCGCCCGATACGTTTACATGGGTGCCTTTGGCTTTTTGATCGGCAAAGAAAATACCGATGGGCAGATTGGGCTGTTTGTCCATCAGGCGGCCATAATAATAGGTGTTGGCAATGCCCACATCGCAACGGCCGGCGCCGATGGCTTCCAGCATGGCGGTATCGTTGGCAAACGGCGCCACTGCCAAGTTGTTGACCCAGCCTTTCACGATTTGCTCGGTTTTTGCTGCGCCCTGGTTGGCAATCATGGTGCCCACCAGCGATTGGTTATACACATTGCCGGATGTACGCAGGCACAGGCGGCCTTTCCATTTCGGATCGGCCAAATCGGCATAAGTGGAAAGCTCGGCCGGCTTCACTTTATCGGTGTTGTAAAAAATGGTGCGGGCGCGCACAGATAAGCCGTACCACTGGTTTTTCGGGTCGCGCAGGTGGGCGGGAATATTGGCCTTGAGGGTGGCCGACTGAATCGGGCGCAGCAAGCCCATTTGGGTGGCCTGCCATAAATTGCCGCCGTCAACGGTAATCAAGACATCGGCCGGGGTGTTGCTGCCCTCGGCTTTCATTTTTTCCATCAGCGGGCCGGCTTTATCGCTGACCAGCTTGATTTTGGTGCCGGTTTTCTTTTCATACTCGGCCACAATCGGCTTGAGCAGATTGTCGGCACGCGAAGAATACACCACCAGCTCATCGGCAAACACAGGCGCCGCCATCATCACGGCCACAGATGCGGCCAAGGTTTTTTTCATCATTTTGTTTTCCTTTGCAATCGGGTTTCGGATACTGCCTGACACGCGGATTCTAAACCAACAATCTTATAATAACAATATAAATTATCATTTACTTTGAAATAGCGTGTATTCTTTCTTGCCATCATCTGCAATCAAAACGATAATAAGCGCTTTAATCGATTGATGTGCAGGGGGCGTTAGGGTGTCCCGACTATTCGATTCAGAGTGCATTTTGCCCCAAAAGCGCATCTGCTGCGTTAAAAATCCTCGCAAGATGTTTATCTTGCTGCGTTTTTTCTTTGCATCTGCATTTTTAGGAACAAAAATCCCCCTCGTAAACGAATGGTCAGGACACCCCGGGCAACAAACCAAATTTGCCAGCCAAAACCGCACCCCTTACCGACAGGCCGTCTGAACCCATGAATGTTGCTTTTTCCGCCTTTCCCGCCCGCATGTGGCTGCTGTTGTGCATTGCCCTGGTGCTGGTTCCGCTTACTGTCATCATGGCGGCCTTAGGTGATTTCGACGCCGAAATCTGGGCGTTTCTGCTCGAATTCCAATTGCCCGAGCTGATCAAAAATACTTTGCTGCTGGCGGCCGGTGTGGGTGTCGGCGTGGCTTTTTTGGGCACATCCGCGGCCTGGCTCACCACCATGCACGAGTTTCCGCTGCGGCGTTTTTTCTTTTGGGCGATGATGCTGCCGCTGGCAGTGCCCGCTTATGTATTGGCCTTTACCCAGCTTGGTTTGTTTGACTATACCGGCCCCATCAATACTTGGTTGCGCACACATTACGGCATAGAGCATGCCTTGCCGGAAGTGCGCAACGGCTTCGGGCTGACCGCAGTGATGAGCCTCACGTTTTACCCGTATGTGTATCTGCTGGCGCGCAATGCGTTTGCGGGCATGGGGCAACGGGCGCTGGAAGCAGGCGCTTCGCTGGGCTTGTCGCCCGGGCAGGCGTTTTTCAAAGTGGCGTTGCCGATGGCGCGGCCGTGGATTGCCGGCGGCACGGTATTGGCGCTGATGGAAACGCTGGCCGACTTCGGCACGGTATCGGTGTTCGGCTACGACACTTTCACCACCGCCATTTATCAGGCCTGGTTTGACTTTTTCTCACTCGAAACCGCCAAACAATTGGCCGCGCTGCTGGTGACGGCGGTGTTTGTGCTGTTGGCGCTGGAACAACTCAGCCGCGGCCGCCGCCGTTACCATCAGGCCGGCAAAGCGCAGCGGCAGCGGCGCAAACCGCTTTCAGGCCGTCTGAAATGGCTGGCAACGGCTTATTGCGGCCTGATTTTAGCGGCAGCATTTTTTATTCCGCTGCTGCAATTATTGTGGTGGGCTTACGATACTTGGCACGACGGTTTCAACACTTCATTGTGGCTGCAAGCCTGGCATTCGTTTGCCGCCTCGCTGCTGGCCGCGCTGCTGGTGGCCGCCGCGGCTCTGCTGCTGGCACTGGCCAAACGCGCCGACAAAAGCCGTTTTGCCGCCGTGGCCGCGCGCATCGCCACGCTGGGCTACGCCATTCCCGGCACGGTATTGGCGGTGGGCGTGTTTGTGCCGGTGGCGTGGCTGGATAATGTGCTCATCGAATCGCTGCACCTGCCCGAAGGCACCACCGGCATATTGAAAGGCACGCTGGCGGTGATGCTGGCAGCGTATTTAATCCGTTTTCTGGCGGTGGGTTATGCGGCAATAGAAGCCGGATTGGAGCGCATCAGCCCGGCCCAGGCCGAAGCGGCGCGCTCGTTGGGCTGCACCGGCTCCGGCGTATTGCGGCGTGTGTATCTGCCGCTCTTGAAAGGCGCGCTGGGCACGGCGGTGTTGATGGCGTTTGTCGACATGATGAAAGAAATGCCCATCACGCTGATGACGCGCCCGTATGACTGGGACACGCTGGCCGTGCGCGTGTATGCCTTTACGGCTGAAGGCCAATACGCCAACGCCGCCCTGCCCGCCTTATTGATTGTACTCACCGGCCTGGTGCCTGTGATTTTGTTTTCGCGCTCGGAGCCGAACCGATGATTTTAGAAATAAACAATGTTCATCTCTCTTTTGATACGGCGGCCATTCTGCAAGGTCTCAACCTCACCCTGCAACAAGGTGAAACCGCCTGCCTGCTCGGTCATTCCGGCTGCGGCAAAACCACCGCCCTGCGCGCCATTGCCGGATTTGAGCAGCCCGACAGCGGCCTGATTGCGCTGCGGCAGCGTATTCTTTCAGACGGCCAAAGCTTTATCCCGCCGCACTTGCGCCGCATCGGCATGGTGTTTCAAGATTACGCCTTGTTTCCGCATCTGAATGTGGCCGACAACATCGCCTTCGGCCTAAACCGCCAACCTGCCGCCCGCCGACGCGCCCGTGTCGCCGAATTATTGCAACTGGTGGGTCTGCCCGATTACGGCCGTCATTATCCGCACCAACTCTCCGGCGGCCAGCAGCAACGCGTGGCGCTGGCCCGTGCGCTCGCCCCCAAACCCGATTTGATTTTGCTCGACGAGCCGTTTTCCAATCTCGATGCCGATTTGCGCACCCGCTTGTCTAAAGAAGTGCGCGCGCTGCTCAAGCAGGAAAACACCAGCGCCATTCTGGTTACCCACGACCAGCAGGAAGCCTTTGCCATGGCCGACAAAATCGGCATCATGGCAGCAGGCCGTCTGCAACAATGGGACACGCCCTACAATCTCTACCACCATCCCGCCACCCGCGACATCGCTGCCTTTATCGGCCAAGGCGTATTGCTGCGCGGGCAGATAAGCGGCAGCAACTGCGTGCGCCTGGCAGTGGGCGAATTCTGCGGCACCGTGCCGCACCACTGCCAAAGCTGCCGCGAAGTGGATGTGCTGCTGCGCCCCGATGATGTGGTGCACGATGATGCCAGCCCGTTTCAAGCCGAGGTGTCGGATAAAGATTTCAAAGGCAGCTATTTTATCTACACGCTCAAGCTCGACAGCGGCGAAACCGTGCTCGCCCACGTGCCCGGCCACCACGACCACCCCATCGGCAGCCGCATCGGTATCCGGCTGGAGTTGGAAAATCTGATTGCATTTCCGCGCACTTAACAGCCTAATCGTTTCAGACGGCCTGAATATATGATACAAAGGCCGTCTGAAAACCTTAGGCACAATCCTATGAACACCATTCTGATTACCGGCTGCTCCAGCGGCATCGGCTACGACACCGCCAAACAGCTGCACGCACTGGGCTGGCGTGTATTTGCCTCCTGCCGCCGTGCCGAAGATGTGGCGCGCCTGCACAGCGAGGGCCTCACCGACGCACTCTGCCTCGACGTCACCGACAGCGCCCAAATCGAAGCGGCTTTTGCACACATTCTCAGCGCCACCGGCGGCCGGCTCGATGCGCTGTTTTGCAACGCCGGCTACGGCCAAGTGGGCGCAGTCGAAGACATCCCGCGCATTGCCCTGCACCAGCAGTTCGACACCAACGTATTCGGCGCGTGGGAATGCATTACCCACGCCATGAAAACCTTCCGCCGCCAAGGGCACGGGCGCATTTTGGTCAACAGCAGCATTCTGGGCTTTGCCGCCATGCCCTGGCGCGGTGCCTACAACAGCAGCAAATTCGCCCTCGAAGGCCTGTGCGACACCTTGCGCCACGAAACCCACGGCAGCCGTATTTTTGTGAGCCTGGTCGAGCCCGGGCCGATTGCCACCCGTTTCCGCCCCAACGCCTTGGAAAAATTCCGCCAATATATCGATATCGGCGCCAGCATCCACGCCGACAGCTACCGCGCCCAGCTCAACCGCCTCGAAGCCAAAGGCGATGCCGCGCCGTTTACCATGAGTTCGCCCGATTGCGCCGCCGTATGCGTGAAAGCGCTCACCGCCGCCAAGCCCAAACCGCGCTACCGCGTTACCCTGCCCACACAGGTGTTTTGGTATTTGAAACGGCTGCTGCCCACACGCTGGCTCGATGCGGTGCAACGGGCTGCGGTGAGCGGGCAAGGCAACAATCATTAATGCCGCCTGTGAATGGGTATGACTGCTTGCAGCAACCCACTTTGGCGATATCAAAGCAGCGCATCATCAAGCCGATGAACGGCATTTGCACCCTCTTGCGCACACCCGCTTGCGCTTATCCGCTTGTGATGCATTGATTTGAGTTTTACCATATCTCATAACTTATCTTGAACTCACGTTAAAAAACCCCATGCAAACACTCTACCTTGCTTCCGGCAGCCCGCGCCGCCGCCAAATTCTCGAAAACCTCGGCTACACGATTATCCGCCTGAGCGCCGACATTGATGAAACGCCCCACCCAAGCGAGCCGGCCGGCGATTACGTCATCCGCATGGCGCGTGAAAAAAACGCCGCCGCCTTAGCGCAATGGCAGAAGGCGCACGAGGGCGCGCCGGCATACCCCGTGCTCACCGCCGACACCACGGTGGCCTTAAACAACTGCATTCTCGGCAAACCCGAATCCGCCGCCGATGCCCGCAACATGCTGCAACAACTGTCGGGCAGCGTGCATCAAGTGCTCACCGCCGTGTGCGTGCATTGGCAGGGGCAAACTTCAAGTGTCGTACAGCAAAGCGATGTACGCTTTAAAAACTTGAGCACCGCCGAAATCGATGCCTACATCAACAGCGGCGAGCCGGCAGACAAAGCCGGTGCTTACGGCATACAAGGCCTCGGCGGCATCTTTGTGGCCGATTTGCACGGCAGTTTCACCGGCGTGATGGGGCTGCCTGTTTATGAAACTGTCGGCCTGCTGGCATCATTCGGCCTAAACGTGCCGCCGTTTCAGACGGCCTGATCTGTGCGTTTGACAGGCATTATTTTTGCAGACGGCGTTTGCCCGTCGGATAATCTGAAGCCTGATAATCCGTAATCCGTGTAGGCCGTCTGAAACCGAAACATTTTTTTCCACACCCGTTTTCAGACGGCCTTATATTGGTTCAGGCCGTCTGAAATCAAAAATACCCATTCACAAAAATAACCTAACAGCGTTGGCTCGCCGTCTTGTTCGCTGACTTTTGTGAATGAGTATCAACCCCACAACCGCCACGGCTTTTCGGGTTGGCATCAAGCCTTGATTTCGCGTATAGTAGGCAGATTTCAAAATCTTACCGGCCATGCTGTTTTCCGGCCGCCGGCGCCTGTATTGCCTTCGGCCCGCCGCCTTGCTCACTTGCTTTTGTGAACGGATATGCGCGCCTTGAAAATATTTTTGCCATCCGCTTTCGCCGTTTGAGAACCGATGGCAAAACTATTTTAAAAATTTCAGGATGTTAATATGTTATCCGGTATTCCCCTGCCCAAAGACATCGTGCGCCCGCCCGAAACCGTGCTGGTCAACATCACGCCGCAGGAAACGCGCGTGGCCATGCTCGAAGAAAACAACATCTGCGAGCTGCACATCGAGCGCAACAGCGGCCACGGCCTGGTGGGCAATATCTATCTGGGCGTGGTGCGGCGCGTTTTGCCCGGCATGCAGAGCGCGTTTATCGATATCGGGCTGGAGCGCGCAGCGTTTCTGCACATTGTCGATGTGCTCGAACAGCGCCAAAACCCCGATGAAACGCAGCGCATCGAACATATGCTGTTTGAAGGGCAGTCGGTGCTGGTGCAAGTGATTAAAGACCCGATTAACACCAAAGGCGCGCGCCTTTCCACACAGATTTCGCTGGCCGGGCGCTTTCTCGTGCACCTGCCGCAAGACGACCACATCGGCATTTCGCAACGCATCGAAGACGAAAACGAGCGCAACAGCCTGCGCGGGCGGCTCAACAACCTGCTGCCGGCCGATGCCAGCCACGGCTACATCATCCGCACCAGCGCCGAAACCGCCACCGATGCCGAATTGCAGGCCGATATCGACTACCTCACCAAAGTGTGGGCGAATATCCGCCACCAATCCAAAACCCGCCCGCCCGAAACGCTGCTCTATCAAGATCTGCCGCTCTCATTGCGCGTGTTGCGCGATATGTTTAACGACAACACCCGCGAAATTTTGGTCGATTCTAAAGAAAACCACCAGCGCATGCGCGAATTTGCCGAGCAATACGTGCAGGGCGCGGTCGATAAAATCCAGCTTTTCAAAGGCGACCGCCCGCTGTTTGAAACCCACAACATCGAGCAGGAAATCAACCGCGCCCTGCAACCGCGCGTCAACCTCAATTTCGGCAGCTATCTGATTATCGAAGCCACCGAAGCCATGACCACCATCGATGTGAACACCGGCGGCTTTGTGGGCGCCCGCAATTTTGATGAAACCATTTTCAAAACCAACCTCGAAGCCTGCCACACCATCGCCCGCGAGCTGCGCCTGCGCAACCTCGGCGGCATCATCATCATCGACTTTATCGATATGACGCTCGACGCTCACCGCGAAGCCGTGTTGCAGGAGCTGGCCAAAGCGTTGGGCTTCGACCGCACCCGCGTTACCCTCAACGGCTTCACCAGCCTCGGCTTGGTCGAGCTCACCCGCAAGCGCACCCGCGAAAACCTCAACCACGTATTGTGCGAGCCCTGCCCCACCTGTCAAGGCAGAGGCCATCTGAAAACCGCTCAAACCGTGTGCTACGAAATCCAGCGCGAAATCGTGCGCGAAGCCCGCCGCTACGATGCCCAAAGCTTCCGCATCCTGGCCGCGCCCAATGTGATTGATCTGTTTCTCGACGAAGAATCACAATCGCTGGCCATGCTGATTGATTTTATCGGCAAACCGATTTCACTGGCGGTGGAAACGGCTTATACGCAGGAGCAATACGATATTGTGTTGCTGTGATACCCATTCACCACCATCCCAAATCAATAAAAAAGGCCGTCTGAAACCCTGTTTCAGACGGCCTTTGCTATGCAGAATAATTACTGCGCTTTAGCCACTTTACGCCAATGGTGCAGCAGCGGCTCGGTATAGCCGTTGGGCTGTTGCGTGCCGCGGAACACCAAATCGCAGGCGGCTAGGAAAGCGGGGGAGGAATCGAAACGACCAACCATCGGCGTGTAGAAAGGATCGCCTTCGTTTTGGCCGTCGACCACACCGGCCATGCGCGCCAGCGTTTCGCGCACTTGCGCTTCGCTGACCACGCCGTGGAGCAGCCAGTTGGCGATGTGTTGGCTGGAAATACGCAGCGTGGCGCGGTCTTCCATCAGGCCGACGTTATGGATATCGGGCACTTTCGAGCAACCCACGCCCTGCTCGATCCAGCGCACCACATAGCCGAGAATGCCCTGGCAGTTGTTGTCGAGTTCTTGCTGAATGTCTTCGGCCGACCAATCGCGCTGTGCATCCAGCGGAATGGTGAGCAAATCATCAAGATAGGCTTTCGGCTCTTGCGCCAGCAATTCTTTTTGCACGTCAAACACATTGACCTGATGATAATGCAGCGCATGCAGGGTGGCGCCGGTGGGCGACGGCACCCAAGCGGTGGTGGCACCTGATTTGGGGTGGCCGATTTTCTGCTTGAGCATTTCGGCCATCATGTCGGGCATCGCCCACATGCCTTTGCCGATTTGCGCTTTGCCGGGCAGGCCGCATTGCAGGCCGACTTGCACGTTGTTCAATTCATAAGCCTGAATCCATTTGCTCGCCTTCATGTCGCCCTTGCGCACCATCGCGCCGGCCAGCATCGAGGTGTGCATTTCATCGCCGGTGCGGTCGAGGAAGCCGGTGTTGATAAACACCACGCGTTCGCGCGCTTCGTAAATACAGGCGGCCAAGTTCACCGAAGTGCGGCGTTCTTCGTCCATAATGCCCATTTTGAGAGTATTCTTCGGCAGCTTGGTCAGCACTTCGATAAATTCAAACAAGTTGTTGGCAAACCGCACTTCTTCAGGGCCGTGCATTTTCGGTTTCACGATATACACCGAGCCGGAGCGGCTGTTGGTGTTTTCGCTGCGCTCCAGATCGAAAGGTGCAATCAGCGCGGTCATCACGCCGTCGAGTATGCCTTCGGGCACTTCGTTGCCGTGTTTGTCCAACACCGCCGGCGTGGTCATCAGGTGGCCGACATTGCGGATAAACAGCAGCGAGCGGCCGGGCAGCTTGAAGGTGCCGCTGCCGTCGGGCGCGGTGTATTCGCGGTCGGGATTGAGCGCGCGGGTGAAGGTTTGGCCGCCTTTGCTCACTTCTTCCGCCAGCGTGCCGTTCATCAGGCCGAGCCAGTTGGCATACACCAGCGCTTTGTCTTCGCCGTCTACGGCGGTTACCGAGTCTTCACAGTCCATAATGGTGGAAAGTGCGGCTTCGAGAATCACGTCTTTCACGCCCGCCGGGTCTTGTGCGCCGATGGGGCTGTTTTTATCGATTAAGATATCAATGTGCAGGCCGTTGTGTAAAAACAATAACGATGTCGGCGCATCGGCACTGCCGTTGTAGCCTGCAAATAATTCGGGCGCGGCCAAGCCGGTTTCGCTACCGTCTTTCAGTTTGGCGTTCAGACGGCCTGACACCACCTGATAAGCCACGACGTCTTTATGGCTGCCGGCGGCCAGCGGAATGCTGTAGTCCAACACATCGCGGGCAAACGCAATCACGGCATCGCCGCGCACGGGGTTATACCCTTTGCCCGGTGCCAAATCACCGCTCTGATCGATCGCGTCGGTGCCGTACAGCGCATCATAAAGGCTGCCCCAGCGGGCGTTGGCGGCGTTGAGCGCATAGCGGGCGTTGTTAATCGGCACTACCAGCTGCGGCCCGGCCTGCTCGGCCAGCTCGCGGTCGACGTTTTCGGTGGATACTTTAAATTCAAGTGGTGTATCAACCAGATATTCCTGCTCGTTCAGAAATGTTTTGTAGGCAGCCAAATCGACAACCGGGCCGGGGTTGTTGCGGTGCCATTGGTCGATCTGCATCTGAATGCGGTCGCGCTTTTCGAGCAAATCGCGGTTGAGCGGTGCAAATTTGTGCACCAAATCAGAGAAGCCCTGCCAGAATTCGGCCGATTGCACGTGCGGATGCTTGGCCAGTACTTCGTTTTCGATAAATTGATATAAATGATTGTCCACCTGCAAATCAGCGGCGGCGGTGTAGCTGTATGCCATCTTGAAGTTCTCCTGTGTTCTTTTTTTCTCATACGCCCCCACTGAATCGTGAAAGCCTGACACGAAAATACCACTATTTGCCTGAATAATCCATAGCCCGAAAGCGACTTTTCAGCAACATGCCGTCTGAAAAAACATTTTTTCCAACAATGGGTTTCACACGGCTACAGAAAATTTGCCATAGAATAACGGCTCTACTTCGAAACACAGCCGGGTTATGCCGATACGATTACATCAATGCATCGAGATACTCAATCCAATGCATCACCGGCGTGGCCGTGCCGCTGCCCAAATGGGCGATGCAGCCGATATTGGCCGATAAAACCACATCAGGTTTGAGCGCGTTCAGACGGCCTAATTTGTTGTCGCGCAATTGTTGCGACAATTCGGGCTGGAAAAAAGAATATGTGCCTGCCGAGCCGCAACACAAATGCGCGTCTTGCGGCAGCAGCACGGTCATGCCCAATTCGGCAAACAAAGCTTCCACGCTGCCTTTGAGCTGCTGGCCGTGTTGCAATGTGCAGGGCGGATGGTAGGCCAGCGTTTGCGGGGGCGCATCGGTTTTCATTTTGGTGCGGATGTGCGCCGCTTCGCCGGCCAGTATTTCGACAATGTCTTTTGCGGCGGCACTGATTCGGGCGGCTTTGTCTGCATATTGCGGGTCATGGCGCAAATGGCGGCCGTATTCTTTCACGGTTGCACCGCAGCCCGAAGCGTTGATTAACACCGCCTCCGCACCCGCTTCCAGCAGCGGCCACCAAGCATCGATATTGCGGCGCATATCATTGAGGCTTTTTTCTTGCACACTCATGTGCAGATTGACCGCACCGCAGCAGCCGGCATTTTGCGGGCGCAGCAGCTGGATACCGAGCTTGTCGAGCACACGCAAAGTGGCGTTGTTGATATTGGGCGACATGCCCGGCTGCACACAGCCTTCGAGCATCACCATTTTGCGCCCGTGCACGGCTTGCGGCACCTGCCCTGCCGCTTTTTTGGCCATCACTTTGCCGCGGAGCGCCTGCGGCAGCAACGGCCGCAGCGCTTGCGCCAGGCGGTAGCTGTGTTCGAAAACGCTGCGGTTGAGCATCAGCCGGCGCAAAGTTTCGCGTTTGAAGGTTTCCAGCGGCGGCCGGCCGAGCTGTTTTTCGATTTCGTGGCGGCCGATATCCGCCAGATGGCCATACTGCACCCCCGACGGACAGGTGGTTTCGCAGCTGCGGCAGGTGAGGCAGCGGTCGAGGTGAAGCTGCATCTGCGGCGTGGCGTTCATGCCTTCGAGCAGTTGCTTGATTTGGTAAATGCGCCCGCGCGGGCCGTCGAGCTCATCGCCGGTGAGCTGGTAGGTGGGGCAGGTGGCGGTGCAAAAGCCGCAATGCACGCAGTTGCGCAAAATCTCGTCGGCCACTTTGCCCTCGGGCGTGTTTTTAATAAAATCAGCCAAATTGGTTTGCATGGTGGTGTTCTTTTAAAGTGGGTATTCAGTTATCTTGATGAATTCTCTTTAACTTTTTCCCAAACCGTTTCAGACGGCCTTAAAAATCGGGATACATTCTGCCCGGGTTGAAAATACCGCTCGGGTCGAAGTGCTGTTTCAAGCGCCGGTTAATCGCCAGCACGGCCTCGGGCAGCGGCGTGAACACGGTTTCGCCTGCCGCCGCCCGGCCGCGGAACAAAGTGGCATGGCCGCCGGCGTTTTGTGCCAACGCGCGCATTTCTTGCGCCGCCGCACCGCTGCGATACCAGCGCAGGCCGCCGCCCCACTCCATCGCCGCCAAGCCCTCGGCCACCGCCACCGGCGCGGTATCGGGCACAGAAATGCGCCACAGCCGCTCGCCCTCGGCCAAGCTAAACTCAGGCCGCGCCTGTTCGCGCACCAAACGCCACCAGTCGCGCGAAACGGCTTCATCCATACGCTCGCCGCCGAGCAGGCCGACAGCGGTTTGCACACCGGCTTCGGTGCCGCATAGGCGCAGGCTCAAGATGCCGTCTGCCCAAAAACCGGCGGTAAGCGGAAAAGGCTGCCCCATCAGCGCATTGAGCTTGGGCACGGCTTCGGCGGCGCTGCTTTCAAATTGCAGGGTGGCCTCTGCAAACGGCTGCGGCAACACTTTCAGCGACACTTCAGTCATTACGCCCAACGTGCCGAGCGAACCGGCCAACAGCCGCGCCACATCATAACCGGCCACGTTTTTCACCACCGTGCCG
Organism: Uruburuella testudinis; assembly: GCF_022870865.1. Lineage (NCBI taxonomy): Bacteria > Pseudomonadati > Pseudomonadota > Betaproteobacteria > Neisseriales > Neisseriaceae > Uruburuella > Uruburuella testudinis. Next base: position 2,186,524 of record NZ_CP091508.1, read on the forward strand.
CCAAAATGCAGATATCCGCCCTTGCCGTCGAGCAGCCGCGCGCCGAGCACAAAATCTTTTACCGCGCCCGCATGCGCCCGCCGCGGCCCGGCCAAACCTGCCGCCACCGCACCGCCGATGGTGGCGCCGCTGCCGAAATGCGGCGGCTCAAACGGCAATACTTGGCGGCTTTCGGCCAAGGCCGCTTCAATTTCGGCCAGCGGCGTACCGGCACGGGCGGTGATAACCAGCTCGGCGGGGTCGTAAGCCACGATGCCGCTGTGTTCGCGGGTATCCAACATCTCGGCATTATCGGGCCGCGCCGCCTCGCCGTAAAAATCTTTCGTGCCGCCGCCGCGTATAGTGAGCGGAATATGGTCGCGGGCAGCATTCAGAATCTGCTCGCGCATTCGGGTCAGGGTATGTTCCATAATATCGTTTTCTTTTCAGACGGCCTCAATCTTTTTGAAACCGCAATGGTGTGTTTGATGTGTTGTAAATTCGCCACGATGGTAAAAGTCATCATCACCGGCATCGACCACGCGCTCCATTTGCTGATATGCGCCGCCGACCACGCGCCGATTTGGTTGGGATACTGCCAAATGCCGGCAAAGATGCTGATATTTTCCGCCGGCCAGATAAAAAAGCCGATCAACACAAAAGCCGGCAGCAGCGGCATTTTGTGTTTGCGGTCATCAGGCTTGAAATACACGGTGGTGCGCGCATACAGCCCCAGCGCGAAAGCCGCCGCCCACTAAAACATCTGCCAACCCAGCAATATCACACGCGCTTATCGCTCAAAACTTAAGATTCGCGGGCAGAGCCTGCGCTATATTCATTTTTGCAGCCTAGGGTATCCTGACAATTTGATTTATAGGTGTATTTTGCCCCTGAAAATCCCTCCATAAACGAATGGCCATGACACCCAAGGCCGTCTGAAAACTAAAACCGTTCCAATTCGGGAAACTTCATCGCCCCGCGCGGAATATGCATACGCCCGTATTCGGCACAGCGGTTTTTGGTGGGAATGGCTTTATCGGCGTTCAACAGGCCGCTGGGGTCGAACGCGAATTTCACGCCCCAAAACGCCTCACGTTCGGCTTCGGAAAACTGCACACACATGCCGTTGATTTTTTCAATGCCCACACCGTGTTCGCCGGTGATGGTGCCGCCGAGGCGCACACATTCTTCCAAAATATCGGCGCCAAACGCTTCGGCCTGCGGCCATTGCCCCGCGGCAGAATCAAACAGAATCAGCGGGTGCATATTGCCGTCGCCGGCATGAAACACATTGATGCACTGAAGCCCGTATTTTTCTTCCATTTTGGCGATGCTGCGCAACAGCGTGCTGATGTAGCGGCGCGGCACGGTGCCGTCCATGCAGTAATAATCGGGCGCCATTTGCGCGGCGGCGGGAAAGGCATTTTTTCGCCCCGACCAAAACGCCAGCCGCTCGATTTCATTGCGCGACACTTGAATCCGAATCGCACCGCTTTGCTCGAATACGGCAATCATGCGCGCGATTTCTTCGGCCACTTCTTCGGGCGTGCCGTCTGATTCGCACAATAAAATCGCTTCGGCGCGGGTGTCGTAGCCGATTTTCAGGTAGCTGTCGATGGCGCGGGTGGCGGGGCCGTCCATCATTTCCAGCCCGGCGGGGATAATACCGGCGGCAATCACGGCGGCAACGGCATCACCCGCTTTGCCCATATCATCAAAGCTGGCCATAATCACCTGCGCCGTGCGCGGCTTGGGCACGAGTTTTACCACCACTTCGGTCACCACCGCAAACATACCCTCGCTGCCGACAAACACGGTGAGCAAATCCAACCCCGGCGCATCATAGCCCCCGCCGCCCAATTCAATCACGCTGCCATCCATGGTCACCGCACGCACTTTCAACACATTGTTGACGGTCAGCCCGTATTTCAAACAATGCACGCCGCCGGAATTTTCGTTGACATTACCGCCGATGCTGCATGCCAGCTGGCTCGACGGGTCGGGCGCATAATAAAGCTCGTGCGGCGCCGCAGCCTCAGAAATCGCCAGATTGCGCACGCCCGGCTGCACCGTGGCCGTGCGCGCCTGCGGATTGACGTTGAGGATATTGTTCAGCTTGGCGGTCGACAACACAATGCCGCCGGGCGTGGGCATCGCGCTGCCCGCCAGCCCCGTGCCCGCACCGCGCGGCACCACCGGCACGCCCAAGCGCATACAGGTTTTCAACACGGTTTGCACTTGCGCCTCATCAGCCGGCAGCACCACGCCCAACGGCAGTTGCGTAAACGCCGCCAGCGCATCACATTCATACGGCGTGATTTCAGATAATTCGGTCAGAAAGTGCAGCCCTTGCCATTCCTGCCGCAAAGTGGCCAGCAAAGTTTCCCGTTGCGCCTCAGAAAGCGGCGCGCGCGCTTGCGGTTCCATACGTTTCCTTATATGGGTTGGACGGCCGTCTGAAAAGGCTTCAGACGGCCTGTTGAAACTGAGTGTAATCATAACAGCTTTTAACCATCGGATACAGCCGCCCTCAGGCCGTCTGAAGACGGTTTGCAGCTTGAAAGACAAACCGAATCAGGCGATAATCGGCATCTCTACCCTCCAAATAAAAAGGTATCCCAATGGCTTCTCAACTGGCAAACGCCATCCGCTTCCTCTCCGCCGACGCTGTACAAAAAGCCAATTCCGGCCACCCCGGTGCGCCGATGGGCATGGCCGAGATGGCCGAAGTGTTGTGGACGCAGTTTTTAAACCACAACCCCGCCAACCCCAAATTCTACAACCGTGACCGTTTTGTCTTGTCCAACGGCCACGCCTCGATGATTCTCTACAGCCTGCTGCACCTCACCGGCTACAATGTTTCTATTGATGATTTGAAAAACTTCCGCCAATTACACAGCAAAACACCCGGCCACCCCGAATACGGCTACACCGACGGTGTGGAAACCACCACCGGCCCTCTGGGACAAGGCATTGCCAATGCGGTGGGTTTTGCGCTGGCCGAAAAACTGCTGGCCGAAGAGTTTAATAAAGACGGCCTGAATATTGTCGACCACCACACTTATGTTTTTATGGGCGACGGCTGCCTGATGGAAGGCGTGTCGCACGAAGCCTGCTCGCTCGCCGGCACGCTGGGCTTGGGCAAACTGGTGGTTTTGTATGATGACAACAACATCTCCATCGACGGTAAGGTAGACGGCTGGTTTACCGAAAACATTCCCGGGCGCTTCGAAAGCTACGGCTGGCATGTGGTGCCGAACGTCAACGGCCACGACACCGCTGCACTGAAAGCCGCCATCGAAGCCGCCCGCGCCGAAACCGGCAAACCCTCCATCATCTGCTGCAAAACCCTTATCGGTAAAGGCGCAGCCACTAAAGAAGGCAGCCACAAAACCCACGGCGCACCGCTGGGCGCGGAAGAATTGGAAGCCACGCGCAAACATTTGGGCTGGAATTACGGCGCGTTTGAAGTGCCGCAAGAAGTGTATGACGGCTGGAATGCCAAAGAAAAGGGCGCCAAACTGGAAAACGAGTGGAACGAGCTGTTTGCGCAATACCAAGCCAAATTCCCCGCCGAAGCCGCCGAATTCACCCGCCGCATGGATAAAAAGCTGCCCGACAATTTCGAGCAACACGTTCAGACGGCCTTGAAAGCCGTGTGCGACAAAGCTGAAAAAATCGCCACCCGCAAAGCCAGTCAAAACAGCATCGAAATTCTGGCTGAAGTATTGCCCGAATTTGTCGGCGGTTCGGCTGATTTGACCCCGTCCAACCTCACCGACTGGTCAAACAGCGTCGCCGTTACCCCCCACAGCGGCGGCAACTATATCCACTACGGCGTGCGCGAATTCGGCATGGCGGCCATTATGAACGGCCTCTCCCTGCACGGCGGCGTGAAGCCTTTCGGCGCCACCTTCCTGATGTTCAGCGAATACTGCCGCAACGCCCTGCGCATGGCCGCGCTGATGAAAACCAACCCGATTTTCGTGTTTACCCACGATTCTATCGGTCTTGGCGAAGACGGCCCCACCCACCAGCCGGTCGAGCAAACCGCTACCCTGCGCCTGATTCCCAACATGGCCGTATGGCGCCCGTGCGACACCGCCGAATCGCTGATTGCCTGGAGCGAGGCCGCCAAAGCCGCCGACCACCCGAGCTGCCTGATTTTCAGCCGCCAAAACCTGCCGTTTATCGCCCGCAGCGAACAACAGCTTGCCGACATCAAACGCGGCGGCTACGTGATTCGCGCAGCTGAAGGCGGCGAGGCACAAGCCGTGATTATCGCCACCGGCTCCGAAGTAGAATTGGCCTTAAACGCGCAAACCGTGTTGGCCGAACAAGGCGTGTTTGTGAACGTGGTGTCGATGCCCTCTACCAATGTGTTTGACCAACAGGATGGCGAATACCAAAGCAGCGTATTGCCGCAAAACCTGCCGCGCATCGCTGTAGAAGCCGGCGTGACCGACGGCTGGTACAAATATGTGGGCTTAAACGGCGCGGTTATCGGCCTCAACCGTTTCGGCGAATCGGCACCGGCGGAAGAATTGTTTAAAGAATTCGGCTTCACCGTCGACCACGTGGTGGAAGTGGTAAAAAATGTTTTATAATTAATCTTTAAATATCAATTATTTAAATATCAACAAAGGCCGTCTGAAAAGTTTCAGACGGCCTTTGCTTGCTGTATTTTTATCTGCATCGGCTTGTGCGCTATCCCCGTTTGGCAACAAACCGGCTCCGTCATCTGTTTGCCCGCAAAGTAAAAACCCGCAAAAGCGCCGCTTTTCCGCCTCGGCACCCCCCGTAATCTGCTAAATTTCATTACAATAACCCTCAGACAACAACCACAAAACCCTGCCGAAATACACATGCTCAAACGCTGGAAACACAAGCTCCCCACCCGTGAAAAAATTTTCGCCTCACGCTTTTTCAAACCCTTCGCCCATTTGTTTGACAAGCCCGAATACTGGGCCTTCAAGCGCGACAAAGTGGCGCTTTCGGTAGCCATCGGCCTGTTTTGCGGCATGCTGCCCGCGCCCACACAATTTTGCTTTGCGCTGGTGTTGGCTTACTTTTTACGCACCCATCTGCCCATCGCTCTGTTCAGCACCCTCTACACCAACCCGCTCACACTGATTCCGCTGTATGTGGCCGCCTACAAACTCGGCAGCTGGCTGCTCTACGGCAGCATGCCGCTGACCGAGCTGGTGATGCCGGCGCTGGACGATGCCGGTTTTTGGCAGCAAGCCGCCGCCTGGGCCGCCCGCTTCGGCGCACCGCTGGCCGCCGGAGTATTAACCATCGGCGCCCTGCTGGCATTGGCCGGCTATGTGCTGGTGCAACTGATTTGGCGCTGGCGCATCCACCGCCGCCAAAACGTGCGCAAACAGCGTGCCGCCGCACGGATCAGCCCTCAGCGCCATGAGCCTTAAAATATCGTGTTATGCACTGAAAAATTTCCGATAGCAAACAGGCAAAACCAAAATACGCCGCCCATGATGAGAGGCCGTCTGAACCTTTTTCAGACGGCCTCTCATCTTGTTTATAACCGTTTAACTTCATCATCATACAAAATATCAAACACTTGTATCCGACAAATGGTTTGATGTTCTTGTGATTGCAAATGATTTTGGCCGTCTGAAAAATGTCAGATTTGAGAATCCGGCCTATAGGGTATGGCGTGGGTTCTGTTCACGAAAACTCTAAACGTGCAAAAGGCCGTCTGAAACTTTTCAGACGGCCTGTCATTATATTTTATAGCTGTTTGACTTCATCGTCATACACAGCAGCCAGCCCGCGTTTTCCTCATTAAAAAAATGCACGGCAGGCCATCCTGCTCTACCGTGCATCTCCATCTTGCCGGCACATCTCAGGCATGTTTGCCCAGCCATTCGACCGCCAGCGCCCACAACTGCTGCGATTGGCGGCTGAAAAATTTCATATGGCCGATATGCCGCAAGCCGTAATCGGCGGGCTGCAACAGCAACCGTTCAGACGGCATGGCGCTGAACACGGCCATCATTTCCTTAACATTCTTTTCAGTAGCAATATCATCATCCGGCGCATGCAGCCACAACGAGGGCATCGCCAGCGTGTCGTAAAGATGTGTGTGCACCGTTTTGCCCAGTGCCATTTTCACATAGCCGCTGCCGTTACACCATTCGCTCCATTCGCGGGCAACCCCGCGCGGCAGCGTTTCGCCCATGCCCAACCATTGATTGCGGGCGCAGCCGAACACGGCATTGGAAAGCGGCATAAACACACGCATAAAAAACGCCGCCTTAGCGCGAAACGGCATCGCCATATTGCGCACCGAGCCGGAAGAGCAGGCCACGTTAAACACTGATTTCAAGCCGCCGGCATTGGGCATCAGCCCGATCAGCTGACCGCCGGCGCTGTGGCCGATCAGATGGTGGGAAACACCGGGAAAGAGCTGCTGCAATTCATCGAGCACCGCCGGCATATCGTTTTGCCCCCAGCTCACCAGCGATGCCTGCGAATCTTTCACCGCGCCGTGCAGCGAGCCACCCAAACCTTGATTGTCGAACGTGATTACCGCATAGCCTGCCGCGGCCAGATATTCGGCAAACGGGCGGTAAAAGCGGCGCAACATGCCGGTCGCCGGCGCCAGCATCACGGCCGCACGCACTTCACCGGGCGGGTAAAACACCGTTGCCGCCAGCACGCCGCCGTTGGCGGTGTTGATGGCAATATCTTCTGTCTGTGCGCTCATTGGCGGCTCCTTGTTTGCGGGGTGGTCGGGCTTTGCGGTTTCATACCCATCCATAAAAATAACCTAACGGCGTTGGCTCGCCTTGCCGTGCGTGCTGTCTTCGGCTCGCCGCCTTGTTCGCTTACTTTTATGAATAGGATTACTATAAAACAGATCGCCGGGATCCGGCAACTTGGCTGCCAGGGTGTCCTAACCATTCGTTTAGGAGGGGATTTTTGCCCCTGAAAATGCAGATGCCAGGCAAAAAACGCAGCAAGATTGAACATCTTGCGAGGCTTTTTGACGCAGCAGAGGCGTTTTCAGGGGCAAAATACACCCGTAAATCGAATGGTCAGGACACCCTAAAGCAAACACACCAAAACGATATCATGCTAAAGGCCGTCTGAACAAAAAGCTTCAGACGGCCTTTAGCATGATTCTATTCAATCTGCGTGGCGAATGCATCAACAAATAGTCTCAATAAATAATCGATAGTGAAATTGAGCAAAAAAGTGATACAAAGCAGCAATCCGCAAACAATACAACAAGGCAGCAACGCCGCATCACTTTTTATTCATTTCATCATTTGCGGCGGCGGTGATGATGCCCATTTGTCCATCCGCGCCTGCAAGCGGGCAACATCGTCGCGCAGGCGGTCGACTTCGGCGGTCCAGGCTTCAAACTCTTCACGGGTAATCACCGGCGCTTCCGGCTCGCGGGCGTAGTCGCCCAGCTGCCCCATCAGGCTTTGGCCGATTTGCTTCAATGTTTGCGCCACCTGCGCGGTGCGTGCGCTGATGCCGCCGGCAACGGCATCGCCAAACAAACGGCTCAAATCGTCGTTGGCATAATAACGCAGGCTGCCCAACAGCGGCAGCAAGGCCAAAGCCAGGGCGGTATCGCCTGCCAGCGCCACATCGCCCACGCCCGGCGTTTGCCCTTGCAGCACTTTTTGCAGCGCCGAATGCTGAAACGTGATTTCCGCATCGGCGGCGCGCTCGCTGGCTTCGAGAAAACCCTCGGCGTTAAAACGGCCTTTGATGTGCAACCCGGCGGCGTTCACGGCCACAACGATACCGTTATATCCCGCCAGCACGGCCTGGGTTTCGCGGTTTTGCTGAATCAGGTGGTTGATTATGGGCAGGGCAAGCATATGCGGCTCCTAGCGGCCGTCTGAATGTTTCAGACGGCCTGTATTGTAAAATCATCAAAAGCAGTGGTCACGGTTTTGCCGCCGCTGCGGTCGGCCATATCGAAAGCAGCTTCGGGCAGGCCGAGTTTGGCCGCTTCGGCACGGTAAAACTGATGTTTGGGCGGGTGTTGCGGCTCCACGATATTGCGGACGCGGATGCCGCCCGGCGTGCAGGCCGCCTGATACAGCGCGGCCACTGCCCAACCACGGTGCAGCATATTTACCGGACGGTGCGCACCAGCGATGCTGCTGCGTTTGAGCAGGCTGGTCAGCGGATGGCGTTGGGCGCAATAAAGGCCGCCCAGCCGCAAAATATCAATATGGGGCACGCCGCTTTGCAACAACAGCTGCTCTGCGGCCATAATGTTGACAGCGCCGGCAGTGGCCGGCTGCGGCGGGCTGTGTTCGTCGCACACCCGTTCGCCGTCGCCATACACGCTGATGCTGCCCGCATACACAATATGCTGCACGCCAAACTGCTGTGCCAGCGCCAGCCAGCCGCCGATAACGGCGGGATAATCGTTTAGCGCAGAAGGCGGCAACAGGCAGATCCACACGGGTTTATCCGCCCAATGCTGCTGCCAAAAGGCTTCTTGAAAAACCCCGACACGGTTCAAATCGGCGGTATCAAGCGCGACGGGCAGGTTGATGTCGTCCGATGTCAGCCTGCGTTTGAGCGCGGCCACGCGGCTGCCTTGTTCAAACAGCTTTTCCGCCAGCGGCCGGCCTAAATAGCCCATGCCCAAAATGGCGGCATCGGGCGCATTCATGATGTGCTTTCGGCAGCATTCTGCCAGCTCGGGGTTACCCATTTTTGCGCTTCAACAAAGCGGTAGGCTGCCATTTCCTGCAACAGTTGCGCCGGGGTTTCGGCCACACACAACAGGCTCATATTGGCTTGCGGCATAAAGCCGGCGTCGGCGGTTTGCTGCATCATCGCCAGCAGCGCATCGAAAAAGCCGTTGATGTTCAACACGCCCACAGGCTTGTCGTGCAGCCTCAATTGCGCCTGCGAGAGCACTTCAAACAATTCTTCGTAAGTGCCCAAGCCGCCGGGCATGGCGATAAAGGCATCGGCCAGCGCAATCATCTGATTTTTGCGGGTGGTCATGTCGGGCGTTTCAATCAGCCGGGTCAGGCCGGTGTGGGCCACTTCTTTTTCACGCAAAAAAGTGGGAATCACGCCGATTACCTCGCCGCCGGCCTGCATGGCCGCATCGGCCACGGTGCCCATCAGGCCGATTTTGCCGCCGCCATACACCACGCGGCTGCCGCGGGCGGCAATGGCTTTGCCCATATCGCAGGCGGCTTGATAATAGGCCGGGGTATTGCCGAGATTGGAGCCACAATATACAACGATGTTTTTCATGCTGCTTACACTCTGATTACGGTTTGTTAATGGCTATGGCCGTTGCACTGAAGCATCCTACTTTATTATCCCGCCCGGCCGCCACACTGCCTTCGGCCTGCTGCCTCGTATGATGATTCAGTGCAACCGCTGTATTTATTCTGTTGATAACGGCAAAGGCCGTCTGAACACTACAATACGGCCTGCGGATATGCGCCGATAATTTTCACAAATGAAGCGCGTTCGTTCAGCGCCGACAATGCCGCCTGCACCCTCGGTTCGCTTTCATGACCTTCGATGTCGATAAAGAAAAGGTAGTCCCACAAGCCCGAACGGCTGGGGCGGCTCTCGAATTTGGTCATCGAAATGCCTTGCTCGGTAAACGGCCGCAACAGCGCATTAACTGCGCCGGCTTTATTGGGGGTAGACACCACCATCGAGGTTTTGTCGCGGCCGGTGGCGGTGGTATCTTGATGGCCGAGCACCAAAAAGCGGGTGGTGTTATTGGGCTCGTCTTCGATATTGTCGGCCACTTTGGCCAACCGGTAAAGCTCGGCGGCGGTTTGGCCGGCAATCGCGGCCACTGATGTATCGTCGCTCTCGGCAGCCATGCGGGCGGCTTCGGCATTGCTCGACACGGAAATACGCATGGCATCGGGCAGGTTGCGGCTCAGCCATTCATGGCATTGCGCCAGCGCCTGTGCATGAGCATACACCCGGGTGATGCCGTGCATATCGTTGCTGCTTTTGCGCAGCAAATGATGATGAATGCGCAACACCACTTCGCCGCAGGCGCGCAACGGCGAGGTAGACAATAAATCCAGCGTCCGCCCTACCGACCCTTCGGTAGAATTTTCCACCGGCGCCACCACATAATCGGCCTGGCGCGCTTCCACCAGGCGGAAGCCTTCGTCTACCGTGTTGCAGGCCAATGTGAGGGCGGCATGGCCGAAATGTTTGATGGCCGCCTGCTGTGTAAAGGTGCCGGCGGGGCCGAGATAGGCAATTGTGAGCGGGCGTTCTACCGCCAGACATTCGCTCATCACCTCGCGAAACAGCCGTGCCACCGCCTCGCCCGGCAAGGGGCCGGGGTTTAATGCCTGAATACGGCGCAAGACTTCGGCCTCGCGCTCAGGCCGGTAAACCGCACCGGTGCCTTTCAATTCGCCGATGGCACGTGCGTGCGCGGCACGTTCGTTGAGCAGGCGCAACACAGCAAGGTCGATTTCATCAATGGCTTGGCGGTGCGGCAACAGTTTATCATCGGCAGACATGGCATTCCTTTTATTGGATTGGCTTTTAATGGGAATAAGCGGGCATTTTATCATTAAAGAAAGGCCGTCTGAACGTTTGATTTTGCAAATCGGCGTTCAGACGGCCTCAAGCTGGTTTTTCAAACACACGGTTAATGAAATCCGCTGCGGCGCGAAGGCTGCCAGGCTTGCCGTGAAAATGCCAGCAGCAACACAATACCGCACACGGTAGAGGCCAGCATCATGCCCGCCATTACCTGCGGCGTGCCGTTGTGCAGCCAAGTGGTGAGCATGCCCACAGCCGCGCCAATCAGCGATTGGCACACCCCCAGCACCGCATTGGCGCTGCCGCCTTCGGCCTTGAAATAGCCCATAAAGCAGGCCTGTGTGTTGGCGGTAATCAAGCCTTGCGTGCCCACCGACAGCATCACGCAGCCCACCAGCCACCAAAGCGGTGGCTGGCCTTGCAGCAGCACCGCCGCCAGCATCAGCACATTGGCGGCAAACTGGATAATGATGCCCCATTTTAAAATATCTTGCGCATCGCTGCCGGTTTTCAACTTCCAGGCCGTTATCCGGTTAAACGTGCCCATGGTAATGATGTTCAGGCCGAAAATCCAGGCATACGCGTGCGCCGACACGCCGTAAAGGTTCATATACACAAACGATGATTCGGTTAAAAACACAAACATCGATGAAAAGCTGAATGCCTGAAAAAACAAAAAACCCAGCGCCGGCGTGGTGCGCAGCACTTGCCGGTAGCGCCCGGCCACTTTACCGAAAATGCCGCGGCCGATTTTATCGGTGTGCACCGGCTTGGCCAAAAAGCGGTAAAGCAAGCCCCACACCACCAAGGCATACACGGCTAAGAAAGCAAAAATCAGCCGCCAGCCGCCCAAAGCCTGCAAGGCCGCGCCCAACATCGGTGCCACCAGCGGCGCCGCCATCATGATGATGCCGATTAATGCAAACATCTGCGCCGCCTGCCGCCCTTCATAATTGTCGCGCACAACCGCGCCCACCACCACCACGGTCATGCCGGCGCCAAATGCCTGCACCATCCGCAGCAGCAACAATTGCTCAACCGAATGAATCAGCGTTAAGCCGATTACGCTGGCGATATACACCAACAGGCCGCTCAACGCCACCACGCGGCGCCCTTTGATATCGGAAATCGAACCGCCCACCAGCTGCCCCGCCGCCACGCCGAACATAAATGTGCTCAAACTTTGCTCGATACGGTGGATATTGGCGCCGAGCGCCTCGGCCATCGAGGGAATCGCCGGCAGATAGGCATCAACGGAAAACGGCATAATGGCCACCAGCAGCGCCAATAAAGTGGCCATCTGCTTGTCGCTCAGCGTTTGCGGGGCTTGGGTCATGGTGTCTTTCAAAAACGGCAAGCCGCCCGAAGGCGGCCGCATCAACAGAAACATATTTAGAAACTGCTTGAATTATACGCGTTTTTCAGACGGCCTGAAAGCATGTTGATCAACACCGGAGGCGGGCCGTTTGATGCCTATTCATAGAAATCCCGCATAAACGAATGGTCAGAACATCCTAGCTCGCCTTGCCGTCTTTACAGCTTACTTTTATAAACGTATACATGAATATGAACGGCTGTATTCAAAAAAAAAGGCGATACGTTTGACCGTACCGCCCAAGCTGCTTTGGTTAATGGAGAGAGCAGGAAACTTTATTGAGCGCAGCGAAAACCCAAGTTGTTGAGCACAAATTTGGCTTGCAGGCTGGTGCGGATGCCGTAGCGCATAAAAGCGGCATAATCGCTCGGGTCGGCCGTGCCGATGGCGGCGCCGCTGCAAAACATATTGGCATCGGCGCTGCCGGAAGCAAGCAGGCTGCTGTTGAAATCTTCAGTCCACTCCCAAATCAGGCCGTGCATATCGGATACGCCCCAATAATTGGGCCGGTCTTTGCCGACATCACGCAAACCTTTGCTGCTGCCCTCGGCATACCAATTAAGAATGGTGCGGGTGTAGCCGGCTTCGTTGGTGCCGTTTTTACGGGTGGCGGAAGCCATGCCTGCATATTCCCATTCATCGATGGTGGGCAAACGTTTGCCCCGGGCGCTGCAATAGGCGTGGGCGGCAAACCACGATACATTGGTTACCGGTTTGTTTAAATCAGCCGCTGCCGGTGCATAGCTGCCGCCGCTTTTCACCCACTGGCGCAAATAACCTGCCTCTGCTTGGCGGCTGCTGATTTTGCCGCGCTGCCATTGCGGATTTTTTTGCACAAACGCGGCAAATTCACGGTTGGTAACCGGCAGTTTGTCGAGCCGGAAAGGCTTCACCGAAACCATGGGAGTGTCTTTTTTCAAATACAGCGGACGGTAGCTGCCGGCGCTGATTTTGGCCATTTCGGCCGCTGCTGCGCCGCCGGCAAAAACCATGCCGAAAATGAAACATTGTGTGATGGTGCGGGTGTTCATGTTGCGCCCTTTTGGTGGTGGCTGTCGTTATGGTCGGCATCTCGGTTGCATCCGGCTCACTCTGTTTGCCTGCGCATGCAAAAAGCAAGCGGATAAGGCGGCAGGCCGGATACCATACAAGTTATACTGCTGTCGGTTTATGCTTTCAAACTGCTGTTCAGACGGCCTCTTGATGAAGCGCTTGCCACGACAGGCCGTCTGAAAAACATTCATCAATATCAGAAAAGGCCGTCTGAACCGGTTGACGTTCAGACGGCCTGCACGCTTATTTGGCGTTGCGCTCTGCGGCTACTTCGGCAGGCGAAACCTGACCGCCGTTGTTGCCCCAGCTGTTCAGAATATAAGTGAGCACATTGGCGGCTTGGTCGTCGTTGAGAGCCACAGACGGCATCACGCTGTTATATTCCTTGCCGTTTACGGTAATCTTGCCGCTCACGCCGCGCAAAATGGCATGAATGCCGCGCTTGGTGTCGGCCGCCAGATAATCCGACTTGGCCAGCGGCGGGAACGCGCCTTCCACACCTTGACCGCTGGCTTGGTGGCAGGCCAGGCAGTTGGCTTCATACACGGCTTTGCCCAGCTTGATTTGCTCTTCCTTATTGGTGGCTTTGGCCGGGCCCTCTTCTACCCGCTGTGCTTCACTGGCAGTAAGCGGCACGGTTTGGATAGCACCGCCTTCAGGCTGGTAAACAGTGTCGCTGATTTTGCCGGAGAACACCGCTTTATCTTCATCGCCTTCCACCACCAGCTGACCCAATGCGCCTTTGTTGAAGGCACGGAAAATCGAGTGGTCGACCAGCGTGTAGCTGCCCGGCACATCCAGTTTGAAGTCGACAATGGCCGCGCCGCCGGCAGGAATCAGCGTGGTTTGAATATTTTTATTGATCAAATCGCCGCCTTCAACATGCACGTTATCGAAAATTTCACCGATTACGTGGAAAGACGACACCAGATTCGGGCCGCCGTTGCCCACATACATGCGCACGGTTTCGCCGACTTTGGCTTTCAGCGCATTATCGCCGGCAATCGCGCCGACATGGCCGTTGAACACCACATAATCGGGTTGTTCTTTAATGGCTTTTTCCATGTCGAACGGTTGCAGGCCGCGTTCGCCGTATTGGCCTTTGGTGTAGAAATCGCCCTGCACCACATAAAATTCTTTATCTACTTTAGGCAAACCTTCTTTAGGCTCGACCAAAATCAGGCCGTACATACCGTTGGCGATGTGCATACCCACCGGCGCGGTGGCGCAGTGGTAGATATAAAGACCCGGTTGCAGCGCTTTGAAGCTGAAAGTTGAAGTGTGGCCGGGCGCGGTAAACGATGCGGCCGCACCGCCGCCGGGGCCGGTGGCTGCGTGAAAGTCGATATTATGCGGCACGGTGGAATCGGGGCGGTTGGAAAACTGCACTTCGACCTGGTCGCCTTCGCGCACGCGGATAAACTGACCCGGCACATCGCCGCCGAAGGTCCAGTATTTATAGTCGACACCGTCGGCCATCTGCATCACTTTTTCAACCACTTCGATTTTCACCACCACTTTGGCGGCATGATCGCGGTCAAGCGGCGGCGGTACTTCGGGCGCGTGGGTCATCACCGCATCAATCACCGGCAACTCGCCTTGCGGCTCCTGATTTTGGGCGCTCTGTTCGGCAGCAGAAGCCTGCGCCGGCTCTGCCGGTTTTTCCGCAGCCTGTTGGCCGCAGGCGGACATCACAAATGCTGAGGCAATTAAGGCGGCTAAGGTTTGGCGTTTCATGGTGTGGTTCCTTATTGGTTTACTGTTGGAGGTGCTGCTTTACTGTTTTTTACGATTATGGTGTAACTGTGTGTTGTCGTTTTTGATTCAGGTCAATTAATTCATAAAATATACATCTTTTCATAACATATACTGCTTTAGTCGTAGTAGAAATCCGCCTGAAGTAATAGCTTCAGCAGCGTTATTTCCCCAACCGCAACACCGGGTTAGCAAAGGTTAAGCTGCTTCCTGCCCGAGTGTTGCATTCTAAACACAAGCAAGATAAGCACTTATCAAAAAGGCCGTCTGAAAAGCTGTTCTTTCAAAAAAAGCCGTGATACAATCTTTAACATTCATATAAGATGAATTTTAAACCACCCAATAACCCTTTTCAGGAGCACAAAATGGGACAGTATAAAAAGCTTTGGTGCGCGCTGATTGCCGTGCTGACGATTACTTTTTCCCTACTCGGCTACTTAGGTGTCGAGGTTTACCGCAAAGCACCGCCTTTCCCGCAGCAATATGTTTCAAGCTCGGGCGCAGTGGTGTTAACAAAAGAAGACATTCTCGCCGGCCAATCGGCCTGGCAATCTACCGGCGGTATGGAGCTGGGCTCGATTCTCGGCCACGGCGCCTACCAAGCACCCGACTGGACGGCCGATTGGCTGCACCGCGAATTGACGGCCTGGCTGGAAATCACCGCCCAAGCCGAACACGGCAAGCCTTATGATGAGCTGGATAATGTTGCCAAAGCCGACCTGCGCGCACGCCTGAGCGATGAATACCGCAATCAGAGCCGCATGGGCGATGACGGCAAAGTGGTGTTGTCCGACACCCGCATCAAGGCGATTGAAAGTATTGCGCCCTACTACATCACGCTGTATGGCGATGATCCTGCCATGATTACCACCCGTGAACACTTCGCCATGAAAAACGGCACGTTGCCGAGCGAAGAAGCGCGCCAAAAGCTCACCAATTTCTTCTTTTGGACCTCATGGGTCGCCTCTACCAACCGCCCCGATCATGATGCTACCTACACGAATAACTGGCCGCACGAGCCTTTAATCAACAACGTGCCCACGCCGGAAAACTATATGTGGTCGTTTGCATCGCTTGTGTTCCTGCTGTTGGGCATCGGCCTGCTGGTTTGGGGTTTCTCGTTCCTGAGCAGCAAAGAGCCGCATGAGTTGACCGGCCCCGGCGAAGACCCGATTTCAAAAGTGGTGCTGACGCCGTCGCAAAAAGCCTTGGGCAAATATGTGTTTCTGACAGTGGCGCTGTTTGTGGTGCAAGTGCTGCTCGGCGGCATCACGGCCCACTACACTGTGGAAGGCCAGCAGTTTTACGGCATCAACCTTTCCGAGTGGTTCCCCTATGCCTTGGTACGCACCTGGCACATTCAGTCGGCCATTTTCTGGATTGCCACCGGCTTTCTGACCGCCGGCCTGTTTCTGGCGCCGATTGTTAACGGCGGCAAAGACCCGAAATACCAAGCTTTGGGCGTCAACCTGCTGTATATCGCCCTGTTTATCGTGGTGGGCGGCTCTTACGCCGGCAACTTCTTTGCCCTGAGCCACATCATGCCGGCCAACCTCAACTTCTGGTTCGGCCACCAAGGTTACGAATACCTCGACCTTGGCCGTTTCTGGCAGATTCTGCTGTTTGTCGGCCTGCTGTTGTGGCTGTTTTTGATGTTGCGCTGCACCGTGTCTGCCTTTAAAGACAAATCCACCGATAAAAACCTGCTGGCTATTTTTGTGGCCTCTATGATCGGCGTGGGCGTGTTCTACGGCCCCGGCCTGATGTATGGCGAACATTCGAGCCTGACTGTGATGGAATACTGGCGCTGGTGGGTGGTGCATTTGTGGGTGGAAGGCTTCTTTGAAGTATTTGCCACTGCTGCGCTGGCCTTTATTTTCTACAGCATGGGTTTGGTAACCAAAAAAATGGCAACCGTGGCCTCTTTGGTGGCAGCCAGCCTGTTTATGGTCGGCGGCGTGCCCGGCACTTTCCACCATCTGTATTTTTCAGGCACCACCACACCGGTGATGGCGGTGGGCGCATCATTCTCTGCGCTAGAAGTGGTTCCGCTGATTTTGCTGGGCCGTGAGGCTTACGAACATTGGTCTTACCAAAATGCCGCACCGTGGGCCAAACGCCTGCGCTGGCCGCTGATGTGTTTTGTGGCGGTGGCTTTCTGGAACATGATCGGTGCCGGCGTATTCGGCTTCCTGATCAACCCGCCGATTTCACTCTTTTACCTGCAAGGCCTCAACACCACTGCCGTGCACGCGCATGCCGCTCTGTTTGGTGTCTACGGCTTCTTAGCACTGGGCTTCGTTTTGCTGGTGGCCCGCTACATCCGACCCGACGTGCAGTTTGACGACAAGCTGATGACTTGGGGCTTCTGGCTGCTCAATATCGGCCTGACTCTGATGATTGTCATCAGCCTGCTGCCGGTGGGTGTGATTCAAGCCTACGCCAGCATTTCGCAAGGCTTGTGGTATGCCCGCAGCGAAGGCTTTATGCAACAAGAGCTGCTCGACACCTTGCGCTGGGTACGCACCATTGCCGACCTCATCTTTATCGGCGGCGCCTGCTGCGTGGCTTGGCAGGCCACCAAAATGGTCTTCAGCCGCAATAAATAAACTGAATAAATAAACCGTAGTGCAATCAAACCCGAGGCCGTCTGAAAACAGTTTTTCAGACGGCCTCGGGTTTTGGCGCCAGGGTGTTCTGATAATCCAGAATTATTCATATTTTTTATGATAAAAGTACAGATTCCGGGCAAAAAACACAGCAAGATTTGGCATTTTGCGAGGCTTCTTAACGCAACAGGTGCGTTTTCAGGAGCAAAAAGCACCGGTAAATCGAATTTGTCGGGATACCCTACACAATGCAGATAGCGGCTGATTTCACTATAATAGCCCTTTCTCTATCTCATCAAAAAGTAACAGCCTATGCAAAAGCAGGAAACTTTACTGCCGGCCACCCGTGCGTTGGACACTTGGCGCACGCATCTGTGGGAAACCCTGCCCGATATCATATCGGCGCTGATTGTGCTGGCAGTTTTTTACGTATTGGCACGCCTGCTGAGCCGGGCGGCCGTGCGGGTGTATGCGCGCCTGTTTCCCGACAACAAAATCGGCAAGCTCATCGGCTCGCTGGTATACGGGCTAATCTGTTTTTCTGGCATCGTGCTGGCGCTGGAAATTTTAAATCTGGCCGGCTTTATCACCCACATGCTGGCCGGCGCCGGCATTGTGGGCATTATTGCGGGTTTTGCGTTTAAAGACATTGCCTCCAATGCCTTTGCCGGCTTTTTGCTCAAATCGCAACACCCGTTTGAAGTGGGGCAATGGGTCAGCATCAACAACTGCGTGGGCACTGTGCGGGAAATCGGGCTGGTTACCACCGCGATTCAAACCATCGAAGGGCAAGTGGCTTACGTGCCGAACCAACTGGTGTATAACGGCGTGTTTGTCAATTACTCGGCGCCGGGCAAATGGCGGATTACCTTATCCGCCGGCGTTTCTTACGGCGATGATCTGGCGCATGTGCAAAGTGTGGCCGCTGCGGCGGTAAAAAGCATGGATTGCGTGGCCGACAAAGACGATATCGCGGTTTATTTTACTGAAATCGGCGATTCGGCTTATCAGTTTCAAATTTGGTTTTGGATTGATTTCGAACGC
The DNA here is from genome assembly GCF_022870865.1 of Uruburuella testudinis. NCBI lineage: Bacteria > Pseudomonadati > Pseudomonadota > Betaproteobacteria > Neisseriales > Neisseriaceae > Uruburuella > Uruburuella testudinis. The sequence continues at coordinate 2,204,887 of NZ_CP091508.1, forward strand.
TACCAGCATTATATGCAGGCCAAAAGCGACGTGATTATGCAGTTGAAAAAAGCCTTTGCCGAGGCAGACATTGAGATTGCGTATAACGTGACCACGCTCGATTTCGGCGTGAAAGGCGGCGTCAATCTGTTTGACCGGCCGGTGCAGGTGCGGCAGAGCGCATCATAATACTCGCAACTGCTGCACCGATTGCAACATTAAGGCTTTATCAATAACACAGAAATACAAACTTGCCCCCTTGGTGGCCCGCAATATATCAGGCCGTCTGAAAACATTGTATTCAGACGGCCTGCATGATTAACAACATTAACAACTTAAAAAATCTTAAATCACATAAAGATACACACAAATAAACTGCGCCAAACTGCCGCCGAGCACAAACAAATGCCAAATGCCGTGGCCGTATTTGATTTTTTCATCATTGATAAACCAATAAATACCGCCGCTGTAAAGCAGGCCGCCGAGCACCAGCCAGAAAAGCCCCCAACCCGACATGGTTTTCAGCAGCGGATACATGGCCACCACCACCAGCCAGCCCATCACCACATACAGCACCATCGACAACAAGCGCCGCTCGCTCTTGCGGCCGATGGTCAGCTCTTGCACGATGCCGAAGAGCGCCAGCCCCCACGACACGCCAAACAGCGACCAACCCCAGGCGCCGTGCAGGGTGACCAAGGTAAACGGCGTATAACTGCCGGCAATCAGCAGATAAATCGCGCAATGATCCACTTTCTGCAACACCCCTTTGGCCGCCGGGTGGCGCACGCTGTGGTAAATGGTGGAGCCGACATAAAGCACAATCAGGCAGGTGCCGTAAGCCGCCGAGCTGATGATTTTATACAAATCCTGCGTTTGCGCCGCATTAACCAGCAGCAACACGGTGCCGATAACGGCCAATACCGCACCGACCAAATGGCTGTAAGCATTAAAACGCTCGCCTGGATACATAAACCCTTCCTGTTCAAAAATCATTCTCATATAAACAGCAGGCAGTTTACGCTATTTTTTCCGATTAAAGGCCGTCTGAAAGATAAAATCAGGTTAGGGTGTCCTGATGTATTGTTTACGAGGAGATTTTTATTCCTGGAAATGCAGGTGCCAGGCAAAAAACGCAGTAAGATTGACCATCTTGTGAGGTTTTTTTAACGCAGCAGATACGTTTTCAGGGGCAAAATACACCCATAAATCGACACATCAGGACACCCTAGAGACTGTTGCACTCGCGTTTACCGGCGTTTTATACCCATTCACAAAAATAACCTAACAGCGTTGGCTCGCCTTGCCGTACTATCTGTACTGTCTTCGGCTCGCCGCCTTGTTAGCTTACTTTTGTGAATGGGTATTACACATAAAAAACAGACGGCAAAAACCTACCATGCCGTCTGAAGCCTCAGCCATCAACAAAAACTGTGTTTACGCCAAAACCTGCATCAACCCGCATCCGCCTGCTTGGCCGCTTCCGCCGCCGCTTCGGCATCGCCGTTGGCGCCGTTGAAAAACACGTTTAACACCAGTGCGCAAATCGAAGCCAACACAATGCCCGATTCAATCAAAGGATGGACAGAATGCGGAATCCATTGCGAATATTTCGGCGCCACCAAAGGAATCATGCCCACGCCGATCGACACGGCCACAATCAGGCTGTTGTAATGATTGTGTTTGAAATCCACATTGGCCAAAATACGGATACCCGTGGCCGCCACCATGCCGAACATCACAATACCCGCACCGCCCAGCACCACAGTGGGAATCGACTCCACCAGCGCGCTCATTTTCGGCAGCAGCCCCAACACCAGCAGAATCAGGCCGCCGGCGATGCAGACATAGCGGCTGCGCACGCCCGTTACCGCAACCAGGCCGACATTTTGCGAAAAGCTGGTATAAGGGAAAGCATTGAAAATGCCGCCGATTAAAGTGCCCAAACCATCGGTGCGCAAACCGCGGGTCAAATCTTCACGCGCCACTTTGCGGCCGGTCATCTCGCCCAAAGCCAAAAACATGCCGGTCGACTCAATCATCACCACAATCATCACCAAAGTCATGGTAATAATCATAATCGGGTCGAATTTGGGCATGCCGAAATGAAACGGCAGCACCACGTCGAACCACTTGGCCGAAGCCACCTTGTCGAAATGCATCAACCCCATGGCCGTGGCCGCCAAACACCCCACCACAATGCCGAGCAACACCGAAATATTGGCCAAAAAACCACGGGTAAATTTCACAATACACAAAATCACCAGCATCACCAGCGCCGAAATCCCCATGCCCTGCAAAGTGGCATAACGCGGATTATCCAAGGTAGGCGCCAGCTTCAGGCCTTCAGGCACTTGCGAACCCACTGCACCTGTTGCCGCATCCAGCCAGGCCGCATGCACCGGGTCGACGATTTGCGGCGCCGTCGGGCCGAAAGGGTTGCCGAAAATCCAGTTGATGCCCACCCGCATCAGGCTGATGCCGATTACCGTGATGATGGTGCCGGTTACCACCGGCGGAAAAAATTTCAACATCCGGCTCACCAGCGGCGCCAACAGCATCGCCAAAATACCGGCGCCGATAATCGAGCCGAACACATATTGCGCACCGATATGGCCGGGGTTGGCATTACCCATTGCCACCATCGGCCCCACCGCCGCAAACGTTACCCCCATCATCACCGGCAGCTTGATGCCGAACCAGCGCGTGGCGCCCGCCGATTGAATCAGAGTAACAATGCCGCAGCAAAACAAATCGGCCGAAATCAGCAAAGCCACTTCTTGCGGCGTGAGCTGCAAAGCCCGCCCGACAATCAGCGGCACCGCCACCGCCCCGGCATACATCATCAACACATGTTGCAAGCCCAACGCAAATAATCTGCTGTTGGGCAGGCGCTCATCCACCGGATGAACATTTTCCTGAGAATAACCTGAGGCCTGCATTTACTGCTCCTGATTTTTGATTTTCTTGACAGCATTTATATCAGAATGATTTCAAAAATTCTATAAATATTTTGATAAAAAATCGATTAAACAATCTAATTAAAATTTAATCATATGATTTTAAAATAAATTAATTTTTAATAATTTTAACATTGTCAACAAGATATTGACGATTGTAAACAAAATGCCGTCTGAAAACGGTGAAGTGCGGTTTCAGACGGCCTTGTTTTGATGAAATTGCCCGGTAACGGTTGGCAACGCAGACGCAGCGTAAGCTCCGCCCGCGAACTTCCCGCTTGAGTTCAACTCAGGCGAACCAACACCGTTCGCTTATTTTTGTGAATGGGTTAAAAAAAAGAGATTCACGAATACATCGGCTGTTGCAGTTAGGAAAGATTAAATTTGCAATTGAAAAGCCGAATCCTGCAGTCGACAAACCCCGGTTGTCGGCAGCAGCTTAAAAAATATCACACCAGATGATTGATAATACTACGTTTTTTAAGCCATCGTATACTTTCAGACGGCCTGAAATCAACCCGTGCCGCCGTTAAAACAACCAGCCCGACACCACATAAATCACCAGCCCCACCAAGCCGCCGACCAAGGTGCCGTTGATGCGGATAAACTGCAAATCCCTGCCCACACTCAATTCGAGTTTATCCACCATTTCGCGGCTGTCCCAAGCCTTGACTTTATCCGACACAAACAGCGCGGCACGGTCTTTGTATGCCATCACAAAATCACGCACCATCAACGACAGGCGCACATCGAGGCGGCGCATAAACTGCGGATATTGCGCCGCCTGTGCCAGCATATGATCCAGCAGCTTGTTTAATTGCACCAGCCACACAGAATCGCTTTTCTGCACATCCGCCGCCGTCCAGGCCTGCAAACTGCGCCAGCCGCGCGCCAGGCTTTGCTGCACCGCCGGCGACTGCGCCAGCTGCATCTTGCCCTGCTCCAAGCGCTTGTGCCACAGGCGCGAATGTTGCAGCGCTTCGGCAATACGGTCGAGCTGGCTGTCGAAACCTTGGCGGATGCGGTGTTCGGGGTCGTTTAAAGCCGCCGCCAGATAATCATCGGCCCAATCCAGCGCCTTCGCTGCCACCCAGCCGTCGACGCGGTCAACCAACGTGCCTTTGAGCGAAGCTTTAATTTTTTCCCACGCACTGGGCGCATCGCTTTCAATACGCGCCGCCCATTCGTGCAGATTCTGCTCCAGCAGTGCGCGCGTTTCCGGGTCTTGCAGCCAGCGGCGTGCCTGTTTCATCAAAGCCAACAACAAGGTTTCATGCAGGCCTTGTGATTTGAGCACCGCCAGCGCATCGGCCAGCGTTTTGCCGATTTTGTCGCCGCTATACTGTTCGGCCAGCATCATGCCGCCGAAACGCGCTACCTGCTCGGGTTTGGCCACATGAAACAGCGCCGGCAGCTGCTGCGCCAGCCACGGCAGCCAGCGCTCGCGGGTTTCGGCGGCCGCCAGCCGCTTTAATAATTTGGCGCTCGGTGCCGCCTGATACACGCGCAACGCAATCGGCCGCCCCTGCAAAAAGTTGTTTTCGATAAACCGCCCCAGCTCATCGGCGATGCGGTGCTGGTTGCGCGGCAAAATGGCGGTGTGCGGAATCGGCAGGCCGAGCGGCCGGCGGAACAATGCAGTTACCGCAAACCAATCGGCCAGCGCCCCCACCATCGCCGCTTCGGCAAAAGCTTTCACATAGCCCAATGCGGGGTATTGCTTCACATACAGTGCCGACACCACAAACAAACCGCAAGCCAGCAGCAGCAGGCCGGTTGCCAAACGGCGGCTTTTGCTCAAACGCGCGCGTGCCGCACGGGTGCGCGCTTCGGCAGAAAGAATGTGCATAAGGTTCTCTTTAATTTCAACAAGCCGTCTGAATTATATAGCGAACAAACCCGATTATCCTACTGCATAACAATTGCCCCGCCTTGCCTGCCCGCCGCAGTTGCCGGCACCGGCATTGCCTATTTTTTAATCATTTTAAAATTATCGTAACAAAATATCGGCTTAGGCGGTTTATCCACAAACCGTACACAGCCGCATAAACACATTGCGTGGGCAAACCTCAATATTGCCTAAATTTTAAGCATAAAAATTTTTGCTTTTCCATTCAATCACCCACCCGATTTATCCACAGGCCATACACAGAGCTGTACCCGACCGGCGTGTATATTGCGCTTATCAAACAGCCTGCGGCAACAAAAAATACCGGCATCAGCACAATCGGCACCACTTTTGCTTTCAGACGGCCTGATTGCCTGCTTTTTAAGCAATGGTATTTTCCCGTTAAACTTCAAGCCCCAAAGCTGCTTATCCACACCTGATGCACAAGGCCGTGAACAAGCGGCAGGGATAATTAACCGCCGCCTTTCCTGCGCAACGGCAGCCGCTGTGGTCAGGATTACATTGCCGTGACACACCGAATCAGCTAAGATAAGTTTTCTTTACATTTCCTTAACCGATATGCCCGACCTGACCACAAGCGACTGGCTGCTGCTGGCGCTGCTCGCCCTGCCGATTGTTGCCACGCTGCTGCCGCTGGTCAACCACGACCACTGGCTGTTTCGCGTGTTTGACTTTCCGCGCCTGCAAATTGCCGCCGTGAGCCTGCTGTGTGTGGTGTTGAATTACTGTTTCCAGCAAAACGAATACTGGCTGTTTACCCTTTTCGAAGTGCTCAATTTCGCCTGCTTTGCCTACCAGCTCAAAGAAATCGCAGCCTACACGCGCCTGAGCCGCCCCGAAGTGCTGCAATACCGCGGCGAAGACAACGGCAACACCATTTCCCTGCTCACCAGCAATGTGCTCACACCCAACCGCCGTGCCGATTTGCTGCTGGCACAAGTGCGCCGCCTCGCCCCCGATGTAGTGCTGACGCTGGAAAGCGACGGCTGGTGGGAGGCGCAACTGGCGCCGCTGGAGCATGAACTGGCCTATCGCTACACCGTAAAAATACCGCTCGACAATCTTTACGGTATGCATCTTTACAGCCGCCTGCCGCTGCGAAACGCACAAGTGCGCCATTGGGTGGCCGAAGACATTCCCTCCATCAACGCCGAGCTCCAACTGCGCTCGGGCGCCTGGATACGCATTTACTGCCTGCACCCGATGCCGCCCAGCCCCACCGAAGCCGACACCGCCACCGATCGTGATGCCGAGCTTTTGCTGGTCGGCCGGGAAATCGAACACCACGACCATTCGGTGTTGGTGTTTGGCGACCTCAACGATGTGGCTTGGTCGCGCACTTCACGTTTGTTCCAAAAAATCAGCGGCCTGCTCGACCCGCGCAAAGGCCGCGGCCTTTACAACACCTTTCATGCGAAATATCCGTTTTTACGCTGGCCGCTCGACCATATTTTTCACAGCAACGATTTTATGATGACCGACATCAAAGTGCTGCCCTCTATCGGCTCCGACCATTTTCCCATTTACGGAAAATTCCAGTTTTCCCCCGCCGCCGAGGCCCTGCAAGAAGAAACCGAAGCCGATGCAGACGATCAACAGGAAGCCGAAGAAAAAATCGCCGAAGCCGCCCCTTTGAAAGAAGTGGTGCGGCAGAAATATCGTCATTAGGCTATTCGGCTATTCAGAATAACCCAGATTTTTGGGGAAACAGTGCAGCTTTCAAGCAAAAACCGCAGCATGTGCTGTTAAACGCAAAAAAATAATGATAAATAAAGGTATTCTTGCGCCTGATGCCGGATAGCTGAGCATTGTTTGCCCGATTGACTAAAGGCCGCCTGAAAAGCTGATGCCGTTTCAGACGGCCTTGCTTTAATCGGGTGTTGCAACACATACGCAATGGGTTAAACCCACAATGCTATGGTTAGATTCAAATAAATTTCCCACGGCCAAATAAGTAAAGATTATCAATGCGCACGGGCAAACTTTACCGCATAGTACTTTTGTGCGCGTCAGATGATAACCGGCCGGTCAGATGGGTGGAAATTAAGTTGTCCGGCAGCATGCGGTTGGCGCTTCAGCGTGCAGCTGCCTCCCCCGGCCCAACGGGA